>CAYNEO010000020.1:0-43492 GCA_964396245.1 uncultured Ignavibacteriales bacterium
CGACCTGCTCGGGTAATGGCGGATGGGAAGAGGTTCTATCTGGAAGGAAAACAGCAGTCAGTCTTTGGATTGGTCCTGATCTTCCTCTTTAGCCAGGATTTCTTCGGCGAGTGAGAGGGCGACGCCGGAAAGCATGACCTCGACACCGAGCTGGGTGAAGTCGGATGATATCAGGTCGCGATTGATGGAAGCATACAGCGAACAGGAGGCGCCTTTTTCGACGACAAGACCGGAGAGCTGTTTGCCGGTTTCGGCCACGAATGTGACCTCGCCGAGTTCTTCGGAAACGACATAGCCGGTGCAGTTATGCAGCTGAAGGTGGGAGTTGCCGGTGTAGACGACAACGAGCATGCCGCCGCTTTTTCCGAGGGCCACCTCGGGGTAGATTTCAAGGACGAGGATGCGTTTTTCTTCCTCGTTGGTAATTTTAAGGCGAAAATGATCCTTCTCGTGGATGATTCGTTCCGCCCCGAGGAGCTTGCCAACCTTCTCTGCGTCGTCTTTCGCAAACGTCACCTTCATACGCCACTCCGGTAGATCGCTGTTGCTTAGGTCGTTTTATTGCCCTGGTTCTGATTTTCTCCGTTGCGGTTTTCCGGTTTGGTTCCGGACGGCGGCTTGGACGGTTCGTCCAGCGAGCCTTTGATTTCATCGGTTGTGTCTTTCATGGCCTTCTTGAATTCCCGAATCCCTTTGCCCATGCCCTGGGCGATTTCGGGCAGGCGCTTGGCGCCGAACAACAGAAGTATCACCACGAATATGACTAATAGTTCCCACGGTCCCATGCCGAACATAATTCTCACCTCCGTCAAAATGACGATGCTACAAGTACCACCACCTGAAATAGACGATCACCAACAATACGACGAGAACCGACATGAAGTTGATCCTGAACATCAGGCCGACCGTAAACGAAATCGCATAGAAGTCGACTTTTGTCGTCTGGAAACCGACCTCGATTGATTTCGTGAAGACCACCTTGGCGGTGCCCGGCGGCAGATAACTTCCGATAATATCGCCGATCAGTCCGCCGAATACGGCCCCCAGGATCAGCGCCGTGATAATAAAGGTCAGTTCACGTCGTTTCACTTGTCTCCTACCAGGTTGGTGGATTTACATGTCGCCCGTACCGAGTCGAATATTTTCAGCCCGTCGACGGAGCCGAGAATGGTCTCGACCGCGCGTTCGGGATGCGGCATCATACCGGCGACATTACCTTCTTCGTTGATTATACCGGCAATATTATCTATCGAACCGTTGGGATTTGCGGATGGGGTCGGCTGTCCGTGTGCATCGACATAACGAAACAGCACCCGTCCGGAATCCTCGAGTTTTCTGATATCACCCTCGAAATCGTAATAGTTGCCCTCACCGTGGGCTATCGGAATGCGTAGAATGTTGCCTTTTGAGGCGGCGCAGGTAAAGGCGGTCTGGTCGTTCTCCACGCGGAGATTGACAAATTTGCAGCTGAACCGAAGGTGGCTGTTGCGAATCAGCGCACCCGGAAGCAAACCGACCTCCGTGAGCACCTGGAAGCCGTTGCAGATGCCGAGAACCATGCCTCCGGAGCGGGCGAATGAGACAACTTTGCCCATAATCGGCGAAAAGCGGGCGATAGCCCCGGCGCGAAGATAATCGCCGTAGGAAAATCCGCCCGGGAGAATAACAAGATCGACATTTTGCAGGTCCTCGGATTTGTGCCACAGGAATACGGCATCCTCGCCAACTATATGTTTGACAGCGGCATAGGCGTCGTAATCGCAATTCGATCCGGGGAATGTGACAATGCCGACTCTCATTCCGGTCCTTTCACCTCAAACTTCTCGATCACCGGATTGGCAAGCAGTTTGGAGCAGACATCATCGATCTTGCGATTGACATCGGTACTGCCCGCCTTTATTTCGAGTTCAAAGAATTTTCCCGAGCGCACCGAGACGAAATCTCCGTAGCCCATCTGGGCGAGCGCCTTCTGGATGGTCACGCCCTGCGGGTCGAGCACGCCGTCTTTGAGCTTCACGTATACGGTGGCTTTTTTATTTTTCTCCATTTACCTGCTCTCTATCTGTTTTTCGCCGCCCGGTCACCTTTCCGACGCCGGCATTGGACAACCGGTAGGCTTCTCTAAACATACCGGACAATATATACACTGAAACCAATGGAAACAATAAAAGTCTCGGCCGGATAATGACGGCAATAATGCCGACCACAATTGCGATATATTTGAGTTTATCCTCGCGGGTAGTGAACTTGTCAGGCATGGCATCGTATTCGATCTGCGAGACCATCAAAAACGAGATGACAATAATCATGGAAACAAGGACTTCGTCGTACCTGAGATGTCCCCAGAGATTGTAGCAGAAAATAATGTAAGAGACCATGAGAAACGCTCCGGCCGGCACCGGCAGACCGACGAAGTTTTTCTTTTCCTCGGAGTCGGCCATCAGGTTGAATCGGGCCAGGCGGTAGGCGGCGGCCATAATATAGACTATCGAGATAATCCACCCCCACTTGCCCAACGCGCTGAGTTTGATGGTGTAGACCAGAACCGCCGGGGCAACGCTGAACGAGAGGAAATCCGCCAGAGAGTCGAGTTCGACGCCAAACTGGGAGGTCGTCCCGCTGAGCCGGGCGACGCGGCCATCGAGAGCATCCAGGAATCCGGCGAGAATGATAAACCAGGCGGCGGTGGTGACATTCCCCTCGAAAGCGGACAGTATCGAGATGAAGCCACACACCACGTTGCCCATGGTAAAGGTGCCGGGGAATATGCCCCGGTAATCAGTCGACATCAGGGCGTCTCCCCTTCTTGCTGCCCGGCGGCGGCGACCAGCGAGGCCATGACGGTCTCCCCGGCCGTGACGTGCTGCCCTTTGGTGACACGGGTTTCATAGGCGGTCGGATATATCAAATCGGTACGCGAGCCGAAACGAATCATACCGAATCGCTCCCCCAGGGTCACCGGTTGCTCCGCTTTCAGACGGCAGACGATACGGCGGGCGATAATGCCTGCGATTTGCTTGAAAACAAGCTTATGGCCGGCCCTGTCGGTCATGCCGATTTCTGTCTGTTCGTTCACTTCCGAGGCCTTATCCTCATAAGCGGCAAGAAATTGTCCGGGGTTGTACTTCACATAGTCTATTACGCCCGCGGCCGGGGTTCGGTTTAGATGAACATCGAATATTGACAGGAATATCGATACTCTGACCGCTTTTCCCCCGATAAAAGGGTGATTTTCCAGACTGTCGATCGCCACAACGGTGCCGTCGGCGGGCGCGACAAGGATATTTGTTTCGGTCGGAACCTGTCGGACAGGATTGCGGAAAAAGAAAGCGGTGAAAACGGTCAGTAGAGCCACGACCAGGCTGAGCACGAAGGCGACCCAGCTGTCCCATCGGGCCGCCGACAGAATGAGTGCAGCCGTCACCACGATTCCAAAGACGATGAAGGGCAGCCCCTCACGAACTATCATCTGCCAAACACCCGTCGAAAGATCTTTGAAACGTTCTTGGTATAGTAGCCCAGTTTGAAGCAGTCATCTATCTGCGAGGTCGAGAGGTACTTGCGGATCTCCGTGTCCTTGAGGACGAGATCATGGAAACGGCCTTTCCCCTCCTGGGCCAGCATGGCATTTTTCTGCACGAGACGATAAGCTTTGTCGCGCGAACCGACAGGTCCGGCCAGCTTGAGCAGGAGACGCTGGGAGAACACCAGTCCGCCGCCATAGTAAATATTCTCGAGCATCCGCTTTTCGTTCACGACCAGATTATCGAGTATTTCGATGAATTTCTGCAGTCCGTAGTCGATGATCGTGGTGGCGTCGGGGATAATGACCCGCTCGACCGACGAGTGGGCAATATCTCTCTCGTGCCATAGTGGGATATTCTCCATTGCCGACAATGCATATCCGCGCAAGAGGCGGGCGATACCGGTAACCCGTTCGGCCGTGATCGGGTTTTTCTTATGCGGCATGGCCGATGAGCCTTTCTGATTCTTGCTGAATCCTTCGGCCATTTCGCCGATTTCGGTGCGCTGGAGGTTGCGGACTTCGGTCGCGAATTTCTCCATCGAGGAACCGAGCAGGGCCAGCGATGTCAGGAAGTCGGCATGGCGGTCACGCTGGATAACCTGGGTCGATATGGCGGCGGCTTTCAGTCCGAGTCGGCGGCAGACGGCGGTCTCGATTTTGGGATCGAGATTGGCGAAATTACCGACCGCGCCGGAAATCTTACCTACCGCGACCTGTTCGCCGGCACCCAGAAACCGCTCGCGCCGCCGAGTCAGTTCCGCATACCAGAGGGCGAACTTCAGTCCCGCGGTAGTCGGCTCGGCGAGCACGCCGTGTGTCCGACCGATACAGGGTGTATTCTTGTACTTGAGCGCAAGCTTCTTGATTAACCTGAGAGCGGTCTGGATCTTCTTGTCGATAACTTCCGAGGCGCGTTTCATGCGCAACGACAGCGCCGTGTCGAGCATATCCGACGAAGTCATCCCGTAGTGCATATACTTGGCCTCTTCACCCACGAATTCCTCGACCGAAGTCAGGAAAGCGATGACATCGTGGTTGACCTCTTTTTCGATCTCGTTGATCCGGTCGACATCGAAATTCGCCTTCTTCGCCATGACCTTGTAGGCTTCGGCGGGGATGATCTTATTGTGGGCCATGACCCGGGCGGCCTCGAGCTCGACCTCGAGCCACGTGCGGAATTTGGTTTCCTCGGACCAGAGCTCGCCCATCTCGGGCAACGTATAGCGCTCTATCATTATCCCTTATTCGCTTTCTTGTAATCGGCGATGAATTTCTCCAGCCCGATATCGGTGAGCGGGTGCTTGATCAGTTTGGCGATGACATCATACGGCATCGTGACAACATCGGCGCCGATCATCGCCGCTTCGACAACGTGCATCGGATGCCGCACCGAGGCCACGAGAACTTCGGTGGAGAACCCGTAATTGCTGTAAATCTGGACTATTTGTTCAATCAGGGCCATGCCGCTGGATGAGATATCATCCAGCCGGCCGATAAACGGCGAGACAAACGACGCCCCTGCCTTGGCGACCAGGAGCGCCTGCATCGGGTTGAAAACCAGCGTGGCGTTGGTCATGATGTCCATCTCGTTGAGCTTCTTGATAGCCACCAGACCTTCGAGGATAGTCGGAATCTTGACAACGATATTGTCGGCGATCTTGGCCAGCGCCTGCGCTTCGGCCAGCATACCCTCGCTATCGGTGGCGATAACCTCGGCCGAGACCGGTCCCGGCACGATGCTGCAGATTTCTTTCAGAATGTCCTTGTAAGGGGCAGACTCCCTGGCAGCCAGGGAGGGATTGGTGGTGACCCCGTCGAGCACGCCCATCGCGGCGGCTTTTTTGATCTGGTCTATGTTGGCGGTATCGATAAAGAACTTCATCCCGGATATCCTTTTGGTACGGGTTCAGTAACCGACCGAAACGAGATAGAGTCCGTGGGCCGGTGCGGTGAACACATTTCGTTCATCTGCGTGAGCGTTAATAATATCGCCGAACTTGTTCAAAGTCAAGTTGCGGCTGTTGTTGTCGGCACTGACCGCAGCGAGATTGGTCATGGCGCCGACAAGAGAACGTATCATACTGTGCAGGAAGCGATTACCGCGAATCTCATAAATGTACAGCGGCCCCACGCGGCGCCACCGGGAATAGTCGATACGGCAGGTGTTGTCTTCCTTGCGGGAGGCGACCACACAAAAGGCCGAGAAATCATGCTCACCCGTAATCATGGCGGCTGCAGCGGTCAGTTTGTCAAAATCGAGTTCGACCGGGTTTTCCCAGCGCATGTCCCGGTAGAGGGCGGACTTTTCCCGTGACATCAGGTAGCGGTAACACCGGAAATTGGCGTCGCGGGTAGCGTGAAAGCCCGCATCCACCTCGGTAGAGTCTTTCACCCGGATATCATCGGGCAAATAGAAATTGATAGCGTCGCGGTACTTTTCCGCCGGCAGCGAATGATTTATCCGAAAGTTGGCGACCTGACCGAGAGCATGAACGCCGGCATCGGTCCGCCCCGCACCGATTACCGGGACTTTCTGGTCAGTGACGCGGAAAATAGCCTTGATCAGTTCCCCCTGCACGGTAGACTGATTCGGCTGATACTGCCAGCCGGCGTAAGCAGTGCCCTTATACTCGACCGTGATTTTGATATTCTTTTCGCTCATATATGCCGCGTGAAATAGAACAGGACGATTATGGCCAGCGACACCAGGATCATGAAGCGTACTTCGGCCGCCCCGAAATGAGTCCGGGAATAGAACGTACGGTCGCGACCGCCTTTATAACCGCGGGCTTCGATAGCCAGCGCGAGATCATCGGCGCGGCTGATCGCCGACACGAATACCGGCAGCAGAATGGCAGTTGTCTTCTTGACCCGGCTGATGAACGAACCGGTGAAGGTGACGCCGCGAATTGTCTGTGCGTTCTTGATGATCGTAAATTCCTCATAGAGGATCGGGATGAACCGTATGGCGATAAAGAGAATCAGCGCCAGATCATGCACCGGGACGCCGATTTTCTTGAGCGGCCGCAGGAGCTTCGCCAGGGCTTCGGCCAGTTCAGAGGGGGAATTTGTGAGCGTGATCAGAAACGCCACCGACACAAAGAGGAGCAGTCGCAGCGAGAAGAACACGGCGTTATGAATCGCGCCCTCGGTGATCTTGAATCCAAGAATATCCACCAGCACTTCGGAATCGCCCTGAAAGAAAATGATGTGGTACAGGAAAGTGATGAGCACGAGGATGAGAATAGGGCGAAAATTGCGCCCGAGCGTGTCGGCGCCGACCCCGGACCACAACAGGGCCGTTATCAGGGCAAACATCAGGATCAGGTAAAATACGAGCGAGCCGGTGAATAGTGCGAGCACGAGCACCAGCAGGACCGGCAGCATTTTCGCGCGGGCATCGAGTCGATGCAGGTACGAATCCAGCGGCCGGTACTGGCCGAGTATGACAGGTCCGTTTGCAAACATATGGTTATATCTTCAACGGTTGGAATATACCGGTCGGGAAACGAAAGTCAATTTGGAAGCGTCGAGGTCACCTGGGGCTGACGTGTCGCGATTTTCGTGCCTCTTTCAGAAGCCGGCAACTCTCGCAGGCCCCTTCTTTTTTTCTGCGGCGAACGTAGTAAATCACGAGGTAAGTGACGGCCCCCGCAAGGGCCAGTCCGATAGCTATCTGTTGAAGCAGAATACTCATTACAATCCAATCCATGTGAACGCCTGGTATGTCGCCAGCGCTCCGACATAGGCAAGGCCGGTCATATACGCGAACACGAATGCCGCGTATTTCCAGCCGCCCGCCTCCTGTTTGATAGTCACGACGGTCGCCCCGCACTGACAGCACAGGGCAAAAAAGACCATGATCGAAAGCGCCACTGCCGGCGTGAAAACGCTCGTCCCCTGCTTCGGTCCCGAATCCCAGGTTGCGTGACGCATTTTGTCCACGAGCGGAGTCGAGGTCTCGTCGATCTCGCCGCCCAGATTGAATATTGTCCCGAGCGTGGCAATGATTACCTCACGCGCGGGGAACGATGCAATCGCGGCCATCGTAATTTTCCAATCCCATCCCAGCGGTGCGAATGCCGGCTGAATACCCCGCCCGAGTCGTGCGAAGTACGAATTACGCAGATTCGCCCCTGACTCGCGGGCATCGATACGTGAGAGAGTATTCTGGTGCAGCAGTTGCAGCGTTCGCTCGTCACCGAGCAATTTCACAAACTCCGATTGCTGCGGGTATTCCGACCGCAGTCGGGACACCGCCTGTAAAACAGCCTCGGGACTGTCGGCTTGGTCGAGTTGTGACTTGATGGCGCTGATTATTGAAGCATTAATCGATAGCTCACGCGATTCCATCTGCACGTATGCGGCGTCGAGTTGTGACTGATCAAGATCATACTGTACCGACGCATTGTCCCGCTGTGCCTGGTATTGTTCGGCGATGCTCTCTGATCTCGGATAATAGCTGAGCGCCCAGATGATTATGGTGATGGCCAAAATGATCGTGCCGGCCCGCATCACAAAAGCCCTGGCGCGGTTTAGCACGCGGATGACAAGCGATTTGATCGTGGGCAGCTTATATGTCGGCATTTCCATGATGAATGAACCGCGTTCCGTCTTGAACAACGTCTTCTTCAGGACAAACGATACTATCACGGCGGTGACTATTCCCAGCAGATAGAGCCCGGTCAGGACCAGGCCCTGCGAATTGAAAATCCCGGCGTAAGTCTTATGCGGAATGAAGGCGGCGATCATGATCGTGTAAACGGGCAGGCGAGCCGAACAGGTCATGAGCGGTGCCACCATGATAGTAATGATCCGCAACTTCCGGTCTTCGATTGTCCGCGTGGCCATGATGCCCGGAACGGCGCAGGCGAACGACGAGAGCATCGGGATAAACGACTTCCCCGACAGGCCGCACCACTTGAAAGCCCGGTCGACAATAAATGCGGCGCGCGGCATATAGCCGGAATCCTCGAGCAAGGCGATATACAAAAACAGGATCATGATCTGCGGCAGGAATACGAGCACCGACCCGACACCGCCGATGAGACCGTCGGTGAGAAGCGAGCGCAGCGGTCCGGCCGCCATGTTCGTTTGCACCAGCGAGGCAAGGGCGCTGAACGCATTGTCGATGACATCCATCAACGGTTCGGCCCACGTGAAAATCGACTGGAACATGAGCGTCATCACCGCGATGAGAATGATCGGTCCGAAGATCGGATGAAGCAGGACCTTGTCAATCTGATCGGAGATACGCTTCGCCGGCGGGCGAGCCTGGTGCACGACAGCGCCGGCAATTTCAGCCGCCTTTGTCATATAGGGTCGTGTTTCCGCCAGGGTGAGCGACCCGAAATGGTCGACCACTTCTTTTCGCATACGGGACAGCAGCGACGTGCGGTGATCGCGTTCGCGGCGCAAAAAATCTTTCTCCGCCGGTCCGTTGACGTCGAAAAGAATCCTGAGGAATTCAGCTTTGGTGCGACGACCCGCCTGCGTTTCGGCCATCAGCTCGAGCACGACTTGTTCGGTCAGGGGATCATTGAGCGCAAGATCGGGCACGACCGGTTGATCGAGAAGACGGCCGACTTCTTCCTTGAGCCGGTCGACACCTTTTCCCCGGCTGCCGACCATCGGGACTACCGGCAGTCCGTCGAGCATCTTTGAGAGTCTGGCGTAGTCAATCTCAAGACCATGCCTGGCGACAAGGTCGATCATGTTCAGGCCGACCACGACCGGTTGACCTATCTGGAGCACCTGGAAGAGCAGGTAGAGCCCGCGCTCGAGATTGGTGGCGTCGATCAGGCAGATGATAACATCGGGGCGCGGCTCTCCCCGGAAACTGCCGTTGAGCGCTCGTGACGCTATGTATTCGTCGGGAGAGAACGCGGAGAGGGAATAGCTGCCGGGTACGTCGACAAGCCTGAATTCGGCGCCCGGGTGACTGTCGAGGCGAAACTGACCGGTGATTTTCTCGACAGTGACGCCGGGGTAGTTACCTACCCGTTGGTGCAGTCCGGTGATGGCATTGAATATGGTCGTTTTGCCGCAGTTCGGATTGCCGCAAATCGCGACTGTGACCTGACCGACCGCGGGCGTATCCTTGACCGCTCGTGCCATAGGCAGGTTCTCTAGCTGTCTTCCACCTCGACCGCGACAAGGGATGCCTCGGCATGGCGGAGTGACAGGAAACACGAACCAACCTGTATTTCCAGCGGGTCACGCAGGGGTGCGTTGCGTACGTACCGTATCTGCCGACCGGGAACGATTCCCAGTTCGGTCAACCGGCGAATGACGGGAGAGTCACCGTTGTAACCGATCACCCGCGCGATCTGGCCCGGTATCAGCTTGTCCAAGTATGTCATGTCCTGTCTCCCACTGGTGCGTTATCGTCAGTCCGTAACCGTTTACTTGTTTTCCGCGTGTTCCTGAAGGGATTCCCTGCGTCTGGCGTCGCACGACGGGCAGTATCCCTGGATTTCTATCTTGAATCCCTCGGCGGCGAAATGCTGGTTCTCCGCCACAGTGGTGAGAAAGCCGACCATGTTCGCAACATCGAACTCAATCAGCTTCTTGCACTCGAGGCAGTACAGGTGGCCGTGCGGTTCGGGCGTGATCCGGTCATAGCGGGTGATACCGTCACCGAGATTCACTTCTTCGGCCAACCCGACCTTGCAGATCAGTTTGAGATTCCGCCACACGGTGCTGTAACCGATAGAATTGTCCTTGGCGCGAACGCGGTCGTACAGTTCATCGACCGTCACGTGCCGCCCCGCTTCAAAAAACGAGCGAAAAACCAGCTCCCGCTGCGGGGTCATCTTGAAGCCTTTTGTTTTCAGGAACTCTCTCATCTTTCTTCTCAATTCAGGCCTGTTTCGGTCCCAAGCCAAATGAAAACGAATTTCATTTTCAATAGTATACTATATCGGACGGGTTGTCAAGTGATTCAATTCATTTTTTTGAGAATCTTATTCGGATTGTAAGCTATTGATCGACAATAGGAAAAGGGCCGCGCATAACGTGCGCGGCCCTTTCTAATACAGGATCGATTTTACCTATTTTAACAGAACCATCTTCCTGGCAGCGGCCTCTTCTCCCCTGGTCAGGCGATAGAAGTACACACCCGAGGAGACCCTCTGCCCCGTGTCAGTGCGACCATCCCAGGTTACCCGGTAACTGCCGGCAGACTGGACTTCATCGACCAGCGTTTTCACTTTCTGGCCGAGCACATTGAAGATGCTCAGCGTCGTACGCGGCAGTTTTCCGTCGGCGGTCGGCGAGAGCGTGTAGGCAATCTCGGTCGACGGGTTGAACGGGTTGGGGTAGTTCTGCTGCAACGCGAAGTTTTTCGGAAGCACATCCGTGTGACCGTCGTCGGCGACATCGGTGGCAATTCCGCCGAACGTCCTGAACACTCTGAGCATCAGGCTGTCCACCGGATCATAGTACGACTCAGCAGGATCGTCCTCGACAAATTCCACCGGGAAGGTCGTAAAGAATGTCTTGTAGGTTTCATTGGCGAAGCTGACAGCGCCGATGCCCTTGTGGTAGATGCTGAACATGAATTCAAAAGCCGCTTCACCGCCGTTGGCGGGCTGGAGGATATCGAAGCTTCGCGAGAAGGTTGTATAGTCAAACACCAGGCTCAGACCGTCACCAATCTCGTTACCGTCGATGCCGTCCATGTGTTCGGCGTACAAACCGGTGCTGTCGAGGGTGCAGTGGAGATAATTCGAGAGGAAGGTCGGCGCAATGGAATTCAGCGTTTGTGCGCCGCTCATGCTCGACAGAAACAGATTGCCGCCGCCGTCGAGGAAAACCTGCATCGCATAGACATCGGGTATGGTCAGTGTCCCGCCGTTTTCAGGCGTACCCGTGTGCCACAGCACCGACGGATACGCCAGCAGGTCGGCGGCGGTGGGCGAACCGAGCGTGTTCTTATCCCACATGCCGTAAGCCAGGCCCGCTCTCTGCACTGAGCGTATCACGTTTTGCTGCCATTCCTGACCGCCGTCGTCATCGACGATGAGAACGCCGGGCTTACCGATAACCCCGTCGAATTCGAAGTTGCTGACAAAAGCACGTTCGACTGAGGTGTCCATGCTTGGGCTACTGGCTACGGAAAAAGTGAACACAACATTTGCCGGATCAGCATCGGGGGCAATAGTGAAAATGATCGGTTGGGCGTTATACTGCGGTGGGTAGGACGGATTCAGCGAGACGATATTCATCGGGACATCATTCTGAATAAAAGTCACCGACGGGTTATCCACCGACAGGCTCGCCATGGGATGGAAACTCTGCGCCATGACGTTCTTGACGTAGCCGTGGAACTCAATTGTTTCTCCCGGGTCGAGGAAGCCGTCACCGTTGCCGCCGTTCAGGGTATCAGTGAACTGCAGGGGGTCATCATCCCAGAGCAATAGATACGGATGCGTGTAGATGGTTTCCAGGTCGGCGAACATGAGCGAATCCGAGTCCGAGATATTCCACACGCCGATACGGCTTTCTTCCCCGAAATTCGTGTAGGAATTGGGATTCGTGAAAACGGTGAAATTGCGATTGTTTGTCGTGCCGGGATATGGGTCGCCGGCATCTCCCTCGGACCCGGAACCTCCCAGCGCCAGCGCGTTCTTTCCGTCGGCCTGCTCCAGGGCGACATGATATCGAAGCGGGTCACTGTTGTCGTAGACATTCCGGTCGACATGATAAATGCACAACCCTTCGCCGGGGAGAGCCGCGTCGAAACCGACTTTCTGCCTGTTCTCCACCAACCAGAATTCCCACCATCCCCAGATCGCGGTGTCGTTGCTCATATAATAGACCACGGGTTCGCTTTCCACCTGAGGAATCGGAGCCTGAATGATGGACTGTACGGAACCCGGCACAGACGGGTCAGCGTCGAGTACGATAGGTGTGACCAGCCCCAGTTGATATTTGCAGTAGGCGTCAAAGTGAGCCGGCGTATTGCCGCCGGGGCCGTTCCAGCTGCCGCCCGCCATCAGCGACCAGTCGCCCAGCCCGGAAGAGCCCGGCGGCTCGTAGTCGACGTCATACAGGTCGGGCATACCCAGTATGTGACCATATTCATGAGTGAAGACACCTATCGTCGAGATGCCGCCGCCATAGAGTTCCGGATTCATCGTATATGACGCGATCCTGACGTGGTCATGTATCACAGACCCGGGCAGGCTGGACATATGGGACCAGATACCCGCAGCCCCGGTTTCCGCGCCCGCTCCGGCGTGTACCACCAGCAGTTCGGTGAAAATCTGGTCGCCATCCAGATCGAAATCGCGGAAGTCGACCACCCGGGTAGCACTGTCTGCCGCTTCATGGGCCAGATAATCGGGTCTGTCCCAGTAATAATCGTACGGCTCCGACATCCGGAACCATCCGATCACCTGACCTTTGACATAGTAGTGGCCGTAGGAGTTCTCCAGATAGAAGTCGGTCATCGAGCCGGTCGGATTAACTACCGGACCCGTGTTCCGGTTAGAAAGCAAAAGCGAGTCGAACCGCGATGGTTCGATCTTATGTTGCAAGTTATCAAAATCGACCAGAACGATGAGGACCTTCGTGGTCTCAGGAAGGGGCTCAAGACCGGCCGCCGTTGCCTGTCTGATTTTGTCGACGTCCAGCGAAGTCGTGTTGGGTCCCAGCGTATGCGGCGGATCGGCCGCACGCCACTCGGCAAGTTTTTGATCGAGGATACCCTGGGATTTCCATTGTTCGACAGCTTCGGGAGAAGGGGGAACGGCCTGAATCGCCGCCGCGAACACAAGAATCGCCGCCGTGGTCAGCAGCGCGCCGATCGCGAAACGCGTCGTCAACCTGGTGTACATCATTGTAGATTTCCTTATAAAAGCAAGACGTCTGCCGCTATATAAACGGAGACAGAATACCTCCTGTTCAGTACAGCCTGAAATATAATAAAGGCGGCCCTATTTTAAAAGGACCATCTTGCGGGATTCGGAAAATTCGGAGGTGGAAAGACGGTAGAAGTAGACGCCGCTGGCAACCCGTCGGTGGCCTTCGTTGAGGCCGTCCCACTCCACGACGTGGCGTCCGGCGGAAAGGTAACCGGCGTGCAGGACTCTCACGCGCCGGCCGAGAGTGTTGAAGACCTCGAGCGAGACATCGCCGTCGGCCGGCAATTCGAAAGCGATCGAGGTGGTCGGGTTAAAGGGGTTGGGGTAATTCTGTTCAAGCACGAACGATTCTGGCACAACCTGGTACGGGTTACGGCCGGCGGCCAGATTCTCGTAGTGGTCGCGGGCGCGGTCGGCGCTGGCATACAATTGATCGAGATTGTCGGCGGCAATCATGGCGCAGGCGAGCGTGACGGTATCCGATCTCGTAATGCTGAACACGCTGCTGTTGATCGTGAAGAGCACGTCGCCGGTCGCGGATTCATCGACGCCCGCCGACGAGTTTTTGACGAGGCCGTATTTGTCGTTTTCGGTCAGGCCGGACTTGCCGTCGTTGTTGGCCATGACCGAGACGGCCTGAAGACCGTCGAGCATAACCACGCCGACTATAGGACCGGTGTCGCCGCTCTGGTAGACCAGCTTGTGGTCAGAATCGTACACGACTCGCTCGACACCGCCGGTGATATCGAAATCGGCCAGCAGGCCGAACGAGACGGAGTCCAGCGCCTGGAAGGAACTGGTCACGAGGAAATAGCGCAGGATATACATGCCGTCGTCTCCGTCGCGCCCGTAGTCGACGGTTTCCTGCAAGACAGTCACCGGCAACGGGTTGATCGAGCGGGTGTCGGTGAATGCAGCGGTCATGTGGTAACCGCCGTCCTCGCTGTCCCAGCCGTCACCCAGACCCTGTATCGGCGTGAAATCGGAAACGCGGAAGTCACCCATGCTGCCACGCACCGAGTTGGATACCGAGTAGCCGGGAGCCGTGACCATGAGACCGGCTTCATACAGGAGGTTCGAGCTGCTCTTGTACGTAAAGCCGGTACCGCCGGCGTTGTAAATCGACATGGGACCGAGCCCGTACTGGCCGAAGTCGGAGATCGAAAAGGCGTCGCCGCCGGACTCGTGAGTGGCAATCACTCCGGGCGGAGAATAGCCGACCGGAACCGAGAAGTTGACGGTATCGATAACCTCGCCTTCAAGGCGTTTCACGATCAGCCGGAAGGGAACCGATGATCCGTGGGCCACCGAACTGTCGATCGCTACCTGGTACGGTGTGTAACCGGAGGCCGCGGTACCGCCGGCGCCAAACGGAAACAGGGCCACGTCCTGTATGACGACGGCTTCATCGGGCGCGGCCGACTCGAGATACCCCGCGACCTGTTCGACGTTCCCGGACGGGTTGTTCAGTTCGAGGTAGAGATCGGATTGTTTGCCGGGCAGGGCGACCCCGCCGCCATTGACCGAGATGGAAGCGACGGA
The DNA here is from genome assembly GCA_964396245.1 of uncultured Ignavibacteriales bacterium. Classification (GTDB taxonomy): domain Bacteria; phylum Zixibacteria; class MSB-5A5; order GN15; family FEB-12; genus CAYNEO01. The sequence continues at coordinate 14,938 of CAYNEO010000020.1, forward strand.
AAATTCGGGTGCAAGCCGGACCGGCAGGTTATCGATCACCCTGGCGGCATTCACGAAACCATGGCCGTAGGCGTTGTCTTCGCCCACCGGACCGAGATCTTCGGCGCCCGCGATAATGGCGTTCTTGATTTGCTCGACCGTGGCATCCGGATTGTACTGGCGGCAAAGCGCGACGAGTCCGGCAATGAACGGGGCGGCCATCGAGGTGCCGCTCATGTAGGCGTAGCCGCCGCCTCTCGCCGACGACCAGATGGAAACGCCGGGAGCGACGACTTCCGGTTTGATCTGCGTGGTGTCGCATGAGGAAGGTCCGCGACTGGAGAACGATGCGATCACCTTGCCGTTGTCGACGGCGCCGACACAAAAGCTGTTGAGCGGCGTAGTGCTCCGGTCGGCGGGGGTACGAATAGTTTTCGGATCGGGGCCCTCGTTGCCGGCGGCGAAGATGGTGACGATTCCGGCGGCTTCGAGATTATCGATAGCCGCCCAGAAGGTGTCGTCGCAATCGTCAAAGACGCCGTTCGGTATGCCCCAGCTGTTGAGAACCACATCGGGAACATCATCCGTCGTGTTCGGGTCGCCGTCGGGATCCAACGCCCACTGGAAGGCGCCAAGGATGTCGCTGATGGTCGATGAGAGATTCTTGCCCTGGTCAATCACGCCGGCCGTGATCCATTCGGCTCCGGGGGCAACGCCGAAACTGTCCACGCCGTTGGAACCGACCATGATGCCCATCGTGTGCGTCCCGTGCCCGGCGGCATCGTAGGGAACCGTGTCCGGATTGATGGTGGAAAACCACGATGACGACAGATCGGTGTGATTGCCCCGCCACTTACCGGCGAGCGCCGGGTGGGTTTCATCGACACCGGTATCGAAGGAGCAGACCAGCCGCCCGCTGCCGGTGAGCCCGCGTTTCCAGACAGTCGGAATATCCATCATGACGAGCTGGTTATATACCGTGGCGGCTGATGAAGGTGCGGCTTTGACGTCGATCGGTTCATCAAAAGTCAGGTCGGCGTCGGGAATCACCAGATCCACGCCCGGCAATTCGGCAATCGCCTGAACCGTGTTCATCGGGACGGTCGCGGCATAGGCAGGCACGATCCAGAACCGGGTGATTTCGCCATGAGCGACATCACTGAGGAACTGCTCGACCGCCCCGGCTTCGCGAGAAGGCGTCGCGTGCAGCTTCCGGTATACCTCTCTGATTCGTTCCGACCTGCTGAGGTACGGATTGTCCGAAGTAAGCGCGACTCCGGCGCGTTCGACGCCGTTGTCGAGGAAGACGATAATGTTCACGAGAGAATCTGACTCGAGCGACTCCCCTGCCTGACGGAACGCAGGGCCCAATCTGGAATCGGCCCGGGCGGATGACCCGACCATCAGAAAGCCGGTCAGGATGAGCGCCGTCAGGACCAATTTGGTAGCAGTACGAGTCATGATATTCTCACTTTCCTCCGATTCGATTAGCATCAGAGCAAAGGTTGTGCCGCTACCCGCTTCCTCAATTAATAGGAATTACGCTGCATGTCACCATGAAATCGCCCATGCAATTCGCTGATTTATAAGAACATAACATGATCACGCACTGCGCAATAGTGAGCACCATTCCGACAGGGTCTTTTCATGATGTGCAAAATGATTCACACTCACCTCTCCATTCCCATTTGTCTGCAATTTTTTACAGGGTTTTTGGGCCTATAACGGCTATATTACCGCGGATGGTGGAGCAGCCCGCAAGATCTCATCGAATACCACTGGCGGTTGTGACCGTACTAGTCCTGGCGGTCATTGTCCGGCTGGTATACCTCTACGAGTACTACCATCTCCCCGACTGGTATCAACTGACAGTCGACAACTACTATCATCTGCACTGGGCACAGTCAATTGCGGCGGGGAACCTGTTCGGTGATACGACGTATTTTCGGGCGCCGTTTTATGTCTTCGTGCTGGCGGCGCTGATCGCCGTATTCGGGACTTCATTGTGGGTGTTCAGAATCTTCGGGATTCTCGTCGGGACCGCCTCGGTCCTCATGACCTACTTTATCGGGAATCGTCTGTTCAACCATCGCGCCGGTTTGCTGGCGGCTCTCTTGCAGGCGCTGTATCCGATCATGATCTATTTCGACGGGGAGTTGCTCCTTGATCCCCTGTTCACGCTTCTCGTACAACTCGGCGTGTATTTCTTTCTGGCGTGGATTCGAAGCCGTTCGGATCGTCACATTCTGTTGAGCGGACTGATGTTCGGCGTGGCGGCGATAACGCGACCAACGGTGCTTGTTCTCGTCGTCGTCGTCCTTGTTGCGATAGCAATCAGCCGTGCCGCCCTCATCAAACGGGCAGGTCAATTATCGCTGTTTCTCCTGGGGCTGGTGGTATTTATCGGCCCGGTATTTCTGCGCAACGTGCTGGTGGCCGATGATCCGGTGCTCATTTCCTCGCAGGGCGGGATCAACTTCTATATCGGCAATAACCCCTCGGCGGATGGGGTCTCGGCGGTGATGCCGCCGCCGTTGGGCCACAACTGGCGCATCGAGGACATCACGTGGGAAGCCGAGAAAGCGGTCGGTGGGAGACTTCGGCCGGGCGAGGTCTCTTCGTACTGGTTTGACCGCGGACTCGAGTGGGTCAAATCACATCCGGGTGATTTCATCAAGCTCTATCTTCGGAAACTGTATTTAAATTTCTCCGATCGCGAGATATCGAACAACCGCTCGTTACCGGTCTTCATGCGGCAGGTGCCTTTGCTCCGATATGACCCGTTGTCTTTCTGGATTATTTTCTCGTTTGCGGTGCTCGGGGTGATACTGGCCTTCCGAAAGCATCGGGGAATGGTGTTGACGGTGGCGATGGTCCTCTCATACGTGGTCGTGACCTCGCTGTTCTTCTACAACAGCCGTTTTCGTTTGCCGCTGATGCCGTACTATATCATTTTCGCAGCTTCCGCCCCATTTGCCCTGATCGAGGAAATGTACCGCCACAGGTTGAGGGTCGTGTTGCTCCTTGCGCTGGGCATTGTTGTCTCCATATTCACGCTGGCTCCCGTCGTGAACGTATCACAGGAAGTTTCGACCCAGGACTTGCTGTCCAAGGGGCTGATGCAAATCAACCGGGGTGAGTACCGAAAGGCCGTCGACACGTATCGCATTGCGCTGGCGTACAATCCCGGTTATCCCACGACCAATTTGAATCTCGGTATCAGTTTCATGCGGCTGGGGCAAACGGATTCGGCATTTTATTACCTGAATCGCGAGAGGGAATTACATCCGAAACGAGCTCGCGCCTACATAAACCTGGCGTCGCTGTACCTGGTCAATGATCAATATGAGCAGGCGCTGAATGAGGCCGAGCACGCCCTGCGGTTACGGCCGTATGATGTAACCGCCAACATGGTCCTGCTTCGTGCGGCAGCCCAATCGCCGCAGATTTCCGACAGCAGCCTGATAATACTGGTTGATCGGTCGGCGCAAAACACGAATAACGATCTTTTTGTGCTGAACGAGGCGGCCACAGCGCTGTTGAGCCGCGGTCTCACCGACCGGGCGGAGACCATTCTCTTGCTTGCGGTCAACGCCAAGCCGCCGCCTATCGAGACGGACAACACCGCCTTCGACGCTGATTTCCGGAACAGCCCGGAGAACTTCGCAAAAGAAAAGGCCAAGACCTTCTACCAGCTCGGTTACCTGAACGGGGTGCAGGGGTATTTTGCGGACGCGGTGAAGTACAGCCGTGACGCCATAGCTCTGGACTCAAACCTGGTCGAAGCCTACATCAACCTGACCGGCGGGCTGGCATCGCTTGGCGAATGGATGCTGGCTGATTCGGTGCTGGCTACCGCCGAGCGACGTTTCCCCGACGATACGCGTATTGACCGACTGCGAGAAACGTTCCGCCGGATACGGTAAAGAAAAAGGGACCGAAATGCATCCGGTCCCTTCGTTCTATCTCATTGAATCTCGACTTAGCGCCACAAACCAACTTCCTTGTAGCTGATCTTGGCGTCTTCATCGAGCATATTGTCTTCGATCCTCTCCCAGTAGTTTTCGCGCGCCTCATCCATGTTCAGCGTCACCTTTGCATCCCGGTACCGAAGCTTGGTGGGTGGCTGGACAAGATTTGGTTCGTAGAGCCAGTTGAACACTTCGTTGAGTACCTGTTGCATGCCGACCGTGTCGATGGACAGCGGCGTGAAGCAGAAATGGACGGTCTTGTAGTACCCGCTGTTCAGTCGGTGTCCGACCGGCGCACCGTGGAAATTATACGGTTCGCCGAGAGGGTGGGATGACCCATAATACGACTGGTACAGGTACAACACCTCGGTACCGTAAATCGTCGAAGCCCAGTCAACCTCGGGCAGCGCCCGGAGATCACTGGGTATCGGGTACTGACCGAACGGTTGGCCGACGAGCGTGTCTTCTCCGGGAATGACTCCGCCCCATTTGAAGGGAGAATACTTGAAGTAATTTCTCAACTGGAGAGAATCCCAATTGTATCTCAGGTGGAGAAGGTTCGAGTCAACCATGAGATCCGGAAATTGCGGCTTTGCGCTCGGAAGGCTCTTGGCGCCGATGAAGTCCTCCACTCGCCTGCGGATAGTATTGCGATCTGTCAGCGAGCCGCGGGCATTGTACCCCCAGCCGGACCAGACCATATCCTGGACCCCGAAATACCTCCGGTATTGCTGATCAGGTGTTACCAGCGAGTCATACACGGACCAGAGGCCCTTGCTGAGCGGCGCACGCATGGTAACGAAGGCGTTCACGCCCGCGTCTATCGCCGTGTACACCGCCGAACCCGTATACGTGGGTGACGTGCCGTCGGTCAAACTGGCCTGGAGAATGTCATCGTTATACAGTATGACCATCTTGTGCTGCAGGAGCTGTTTCAGGGTTACGCCAACTTTCTGCGTATACAGGTAGTCGCCCCTCGTAAACTGGTAAATACCGGTGTCGAGAATCTCGAAATCGATAGGCAATCCGGATGCCGCGGCCCAGTTTTCGATGGCTTCCCTCCAATACCATGGGGCGATAAGCGCCTGAGAACCATCGAAGGCGGTATCGCCTGGAACGATGTACGGTCCGTTGTAGCGAATACTCACGTTGGCAAAGTCAAGGATCAGAATATCCCGCTCATACATCGGCTCGATGGACTTGAAGGTTGTCCAGGCCGGTGTGAGATCCGCGACCTGGGCACCGTCTCGACCGGTGACGACAAAAAGGAAGCGCCGCACAATCGTGGAGTCGGTGACGGAATTTCGATAAAGATCGTACAGTGAATCCTGAACATTCGTGACCCAACGGCCGGCGCCGTTCCAAGAACTGTCTACCTTGAGGTTATATACATTGCTGTTCTGGAAGTCCTCGTCCTCGAGCCGGAGCAGCTCGTCGAGTTCTCCGTAGAGGTTATTCGCCGTGATAGTGTCGACATAGATAGTCTCCGTCGTGTCCACCACGATACCGGTGTCGGTGAAGCTCGTATCGATAATATAGATGACGTCGCCGTTGCCTATGCGGTAAACCTTGGCATCGTTAGAAACAAAGACGTCGACGAGGAAAGAATCCTTCAGGCTCTTAAGCGTAAGAGAATCGTAGGGGCCGTAGACATCCCACTTGTATTCGAAGAGAGTATCCTCGTCGTCGGGGTCGGTCGATTCCCATCTCACCTTAGTGCCGGTGCCGACGGCTCCCGGTACGGCGGCGTTGATATAGATATTGGACGTATCGACGCCATAGGCCCGTGTCGCCGGGGGATAGTCATTTCGCGATATGAGACGCCAGGCAATATTTGATGTCGCCGACTGGTCGTCGAACGCCTGGACGAATATATATTGGTCAATATAGTTGTTCACCGGGTCGGTTAGGTCGGCCGACGCAGGAATGATATTTCCGGTTTGCGGGTCATCGACGGTCACATCCAGGTACGTCCATTCGGACTCCGGCAGGTTGATAAGGACGGCACCCGCGTATTCATCGGGCGACATACCGTTCAAATCGCTGGAGAGAACGACGATATATCGAAACATGGTGACGAGTCCATCGGCATCGGTGCCCACCCAATATACGGCGGGGTTCACCGACACTTTGTAGCCATCCGGCGGTATGTTGACGAAATACACAACCGGCGGTTGATTTTCCGTCTGGTCACCCCTGACACGATTGTCGAGGAAGTCCGTGCAACCGGGAAGGACAAGCGAGCCGATAACCAACACGCCGGCCGCAAAGAGCAGCAGCAGCGATGAAATTCGTGTGGTCATTATTTTATACTCCATTTACCTCTCCCAACTCCCTAAAACGCCAGTGTCATCGAGAAACGGTGTACTTCCGTGAGCACGCCGAAATCCTGGTAGGCATAATCGACACTGATCTCACTCTCTTCGCCGAACGGCCAGCGGATACCGCCGCCGGCGGTGAACCCGTCGACATCGTAATTAAAGCGGCCGCCGGCACGGAGCACAAACCGGTCCTTGAACGTATATTCGAGGCCGGCATTGTACTTCTCGAGGTTGTCGGACGGGTGCTGGCCCTCCGCGGCAAACGTGACGACGTTGTCCACCCCGTCGATGATGTTAATGGCGGTGCCGAATTTGAAATTGATCGGAAGTGGATAGTCTTCCTCGATGAACTTCAGGTCGGGGCCGAAATTGGTGATGACGGTTGAAATCTTGAAACCGCGATAGCCGGTATTGTAGACAATACCGACATCGGCCGACCATCCGCTCGCCGATTCGTCTTCGAAAAACTCGCCGATATACCTGAGTGTGAACCCGATCGAAACGCGGTCGGTCAGGTACCTCCCATAGCTGGCGGAGAGAGAGAAGTCCTGCGCCACGAAAGTCTGGCCGGTACCTTCGTAGGTCCCCTGCTCGTACGTGCGGCGTATCATCTCTCCGGTGGAGAGGGCGTAGGCTCCTATACCGAGCACGCCACCGACGGACTCAAGCGGGAAACCGATCCCGAAGAATCCGTAATTGATGTCGGCCGGGAGACTGATATAGGTGGCCATCATCTCCATGCCATACAGCGAGGTTAACGCTGCCGGATTATAATAGACGGCGGAGACGTCGTTGGTGACGGCCGTAAAGGCGCCACCCATACCCATGGCGCGTGCCGACACGTCGAGTTCAAGGAACTGCGCGCCGGCGGTGCCGACTTTTGCCTGGGCATGGACCATCGACGGCGCCGCGAAGATCAGCAGGCATATCAAGAGGGCTGCGGCCGTACTGACAGCAGTCCAATGCTTTCCTACCGGTCGCGCTCGACGACTTGATCTCGTAATCATTGCAACCTCATTTATTCTCATTACTACTAACTTCACACTGACTGTCGGTTACAGGTTAACTTCCAGGCCGACGCGAACCTGACGACCGTAGTCCCAGTTGTAGGGATTGCGATCATATTCGGTACCGGCGGGAATATATATCTGGTCGATCGGGTCCTGCTGCGTATCGGGACGTCCGGTGTTCGGATACACATATGAGACATTTCGCCGGTCAAAGATATTTTCGACCCAGACGATTCCAGCCCAGTCGAGACCAACCAGCCGGAAGTCCTTACTGAAACGAGCGTCGAATACGACCGTGCCCGGATACCGCAAAGAGTTCCTCTGAATATCCTCGGCCGAACCGGTCGAGATATTCGGGTAGGTCTTCGTCGGTGTGAACGGCGCTCCGCTTTCGATGATTGATTCGATGGAAAGCGACCATCCGCTCGGAATGGGCAGCCCAAACAGTTTGGGCTTCACCGAACTGGGGACATAAATCTGTATGGACGACTTGAGCGAGTGCCTGATGTCGTTATCGAGCGGCGCTTCATCGAGCGGCTGGCGCGACAGGTAGAAGTCGTTCAGGTAATCCTGGTTAGCCTGCGAAGCCTTGCCGTACGCGAAGGCATAACTATAGTTAATCTGCCCGTTCACGTATCCGCCGCCGCGCTTCGCCAGTTCTATTTCGAATCCGCGACTGCGACCATAGTCGCTGTTGCGGTACTGCTGACGAGTCAATCCGCCGACTCGCACCGCGGCACTGTTGATTTTGTCGAATTCATCTTTAAAATAGCCGGACACGTCAAGGGAGTAGTTCTCGTTCAAGGCGTATTTCACACCGAACGAGTACTGTACCGTCTTTTCATAATCGAGGTTGTAGTTGCCGACGACGTCATTCTGATTAACAGACTGCGTATTCCGAGCATACATGTAGTTGTAGTCCGGCAGCTGGTAGAAATGCCCGTAGTTGAAGTGGACCTTGGCCTTATCGGAAATCGGGTATGAGAAGCCGATTCGCGGCGACAGCTTGTGACGATCGCCGTAGATGAAGTTACCACCGAGGTCATCGTTCTTGGCTATGTCAACCAGGTCCTTGGTATCCTGGAGGAAGAAATCGAGTCTCAGCCCAAGTGACGCAATCATCGAACCATACTCGAGTTTGTCGCGTAAGTAGACGGTTCCGGACCACGGCGTGTAGCTGAACACGTCGCGGAACGCACCGCGGTCGGGATAGGGACCACCGTCGTACCGGCCGGTATACGCGAGATACGGCCGGGCGATGTCCTGATAGCTGAAGTCCTCGCGCTGAACCGCCGCACCGGCCTTCAACTCATGATTTCCCATCTGACGGAACATCTTGATTTCACCGCGATACCGATTAATCTGGCGCGCCACCCAGTGCAGATCAGTGGCATAATTGCTCATGTCGAGGAAGTTGCTGGCATAGTCGTACCGGCCATTGCCGTTGACATCGGTGAACGGTTCACCAATATCGTACTGGTTGTTCGGCCGATCGTAGACACCGTTGCCGTTGCGGTCTTCGTACGGAATTCCCGGTTCAAATTCAGCATCGGGACCGTCGTAGCGACCATTGTGATTGAGGTCCTGATTGATGGACTCGTCGTCGCTGCGGATGAAAATATCGATCCCGCGGTCATAGACGTTATTGAAGTTCACATCAGTATACGGCTCGCCGATTATGACGTCACCGTCCAGATACGGCTCGTAAGAGTTGTTGCTGATATCGCTGGCCCGGTCGGCGTCGAACGTTCCGTTACCGTTCCTGTCGCCGGTCAATGGATCGCCGGCGTCCCAGACGCCGTTACCGTTGAGGTCGATAAAGGCCTCTCCCTCGAGATTATCGCGGTACCCGTTGGTGTTGAATCGGAAATCCGAAGGTGTGGCCTGGCTGCCCTGCTGGTTAATATCGTAAAGATATTCTCCATAGGTGTAGCCCGGGCCATTGAAGTTGGCACCGTAGCTGCTCGAATCCGGGAAGATATTGATCACCGGTTCCGGTGCGTCGTACATGCCGTTTCTGTTGGCGTCATCGTAGGTTTCCCACTGCGTATTGAGGAGGAACTGATCAGGGTCAAGTCCTTCTCCCGGGTTACTGGGATCGCCCGGCTTCTGGGTGTACTCAGTGGTGTAATATGAAAAGACCGCCTCGTAACTCGTATTTTTGGAGAGCGCCTGTGAGACTTCCAGCGACAGCGATTGCCACTTGTCGGTATAAACCGGGGCCGTTGCCGATGTGTACCGATACTGCCAGTCGAACGCACGGTTGTCACGAGTCGAGTTCTTGTAAGACAGGATGAACTTCAGGTTCTGTCTGGGACGAAACTTGAGGTTACCCATCCAGTAGTACCGGTTGAGCAGTCGGTCCGGCACGTCGATACCGAGCAAATTGAAATTATCGGTAGCCATGCGGGTAATCGGCGTATCGTAGCTGTCGTACTGGTAGATACCGTCGCTCTTGTCAACTTCGCCGTAGAAGTAATAAGTAAATTCCTTGTCCTCGAGGAAATTGATACCAAGGGCGGGGAGCAATTTGTCCTTAAAGAAGGGATCCGGACCCGAAATGGAGAATCTCACGTAATCGTAGTTTCGCGAGTATTTGTTCAGGTCAGAATTGCCGAGATCATCAGTAAGATACTGCATGTTGATCCGGGTATTATCTTTCGAGCCGGTCGCTGTGGTGATCTTGACAATACCTGAGAGGGCGTTACCGTACTCGGGATCGAACCCGTCCTTAATGATCTGGATTTCCTGGATCGATCCGGAGACCAGTGACAGGTTCGCCCCCGTCTGACCGACACCGCCCAGGGGATCACCGACCGGAACGCCGTCGACGATGTAGGAAACTTCACCGGCGCGGCCGCCGCGGACAAAGACCTCACCACTGGCAGTCGTGCGAACTCCGGCCACCTGTTTGATAATGGCGTCCACGGTCTGAACCGGCTTGGTCTTGATTTCCTGCTGAGTGATGGTCGTCTTGCTCTCGGTCGTGTATCGATCGATAACGTCGACCACAGCCTTGACAGTGATCGTCTTGTCGATATCCGTAACCTTCTTCGACAACTTGTAGGAAACTTCCGTCGTCAGGTCCGCCTCCACCTTCACGTCGGTCACGGTTATGTTTTCGTATTCGACCGACGTGATTTGTAGTGAATAGGTACCGGGATCCAGGCGTGGAATGGTGTATTTACCGTCAAGATCGGTCATGGCGCCGAATTTGGTGTCGGCCACCCGAACCGAGACACCGGGGATAGGCTCTCCGGTTTCCTTGTCGGTAATAGTGCCCTTGATCTGACCTACCGCCGCCGCGAACGACTCCAGCGGCAGTAACAGCAGACACAGGAGCAGAAGAATCGACAAGGTGATCAGACGTCTACCGTTACCAAACATCTTACTCTTCCTCCATGGACATATCACGAACATTTGTTAATCGAAATAACCCGCACACCGCCCTGACGCGGCGCCCCGAATTCTATATCATTTGGAATATTAACGGGATAGAGACAAAGCTGTGAGGAGTACTCTGCCTTCGTTAACCCAACCGTTATGCCAACCTCCAGACCTATCATTCACTGATGCGTAGCACAGACTCTCAATTATATGTTAGCGAACAAAATACCCACAGAATCTCCCGAAAGTCAAGCGATTTTTCCCGATTACCGCGGGCAATTCCCTTTCACTGTTATAGACTTTCCGCACCGGGCTTCTGTGCAATAATAAGGCGCTTTTCGAGACGGTTTTTTTTAACGAAATCGGCGCGTCGGTCGATTTCGGCCCGTTCCTCTTTGCCTGGCGCGACTTCGGTAAAGTCGATACTCAAAGATTCTCCGATGGCCTGCCTGAAGATCGCGGCGGTTCCGGTAAACGATTCCGCATCAATTGATTGTAGACCGCTTCTGCTCTCCTCCGGATCGCCCAGGGCCGGATGTGACGCCACACCGTACAATTTGATCGAACCGTGCTGTAAGAAGGAAGGGCCCAGCCGCTTCTGCGCCGACGCCACCACCTTGCGACCCGCGGACATCAACTCGTGACGGGCAGCGGATGCGAAACATGGCGCTTTATGGAATATCTCCGGCCGGTTGTGTCCGGGAGCGGACGCTCGCACATAGTCGGCCCGGATGTTCAACCGTGCGAGGAAAGCCGCGAGCGCCATCGATATTGCCTCGGAAGATCTTGACAGGCCGGAAGATAGTACTGCCGACGGCGACTGATCGATATTGGCTGCGATGGCGTAAGTGTATTCGGATGGATCATGGTACAGGGCGCGCCCGCCCGTCACACGCCGTATGGCCGGCGTGTCGCCCAGCCGATCAAAATCGAGCGCGGTCTCCTGACGTTGATTATATCCGAACGTGATCGCTCCCGGTTGCCAGGTATACAGCCGCAGGAAAAGCGCCCCGGGCCGCTCGAGTGTCCGCGCCAGCAGCCACTCGTCAAAGGCCATATTCCAGTATGGCTTGCCCGCATACGTCTGATAGAAATAGGCCGCACACATATGGACATAATAAAAAAAAGCGCCCTGTTGCACAAGGCGCTCGCGATGGACAGCTTGTCTGAATACTAATTTATGGCGTCGAGATTCTTGAGATCGATGCCGTACTGCTTGATTTTCAGCCGGAGCGTAGACTCCGGTATGTTCAACAGCGAGGCGGCGTGCTTCTTGACACCGTTCCGCTCGATCAGGGCGCGGACGATAAACCGTTTTTCATGCGCCGCCAGATAATCGTAGAGCGAATAGCGGTCATCGAAGACGGGGTTTTCGTCCAGGTCGGACGCACCGGCGTCGTCGTCGTGGTCAGAGACCTCTGAAGCGAGTATCTTGGTCGAGAGAATCTGTGAAGCGATCTCGTCTTCATCGCCGGCCAGAAGCACTAATTTTTTGACCTCGTTGTCGAGCTCGCGAATATTCCCCGGCCAGTCGTACGCCACGAGATACTTCAAGGCCTCCGGCGACATCCGCTTGCCGGTGTCTTTCAGGAAGTGCTGAACCAGCAGCGGAATGTCCTCCCGACGGTCGCGCAACGGCGGCAGGCGGAAGGTCAACGCGGTCAGCCGGTAATACAGATCATGGCGGAAATTGCCCGATGCGATTTCTTCCTTGAGGTTCCTGTTGGTCGCTGAAATGATGCGGACATCAACCTTGCGCGGGCTGGTCTCGCCCAGTCGCACGAGCTCTTTTTCTTCGAGCACGCGGAGTATTTTTGCCTGGATGTTCAGCGGCATATCGGCGATCTCGTCGAGGAAGAACGTCCCGAGATGCGCTTCTTCAAACAGTCCCGACTTATCGCGGTCGGCGCCGGTAAAGGCGCCGCGCTTGTAGCCAAACAGCTCCGACTCGAGCAGCGATTCGGGCAACGCCGCACAGTTGACCGAGATGAATCGTTTATCGCGACGGTTTGAATTGTAGTGAATCGTCCGGGCCAGAAGGTCCTTCCCGGAACCGGTTTCACCTTCGATCGATATGGATATATTCGAGTCAACCACCTGGCGCACCTGGGCCAGCATGTCGAACATTTCGGAATTCTTGGTAATGATATTCGGGAAGACCGCCTCTTCCTTCAGTTGCGCCTTGAGCCGGCGATTATCTTCGAGCAGTTTCATTTTCTGCAATTCGGCGGCCTTGAAGGCGATGATATCGGAGAACCCGACCGCGAAATTCAATTCCGCCTGGTTGAACGGGTTCAGCGTGTTATCGCGGGATATCTTGTCAAAGTACAGGTAGCTGCTGCAACCGTCGCTCATGGTAAACGGCACGACAATCACACTGGCGATAATGTCACTGATATCCGGGAAGAGATTGTTTATGTACGGATCGCGGCGGCAGTCCAACAGGAGAGTCGGTTTGCCGTCGGCAATCTCTTCCCCTAACAGCTGCTTGAAACTCTCGGCAAAACGATTTGCCTGCGATAGACTCAGCGACAGCGATGATATGACCGGGCTCTCCTCGAACTCGGGGCAGAATATCAGCACCCGGTCAGCGTTTGTCCGCTTGCGAAGAATCGCAAACATTTCATCCATCTGGCCGCTCTGGATTTCCTTGATCTCTTTCTGCGAAATGACATTACCGAAGATCTTGAAATCGTTTTCACTCGAGATAGACAGCGCGACAGCCTGTTCCGAAAGCGAATTAAGGAAGTGGTCGACAGCGCGTACTTTGGTCTTTTCGTGCAGGTGGGAGAAAATCCGCTCCGCCCGACTTAATTTCTTGAAGCCGGTGGCCAGGTCAAGATGCTGGCAGGCAAACACGCCCGAGCGAAATTCAGTTTCGGCCTGCCAGTACTCCAGTTTGAGTTTCTTGAAGATTCGTGCCGCTTCGTCGAAGACGACGCGTGTCTTGTCGTAGCCCTCGATTTCGGCTGCCAGGCGTATTTCGCCCATCACGATAAGCGTGCGGCCAAGTTCGGCCGGGTCGGCAACCTCGCGGAGTGTCTCGACCGCCTGCGTGATGTGTTCGAGAGCATCCGGGAATTCGGTCCGCGCGGCAAATACGGCGGCAATTGTCCGCTTGGCGGCGCCGACTTCCGCCCGCTCACCGAGTTGCAGGGAAACGTCGAGAGCCTTCTGAGCATACTTCATCGCATCGTCGACGTTGTCCAGCGCGAGCTCGGCATCGGCGAGTCGGCGCGCAGCCTGGCCGACCATCGAGGAGTCAGGCGCCAGGAGTTTACCCTGGTGGTAGGCTTCGCTGAGGAGGGACTTGGCGCGATGGATGTCGCCTTTTTCGAGCGCCATTTCACCGGCATACTCGAAATACAGCACTTTCTCGCGTTTGAGATCGAGGCGCTCAATAATCTTGCGGGCCTGATCGTAATTGCGCGAGGCCCTGGCAAATTCACGCCGGCGGAAATACAGGTAGCCGAGCGACAGGTGATTCATCACCTGGGATATCTCTTCTTTCTGCTCGTAGTCATACTTGAGGGCATCGGCTAATTCCGTCTCGGCCTCATCCCACTGCCCGAGAAATATTCGCGTACGCGCGATATTACCGGTCAACTGCTTCACCTTCCGCGGATTATCGGCAGCCAGTTCAACCGCATCTTTAAGGTAATCAAGAGCAGCCGGATGGTGACCGCGGATCGAGTTTATCCAGGCGAGCATATTGAGAGCGTCGACCTGACCATCGGCGTCTCCGGCTCGGCGGTAAGAGGCAAGAGAGTCTCGCGCCCGTAACTCGGCGTTCTTGATATCGCCAAGGATATGGTAGACCTTGGCAAGCACGAAGAGAACGCGTCCGTACTGGTGATTGAGAGGAAGATCCGCGAGGCTTTTCGCCGATCGTAAACCATGCTCCAACGCCCTGGGATAGTTGCCGTCAAAGAAACAACTCTCGGCTTTCAACGAGTGATACAACCCCAGCTCGTGGGGATTGTTGGCGTAGTCGGCCTCTGAAAGCTTCTCCAACTCCCGCTGTGCTGCGCCAAAGTTGCGTCGCCTGATGTGCTTAAATAGTTCCTCTGTGGCGAGGAGGCGGTTATCAAACACGTATTTTTGTGAGGGAAGCTTCATGCTTTCTTATTGATCGCTACAGGGTTCCCGTCTCCTTCTACGGCGCAATTACGCGCCGGTTAGGGCTGTCACGTTATCGTCTGGAATGTCTCGAATTGCTGCTTGCTTCGAAAACATCCACGCCATACGGCTTCATCTGAATCGGAACGAGATAATCGTAAACGAAACGGACCATATCGAGCCAGCTGGCCTGGACAGTCGTATCCGACGATTCGGCACTGGTTGTGATGGGTGTCGCTTGTTGCTTTTCTTCGTTCAGATCATTGTCGCCGACATCGGTCGTTCCCTTGGTCTCGGTACCTTTATCGATATCCCAGGGATGATCGGCGAGAACCGGCGTAGAGAAAAAGCAGGCCGCAAAAAGGACCAGCAGCAATGTGACTGCCGTAAGCTTCGTGCTTTTCATTCGCTATACCTCCGATTTCGTGCTCAATATCTTATATGTTGGAACAGAAAAGAAGATAGATTCTGTTCTGAATCTTCCGTGCAAAAAACTCCCTATTTTCAAACGCATACTTTGCCACTAGAATGGTAGCCACTGTGTAATAGTTTGTCAAGCAATATCTTGGCTGGCGCAGAAATTGCGCATCACTTCAGAAAACGACTGGCCAAAAAAGACTTATCAATGAATACGGCATGCTCCGGACACACTTCGTGACAGCACCAGCAGGTTATGCAGAGCTTTTTTCGAAAGCTGGGTATCCGGCGATGCCCGTTGCTTTGTAACGCCTTAGTAGGACAGGAGCTTACACACTCGCCGCACATAATGCATTTTGAGCTGTCAATCCCCGGCAACAGCCATAGAAAAGGATCGACAATATTCACGAGGAATCGCGGCAGCAGTTCCAGCTTGAGGTTTGACGTGAGCTTGAAGTCGGGGATTTTCATCGACGAGAGCTTCTCCCCCGCGACCCGTATTCCCTCCAGCCAGCCGATTCCGAGTCCGGCCTCGGCCGCATACCGCGTGGTGTGAACGCGTTGCGGATTCAATCCGATCACATCCGCGGCAACGGTATCGAGCGCGACGCCGTCCGGTGAGGCCAGCAACAGGTTGATCGGGCGCGGGCTGCCGGAGGCGGGACCGTCGCCCTCCATGCCCAGCACGGCATCCATGATTGTCAACCCCGGCTGTACGGCCGAAAAGATGTCGACGACATGACGCGAGAAATGCCTGGGGCTGGGGGCCGATTTATGGTACATACCTTTTCGGAAACCCGGTACGCTGCCGAACATGTTCTTGACGGCGCCGGTCATCAGCGTAAGCACATGCGTCTTGAGCTTGGGGACATTGATAACAAGGTCGGCGTCGAGCACCGGCCGGGCGATATAGTACACGCTGGTGTCGATGGCAACCGGTCGGGAACCGGCCTTTTCGAAATTCACCAGCTCCAGACCTTCGCGAGCCGCCATCGCCGAGTAACCGGTGTTGTCCCAGACACGCCTGATACCCACTTTGGCGCCAGCCGGCGAGTCACCGACCTGAACCGAGCCCCCCGCCTCTCTGACCAGACGCGCAATCGCCGCTACGACTTCCGGATGCGTCACGACCGCGCGCTCCGGACCCCTGGCGGAGAGCAAATTGGGCTTGATCAAGACACGCATACCGGGCCGCACAAACCGGCCGATACCGCCGATCAAATCAAGCAGGCGGCTTATTCCGGCATACAGTGCGGGGGGATCATAGGAGTCGGCCCTGACAGCGGCGACAGTGGTGAGAAGTCCTGATTCGGGCTTTTTTTGAGCAGGCGGTTTCTTCTGGTCAAGTGTGTCTGCCATGGCAGTCCGAAAGTTGAGTCGAGTGTCTGTTTAGAAATAAATACGCCCGAACCCGTGGGAAATCGCAACTAATTCACTGGTTGATTCTCAGCCCGGTCCGCAGATCAATCGCCGTTTTGCTCCTTTTGACCGGAACCGTTTCCGTTGCGCTTGTGTCGGTCGAGCCTGACAGTCTTAATTCGCTGGCCTTCGACCGAAGTAACTTCGAACGTGATATCGTGCCATTTTACCACACTGCCCTCTTTTGGTACCGAACCGACAAGATCATATATGAGACCGCCGATCGTGTCATAGTCTTCCTGGTCATATTCGGTTTCGAAATAGTCCTGGAGTTTTTCCACCATCATGGACGCGTCGGCAAGGTAGCGACCGTCGGGCAGCCGGGTAAACTCAGCGGTTTCGGTGTCGTGCTCGTCCTGTATTTCGCCGAACACCTCTTCGAGAATATCCTCGAGGGTCACAAGCCCGGCTACACCGCCATACTCATCGACGACCATCGCCAGATGCAGTTTCCTGGCCTGAAATTCTTTCAGTAACTCGCCGATAATCTTAGATTCAGGGACAAAGTACGGCCGGCGGAGGTAACTCGCCATTTCGAAACGCTCATCCGGTCCCGGCATGTTGCTGAAGAGGTCCTTAACGTAGAGGATGCCGATCACGCGATCGATGTTCTCCTCGTAGACCGGGAACCGCGAATGGCCATCGGCAAGCACCAGGTCCTGGATCTTCTTGACCGACATCGACTTTTCGATACCGGTGATATCTATGCGGGGCACCATGATCTCACGTACCACGGTCTGGTCGAGCAGGAAGATACGGCCGATCATCTCTTTTTCGTCTTCCTCGACTATGGTCTCGCCGATACCCGCCTGGTCGGCAAGAGTCTCTATCGCGCGCTCGACAATATCTTCCTTTTCTTCCTCGGTAACGTGGTCACCCTGACGGACCCGGTTCAGCAAACGACGATAGACGGCTACCACCGGGTAGAGCAGAAAGTAAATCAGCGTGATAAGCCAGAGGTTTTTCGGCATGCGGTTGCGGATGGCCCTGCGTGAGGTCCGACGTGCGAGGTATTCGACACAGAAGACCTGGAGGAGCCACACGATAATATATCCGACGGGATACACATAGTAGGCGCTCAGGGCGGTTGATCGCGAAATCGAATCGAACACGAAGGTAGCGAGGACAACCACCGTAATCAGGGCAAGCGATTTGTAGACGGTGGCGATTTGAATGAACGCCCGGGGATTTGCAACCAGGCGTTTCAGGAATTCACGTTCCCGCCTGGACACATTGGGGAAAATGACGTGAACGTCCTCGGGGTCGATATACACCGCCAGCGAGTAGAGCGAGACGACGTACTCGGAAGCGTAAACACCCGCGATCACCACAATTGCCAGCCAGTCGAACATCACGGTCTCCCCTACTCCACCAGCCCGAGAAACCGTTCCTGCCGGCGCAGCATCGATTTCTCTTCTTTTTCGGTCATGTGATCATAGCCAAACAGGTGCAACAATCCGTGGCAAAACAATCGCAGGTATTCATCGGTCAACGAAGCGCCGTACCGTGCAGCCTGTCTTCGGGCCGTCTGGGTCGAGATGTAAATCTCACCAAAAGTCCCACCATCCGTCCGAGGATCGTCGATGTTGAAAGACAGGACATCCGTCGGGCGATTCATTTGCCGGTACTGTTTATTCAGCGCCTGCAATCTCCGGTCGGAAGTAAATACGAGGTTAATGTCGGCCACCCAGTCGCTTACTGCCTCCTCAGCCGTGACAAGCTCAAAGAGCTCCCGTATCTTTTTCATCGGTAATCGAGTCTTGGTTTCCTTGAATGTATTGAGCCTCATTCGAGGACTTCATCCTTCTTTTTTGGATACTCGATACGCTGATGGAATACGGCCATGAGAACCTGTGCGAACGCCTCGCGGATTTTGGCCAGGTCGCGCAGTGTCAGCGGACATTCATCGAGCTCGCCGGACTGGAACCGATCGTTGATGATCCGCTGGATCAGGTGCCGAAGGCGCGCGGGCTTCGGTTCCTCGAGCGTCCGGCTCGCTGCCTCGACAGCATCGGCAAGCATGGAGATACCCGTTTCGCGCGTCTGGGGTTTCGGACCGGGATAGCGGAATTTGTCGATCGACGACTCATCGGCGCCCTGCTCGAGCGCTTTGTTATAGAAATAAGTCATGACCATGGTGCCGTGATGTTCCTCGATGAAATTGAGGACATCGTCCGGTATGCCGGCTTCCTCGCCGAGTTGCCGACCCTTTTTAACGTGTGAAGCCAGAATCAAAGCGGACATGGACGGCGTCAGCGACTGGTGCCGTGAGGTCACGCTCAACTGGTTCTCGACGAAATACTCCGGAATTTCGATTTTGCCGATGTCGTGATAATAGGTGCCGACACGCGCCAGAAGTGAGTTGGCGCCGATTGCTTTCGCCGCCGCTTCGCTCAGGTTACCGACAGATATGGAATGGTGATACGTCCCGGGAGCCTCCATCGCCAGGCGTTTCAGCAAGGGATGATTGAGGTCCGACAGTTCCAGAAGGGTGATATCAGTCGTGAAGCCGAACAACGATTCGAAGATGGGCAGCAGAAAAATAGTCAGCGCCGTAGAGAGTATTCCCATTATCGCGCCGTAGGCCATATCGGTCAGGATTTCCGAGCCGGGACTCATGCGCAGATTTTCCACGAAGAAGATCAGGACGACATAAGCCAGTACCACGGAGAAGACAATCCGGTAGAAATCGGAGCGTTTGCGCACCCGCCGCGTCGTGAACACGGCGGTCATACCGATCACAATAGTCATCAGCGTGATCGAGAAGCTGAAACGATGCATTATGCCCATCAACAGGGCAAAGACAATTGTCGTGAGAATGCCGATCTCGGCGTCGAACAGAATCGTGATCAGGATTGGCAGAATAGCCACCGGGTAGACATAAATGGACTGAACATCGACGAGGTCCGCAATATAATTGACCACGTACACGAGGAACAACTGTATGGCGAACACAAGAAAAATGGCAAACAGCCGAGTGTTCGAGTTAAACGCCTCGCGACGGAAATAGAACAGAAAGAGATATAGCACCGAAAACAGCAGGATGACAAGCACGACGCGCCCGATTGCGGGCAGGTACGCCCTCACAGCGCTCTTCTCCGCCGCCTGAAGTCTCTGGATGCGGACCATTTCCTGCAGGATTTCCTCCTGCTGGGCGCTGACTTTCTCGCCCGAGCGAACGATGATATCTCCTTCGTCCAATTCTTCCTTCACATTGCGCACCTGCGAGAGAGCCTGGGCCACCTGTTCGTTGTAGGCAGCCAGGTTGACAATCAGGTTGGCGCGAAGGAAGGTCTTCCCTATCTGGTATGAGTAATCGACATTGATCGAATCAATAACCGCCATCCGATTGAGCGCCGTCAGCAGACGACCATACGCGAGGGCTTTATCGAGCAGCCGGTCGCGGGGGTACTTAATCTCCTGCTCTCCCTGACGGATGACCACATTAGGTGTACCCGCCTCGGGAATATCCCCCAGGCTTTCGACAAAGCCGATACGGTAGATTTCCTCGTCATATATAATCAGGAGTCGCCGTCGGATATCGGCCAGGTCGATGGACGTGTTCAGCGATGTGGTGATCACTGACTGGCTCATCGCCGGGAAGCGGGTCGACGCAATCCGGAACCATTCATCGAGTTTGCCGAGGCTCGGCGACGGCGCTGACTGTTTGACCGAATCAATCAGGGCGAAAAACGAGCTCAGCCGATTCTTCACGTTTCTGACGATGGTGGTGTCATAGTCGAGCACGGGCGGTACTTCGCTTCGCACACGCTCCCGGACATCACGCAGCTCCTGCTCGGAGTAGAAAATGGTGATCGGAAACGGCGCAAGAATGCGCTGTCGCGAGATTTCACCCTTTCTCGGCGTATCGAACGGATTGTACAGATCCTCGGCGGGATAGAACACGACAAT
The DNA here is from genome assembly GCA_964396245.1 of uncultured Ignavibacteriales bacterium. Taxonomy (GTDB): domain Bacteria; phylum Zixibacteria; class MSB-5A5; order GN15; family FEB-12; genus CAYNEO01. Next base: position 35,473 of record CAYNEO010000020.1, read on the forward strand.
CAGCAACGAAGCCACCAGGAGCATGAGCGCCTTGATCATCCTTGACCTCGCGGTCGGCACCTGCCGCTGCCGGGTCGTGGCCTTAATCCGAAGCAGGCGTTGTATTCGTCGTTTGAGTCTTAAGAGAAAAGATAACATATGGCGAAACGATCGTTCGCCTTACTCCTTCCGGCCCGATTTCTCGTGCTTTTCATAGGCACGAATGATACTCTGCACCAGGCGATGTCGGATGACATCCTTTTCATCCAGATACACGAACTGGATCCCCGGTATCCCCTTGAGGATTTTCTGCACCTTGACCAGCCCGGAGCTGTGACGGGTGTCCAGATCGATCTGCGTAATATCGCCGGTGACAACCGCTTTCGATTTTTCCCCTATCCGGGTCAGGAACATTTTCATCTGTGCGCTCGTGGTGTTCTGCGCCTCATCGAGCACGACAAAGGCTTCATTGAGGGTTCGTCCACGCATGAATGCCAGCGGCGCGATCTCAATGACGCCGATTTCGAGCAACTTCCGGATTTTATCCGGCTGTAACATATCGTAAAGAGCATCATATACAGGTCGAAGATACGGATCCACTTTGGCGCGGATATCGCCCGGCAGGAAGCCGAGTGACTCACCGGCCTCGACAGCCGGCCGGGTGAACACAATACGATTGACGCGCTTGGACCGGAGTTCGGCGACGGCCATCGCGCAGGCCAGATAGGTTTTGCCGGTGCCGGCCGGTCCGATGGAAAAGACGATATCGTTCTTGTCGACAGCCTCAACATAGCGTGTCTGCCCGATCGTTTTCGGCTTGATCACCTTCTTGAGCGAACTGGTGAGCAGCGCCTCGGTGGAGATACTCTGGGCCGGACCCTCACCATTCTCCTTGACCATGGCGATGGCGTAGTTCAGGTACTGGTCGGTAATGAAGTCGCCCTGTTTGATCCGCGTGATAAGGTCACCCAAAAGGCGGATAATCTGGTCGACCTCGCGACCCGGACCCTCGACAACTATTTTGTCTCCCCGGGCAATAATCGAGGCATTGAAACGAGTCTCAATTATGCGCAGGAAGACGCCGTTCTGCCCGAACAGGAGCCGCTGGTCGATTCCCTCGACACTCAGCGATCGTGATTTTAGTTCTTCGATGTCCGGGCTCATATACTTCTCAGTCATTCTCCTCTTTTACAATTTTCAGCCCCAATTCATCGAGCTGGTCCTGTTCGATCGGCGTCGGCGCGCCATCCATCAGCGAAATCGCGTTGGTCGTTTTCGGAAAAGCAATCACATCGCGGATAGACTCGCTGCCGATCATAAGCGATACGAGCCGATCGAGCCCCGGCGCAATTCCGGCGTGCGGCGGCGCCCCGTACTCGAGGGCTCGCAACAGAAAGCCAAACATCTTCTCGGCGCGCTCGTGATCGATTCCGAGAATCTTCAGGATCTTCTCCTGAAGATCCCGCCGGTTGATACGCTGTCCGCCCGAGGCAATCTCCCAGCCGTTGACAACCAGATCGTACTGCAACGCCCGGGCACGCCGCCACGGATGCGCGGGCTCGGTTCCCGGCAGATCAGATGTGAAGCCTTCGTCGATCAACGGAAGATCCTCCTCGACCGGGTGCGAGACGATATTGTGCATCGCATCGAATCGACCTGCCTCCTCATTATATTCAAATAACGGGAAGTCTGTCACCCAGAGAAAGTGAAAATCGTTCCGGTCGAGAGACTCGTGCTTTCGTCCCAGATGAAGCCGAAGCTGCCCGAGAATCTGCTCGGTCTTGCCGCGACGGTCGGATATAATGAAGAGGGCATCACCGGTGTTGGCGCCCGCTCTCGCACACAGTTTTTCCGTAATCGACTCACCTATGAATTTCAGAATCGGCGATTTGTCGCCGGATTCAGCCCGGAGGATGTAGGCCAGGCCGCCCGCACCGTGTCTCTTTGCGACTTCGGTAAGCTCGTCTATCTGCTTTCGGCTGTAAGCGCCTCCACCCTTCAGCACGATACCTTTCACCACGCCGCCGTTTTTGACATTCTCGGCAAAGACCTTGAAATCCGAGCCGCCGGCGATATCGGTCAAGTCGACAAGCTCCATTCCAAAGCGGGTATCCGGCTTGTCGATTCCCCACCGACTCATCACCTCTTCGAATGTGAACCGCGGGAACGGTATTTTGACTTCGTAACCAAGCACCTTCCGGAAGACGTATTGTATCATCCCTTCAGTGACGGAGAAAACATCATCGGGTGTGACATAGGACATTTCCATGTCTATCTGCGTGTGTTCCGGCTGGCGGTCGGAGCGAAGGTCTTCATCGCGAAGACATCGCGCGAGCTGAAAGTACTTGTCGAAACCGGACACCATGACAATCTGCTTGAGGAGTTGCGGCGACTGCGGCAGGGCGTAGAACTTACCCTTCTGCACCCGACTGGGGACAACATAGTCCCGCGCACCCTCCGGAGTCGAGCGAATCAACAGGGGGGTTTCGATCTCATAGAAGCCCTGGCTGTCGAGATAGTTGCGGACTGCCAGCGCCGTCTCATGTCGGATGCGCATACTGTATTGCAGCGGCGCCCGGCGGAGGTCGAGATACCGGTATTCCAACCGAAGCTGGTCGTGGGCGGTGGTCTCGTCTTCTATCTCGAAGGGCGGGGTCTTTGAAGGCGCCAGGATGTGGAATTGACTGGCCACAACTTCGATTTCGCCGGTTTCCATCTTTGTATTGACCGTCCCCTCCGGCCTCGGACGGACACCCCCCTCGACCGCCACCACAAATTCAGCCCGGACCTTCTCGGCCTCGCTGAGCATGTCGGGAGGGAAGGTCTCCGGGTTGATGACGACCTGCGTCACGCCATAACGATCACGGAGGTCAATAAAGAGCAGCCCGCCCAGATTGCGGTTGCCGTTGACCCAGCCGTTAAGACGGACTGTCTTGCCCGCATCTTGGGCCCGCAATTGACCACAGGTGTGGGTCCGTTTCAGTTCAGAAAAAGAAGGCATTCGCTCCTTAATAAGTTACTGTTGTTCATTAGATTATCGGCATCATTCGTCGATTTATGAGATTGTCGATTGCCTTCATATGCGCGGCTAAAGTACACCTTTTGGCCTGACAAGTCAATATTATCTCGGCATTTGGGGGCGGATCACGGGCCCGGGATGGAACAGTCGATTGCACTCAGTAACTGCTTGACAGGACGCGAGTTGTAGCATTATACTCCTCAAACGAATACTATAAGGGACCGATATAACGATTATGAATCTCTCGCGCTTTCTGACCGAAGACCTGATCAAGTTGGAAATGACCACGGTAATCGAACCCCTTGAAGAAGGCGGTTCGGTCGAGAAGTGGAAGCTGAACGCCAAAGAGCAGATTCTGGGAGAACTGGTTGATCTGCTGGAGAAAGGGCACCGCTTGGGCAACAAGAACAAGCTGCTCATTGACTTCTTTAACCGCGAGAAAAAAGCCTCCACGGCCATCGGTCACGGAGTAGCGGTGCCGCATATCCGCTCCCTCCAGGCGAAGGATTTCATGATGGCCTTTGCCCGCTCGACCGAGGGTTACGATTTCGACGCTCCCGACAAGGAGCCGGTCCACATGTTTTTTATCATGGCCGCGCCGCCGTACGATGACAGCCTGTACCTCCGGGTATTTCGGTCGCTCGCCGAGATGCTTCAATATGAAACATTCCGCGAAGAATTGATGTCGGTTGAGTCGCCCGGAGAAGTGATCCGGGTTGTCCGGTCTATGGAATAACGTGACCCCGGCGTAGAGCCAATCCCCGCGTAACGAATTCCCGCAAGACGAACGAAAAAAAGCGAACAATTCGGGGGAAATTACGTCTAATAAAAAACGAGATAAGCGGTATGATTGCTTATCCCGTTCCGAGCACAAGATAACGAATACTTTGGGTTAGTAATTCGTCACCAAAAAGCAAAGGGTAGGAATCCCTTACCCTTCTCTTTACCTTTACGCCATTCCTGGGCCACTCAAACCGCACATTTGGGTGGCCTAACTTTTTGTATACGTTGCCAGTACCCCAGACGCGCGGAGACTGCCTCCAGCGTCGGTAGAGAGCTTTATATGTCAAAGTACAGTAGGATACCAACCGGAAATATATGCAGCAGACCGATTCTTGCAAGGCATTTCTAGCCCGATATCGCAGAATCTGCGCGCGCAGAGCGAAAACGGGCGTAAAAAAGGCCGGAAGGTAAGGCGAGTGCACCTTCCGGCATTATCGACAGCCGGGCCCGCTCAAGTGGCCGTGAGCGAATCCAGTTTCTCCTTCGCTTTAGTCCGACAGAACGCCCAATTCATGTTATTGGGCATCCGGTATTCGATTGTCTGGACAAGATATTCCTTGGCCTTTTCAATATTGCCGGCGCCCTCGTATGCCAGCGCAAGGCGATAGAGATTGTAAGGATTATCCGCGCCGGTCTGCTGGAGTTCCTCGATGGCGCGATCGTAGTCTTTTTCTTTGAGAGCAATGCGCCCGAAGAGCTCGTGAGCCGCCCACTTTCGGAACGGATTTTCCTCGGCCACCGCCCGTTTCATGTAATCCTCAGCTTCGGATCTCGCGGTCGCCAAATCGCCTTTCCCGAGCGCAACCCGCGCTCTCTGGTACTGGAGCGTCCTTTCGGAGTTCATTTTCAATGTCGCCGCAACGCCGGCCTTCTGAACAATTGCGTTCGCCCGAAGGAAGCGCTCCATGGCTTCGTCGTAGCGGCCCATCTCATACAGGATGCCGCCGATACCGATATTGTCATTGGCCATGGACACGTTATCCCCGGCAGCCGTTGATACTGCGAGCTCCTTTTCCATCATATTGACGGCGTCTTCGTAGCGGCCTTCATCAGCAAATGAAACCGCCATGGCGTAATAGGCGTTGCGCCGTTCGTAATCGGTTTTGGCGATCTCCAGCAGACGCTGAAGTTCCTTCCGGGCGCGGTCGTGCCGGCCCTTCAGGTTCCAGTTAGTGGCAATGCCGAGATATGACGGTATGAAGCGAGGATCCTGCTTGAGGGCCTCCTCATAGGAATCAATCGATGCGCCGTACTTACCCATTTTCAGCAGGAGCTCGGCATAGGAATCGTACGGATTGGGGTCTTCCGGGTTCAATTTCACGTATTTCCGGAAGGCCTTCTCGGCTGAATCAAAGTCGCCAAGATATCGGTACGCATAGCCAAGCTGGTTGTAGATGGGAGAGAAATCCTCATTCACGGCAATAGTCTTATTGTACTGCTCGATAGCTTTCTTCCACTCCTGCAGACTGAAGTAGAAGTTGCCCAGGTACATGTATGCACGCTCGTCGTTCGGATACAGCTTGATGATGTCCTCGAGATATTTCTGCCTCTGGGAGAGTTCCCCATCCATACCTGCCTGAGTGGCGAGAATGTACAGCCGTTCTCCCTCAGACACGCTGTCTTTGAGCGCCAGTGCCTTGTCCAAATATTCGAAATAAGACTGTGTCGTAGGTTCGGTGTATGCCAGTTGCAGGTAGGCCATCGCGAAATTCGAATCAGCCTTCACGGCTTTTTGAAAATATAGCTGCGCCTCTTGGTGACGAAGCATCTCAGCCAGATTACGGCCCATCAGGTAGTAATCGCGGGCATCTTTTGATGATGTCGTGATGGGGATTTTATCGGAATCGCTGCTGCAACCGAATGCAGCCAGCAGAATCAAGCCTGTAACCAAAGCGGTAACGGCGGTTTTCATCAGGTGTCGTTTCACATTCATGGTCCTTTCCCCTCCGTGTTGCGAATCCCGGTCTGCGAGATCATAGGTATGTCGACGCATATCGGACCCGTAATTATCCAACTTGGTCTACGGACGAACAAGGATTTTGTTTCTCTTCTTTTTTGGCCGAATATGATTTTTCTTAGCCGGTCAGGCGGGTAATTTCCTTCGGCGACGGCCCTGAGCGACATAGACCCCGCCAAGTACCAGCATTCCCCCCAGGGCTGAAAAAAGGCCGAATTTCTCGTGGAGATACGGGACAGCCAGAGCAGTAGTGGCAAGCGGCTCGATATATAAAAACACACCGGCTTTGGCCGCCCCGAGACGGGCCACCCCTACCTGCCAGAACCAGTGCGCCACTCCCATTCCGAGAACGCCGAGGAAAAGGACCGACCAGACCGCCCGGGCCGGCAGATGAAGAAAAGAGGACCAGTCGGAGGTCGGAATCATATAGCCGGTCATCAAAACAGTCGCAGGGAGCAGTATCGCGAATGTGACCACCAACGGGTTGCCGCGCCGGGAGAGGTCGCGGGTGACCACCGTATATACCGCCCAGGTAAACGCCGAGCCCAGCACCAGCCAATCGCCAACAGATTTCAGCCAGCTGAATTCCGTAAAGTGACCCTTTGAAATAAGGAGCAGCACACCGAGACTGGCCAGGATGATTCCGAGACTCAGCCTCCCGCCTATCTTCTCCTTCAGGAAAACATAAGAAAGCACGGCCAGGACCAACGGCGAGACGGCAATCAGCCAGCCGGTATTGGTGGCGGACGTGTACTTGATTCCCGTTATCTGGATAAGGAAATGGACCGTGATGATCGCACCGCCAAGAAGAATTTGACGGTATTGTCCGGCCGTAAAATCTACTTTGAGGCGCTTGAGCAGAATGACCGCGAGTTGAATCGGGAGGCCGGTCAGGAGCCGCAGACCGAGCAGTTCCTCGGGCGAGAGGTAATTCAGCGCCACCTTGGTGAAAACGAACGTCCACCCCCAGATCACGACGCATAGGAACAGAAGAACCCGCCCGGTGATCATACGTCGTGCTCCGCGAGCTTTACCCGTCCGAACCGCTCGGACAGGTAGACTCCGAGGCTGATCAGGGCCGCACCGATAAAGAGCCATATAGTCAGCCGTTCGCTCAACAGCACCCAGGCACCAATCATCGTAACTAACGGCTCAATATAGAGATAGACGCCGACCTCGGCGGCCGGCTGACGTTTGAGCCCCTCTGACCAGAGCCAGAACGCGATGGCAAGGCAGAACACGCCCAAAAAGACGAGCGCAATAACCGTGTCCGTCTCGAGGTGGAGAAATTTCTCGAATCCGGTAGTCGCAAACGTGTACGGCACGAAAACAATACCGGCGAGCGTGACCATCCAGAAGGTAGCCACCATCGGGCGAACTTTGGTGGTCAATTCCCGCGTGCCGACGGTGTAGACAGCCCACGTAACGCAGGAGCCGAGGACGATCAGATCGCCGCGCGAGTGAATCCATCCGAGATTGGCGAAGTCGCCGTTGTATACCAGCACGAACACGCCCAGCACGGCGACCGCCAGTCCGCCCCACTGCGCGCCCCGGAATTTCTCGCCGAGATAGGCACGGGCCAGAAGCGCAACGAAGATCGGGGCGGTGGTCAGAATCCAGGCGGTATTGGTGGCCGAGGTTTCTTGCATACCGGTCGCCATCACCCAGAAATGCAAAAAAATGACACCGGCGGCGAAAAGCAGTTTGCCTTTCATGGCGACCGGCCAGATTTGGCGGCGGTTGAGCTTGATAATGAAAAACAGCACCGGAGAAGCCAGAAGAAAGCGGATCGAGATCATTTCGACCGGGTCGAGCTGACGCAGGACCACCTTGATGGCGATATACGAAAATCCCCAGAAAGTGACGGATATGAGCAGAAACAGGGTTGAGCGCCGCATGAGATCTCGATTCCGTGTTGAAGGTGGAAATATAGAGATTCGGGTGTCAAAAACAATCTGTTTCCAGTCTGTCATGGCAGACCGTCGCCGGTTGTTCTAGTATGTCATTCGGGAAAAAAGGTAAAACTATGCGGAAACCCAACCCTGCCCCATGGCTGTTTTACACAAAAGGATTGTTTCACTCGGGATCGACTTCTCGCTAATCCAAAAAATCACCACCACTTCTATCGATGAGGAATCTTCGCGTATGATTACTCGACTCGCAGTGATGCTACTGATCACGGGCGTTTCACTGGCCGCAGGCCAGGAAACGAAGGTCGCGGACAGTTCCGCGAAAGGAGATGAGAAAATGGCGTTCACACTGACAAGCAGCGCCTTCGGCGA
>CAYNEO010000020.1:43592-59429 GCA_964396245.1 uncultured Ignavibacteriales bacterium
TTCTTCAAACTGTATGCCCTCGACACGACGCTCAATCTGGAGGGCTCGGTCACGAAGGCGGATTTATTGAAAGCGATGGACGGTCACATTTTGGCCGAGACGCAATTGATGGGGAAGTACAGCCGGAAGAAGTGAGTTTACAAGGAGACCCCGAAGCTGCGCACAATGTAGGTCGGCGTTCCGAGAGAGGGCAGCGGTGAGCCGGCTGAACGAGAAACCCGACATCTCGCCTATTGAGGAGACCCTTCGACAAGCTCAGGGTGACTTATTATAGCCGTGCTCCGCATGTACCGTGTCGCCAGCCCAAACCTTTGCAACGACTTTTCACTCTCGCTGCCCCGGCTATGATCAAGTCAGGCTGAGCCTGTCGAAGCCTCTCATTATTCCTCCCTCCGCATAGACAAACACACCTCGGCCCTTCGGGCCACCCCTCTCAAGAGGGGATGACCAGAAGGGAGCTGTGCGCCCCTTGAAAAGGAACATGAACCTGAGGCCCGGCCTGATAGTATCAGATACCCTGCAAAACCTCACGGAGTTTCTGAGCGTCGTCCAATTCGACATTCAGTCCAAAGTCAATGGTTTCCAACTTGTCTAGTAACAGTGACATATGTCGGGCCATTGCGGACACGCCTAGCACAAGACCTTTCTTCGTGGAGTATTTACCACTCTTGTCGATCGGGTAGCGAAATGAGAAGGACTCCGGGTCGATTTCGGAAAGAGCTAAGGCAGTTTCCTGAACCTGCACCAGCACGTGCGCTAATGGAATATTGTCTTGAGAAAACAAGATCTTCATTATCTCCACGACCCTATTTGAGAGGTGAGTCAAGTTGTGGCAGTTATGGAGCTTATAGTCGATTTGCCGCACATCCCTGAACATCGCTAGTTTCATCGCCTTATAAATGATGTTCTTCAAACCGAGTTCGAAGCTATGGCGATAGAGAAAAACGAGCGGATATGCTTGGTAGTCTCGAATGTGAGTCTGGTCGAGAAGGTCCCGAGCCAATAAATCGGCCGCCTGCCTATAACCCTTAGCGAACGCACCAAACTGTTCCTTTGGCGCCGCATAAAATGAGATGACAAAACCTTTGTCGCCGACGCCCGGTGTGAATAGTCCCATTATCCCTCCTATTCCCTCTTTCATATTAGTCTCTGTGTCAGAGCAATACCGAGAGTTTCTCCCACCGCCAAGTAACCCACCATGGACAGATATTTCAAGGTAAAAGAGCTTCCCCAGACGGCCGTGTATTTACAAAAGCCCGTTCGCATTATGCGAACGGGCTTGCGTTTGGCGTGCACCCACCTCCGAGCCGCTCCCGGGCAGATCGGCGAACAGCCAGCTCCGGCCGGGCGCCCCTGCAACACACATCAGAAACTTCTTACCGCTGCTACCTTCCGGTCCTGACGGGGTTCGGAGGCCGATGTTGTACAGGACCCAGCCTTCAACACCGCTTATCCGTCGAAACTACACGGTCGCCGCACCCTCGGGTGGGAATTCAACCCCGGTATAGCGGATTCCGGGTTACAGGGCACCGCTAGCTCCCCGTCTAGCACGTCGATTTTTCCGGGTGCGGGCACCGACGGCTATTATTTTCAATGGAGCAGATCGGGATCGAACCGACGACCTCCACGTTGCGAACGTGGCGCTCTCCCAACTGAGCTACTGCCCCGAAGTCTATCCAATTTCTTCAACTTACACCCGGCAGGCCGGTTCCGTGAAATCGGCATATGACCGGGCTTTTCAGGATAATAAAATTCGCACCCCCCGCCAAGCGGTTTTTTGACATCAGTAAATGACGCCGATTCGGAAATAAACGGCCGGCCCGTATCTCATCTCACGGTACTCGCTGCTGCCGCCAATCGGCGTGTACAGAACGCCCAGGTCAAGCAAAAAGGCATATCTTCTCTGGCTGTAGACGACCCCCTCGACAAACATCTTGGTAGTCATGTAATCAGAGGCTTCAAATGACTGCGCGACATGCGCCAGATACCCGTACCCAATGCCCAGGCCCGGCCGGATGACAAAATCCCGGTTCTCCCGGTAGAACGGGAATTTCATGGTGAAACCGACATCCAGCGCCTTGTGGCGCTCATCCATGGCTTTGATATCAAGGATATCGGCGGTCACACCAAAGATCGACCAGGAAGTTACCGGGAAATCAAAAAGGACGCCGAACATAATACCGTAGTCGGTGTCCAGTTCACGGCCGTCATACTTGAACGTGGCCGCATTCAACACGCCGGCTTTGACCCCGAACGAGGCGCGGTGCTTCTTCCCATAAGATGACCGAACGAGGTTTTCCGCCGGGACGCTCGAAACGAACAGCGTGGCCGCGAGAACCGTCGTGGCCCAAAGAACCGAGAAGATGCTATTTCTACGAAACATGCACGGAACTCTTTCATAAGTTCCCCCCGGTTGATGCATCTCCGAGCAGAAAGATATACGTTATCTTCAATTCTCCAAACGGAATCGTTCGGTGGATTGTTTCGCCGGCGGAGTGGCCCCTGCCACAACAAAACCGCCGATTTACGGCAAAATCGGCGGTTTCGCGTTTTCTTGTTTTGCTGCTGTCCGCTGGTGCGCTCAGAAGGTCACGCCGGTCACGATACTCAGCGTATGGTTACGGACATTCAGGAAGTCAGTCTCGTACACTTTGGTAACATCGGGGCTGTAGGATGCTTCCACCAGCAGGTTGTAACGCGGTGACAGCTTAAACTGGACGCCGCCACCGAATATAAATCCGGCCGTAATCTGGTCGAACTGATCGTACACCTGGCTGAAATCTGCCGCATCGGCCCCCGTCCCGAGCTGAAAGTCGACCCGTGGTCCGGCTATCAGGTAGGGTGTAAACTTTCTCATCGGCAGCCGCGCCTTGATCATCAGCGGGACGGAAAGATAGTCCACGCGCGTCTGGCGAGTCTCATAAACAGGCTCTCCGTCGAACCCGTAGTCCTGTATATACAATATCGAATACTTGACACCGACAGGTACATACCTGAATTCAGGGACCAGCGAGAAGTAGCGATTGACCGGATACTCGAGGAAAAAGCCGAACTGGAGTCCGGCCCGGGTGTCGAACTCCGACTCAAAGTCGGTGTAGTCGAAAGTCTGTTTTGAAAACGCCACCCCGGCTTTCACACCAAAAGCCGGCCGCGCCAGACTTACCGCTGCCGCCAACAGCACCGTGCACAATGTTAAGCCAATCAGTTTCTTCATGAAGAATAACCTCCCGCGCCATGGGGCGCCAGGCTCTTGCGTCCTTTTAACAATAACAAATCACAAAGTTTTTTGCCAAGTTTTTTTGTCTGGCGGTCAGAGAATAGCGGTCTCAGAAGGACAGGCCACATGAGATGCTCAGGCTTCGGTTTCGGATTGTCGACTCGCCGGAATTATACACTTTAGTGATATCCGGGCTGTACGACATTTCCAGTAACACAGCGTATCGTGAAGAGAGGATCCATTGTACGCCCCCTCCAACCGTCATTCCGGCCGTGGTTTTATCGTACCGGTCACCGGTCAGTTCTTCGGTTCCGCCAAGCTGAAAATCGACGCGCGGCCCGGCAATGAAGTACGGCGTCAGGGTTTGCATGGGAAGACGGGCTTTGATCAAAAGGGGGATGGAAAGGTAGTCCACCCGAGTCTTAACCGTTTCAAACGTCGGGGGATTGGTGGTAATAACAAAAACATATTTCAGCCCTATCGGCACATACCGCAGTTCGGGAACAAGCGAAAAATGCCGGCTGATCGGGTAATCCATGAAGACGCCGAATTGAAAAAACCTCCGGTCGTCCACCCCCCTGTCGAAGTGGGAGTCGCTGAAGGTCTGACCCGAGGAGATCAGTCCCGCTTTGACGCCAAACGCCGGTCGGGCGTTACCGGTCGCCGCGATTAACAATAGCATTCCCAGGGTAACTGCAAGTAGCCGTTTCATTGAGATCACCTCCCGTGTTCGTAGGGCCAATCTAATACCGCCTCCAAATAGAGAATACAGGTTGGCGCGTGGCGTTGCCAGATATTTCTTGGCGACGGATGGACGTAATAGGCGCAAGCCTGAGTTTCAAAATATGATTTTCTGTTGGTGGATTTTTGGCTATATTGAATTTCTATGAGTTACCTGGTTCTGGCCCGTAAATATCGCCCCAAAACGTTCGATGATGTTGTCGCGCAGGAACATGTGACACGCACCCTGCGCAGTGCCGTCAAGAATGACCGGGTCGGTTCGGCTTACCTGTTCTGCGGTCCGCGCGGGACGGGCAAGACAACCATCGCCCGAATCCTGGCAAAGTGTGTCAATTGTGTCGAGGCGCCGACCGACACCCCCTGCGGGGTCTGCCCGTCATGCGTCGAAATCACGGCGGGCTCATCGCTGGACGTTCTGGAAATCGACGCGGCTTCGAATACCGGGGTGGATGATATCAGGACCTTGCGGGAGAATGTCAGGTACCTGCCAACGTACGGCAAGAAGCGTATTTACATCATCGACGAGGTGCACCGATTGTCGGGTTCGGCGTTCGATGCTTTGCTGAAGACACTGGAAGAACCGCCGTCCCATGTTATGTTCATCTTCGCCACCACGGAGCCGATCAAGGTGCCGGAGACCATCCTTTCCCGCACGCAGCGGTTCGATTTTCGCCGGGTATCGGTCGAGGATCTGGCCGGTCACCTGAAAAACGTGGCCGCAAAAGAGGGAATCGATATCGATGCCGCCGCGCTCAACCTGCTGGCGCGGAAAGCCGACGGTTCGGTGCGTGACTCCCTTTCGTTGCTCGACCAAATTTCCGCTTTCGCGGGAGAGCACATTTCCGAAGAGGATGTTGTCAAGGCGCTCGGGCTGGTGGATCGGCAATTCCTGATGGATTACACCAGGGCGATAGCTTCCGCCGACAGGCTGAAAGTACTTCAACTGACCAACGAGATTTTCGAACACGGGATCGATGTGGCTGATTTCGTGCAGGAATTTTTAGAGCACCTTCGCATCCTGATGATACTCGGGTCCGACCCGGGCACGGAGACGATGTTCAACCTGAGTGAACAGGAACTGGCGGCGTACCGCGAACAGGTAGATTACTTCTCGATCGGCGATATCCTCCGGCTGATAAAGATTGTCTCCGATGCCTCGCTGGATATGCGAAACGGGCTTGACGAGCGGCTGGTGCTCGAAATCGCGGGTGTCAAGATGGCCGAACTGGAGCACACTATCAAACTTGAGGAGGTGCTCGAGCATCTCAGACAGTCCGGGGGTATACCGGGTCAGACCGACGCCGGCGATGCCGCCAAGGGTTCATCGGATTTGTTCGCGGCCCGTCAAAAAAAAAATGATACGACCACCGGGCGACCGTCGTCGAGCCTGACTATTGACCGCCCTGCCGAACCGCAGCCGGTCTACACCCGGGCGATGAACCTGCCGCAGTTGCAGAAGGAATGGGATGAATTCCTGAATCATCTGCGAAACTCCAGCCGCATGCTGGCTTCCCAACTGCGCATGGCGTATCTTCGCGGTGTCAAGGACAACCAGATCGATCTCGCGTTTTATGCATCGGGTGAGGCCTCGCTGCAACTGGTCCAGAAACCGGACAACATCAATGTGATTCAGAAGGCGTTGCGGGAACACTTCAAGGCCAACCTGACGGTCCGGTTCTCGATCGACAAAGACAAGGAACACCCTGGACTCGAAGCGGAGAAAAAACGTAAAAACAGTATCGACACCGCCAAGTTGATCGCCGGATCGCCGCGGTTGAAGATGATACTTGATAAGGTGGACGGCGAGATTATCGGCGTCAAAAAAGTGGAATAGAATCTCCAGACATGATTAAAGGAGTATGATATGAGCAGAAGCGACATGGGCAGCATGATGAAACAGCTCCAGAAGATGCAGGCGAAAATGCAGGAAATGCAGGCCGAGCTCGAGAATGCGACGGTCGAAGCATCCTCGGGCGGTGGCATGGTCAAAGTTGTCGCCAACGGCAAGCACGATATCATTTCGATTACGATAGATCCGGAAGTCGTGGACAAGGACGATGTCGAAATGCTTCAGGATTTGATCGTGGCCGCCATAAATCAGGCCAGAGAGAAAGTCCAGGAAATGCAGAGCGAACAGATGTCCAAGCTGACGGGGGGCCTGTCAATCCCGGGACTGAATCTGCCGTTCTGAGGGACTGACAATCTATGTTTTCTTCAGCAGGATCGGTTGATCGACTCATAAACCGTCTCTCGCGACTTCCGGGAATCGGCCGCAAGACGGCCGCACGACTGGCATTTTATATCCTGAAATCCTCAAAGGAAGACGCGTACGAGCTGGCCGACACCATTCGCGAAGTAAAAGACAAGATCGGCTTCTGCTCGGTCTGCTACAACATCACCGAAACCGATCCATGCGATATCTGCCGCGACCCCAAGCGGTCATCCGATACGATTTGCGTGGTGGAGGAGGCGGCCGATGTCGCCGTTCTCGATCGGGTCGAAGGTTTTCACGGCAAGTTCCACGTCCTGGGCGGGCGGCTCTCGCCGCTCGACGGTATCGGACCGGATGACCTGCGAATCAAGGAACTGCTGGCCCGGTTGCAGGAGGACGTCAAGGAAATCATCGTGGCCACCAACCCGAACGTCGAGGGTGAGGCTACTGCCACATATCTCTCAAAGCTAATCAAACCAATGGGAATCCGGGTCACGAGAATAGCCCGTGGACTTCCGGTCGGCTCCGACCTGGAGTACGCCGATTCGATCACACTCTCGCGGGCACTCGAGGGCCGACAGGAATACTGAGGCTGATCTATGACCACACGCACGACGAGAACGTTTATCTATGCGCTAGTCGGCACGCTGGTGCTGTTTATTGCCGGACGCATTTTCGGCAGCCACCTGTTCAACAACAATTGGTCATTCAATCAGTGGCAGAGCCTGCCATCGTGGTTCCCGCCTGTCTGGATACTATCGTTCGCGGTGGTCTTTGTCGTGTTGTGGCGCTTCCAGGAACCTCTGGGCGAGTTGTTCGGTAACCGTCTGGCAGCAGCCATCGGACTGGCAGTCATCCTGTTCTTGACTATCTGGTTCCGTTTCGACTCGTTTGTCTACGGCTCGGGAAACCTTCGAGTCGGCCAGATCGCCCAGACGGAACATATTATTTATCGCTGGTTCGAGTTTGGCTCGACCGTGATTGCCGTTTTCTTCTACAAAATCTGGCTGTTGTTTGGCACCGCCAACGATACCGCGGGTGTGCTTGGCTGGCGCACGCTGACATATTTCAGTACTGCCTTCTCGTTACTGGGAAGCGCGTTCCTTGTGGGAGAAATGACACAGGATCGGGCAAGGCGACTCTTGTTGTTCTTGGTCGTGTTTTTCGGCGGGCAGACGGTCCTGTATTTCGGGTTTATCGGTCTCCAACCGGTTATCATCCCCGTCACGATCTGGTTTGCGTTTTTCGCATGGCGGGGGGTGTCACGGAAATCGGCCCTGTCACTGCTCTGGTTGTGGCTCATCACGGCGCTGGGCGTCTTTTTGCACTTCTCCCTCGCGTACCTTGTCCCGGCGGCGGTGTATTTCACCTTTGTGATCCTTATAAAGAGAAAAACGGCGGTCCGGGCAGGCTTTGCAGCGGCGATGCTGGTGTTTGTCGTAGGGCTCGCGGCCGTGTATATCATCGCGGCCGGATCGCTCGAGTACCAGCGGTTTCTGCTGTTTCTCCACGGCAAGATGCCGCACTCCGACTACGGTCTCTTCTCACTCCGCCATATCGGCGATATGCTGCAACTGCTGTTCCTGGCGGTCCCGCTCCTGATTGCATTCAAGGCATACGCGTGGACATCACGCATCTGGACCGAGGACAGCCGAGTAATGTGGGGTATCTGGCTGATGGCCTTTGCGGGAACAGTGGTCGTGTTCATGTTCGACCCGACCAATAGCATTGTGCTCGATTTCCCCCGCATGATCGCCTACCTCACGCCCTTTGCGCTCGTGTTTGCATTCCTTGCTGATCGGATGATTGCCGAAACGGCCAGGCCAAAATTGTGGATGGCCTTGCTGGCGGCAGCCTCGATTATGCTTCCGCTCGCCTACCTGCCGGTATATACGAATATCACGCTTTCGGAGAAGTACGTGACCGATTACCTCGAGAAGCACGACGTATATTACCGAACGGCCTGCATCACCTATCGGGACGCGTATTTCTTCCGCCGGACGCTTCACGCGGATTCGACCGAGCGTCAGGCGGAGATCGACAAGGCCAATCAGTGGGAATGGAAACTGCCGATCAAGTCACCGTCATTCCTGAATCTTCGCGGCTGTCGCGATCTTGCTCTCCAGGGGGAAACCGGCGAGGCAACGAGAGTACTCTTTAATATGATTGCCAGCGAACCTTACTGGACAGAGCCGCGCCTTCTGCTGGCGGGAACGGAGATGAAGATCGGCCGCTATGATCTCGCCAAACCGCAGATTGACACCGCCCTGATGCTGGCTCCGTATTCGCCTGATCCGTATATCGCGCTCTTTAACTACTATCGCGGTACGCGGAACGCGCCTGATGCGTTGCAGGTCGCCACCGAGGCTTACGAGCTGTTCCCGCAGAATAACGAGATCAGGAGCGATCTGATGCTGGCGACGTTGAACGCGAACGAGGTCCAAAAGGCCGATTCCATGGCGCGGGCGCTGATCGTCGCCGACAGCACGCTCCCCTATCCGTATCTGGTCCGCGGAATGATTCAGGATGCACGCAGGAATACGGAGAAGGCGATACCTTATTTCAAGAAATTCATCCAGCTGGCTCCCGACGCTCCCGAGGCTGAGGTTGCCCGGCAGCGCGTGCAAACGCTCACCGGCGATTCAACAAATGCCGGCAAGTAGCTACAGATGGTGTTCAACCCGTGCGAAACCGTCGAGTGCAGCTACCTTGTATGCTTCGGACATGGTGGGGTAGTTGAAAACGGTATTGAGGAAATAGTCGAGCGTCCCCCCGAGGGTCATCACCGCCTGACCGATATGAATTAACTCCGTAGCGCGTTCGCCGATTATGTGCACGCCATAGATTCGCTTGCTTTCCGGATCGAAAATGATCTTCAACATACCGTCGTGATCGTTGATAATCTGTCCGCGCGCGAGTTCGAAGTAGCGGGCTATGCCAACTTCATAATTCGTCCCCGACGCCATCAGTGATTCTTCCGTTTCACCGACGATCGACACCGCCGGAATGGTGTAAATCCCGAACGGAAGCAGGGTGTTGAGACAGCGTATGTCATCGCAGCCGAAGGCATGAAGTGAGGCCAGGCGCCCCTGGTCCATCGATACCGAAGCCAGCGACGGAAAACCGATGACATCGCCGACAGCATAGACATTCGGTACTCCGGTACGATAGTTTTCATCGACACGGACTATCCCATGACTGTCGGTTTCAATACCGAGTTCAGTAAGACCGAGAGATTCTATATTGCCGGCACGCCCGGCAGCGTACATCAGACGATCGGATACGACTTTTCGTCCGCGCGATGTTACGGTCGCAACCTGGTCTCTCTCGACAAACACCTCATTTGCCGATTCACCGAGATAGAGTGTGATGCCGTACTTCCGCATGAGGTAGGTAAGGTTGTCGGATATCTCGTGATCGAGAAACGACAGGAGCCGGTCACGGGGATCGATCACGGTAACCCGGATACCGAGATGGGCGAAGATCGAGGCATACTCGCACCCGATCACACCGCCGCCGATAATCGTCAGTGTTTGCGGAATGATGTCAAGGTTGATGATCGACTCGGAGTCGTAGATGTATTTATGATCAAACGCTATCGACTCCGGATGATGCGGCCGGGTGCCGGTTGAGATGACGATAAAATCAGCATTGAGGATGCGCTGCTTTCCTTCCCCTCCGGTCACCTCGACCGTATGAGGATCAACTATTCGCCCGGTGCCGTGAATGACTTCGATACGATGCCGCGCCATGTTCTGCTGAATGACGTCGAGTTCCTGTTGAACGACCTGGTCTTTGCGGTACATGAGCTCGCGGACAGTGATATTGGGTTTGACGCCGCCCGTCATGCCGAATACGGATCGCTGGCGCAGCCCGGCAATATACACCACCGTTTCCCGCAGGGTCTTGGACGGGATAGTGCCGGTGTGAATGCAAACGCCGCCTTGAACCGACTGCCGTTCGACAATAGCCACCGATTTGTGGAGTCTCGCAGCCTGGATAGCGGCCTTTTCGCCGGCCGGTCCCGACCCGATTACAATGAGATCAAAATGCTGATCCGCCATGTATACTTATTCCGCTGATGGTTTTCGTACTAAACAGAAGTTCGCGCGGATTGTTGCAGCTACTTGTTACTCATCGGAGGCGGTTTCCACAACTATTTTCTCAGCGCCGGCGGATGGTTCGCGAAGTTTTTCCAGCCGCCCCGCCAGACTCGCGGTCTCCTGCCTGGCTTTGTCAAAGCTGGCCGACAGCGACCGTAGCGAGCCGTTCATCCGGTCGTGGTACTGCTCGAGGCGGGACAGCATGGTGGTCATATCCTGAAGTCCGGCCAGTAGTTTCCGGCTTCCTTCGACCAGCCCCGATTGCATAAGGTGACTCTCGGCATAGACCGCGGCGACCGAAGCCAGGAAACCGTACAGATGTCCCGGCGAACTGGGTATCACGTGTTTCGAAAGGGCATATCTCAGGGAGGCGTAATCCGGTTGTGAGATAAGCTGGTAGTAGACCGCCTCGGCCGGCAGGTACATGAGGGCAAAGTCAGTGGTCTCCTCGTGCGGCTTTATGTATTTCGACGATATGTCGTCAACGTGTTTGGCAAGCGAGGCCGCAAAATCCCTGTTAGCCGCGCGATCATCCGGCTGTTTCAGCAATCGTTCATAAGCTTCGAGCGGAAACTTGGCATCGATGGGCAGTAGTTTTCCCGCCAGTTTCACTACGGCATCGACGCGCTGGCCGGTCGAAAAACGGTGTTGCGTTTCGTACATGGCCGGCGGCAGTATCTCCGAGAGAAGATTTTCGAGCAGGAACTCGCCGAGATTTCCTCTCAGCTTGGGCGCCTTGAGCAATTCCGAAAGCGAACTGATATTGCTGCCGATAGTCTCGATATTCTTTGCCTGGGTGGCCAGCTGTCCAAGCTTGTTTTCTATTTCCGAGAAGATTTCCATCCGGCGATCGAGAGTGCTGGTCCCCTCGGAGAGCCGTTCATGAAGAGTCCGGTTGGCGCCGTCGATAGATTCCCGCAACGCGACCAGTGACTCCGCCTGCCTTGCCACCAGCTCGGCCTTCATGAGTTGCACGGTCGCTTCTATTTTGTCGGTATTGATCTGACCGCGCGAGCGGCGAAAAGCCACAAGCAGCCAGATGAGTGCCGCGAGATTACAGATAAAAAGTATGAGGATAATGACTGTGAAGCTATCCATCACCGAGCGCCGTCAGTACGGCAACCATTTCACATGTACTTTCTCGGGCAGATTTCCGTCGACCAGATCGCGTTTGAACCTGACTGTTACGGTCTTGCTGTCGGCGTCGAAATAATCGGGCGACGGGCTGATTCCCCAGATGTATTTCGCGACCAGCTGGTTAGTGGCATAATCGTAAAGGCCGACTTCGTTCTCGTCGTAGCGAACGCCGAAACGATATCCTTCAAACGGTTCCTGTCCGAGATATTGCTCGTGGAAGAGCATCGACTGCTGACCGTTCAGGTCGCCCTCGTATCCAAAAAGCAGATTCCCTTTCACCGGACCGTCGCCATTACCGGTGAAGACAAATGAGAGCCAGTCTTTGTGTTCCGTCACCTTGTATGTGTCGCCCGCGAGAAGCTCTTTTCCCTCGTCATCCGCACCCGGTACTGCGGCTGATTCAGACTCGACTCTATTATCAAGATACTTGGCAAAATCCACTTCCAGATCCAACCAGTCCTTATGGCCGGTGTAACTGAGGATCAGATTCTTGACCTCATCACGGTCCATGCCGGTGACTTTTTCCGAAGGACCTGACGCCGCGCGGTACAGCTCGAAAAATTTGTCATTGCCCGCCCGGTCCATCAGGAAGGTCACGAACAAGCCGGCTACGGGATAGGAGATATCTGCCGAGGAGCCGTTCATGAAGTCGTAATAAGTCAGCATGGAGTCCAGGACGACCAACTGCTCTTTGTAAAGGTATGCTCCGATATCCATCAGCGCCGGCGGCTCCTTGCCCCACCGTCCGCCATAGCGCACGGCGAGTCCTTCGCGGAGAACCGGAAGCGCATACACGTATATCCTCTGCAACTTTATGTTTGTCAGCAGGTGAGTCAATTCGTGGAAATGCGGGAAGTTGGCGGATATGATGTCGTTCGTGGCCTGATCCAGCATGCCCTTGGTGAGTTGACCGGTGATATCTTTCACTGTCTGGTCATCTACGCAGTAGTAGTACTCAACCTTCTTATCCTCAACCAGTTTCTTCGTATTCTTGTCAAAATCCAAAGAGTCCATCAGGTGTTCAACGGTCTCGTCGCAGGCGTTCAGGACAGCGGCGCCGAGGAACGGTTCGAGCTCCGGCTCGTAGTGGATACGGAAGTACCGGCTGGTCACTACCGGCCAATTCCTCGCATAATAGTCCTGCGGATGGCACAACCAGTAGTATTCACCGATCTTCCGGGCGTAGTAGGTATACTCGACCGGCTTGCCGCTGTTAAGCATCGCCGAGTATTCCATCGACACGAATCCATCCGCCAAATCCTGGTATCTCTTCACGGGCGGGTTGAGATATGCGCGCATGACGCCGAAGTTCTCGACTACCGGTGACGTGGCATCGACCCGGATAGGAATATCGATATATTCAATGCCGAAACGGTTCGCCCGTTCCTGGTCGGATTCGGTCCAGAGATACTGGGCCGACTCGAGGTTGCCGGAAACCAGCAAGTCAAAATATTGTGTGAGTAGTTCCACGGCCGGACTGGCCTGTACCGCCGTAACCGACAGTATACCAACAGCCAGCAGGGCCATACAAAAGATGCTGATGCTGTTCCTGATTGAAATCATGATCTGACCACCTTGAGCATTATACAAAGTCACCGTCCAAATTACACAAATTTCGTGATCTTGTCCAGAACGGCGCCAGAAAAAAACCCCGCGAACGGGGTTTTCCTCATTTATTAACACACTTGCTGATCAGTCGAACGTGAAACCGACTGAAAAACGCTGGGTCGATTCCAGGCGACCGAAATCCTGCCATGAATAGTCTATGACCAGTCGGGTGTTTCCGGTGACCGTGGTGTTGATACCGCCGCCGAACGAAAACGTTTCCTCATCATAATTGATCTTGTACCCGCCCCGGAGGAAGTACTTCTCGGAAAATCCCAGCTGGGCCCCGATAGCGCCCTGCTGCTCGTTGTCATTCGGGTGCTTGAGCTCGGTGGCAAGAGTCAGCACCGACGAAGGGCCGAACTGGACGTCGTATGCCAGCCCGATGCGGAACATCAGCGGCAGATCATACGGCGTGGTTTTCAGAGTCGCCCCGACCGGGTCATTGGCGCCATCGCCGGCCTGGTCATCGTAATTGACGTCGAGGTCGGGTCCGGAGAACTTCATTTCGGGGCCCATGTTCGAGATGCTCATGCCGAGCCGCAGCGATCTGAAGCCGGTGTGGAAAATGGTGCCGAAATCGAACGCCATTCCCTGGGCGTCTTCGAGATGGATTTTCTCACGAACGTACTTGATCGTTCCGCCGAAGGCAAACCTGGCTGTCAGCTGACGGGCATATGTCAGGCCAATCGCGTAGGACGACGCCGAGTAGCTCGTTCCCGTGCCGTCCTGTTGTTCGAAGGTCGTGATCTCCTGATCTTTCATTGACAGCGCGGAAACCGATGCCGCGAAAACACCGACATTTTCAAATCGCTTGGCAAAGGCGACGTAGTTGAGATTGATATCGAGAATCCAGTTCACGTTCGTGAAACTGATTTCCGAATTGCGTATTTCGGCCAGGCCGGCCGGGTTCCAGTACGTGGCGTAGACGTCGTTCGATACCGCCACGGCCGCCTCCCCCATGCCCTGGTATTTCGAACCGACGCCTATCTTCAGAAACTGTGCGCCGGCGGAACCTACTTTGGAGAACTCAGCGGAGGCAGTACCGAACAGGCCCAAGACCAGCAATATGACTATGATCTTTTTCACTGCTCGCCTCCTCTATTTAATTACGGCAAAGCGCCCGAGGTGCTGGCCGTAGGGGGAATCGACGTGATAGATGTAAATCCCGGACGCAACCTGCTGGACATTGGTCGACAACAGATTCCATCGTGCCGGCTCGGCCGGATTATCGTGCTCGATAGTCTGCACCAGATCACCGGCCAGGGTGTATATTCGGATCGTACACTTGTCCGGCACATTCTGGAACTCGATGACCGATTCACCCGGATCCGTTTCAACCATCGACGAGTATTTCACGAAGTACGGATCGGGAACGACACGGATTTTGTTCATGTCGACCGACGCCTGAGCGGCGCTGATGCCGTCAACTTTGAACGTGAACACATCTTCGGGTCCGTTCTGCGGGGCTCCGCCGATAGTGAACACGTCCCCGACCGACGGATTGTACAGCGTATCGTCGAAGCGGAACATCCAACTGAAATAATATGGCCATGCCCTGGTGAACGGGTCCTCAGCGGGGTCGTAGGGGTAGTTGACTATGATGATCAAATCCCACGGATCCCACGTACCGTCGAGGCCGATGTCATACACGGCCGCGGACACGCGTTGGTTGGTCGTGGTGTTCCAGATTTCAAACGGCACCCGCCAGGCGGTGCCCATACCGACATTGTCGTTATACGCGGGGGCGACAGTACTGTCGCCGGTGTAACGAAGTTCATACGTCGACCGGGTGTGCGCGTTGCCAAAGGCGGCTTCATAGAAGTACTCCAGAATCGTCCCGTAGAAATCACCCGGCGGCACTTCCAGAGTAGCCTCCGAGCCACCGATGGCTGTTTGTGTCATGCTTGACGGCACTCGCTCACCGTCGGTCACAACAACACGGAGCCCTTCGGTGATCTCATAGAGTCCGGCAACACCGTCGTATCTCGTCTGGCTCGCCAAAACCGTGTCGCCCGTGATATTGTTTATCAGGTGCCAGTAGGTCTGGTCGGGATAGTCTTCAAAGACGACCGAGTATTCATCGCCGGTCAGCTTTGTCTGGTCAAAAATGATGGGGGTAACACTACCCTCGGATGGAGCGCGGTCACCGGTATAGTCGTGGTCTACTGTCGCGGCGGCTTCGTAAAATCCGGCCGGGTCTGTTACCGGAGTAACACCGACCACATTCCTGGCGGCTCCGGCGATACCGAAACCGGACTGCAACGGATCAACGCCGACAAGCGTATCGCCGCGATCAAAGGCCGCGAGACAGTACCAGTACTCGACGCCGTTATACAGGCCGGTGTCGATAAAACTGTGGGCAATCGGCTGACCGGCGGTGCTGACAGTGTACATGGCCACCGGATCATAGTCGATCGTGAGGCAGTTGTTGCCGGTCTGGTAATTCACCAGACCCCAGGTTTTACCCTGGTTATCGCTTCGGTACAGCTTGTATCCGGCAAAGTCCTGTTCACCCGAAAGCGGGTCGATACCGATTTCCGAAGTATCGGTCCAGTGCAGGTAGACTTTGCCATCCGCCGGACGGGCCGAGAGAACCGGTGTCGGCGGCGGCTGCGGACCGACAAAGTGGTTGTCGTACAGTTGCTGCGCGAGCGAGGCGTTGTCACGGAATTCTTCCTCATCCTGACCGGCGATAATCGCGTACACGACACGCACGGTCTTGCCGGCAGTCAAGTTGATGCCCCGGGTGCACTGAATATAGTACTGGTCCTCCGGCGGGATAGGGACATCATAGCCGGCGGCGTCCAGTGACTGGAAGC
>CAYNEO010000021.1:0-57697 GCA_964396245.1 uncultured Ignavibacteriales bacterium
ACCGGAATGCAGGTCGGGTGAATCTGCGTGTAGCACGGGTTCGCGAAATAGGCGCCCTTCTTGTAGGCGCGGTATGCGGCCGTGACATTACAGCCCTTGGCATTGGTGGAGAGGTAGAAGACATTACCATAGCCGCCACTGCCGATAACGACAGCGTCGGCTGAATGGGAGCTTATTTCGCCGGTGACCATGTCACGAACGACAATTCCTTTCGCGTGGCCATCGATTACGACCAGGTCCAGCATTTCACTGCGGTTGTGCATCTTGACCTTGCCGGCCCCGATCTGACGGGACAGCGCCTGATACGCGCCGAGCAAGAGCTGCTGACCGGTCTGACCGCGGGCGTAGAAGGTGCGGGACACCTGGGCGCCGCCGAAAGATCGGTTGGCGAGCAGACCGCCGTATTCACGGGCAAACGGTACGCCCTGCGCGGTGCACTGGTCGATGATGTTGTTGGATACTTCAGCCAGCCGGTAGGTATTCGATTCGCGGGATCGGAAGTCGCCGCCCTTGATGGTGTCATAGAAGAGACGCCATACAGAGTCGCCGTCATTCTGGTAATTCTTGGCGGCGTTGATGCCTCCCTGCGCGGCGATGCTGTGAGCACGGCGCGGCGAATCCTGATAGCAGAAGCACTCTACGTTATAGCCGAGTTCGGCGAGCGAGGCTGCGGCGGAAGCACCGGCCAATCCGGAGCCGACTATGATCACGTCGTATTTCCGTTTATTGGCAGGATTGACCAGCTTCATATCGTTGCGGTGTTTGGTCCACTTCTCGGCCAGCGGTCCCGATGGTTCTCTTGATTCCAGACTCATAGTACAACGCCTCCTTTCGGCAGCGTTATTCCGCCGGCCAGAATGGAAATGGGGATTGAAACGTATCCCAGAAAGATGAGCCAGGCGACAATTATGCCGAGCACTTCGAGGGCGGGAAGGGTGCGCTTATTGGCCCATCCGACCGTTTGAAACATACTCGATATGCCGTGACTCAGGTGATAGCAAAGCAGTCCGACCGCGAGAATGTAGAATCCTGAAATGAGCGGATTCTGGAATCCTATGATCACCATTGAGTACACGTCGGGCCGTCCCAGGGGATCTACCAGGTGCTGGTATTCCGGGTTCGTGACCCGAATCGTAAACTGTAAGAGGTGATAGACGACAAATGCGAAAATGATCAGGCCGGTCCAGATCATTGTTCGCGATGAGAGTGTGGTCTGGATGACTTTTTTCATCCGGTAGGACACCGGTCGCGAGGACCAGTTTTCCAATTTGAGCTGAATTCCCTTCCAGATGTGGACAATGAAGAACAGAATGAGAAATCCGCGCACCGCCCACAGCACCGGGCCGAGGCTGTGCAGGGTTTCTGCGTAGGTGTTCAACTGGTCCTGTCCGGCAAAGATTTGGAGATTCCCAAACATGTGCCCCACGACATACCCGAAGGCAACCAATCCCGTAACGGCCATCAGGATCTTCTTTCCGATCGAGCGGTCGTTGAAGGCGGTGCCGACTGATGCGGTGGCGGCATTCTGTACCGTTGTGTTCATAAGTACCATTTCTCCTGCATTTTGGCTAAAGTAGTCTGCTCATATGTCAGAGTCAAATGAAAATCGCCACGAGGGTGGGCTTTCAAGACCCTTTTACTCGGAAAAAATATCGAACAGAAAAATCGATCGCACGGGAGAAATCCGGCGGCCGGAACGTACAACAAAGAGGTTGTAACAAGACAGTAAACCAAGCAAGGAAGCGAGATACCGGGTGCCGGTCGGTTACCGCGGTCGGGTGAGAAAGTCGTTGACATTCCGCGCCGATTCGGTTATTCGTAATCAATTATCGAACAAGGTAATGTACCAGATATCTCATAATTCAAGGAGAGGTTCATGTCCTGGCAGAAGATAACGTGTTGTGCGGCGCTGGCGATATTTGTCCTGGCCGGTGCGACCATGGCGGGGGAGATTTCAGCCAAGCTGTCCGGGCCGGGAATGGTCAATGACAGCACTATCAAGGCCGGCGAGCCGGTTTCACTTGACCTGTACTTCAGCAATGACACGATCCGCCGCGGTGTTTCGGTCGGGTTCAAGTTCACTTCCCCCGATATCAAGAATATCATCCATGTCGCCGACAGCGGTAACGGGGTCAACGAAGCGGGCGATGTCAAGGGTGTTAACGGCTGGCAAGACAAGTCCGTATTCGATCTTACCGGTGTCATTGTCTCCGCCAATGACTGGGACGGAAACCTGCCGGATACGGTCGGACTGGTGGGCATTGTCATCAAGAAACGCTGGCAACCGCACGATCTCGAAAAGAAGATTTCAATCAATTTTATCGTTCCTGACCCGGGAACGCTGTCTGTCGACAGCACGTTTTTCCCGCCGGGCGGCAAGTGGATGTACGACAATAACGAGAAACCAGGATGGGATGGGCCGTACACCTTCAAAGTAGTCAAATAAATAACACAAAGCCCGCCTTCCGGCGGGCTTTTTTCTGTTTGAAGACATCCGATAAAACCCCGGACCGCATGAAAGCAATTCTCACGTCATTTGTTATCGTATTGGCCCTACTGACCCGGCCGGTGACAGGCGCCGATAACTCCGTTCCGGTTGTGGATTCGCCGGCGAGTACATCGGCACCGGCCGAACCGCGACTCATTGTCCGGTGCGAACGGGTCACGGTCGATGATATGCAGCTCGACGACACGCTGTTAGTTACGCTGGAATCGTTGGGGATGCCGGTGGCCGGATATGATCTGGAGATTGGCACGGACAGCCGCTTCATAACAATCCAGGACATTCTTCCGGGGGCGCTGTCTGATTCGTGCGGATGGGAATATTTCCAGGCGAGACCGATGGATGTTCAGGGGAAGGAGGACTATCCCTCCAGTCTCTGGCACGTCGTGGCTCTGTCCAAAATATCGCCCGACACCACCACGCCGGAGTGCTATCAACTGGAGGGCTCGGTTTCGATTATGAAACTCGTAGTTTCATCGGGCCATATCACCGGGGCAATTCCCGACACGGCGGCCCCGATCTTTTTTTTCTGGGAGAATTGCGCGGACAACGTTTTCTCCAACGAAACCGGAAGCTCCCTCTTGATGGCGCACAGTGTGTTTGACTATTACGGAGTGGAGATGACCAACAGCAAAAACGTCTTTCCGACACGATTCGGCGTGCCGCGTCAGTGCGAGAATCCTGCCAGAGGCCCGGGCCCCCGGCGGGTCATTGATTTTCATAACGGGGGAGTGCTGTTCCGTCTGGACCTCGGGACGGGGAGCGGGGATTCTTCGGTCTCGACCGACAAGCCTATCAACTAGCAAATTGACATATAATTGATGCCGGCATATCGATCCCGGCACGACCGCGACTGCTTTGCTGTTGACTTCCGGGAGGCGTTTTGTAGATTGTTGGTTTCGGGCGGCGGCTCGGTCCGGAGACGCGAAGTTGCTGTAATATAGATACTTACCCGGCAATAAGGATGATCATATGAGACTCTACGAATACGAGGGCAAGGAGCTGTTCAAGAAATTCGGTATCCCGGTATCCGGAAGCCGGCTGGCCTCGACATCGGAGGAAGTCCGGCAGGCTTTTCAGGAATTCAACCGGCCGGTCGTGCTTAAATCGCAGGTGTTGACCGGCGGCCGCGGCAAGGCCGGAGGTATCAAGACTGCCCAGGGACCGAATGAAGCCCGTACTATCGCCAATGAGCTTTTTCAGATGAAAATAAAAGGCTTTCCGGTTGAGAAAATTCTCGTGGAGCCCAGACTCGATATCAAGAAAGAATACTATATCGGCGTGACGATAGACCGGGCGAACTACAGGCTGGTCGTGATTGCAAGCGGCGAGGGCGGCGTGGATATCGAAGAGACGGCGGCAAAGAGCCCGGAGAAGATTGTCCGCAAGCCGTTTTCAATCGAAGATGAGTTTTACACGTTCGACGCCGTGGCGATTGCGAAAGCTATCGGTATTCCGACGGAACTGCTCCGTACGGCAGCATCGATTATTATCGGGCTGTACAACGTGTTCAAAGCATACGACGCCAAGCTGGTCGAAATCAATCCGCTGGTGCTCACCGGCGATGAACAGCTGATTGCGGCGGACAGCCGGGTATCGCTCGATGATGACGCCGTGTTCCGTCACCCTGAACTCAAGAACATGGGAATCGAGAAGCGCCACGAGGAAGGCGAGATGACGCCGCGCGAGCAGCAGGCGACCGAGTGGGGAATACCGTATCTCGATCTCGATGGTGATATCGGGATGTTTCCCGGCGGGGCCGGATTCGGGATAATGGGCAATGATTTCATCCATTATTACGGCGGCAAGCCGGCTAATTTCATGGATTCCGGCGGCGGACCATCGCCCGAGCGTATCGCCAAGATGCTCGTGCTGCTCGATGAAAACCCCAACGTGAAGGCGATATTCGGGGCCCGGTTCGGGGGGATCAGCCGTTGCGATGATTTCGCCAAAGGCGTCGTGATGTTTCTGAAGAATCACGGTCTCTCCAAACCGATTGTCATGCGCATGACGGGCAACATGTGGGAGGAGGGAGTCCGGATATTCGAGGAAGCGCGGGCGGAAAATCCGAAGCTGTTCGAGAAGGTTGAATTTCACGGGATAGAGACGCCGATCGAAGAAATATCCAAGCGGGCGGTTGAGCTGGCAAAAATAGAAGAGGCGAAGTAACAGGCATGTCAATTCTTGTCAATAAGAACTCGAAAGTGATGGTTCAGGGTATCACCGGCGGTGCGGGAAAATTCCACACCGAGCGGATGATCCTTTACGGCACCAATATTGTCGGCGGCGTCACGCCGGGTAAGGGCGGCCAGAAGATTTACAACAAGCCGGTGTTCGACACGGTTGCCGAGTGCGTTTCGGATACGGGGGCCGATGTTTCGGTTGTCTTTCTTCCCGCGGCGGCGGTGAAAGAAGCGGCGATCGAGGCAATCCGCGCGGGGATCAAGTTTCTCGTGGTTATTCCCGAACACATTCCGATTCACGATATGCTTCATGTCCGCGAGGAGGCGGTTCGTCACGGCACGACGGTTATCGGCGGCAATACGGCCGGGATCATCACGCCGGGAGAGGCCAATCTGGGGATTATGCCGGATATCGCGTTCACGCCCGGACGGGTAGGCACGGTATCACGTTCAGGTTCGATCACGTATTATGTTGCCGACACGCTGACGCGGACCGGTTACGGGGAATCCACCTGCGTGGGGCTCGGCGGTGACCCGGTGCTGGGGTCGACGTTCGATGAAATCCTGCTCAAGTTTGAGGAGGACGAGCAAACAAAAGCGGTGGTGATGTGCGGCGAGATCGGCGGTGTGTACGAGGAACGGGCGACCGACGCTATTCGTTCTATGAAAACGCCGGTTTTGGCGATGATCGGCGGAGTATATGCGCCGCCGGGAAAACGAATGGGCCACGCCGGAGCGATTGTCGAAGGAAAGATGGGCACGGCGAAAGAGAAGTTGGAGCTGTTGTCCGAGGCCGGCGCGCACGCATGCAGGACATTCATGGATATCCCGGAGACGTTGAAGAAGTTGGGGGTGTAGGGGGGGATTAATAGTCGTCGGCCGGATTCCACACACATATGCATTGAATGGTACCAGCGTACAACATCAAACAGGCCATCAGACACATCGCGGGGGTGGATCCGAAGTTGGGGGCGATTATCAGGGAAATCGGGGTGGTGGAGATTCCCCGTCGAAGGCGGACGGCATTTGACGAGTTGATCCGGATTATTCTCGGTCAGCAGCTCTCCGGAGCGTCGGCGGTGAGCATTTACCGTCGTGTCAAAGCGGCCTGCGGCGAGGCGGGGCTGACGGCCGACAGGCTGGACAAGCTCTCCGACAAACAGATCAAGGCCGCGGGGGTATCGACGCCGAAACTTCGCACCATGAGAAATATCGTGCGGAGTATCGAGGACGGTTCGCTCAACCTGCGGCGAATCGCCCATCTCGATGATGAGCGTGCATTCGAAGAACTTACGGCGGTGAAGGGGATCGGTCCGTGGACGGCGAATATCTACCTGATGTTTGTTCTGGGACACCCCGATGTGTTTCCGTCGACCGACCTTGGAATCGTCACCACGATGCGCCGCGTGTACGGTATCAAAGGAACCGACAAGCAATTGAACCGAATCGCCGAGCGGTGGCGTCCCTACCGCAGTGTGGCATGCTGGTACCTCTGGCAGTCGGCCCGCAGGCCATAGTCGTTTTGCACCGGCCCGGCTTGACTTTCCTGCCCGTTTCCCATAGCCTATCCCGATACATATGATAATTAATTGGCCGGCGGATTGTGTCGTGCCGGCAAGTCCGGGAGATAAAGATGAGGATCAACGGCAAAGAATACGAACCCTTCAGCAAGGCGTTCAGCGACAGGACCTACAGCGGTCGTCTGGTCGGGCGGCCTCATGTCGGGTCAATCCCACACCGTCGCAACAAGGTAGTTTCTCTCGATCAGGTCATGGAGCTGGTCCGCAACGGCGACACGATATCGTATCCGCACTATTATCGGACCGGTGACAGGGGCCTGGAACTGGTGGTGTCGAAACTGCGCGAAACCGGCAAGAAAGATATCAAGATTTATGGCAACGCCTTTTTCGATCATGTCGATCCGTGGCTGATGGAGGCCGTGCACGACGGGACTATCGGCGGCGTGTATGGCAATGTTTACCGGAAGCTCGGCCAGAGTGTCACGAGCGGAGAATTCCTCCCGTGGGTGTCGGTTGGATTCTCGCACGGTAACCGGGTGCGGAAACTTCAGACGGGTGAGGTCGATGTGCGGGTGGCGTTCGGGCCGGTTCCTATAGCCGATGCCTACGGAAATGCGAACGGCCTGCTGGGCGATCCCGACCAGTTGTGCGGCCCGGTGGGGCTGTTCTCCGCCGACGCTGAGTACGCTCAATATGTCTGCCTTCTGGCCGGGACCGTGAGTGAGACGGTTGTCATGCCGACGCCGTTGTCGATGGAGCAGGTGGATTTTGTGGTCAAGGTTGACACTCCCGGTCTTTCGGCCGGTATCGGATCCGGCACGCTCGACATGGACAAGGCACGGGCGAATCCGTTTAATGCGCAGGTAGCCGATAACGTGACGCGTTTGATCAAGGCGGCCGGAGTGGTCAAAGACAATTTCAGTTTCCAGGTGGGCAGCGGCGCGGGGCTCTTGATCCTCGAGAACATTCGCCACATGCTGAAGGAGACCAGGATCAGGGCGAATTTTTCTATCGGCGGCGTGACATCGCTGCATGTCGACATGCTTGATGAAGGCACGCTTTATCAGCTTATGCACGGGCAGTTGTTCGAGCCGAGCCCGAAGGTGTTTGATTCGCTGCTGAACAATCCGCACCATCACGAAATCACGACCGCCTATTACGCTTCGGTGGCCAACAAGGAAGCAGCGGTGAATATGCTCGACCTGGCGGTGCTGTCGACCCTGGAAGTGGATTTGGGATTCAACCTGAATACGGTATGCGCCAACGGTCGGATAATCGGCGGTATCGGCGGGGGACAGGATGTCGCCGCCGGTGCGGATCTGACTATCATATTCATGCCGCTCGCGACAGGTAAGAACGGCAAGGGATTCCCGAAAGTTGTCGAGAAGGTTTATACCCGGACGACTCCCGGAGAGGTAATCGATGTGATTGTCACCGAAGAGTTCGCGGCAGTCAACCCCGACAGCAAGAGCAGCTACAAGGACGCGATTCTGGAACGGGGAGATGAATACGGCGTCGAGCTCGTGACGATCGAGGAGTTGTTTGCCAAATCGACGGCAAAGGCGAAAGAGTTTGGCGAGCTGCCGTCGGCGGCGGAGACGACCGATGATGTCGTCCACGCTATAGAATGGCGCGACGGTACACTGCTGGACGTTATCCGGAAGACGGTCTGACGGGGCAACGGATCGAAGGTTCAGATGCTTTCACCGGAGGAATTCGATCGGCTGCGTGAAAGTCTGGAGAAATCACTTCACGCCAAGATCAAGGCAAGGCGGATCCGGGCGATTTTTGTCAATTCCGCATTACACTGGCAGCCGCCAATGTGGGTCAGGGTGGGAGAGTACGGCGAGCATCTGGAAAAAGAGGCACCGGCGGAGAAGGTGATTGCGATACTGGAATCGATCAGTTTTCTGGTTTGTACTGAGACTCGCGGGACGGAAGAAAGCCCGCCGTATTTCTTCGCTCGTGAAGATGTTCGTCGGGTGGTCGAGGAGTGAAGCCGCAGTCGTGATCGTTCATCTGACGGGCAGCACAACATGAAACGGCGCGATCATATGACCGCGCCGTTGTTCATATCCGACAGAATTGATTCTATTCTTCGTCGTCTTCGGTAATGTAAATACAGCTTTCCGGGCAGCTGTCGGCCGCATCCTGACATGCTTCCTGCACGTCTTCCGGCACCGGATTGACGAGTACCTTGGCCTTGTCGCCGTCGAGTTCAAATACCTCGGGGCAGAGGTCGACACAAATAGCGTCGCCTGTACACAGTTCCTGGTCGACTTTGACCTTCATTATCTAAGACCTCCTTATCGGTTTCACTCATTTCAACGTCAGGCAAATAGCCCGCCGCCGTACTTCCACTTTTATACCGATTCATACGATAAGTTCCGGCCTAATCGCAAAGTGAAATACTCATCGACATGGTCGGCTGGTTTCTTAAATCAACGATCTGAAGCGGCCGATGTTCCGGCCGGAGCGAACAGGCTTACTTATTCGGGTGCAAGAAATTAGCGGGTGTTCAGGATATCGGGGCGAGGCCGATCTATATGATATGGGTCTTTTTTCTGCCAATGATCGACCTCAAGCCGACATTCAGACCCGCCGGGGCCATTACCTAGGCACGGAAATCGGCGAAGTCTGGTATCGTCGGTACCGCGAGGACGGATTTTTCGCCCGGGGAAACGGTGAATATTACCTGACGCCGGATGCGCTTCATTTCCGTCGTTACCTGACTAAACAGGAACTGGTTATTCCTTTCGATCAGGTTACCGAGATAAAACTCGGTAAGTGGCATTCCGGTCAGTGGGCGGCTTTTCGAACGGTACTCAAAATTGTCTGGAAACGGGGTGACCTCGTGCTGAGCAGCGGGTTCATTCTATCGCGCACCGAAATGGAAACACAGGCGCTCAAGACGCAGCTCTCGGATCTGGCCGCTTCCGCCCGCAGGGTGAATGTCCATTAGTACTTGCACTAAAGGGTGGTCGCTGGTTATCTTCATTTTGTGGTCATTTCAGACTCTGCTTAACTGCCGAAAGTCATAACTCAATTACGGAGGCGCGGCTGTGCCGATTCGCGATATCCTGCACCTGGGTAACCCGATGCTCTGGGAGAAGAGCGCGCCGGTGTCGGACATAGATTCGGAAGAGACCGGGTTGCTGATCGAGGACCTTCGCGATACCCTGCGGGCGTTTTATTACGCCAACGGTTACGGTCGCGGTATCGCGGCACCGCAGATAGGGGTCCTGAAACGGATCGTATGGATTCGGATGCGTCCGGAAGGTTTCTGCGCGGCGCTGATCAATCCGGAAATTGTCTGGCAGGACACGGCGAGGTATGAACTGTGGGATGACTGCCTGTCGTTTCCCGATCTTCTCGTGCGCGTAACTCGCGCCGTTGCGGTCAAGGTAAAATATACCGACATCGGCGGTTTTGAACAGGAGCTGCGCGCCGAGGGTGATCTCTCGGAGCTGCTCCAGCACGAGATCGACCATCTCGATGGAATTCTTTCGATACACCGGGCGGTATCCCCGCAGGCTTTCGCCAGCCGGGAAGAGTGGGAACGGCTGTATTCCGAGTAACGTATCTCCCCATAATGCCCTGACAACTTGTCCTCGCACCGACTAGACATAAGGATATGCACATGACAACTCAATCCGAACGACGTGATATGATCGCAAAGATCAGGAAAGTGGCCGATCAACTCGAGCAGGCCGTTCGGGGCCTGAGCGACGAACAACTCGACACACCGTACGGTGAGGGGAAATGGACGCCGCGTCAGGTCGTGCACCACATGGCCGATTCACACCTGCACGGTTTCATTCGTTTTAAGGCCATTTTGACCGAGGATCATCCCACCCTGAAGGTATATGATCAGGATGATTGGGCCAATACGCCGGACGCCAACATGGCTCCGCCCGCCGATTCAATTGCCATTGTCCGCGGGCTGCACGAGCGGTGGTGTTTCCTCATGGAGCATCTTTCTGAAGGGGAGTGGGGACGAAAGGGATTTCATCCGGAGCGGGGGGAAGTATCTCTGGATAATCTGCTGAAAATCTATGTCAATCACGGCGCCAACCACGCCGGCCAGATTCTCGGCCTGCGGAAAGCCAGGGGTTGGCAGGTTCCTGACTGACAAACGGCGGGGGGCGGCGAATTAAATATTGACAAAATTGACTATCGGGATATTTTTTGTATGGGAAGGGGGCGGTCCGACACCGATGTTTTCTTCAGCAGAACGGGCAATACACGCAAGTTTCTCTATAGATGCGAGGTAACCTATGGTTATGTCCCGCAATTTGAAGGCTTTTCTGGTTCCTTTCCTGGTCGGAGTTCTAATAGCGATCATCGCCGCGATATTACTGGTCGTCCATGGTCCCTTCATGGCCTATGCGATAGCGGCCGTTTGTGTCGGATTTGCGTCGGTGATAGTCGGCAGTCAGTTACCGCGCGATATTGCCTATGCAGGGTGGTGGATGAACATCCCCATCTGGGTGCCGTTCGTTCCGGCGACAATCCTCATGGCCGGAACCAACACTGCCCGGGAAGTCTGGTTCATGTGGACCCTGCCGCTATTCACGGTGGGACTCGCTTACCTCGGGTTGTTCCTTGGCGCACGACTGGTTCGCGGCAGGAGCGGTTCGCTTCCGGGCGGCGACGAGAACGGGGCAGTCGCGGCGGCAGAGTAAGCGGCGAGCGATTTCACGACCATTATAGTTTGGTCTTAAGGACAAATACGCGTCCGAGCTGGCGATGCTGCGCCGGCGTATAGTAGCCTTCCGGAATTCCGTCGGGAATCGGTCCTATCCCGACATAGTACAGTGAGTCGTTGACAATAGCCCCGGTAAAAGCCTCGACTACATCCGGATTTCCCCTCTCCAGAATTTTCGCGCTGTCCACTGCGGTATAGGTATCATTGAGGAAGAACCGAATAGCCTGCCACGGATCCATGACATTCTGGATAGCCACCAGGGAGTTTTCATAGAAATACAAGCCGTCGATGCCGGCCAGTGTCAACGTGTCGGGACAGGTGATCCAGTGGTATGTATCGGTAGTCAGATCGACCGCAAGAACCCCGGTCGGGTAGTCGCCGACAAACAGCCAGTGATCATCGGGCGTGACAGCTATGCCGTTCGTGCCGTAGGCGACATCGATCGGCACGATCTCTTCCGGGAGAGGGTTCCCCGGCGTGAATTTGTACACGGAGCTTGCCGTGACGTAAATATCACCCGACTTGACGACGGTCAGGTCGTTGATTCCGAAATCAGGATGGCCACCGGGGAAGGTGTAGATATCCCTGGTTTCGCCGGTTTCAAGATCGAGCCCGAAAGCGGCTGTGTTTCCGCGTTGTTCATCGGTGTAGCCCTTCTGCCAGTTGGAGGCTGTTCCGACAACCCATAAGCGGTTGCGAATCGTGTCGACAGTCATGCCGAAGGCACCGACCGGACCGTCGTGGTCGAGATGCCCAAACTCGTAGGTGTGACCGAGCGAGTCTACGGCCATCACGCGGGCATACCGCCCGCTGCCGATAAAGAATCGTTTTGATCGCGGATCATAGGCCATTCCTTCCGGCATAAAATCGTACTGGTCGATGGTGAACGCAATCCTGCTTCGGTTGACCGGAGAGAATTTGGAATGCCACATGGCGAGTATCTCCTTGAATTCTTTACGGTCACGCAGGGAGGCGAAATCACCGTCCTGCGCGGCGCCGAAATCAATGCCCTGTTTTGCCAGTCCCATGAGGACGGCGAGGGCGCTGTCGGGCTGGTCAGTCAAAGCCAGCGCACAGGCAAGGTTGTAGCGCATGGTCGGGCTTGTCGGGTTCAGTTCAAGAGCCTTCCGGGTGTTTTCGAGGAAACCCCGGTAATCCTGATTCCGGTATGCCGCCATGGCGTTTTGCCGGTAGGTTCTCTGGTCAGCCTGACGATTCTGTGCCGGCAAGTAAGTAGCGGCAAATAAGAGCAACAGGGTAATTCCGGTAACTATTTTCATCATCTCTCTCCTGGTCACTTCCGCGTCTGAAACGGAGCCATGTGAAGTCTATACGCACGTATCGCGTGCGGGTTCCCTAAGTGACGGATAGAAAATGGAATAGTCCAACGATATTTCCGGAGAAGCACCGGATGCCCTATCGGCTACTCTTCGCGCCCAACGGAGTCGAGCGGTTCGGCTTTGATGGCAGGCATATACTCCACGAAATGAACCGGAATGTACCAGAAGCCGGCGTCGTAATCATCCGGATCCTCGGCAATCTTGCAAAGATCGGTCTGTTGTGAAACCAGGGTCGTTTCGGCAAGCATGATAGTATTCGGGTCAAAAAAGAATCCGTGCTGGACGGCGGAGTCCTCCATGATCACGCCGCCGATCCAGTTTATGGTCAGCAGGCAATTGGAGGTTTCGGTCCAGTCAATCTGGCAGATGATATCGCAGACCGTGGAGCTATCGGTGACAAGGATCCATTCGTTCATGCCGCAGTCGTTTTCAACGAGTACTTCGATCGGGTTGCCATCGCACAAAGGCGGCGACTCATCCGGGGTTTGAGAAAGCACATTCAGTGACAATAAGCTTATGCCGAGGAGGACGGCGGCTGAAAGGAGTCGGTTTTTGCGCACGCTGAGGTCCCGCTTTCGTTTCGAGATAGATTTGTTAGTCCTTCAACCGCTCCGGGGGCGCCCCGGTTCCATACAACCCGCCGGATGTTCACCTGCAAAAACCGCTGGTGTCCTGAACGGTTTTATGTAGATTGTCAGCACAGACGGCGGCCACAAGAGCCATGCGGCAAAGTCGGTCGGCAGATCGAATCATACTTGAAGGATAATGCGGAAACGTAATGACATCACCCGTTGAGACAGGCGCAATCGTATACCGGGGAGACGGTATTGAGGCCGTTCACAAGGCCGGCGTGGCCGTGGTGAACGCTGACGGTACGCTTATCTATTCGCTGGGCGATCCCACGGAGATGTTCATGGCCCGTTCATCCGTCAAGCCGTTTCAGGCAATTCCGTTGGTTATGACGGGCGGAGCCGACAGGTATCATTTTTCCAGCAAGCAGCTGGCTGTCACCTGTGCCTCCCATAACGGAAGCGACGAACATCGGGAGCTTGTGATGTCGAACCTGAAAGCGGCGGGGAATCAGCCGTCGGATCTTCAGTGCGGCGCTCACTGGCCGCTGGGCATGAAGGAACGAAGTGAATATCCATACCACGAAGAAGATAAGGACCCGGTGCGCCACAATTGTTCGGGAAAGCACTCCGGCTTTCTCGCGCTTTCCCGTCATCTTGGAGAGGATGTCGCCGACTACCTGAACCCGGCCGGCAAGGTGCAGACAATGGTGAAGGAGGCGGTCGCTGCGATGTGTGAATTTCCGGCAAGCCGGATTCCGGTCGGTGTCGACGGTTGCAGCGCGCCGAATTTTGGGCTGCCGCTGGTCAATCTTGCCCTGGGGTTCAAGAAACTTGCGGCCGGAGAGGCGCGCGACCCGGAGATGGCGAAGGCGGTGAAACGACTTCGCGACGCCATGCTGGAGTATCCGAAGATGATCTCCGGAGAGGGACGGATGGATTACGATATTGCCCGCTCATTCCCGGGACGGCTGGTGTGCAAGATCGGGGCGGAAGCTGTAGAGGGTATCGGGCTGGTCGACCCGCCGATGGGTATTGCGGTCAAGATTCTCGACGGCGGGGAACGGGCGCTGGGTCCGGTAATCCTTGAAGTTTTGAAGCAAATTGGTTTTATTACGGGTACGGATGGTTATCCATATCTGAAGCGGCACGAGCGGCCGGAGGTAAGGAACAACCGGAATCTGCTGACCGGCCACGTGACAGCTTCGTTCAGGCTCCAGAAACTGTGATGAGAATGTATCAAAATCGATTTTCCGTCGAACACCTCGATCTTGACTTCCACCGCCTTCGAATCAAGGACGCTCCCTAGGTCCGCCTTTCACTGATTGGTGTGCGCTGTTTGTTCGCGATTTCTAAACAAGTGAAAGGTGAGAAATGAAACA
Organism: uncultured Ignavibacteriales bacterium; assembly: GCA_964396245.1. Lineage (GTDB taxonomy): Bacteria > Zixibacteria > MSB-5A5 > GN15 > FEB-12 > CAYNEO01. Next base: position 14,206 of record CAYNEO010000021.1, read on the forward strand.
TCCACGTCAACCCGCCGAGCCATATCGAATCAAGTCGGTCGAGGCCATACGCCTGCCGGACCGCGCCGAGCGGGAAAAGCGCATTGTCGAATGCGGCTACAATATCTTCAAGCTGGACGCCGAGGAAGTCTATATTGACCTGCTGACAGATTCGGGTACGGGCGCCATGTCCAACCGACAGTGGGCCGCCATGATGATGGGGGACGAGTCCTACGCCGGGGCGCGGTCGTTTCGGCGGATGGAAAAGGTTATCCAGGACCTCTTCCACAAGACGAAGGTGGTCCCGGTTCACCAGGGTCGGGTGGCCGAAAATCTCATGTTCAGCACGCTGATGAAAAAGGGCCAGTATGTGCTGAACAATACGCATTTCGATACTACCCGGGCCAATGTGATGCACAAGGGCGGCATCGCGGTCGATTTTCCTTCCACCGCGCTCAAGAGCGACGAACCATTGCCATTCAAAGGCAATATGGATACTGAAAAGCTGGAAGCCTTTATCAAGGAAAAAGGTGTCGAGAACATTGCCATGGTCATGGTGACGGTGACCAGCAACTCGGTGGGCGGTCAGCCGGTGTCGATGGCCAATATCCGCGAGGTATCAGAAATTGCCCATCGTTTCGGGATTCCGTTCTATTACGACGCTGCGCGCTTTGCCGAGAACGCCTACTTCATCAAACGCGATGAGCCGGGTTATGCCGACAAGTCGGTGAGAGAGATTGCCGAGGAGATGTTCGAACTTGCCGACGGTGCGATGATGTCGGCCAAGAAGGACGGCCTGGCTAATATGGGCGGTTTCATTGCGCTGAATGACGAAGAGCTTTATGCCCGTCTGGTGGAACTGCTTATCGTCATCGAGGGCTTCCCGACCTACGGCGGCATGTCCGGTCATGACATGGAAGCGCTGGCATCGGGTCTCGAGGAAGTGACCGAATTCGATTACCTCGACTACCGGGTGAAGCAGGTCGCGTACCTCGGCGATATTATCAAGGCAGCCGGGATGCAGATTATCGAACCGAGCGGCGGTCATGCGATATTTGTCGACGCCGGCAGGTTGCTCACTCATATTCCGCCGGAGCAGTTTCCGGGACAGTCGCTTTCGCTGGAGTTTTATCTCGAAGGCGGCGTGAGGGTGGTCGAAATTGGTTCGCTGATGTTCGGCGGAAAAGATCCCGAGACCGGGAAGTTTAGTCCTGCTCCGAAGGAGTTGGTCCGGATGGCGATTCCCCGACGAGTGTATACGAACTCCCATCTGGATTATGTCGGCGACGTTGCCGAGCGAATTGCCGCCCGCAAGGGACAATTGCCCGGCTACAGGATTGTCAAGGAGCCGCAGTATCTCCGGCATTTCACGGCCGAGCTGGCGGTGGTAAAGACAACCGAGAAGGTCAAATCCTGAATCGATGACACATCATTCGCTCAGATCATCTCTTGCGTGCATTCTCCCGGCAATACTGGCGCTGGTTATGACCGGTTGTGTCAACATCCAAACCGGTGCGGAGACAGAAGAGCAGTTGACTCAATCCACGGAACTTCGCGGCCGTGATTTCCGGGTGACGTGGGTAAACCGGTTCACCGGGATGACGCCGGTCGAGAAGGGCCAGATGTATAACGATCTGATAGATTCGGTGTCGTCGGTGTATCTGCGTTACGGCTTCAATATTGTCGGAGAGTGGCAAAAAGGGAATGCGGGTCGAGGCCAGTTAATACCGGACGCCGAGATGCAAAAGGTGGTTGAGGCTTCGGTCCGGACACAGAAACCGATGTTTCAGTCTTACGAAGATGCGCTTGAATACGCCTACCGGCAACTGGATGAATCGGGGACATACAGCGCGTCAGATATGGAGATTTTCAAGCGACATCTGGACGAGTTGTATCGTATTTATAGTGTAGTCTTCTACCCGAGCGGCACGGTGGATGATTACGAAATGGCCCTGCGCGACCTGGAATCGAATCAGCGGTCTCTGAGTCAATCAGTGGTCGAGATGCTGGATAGATACCGTTAGGTTCAGGCTGGACTGCGGTTGAATTGGTAAGAAAATTGGCCGGAAATATGAAATCCGGTTCACAAAATTGGGCCTGAGGGAGTCTCTAACAAAAAGGACACGATTGACCGAGAATTCTATCGGTAGAGATAACCGATTGCGGTATAGAGCAGTATAAGGAATACGCGACACCCTGTTGCGGTCCGGCCGCTAATTTGCAGGGCAGTAGGGAGCCCGAAACTAATAGTGTTGACTTTCTTTCGGGAACTACATACATTGTAGAGGTTTATACGAAACACGAGGGTATGGTATAGTAACACGGATAACGGACTAAGAAGTATAACGGACTGAACTGACAGGCTTGATATACGGCCCGAAACCGTGGCTATCCATTACCCGGTTGCAGGGCCGGGTTCTCTACCCGGTTTGCAATGCATAGTGTTTTGATTAGATTTCTCATCTTTTGCTGTCTCCTTCCGGCGGTTCCCGCTATGCTGACAGCATCCCCCGGTCAGGTCGAAGTCGTTTCGTCGTCTACGAGCGAGTTTCACTTTATCGTTCATATCCCGGCCGACGGTTCTTCATTGGAACGGGTGGGGACTGATTCGAGCGCCGTTACTTTCCTGGAGAACATTTCGGTCGGCGTGCCGTATGGCGGACGGGTTCGACTGGTCTCCGCCGAGGGGAGCAATCTCCAGCCGTTTGTTGATCAGAAAACCCGGCGACCGGTAGCGTCTGCTGCCAGCCTGCCATTGGTTTCGATTTCGGAGGCAAGGACAATTCGTGGCCGCGAAGTGGTGTCCGTTGTAGTGGCCCCCGTTATAAACGGAATGGTCTATGGCGACGTGGAGATTCGCCTGGCGTTCGACGGCGGTCGCACCGACGGCGAGTTGCCGGGGGCAGACCCGGTGTTTGACAGGATCTTCAAGGCATCGGTTGCCAACTACGAGCAGTTCAGAACCTGGCCGATAGCGCCGCGACCGGCATCGAAACCGGCTGCCATAGAGGAAGGTCCATTTTCCGGCGGCAAGACCTGGGTCAAGATGACCGTGGTGGAAACGGGACTCTACGCCGTGACCGGCGCGCAACTCGAGGCATCGGGGCTGGTGCTCAACAGTGTCCCATCCGATTCAGTCCGGGTTTTCAACGCCGGCGGTCTACCGGTGGAATTTCTGAACGACAGGATGCGCCCGACTTTCCGTGAAGCGGCGATCAAGATTGCAGACGGCGGCGACGGGACTTTCGACCGTGCCGACAGCGTGATCTTTTACGGTGAGTCGGTCAACAGGTGGTTATATCGCGATAGTTTCAACCCCAGCTATGTCACCAATATATACACCGACCGGAATGTGTACTGGCTTTCAGTAACGGGCGGGCTCGGCGGGGCGCCGATCCGGATGGGGACTGCGGACGCGGCAGTGACCGGCCAGGCCGACACGGTGATCGATGCCGTTGCGGGCCAGGTTCACGCCGAAGAGGACAGGCTGCTTCTCAAGGATGCAAGCGGCCATACGGACAATTACTACAATTGGTATTGGACGAATGACAGTCACCTTGAATTCTACGTACCCTCGCCCGGAGTTGTCGCCGGAGCGCAGGCGAGTCTTTCACTGATTGGCCGCACAGGCGGTCTGAGCTATATGGACGTGTTCGTAAACGGCACCCCCGGTTCCGATAAGAACTGCTCGGCTTATAGTTGCTCGTTTTCGACGACAGCCCTGATCGACGGGCTGAATCGTATCGATCTGAGCCTGACGCCGGACGGTTCCACGGCGCCGTATTTTGATTATCTGAATCTTACATATAGCCGGCATCTGGTCCCTTCAGATGATCGCCTTGATTTTGTCACGAGAAACGTTTCACCGGTCGCAGAATTCAGAATCACTGACCAGTTCTCATCGACGCCGATGCTATTCGATATAAGTGACCCCTTAGCCCCGGTGCAGCTCACCGGCTTTTCGCGTGATGGCGGCCGTATCGGCTTTGAACGAGATTTGTCGGGGCGGGAGTACAATCACTACCATATGGCCACGCATGCGACTATTCGCACTCCGGAATCGCTCGAGCGTGTCAGCCCGGTCGATCTTCGTGCGACAGCGGGCCAGACGGACATGATAGTTGTCACCACCGGAGCGCTGGCTCCATACCTTGCCGACTACAAGGAGTACCGGGAGTCAGGCGGGTACTCAGTGCGGGTTGTGACGGTCGGCGATATTATGGACAATTTCTCCTACGGAGTATACGATCCGGCGGCCATTCGGGACTTTTTGAAGTATGCCTACGAGACGTATCCGTCACCGGCGCCCTCGGCGGTGCTTTTTGTCGGTGACGCCACTTACGATTATCGCAATGTCCTGGGGACGAACGTTCCCAACCTGGTGCCGGTGTTCATACATCCGTATGAAGGGCTCGATATCACTTACAGTGATGACAATTATGTTTATTTCGGTCGGTACGGTATCCTCGACAGCGACACGAGTCTGTATCGGACGCCCGACCGGGGTCTGGACATGATTACTGCCCGGTGGCCGGTTCGCAATGCTGAAGAGTTACGCACCGTGGTGAACAAGATCAAAGATTATGAGTCCCCGAGCAATTTCGGTATCTGGAGGACGCGTATCACACTGGTGGCCGATGACGAGTTCGGCGGATCATTCGATAACGAGACATTTCACACGACACAGACCGAGCAACTCGATTCGACCTCTATACCGCGGGTCTACACGCGGGACAAGATTTACCTCTGGGACTATCCATTCGTGAATCGTGAGAAGCCGGCGGTCAACGAGGCGATTATCAACTCCCTGAATGAAGGGTCGCTCATCATTAATTATGTCGGTCACGGCAATCCGGATGTCTGGGCGCACGAGCACGTTCTTCGCCGCGCCAGTGACCTTCCGCGACTCCACAATTATGACCAGCTGACACTGGTGTTCGCGGCTTCATGTGCTATCGGATTCTTTGATGATCCGCAGCGCGAAGGGATGGGCGAGACATTCCTTACGATGTCGTCGGGCGGTGCGATCGGGGTGGTGTCGGCAACCCGCCTTGTGTACAGCTCGCCCAATGCGAGTTTTAACCGCGATGTATATCAGTTGATGCTCGATGACGCCGATCTGTCTATCTGCCAGGCGGTTTATACGGCCAAGCTGATGCGGCAGTATGTCGTAACGCCTACCGATACAACTATTCTCCCGAGAAACAATGACCGGGCGTATGTTTACTTCGGTGACCCGTTCCTGAGGCTCGGCACGCCAGATCTCCGGGTGGAGTTCGATGAAGCTCCCGACAGCCTGATTGCCCTGAACCGGACCCGAGTGAGCGGGCGCGTGGTTGATCGAAACGGCAGTCCGCTGTTGCGAGACGGCAAGCTCCTCGTGGCGGTCTACGATTCTCAACGGGAGAAGATGCACCGGGTGGGATCGCAGGAAATTGAGTATAAGATTACGGGACCGCGAATTTATCGCGGGTCGGCGACGATCGAAAACGGGAGTTTCGAACTCGAATTTATTCCCCCGCTGGACGTGGGTTACGGCGGACAGGGAGCGCGGGTTCTCACCTATGCCATGTTCGACTCCACGGATGCAGTTGGGTTGGTGGATTCGGTGAGCATCTCTAAACAGATAACGGTGTCGTCGGATTCAAGCGGACCGGCCATTACGTATGGCTTTGCCAATCGCAGCAATTTTCTCAGCGGCGACCTGATCACCCGAAACGAGTCTCTTCAGCTGAGAATCAGCGATTCTTCGGGAATTAACCTCTCGGGAGGGCTCGGTCACGGTATTTCGCTGGAAATCGACGGGCGGTCGGACAACACGATAATGTTGACCGATTATTTTGAATATGATCAGGATGATTTTACCGCCGGCGGCCTGACATATCCGTCGCTCAGCCTGGAACCCGGACAACATCAGTTCAAAATCAAGGCATGGGATAACGCCAATAATTCGTCGACGGTGGAATTCTCGGCTGAGGTGGTGACGTCGGCCCGGCTGGCTATAAATGATTTGTTGAACTACCCCAATCCGATGAATGAGCGGACAAGGTTCTATTTTGAGTTGACGCAGCCGGCAAGTGAGTTTAGTTTGGAAATTTTCACGTTGTCGGGGAAGAAGATACGTAGTTTCAACCAGAACAGTCTTCCGGCCGATAACTATCCCAACAGTATCTTTGATCTGGAGTGGGACGGCCGGGATGCCGACGGCGACCGGGTCGCGACCGGCGTCTATATCTATAAAGCGGCGGCGTTGCCGAGTGCCGGCGGCGATCGCGTTGAATCCTTTGGAAAGATAGTCGTTATTAACTAAACTGTGGAGAATGATTATGACCTCAACGAAGTTCCGTGTGCTGCTGATTGCCCTTCTGGTCATAGCAGCAACTGTTTCCACCGCCAAAGCTGACATCTCGAACGCTGCGGTGCTGTTCCTGCGGATAGCGCCGGGCGCCCGGGCCGCGGGTATGGGCGAAGCGTTTGTGGCCATTGCCGACGACGCCACCGCCACTCACTGGAACCCGGCTGGGTTGGGGTCATACCCACTTTCGAGTTCGTGGATCAGGGCCAGGGTACCGTCGGAGTATCAGCCCCTGACGGCCATGGCGGTGCTCACCGAAGGACGGGCAAAAAGCTATCAGGATTACGATGTCTGGGCGCTGACGGCCAAGGGCCTGATCCGGTACGACAATAAGAGGTGGAACGCCGACGAAGTCTTTCCGACCAAGACCAGTGAGACGGTCGAACAGATTGCCTCGAGATATTTCAACATTACCGATAAGGATCGGCTGGACGAGATTGTGAAACGAATCGCTGCGGCCAACAACGACAAATCGTACGAGTGGATCATGCAGTTTCGGGATTCGGTCATGGCGGCCGTTCCCGAGGATTACAGTCTTCGCGCGTCGCTGGTCAGTGGGCTGGATTCACTTCCGGTGCTCTATGAGGAATGCCGTTTGAACTGGGATCGGGTGAACCAGGCGGCCGACGATTTCAGGGATGCGGCCAAGGACGGATCATTTTCGGAGAAAGAGCTGGACCGGGTGAATATCGCGATGGAGAGATCGCGTTCGCGGTTCATCAAGGAAGAGCTTCGCATTCCATATTCGGTGTTGTTCAAATCACCGCCGACGCAAATTGCCTCCAACGCCAAGACACTGCTGGTGGGCGGGCCGGACGGGCTGTATAAGTCCAACGGCGCCACGTGGCAGCCGCTGACCCGGGAAGATAATCTGCCGTCGGACAATATCCTGGTATTGCGCGAGGTGGCGGGAAACATTCTTGTCGGTACCGACAGCGGTCTGGTAATGTTCAATGGTCTGGCATTGGAGGGCTTTCAGGCGACCGAGCCGCTTCCGGCGGGTCCGGTGACGGCTGTCGGCGCTAATGACGTCAACAACATCTATGCCGTCGTCAACAACGACCTGTATCACTACGACGGTCAGACATGGTCGAACAGTTTTAATTACACGGCGATCCTCGACGATACGATCGACAGCATTGTCGATAATCTTTCGATTTACGGCACGGCGCAGGCACGGGAAAGATACCGCGAGAAGCTGGAGCAGATTACGGAAGCACCGGAGCAACCGCCGGCCCCCGACACCACGGCCGTGACACCGGATACAACCCGGGCTGCGGAGCAGGTGAAAGATGCCGGAGTATCGCCCGGACGGGTGATGCGGGTTCCGTATGTCGCCGAAATCAAGGGGCATGTGAACGACATTTATGTCGTCGGCCAGAACCAGCTGTGGCTGGGGACCGAATACGGCGTGCTTCATTTTGACGGAAGCAAGTGGACCATGCCCGGATACCGTGAATATACGGTACAAGAGGGTGACACGTGGGGAACGCTGATGGCCATGCGGGCCGACCGGGACGGTTCTTTCTCGGCCGCGCAGGATAGCGTGGCCTACGAACAGGCACTGCGAACCATCAACGATCTCGACGGTCAGCCGTTGACGGCCGGGCAGACGATTATGGTGTATGCCTATCCCAATGCCCACGATGTCACGAAGATCGAGCGTGAGGGCGGTCGCCTGGTTTTTGCGACGCCGGAAGGACTCCTGTACTTCAACGACAAGGAGTGGGGTCGTGCGGATATCGGCGGCCTCAGCCATGCGGATGTTACTGATATTGTCCGGGCCGATGAAGAAGTCTGGTTTGCCGGTACCGATGAGGTCGTGACTCTCGGACGCGGTCAGTTCCAGATGACCGGTATGCACGTGAAGTGGCTGCCGGATCTGGCCGACGACCTCTACTATGATTTCATGAGTTTTGTGACCTCGAAGCAGGGACTCGGGACATTCGGTGGTAATGTCACATTCATCTCTTACGGCAGTATCACGCGTACGGGTGAGACGAGCCCGGATGTCATTTCGACATTCGAGTCGTTCGACCTTGCCGTGACCGCTTCGTTTGGGACGTCCCTGACCGATAAGCTGGCCGGCGGATTCTCGGTGAAGTTCATCTACTCGCGACTGGCCGATCAGGGCGCCGGAATCGAACAGGGATCAGGAACATCGTCCGGCTTCGCCCTGGACCTTGGTCTTCTGTATCACTGGACGCCGAGACTCTCGCTCGGCATGGCCGTGACGAATATCGGTCCGAAGATGAAATATATCGACGCGGCGCAGTCCGATGACCTTCCGCGAAACCTGGCTTTCGGCTTCGCGTACAAGCTGATCAACAAGCAGGATCTCCGGGTGCTGGTGACTGCCGAGGGCAACAAGCTTCTTGTGGGACTGAATGACGGCCTGTCGCAGGAATTCAAAGAGGTGATTCTCAACGGCGGGATGGAAGTGTCATACGTCAATCTGATTGCCGCCCGTCTCGGCTACATTTACGACCAGGAAGGTCAGGTGAAGGCATTGACGGTCGGGTTCGGGTTGAATCTGATCGATCTGCTGAAAGTTGACCTTGCATACATCCCGAGTCAGAACGACGTTGCGCTGGCCAATACGCTCAGAGTGTCGGCCACCCTCACGCCGTAAGGGAGAGATGTTATCTAATTGAAACGGACAGTGATCTTCACCAGGACGGTGCTGACAGCAATAGGAATGTTACTTGCGGCGGCGAGCATAGCCGCCGCGAGTGCCGATTCGCTGATCGGCGAAAAGAAACGTCTCCCCGAAGTCCCGGGCGAGAATTTCGTCCATTACAGGTGCATCAGCGACGTCAATGACGCCTTCCACCTGCCGGTAAAACGCGACAAGCCCTGGTCGCTGCCATCGGAGGCGCTGGCGGCGGACTTCGATACGACTATCCACGTACTCGTCCTTCGGTACAATTTCCAGTACGAGACGACGGATGATCCGAACACGACCGGTCGCGGTGTGATGGATCTATCGAATCCGCTGGCGACACCGGCTGACTCGGCCGCATACTATGATTCTGTCGGGCACTGGATCGATGCGCCGCCGCATGATTCGGCGTATTTCGACGCACAGATGCAGGCATTGAACATTTACTGGCAGTATGTCTCGGAGGGAAGAGTACAGCTCACGTGGGACATTTATCCGCCGGGTCCGGACTCGGTCTATACGCTCCCGCGAGAGATGAGTCATTACGGCCGGTGTGATTCGGTCGTTGTCGGACTCGAGTACTATTTCCAGGATTGTATACATGTCGCCGACTCAGTCAGCCCCGAAATTGATTTCTCGAACTATCAGGCATTTATTCTGTTCCATGCCGGTTCGGACCGCCAGAACGATATCGGATTCCCGCCGACATGTAATGACCTGTTTACGGGTTTTATCAAGTTTGGCGATTCAGTCGCAGTGGACACCGGCGCGACCTATATCCGCAACGCGCTCATGATGCCCGAAACTGCCTGTCAGGATAATCGGGCGACGGCTTTGAATGCCGTGATGGTGCATGAATTCGGTCATCAGCTCGGGCTGGTGGACCTGTACAACACGCGGAATTTCCTTTCATTGCTCGGTGATTTTGCGCTGATGGATAACAATGGCTTCGGAACGGGCATCGACTTCGGTTTCAGGGCAGGCAACACGTTCGGTGCAATACCGATTTATGCCTCGGCGTGGTCGCGGGCGTATCTCGGGTTCACGCCGGTCTACGATTTCCGGAAAGGTGAAGATATCCGGGTGGTTGCCGCCGAAGTACAGTCATCCGGTATCAGGATTGCCCGGGTGCCGATTTCTGAGAATGAATACTATCTTATTGAGAACAGGGTTGAAGATACCGATGAACGGCTGACAGCCGCTCTGGCCGACTCGGCGACCGGCGTGATCCTTGGGCCGGGTCGTCTCGGGCCGAACGGGGAGAAGATTTTCACGGGAGAATATGACTTTTTGCTGCCCGGTTCCGGCATGCTGATTTATCGCGTGGACGAGAGTGTGGCGGCGATGGATTTTAACGGCGACGGGCAGAATAATTTCGAAGATAATACCCTTCAGTGGGATCCCGACCGCCCGTTTATCAAACTGATCGAGGGCGACGGCCTGGTGAATTTCGGCGGATTTTATCGCGCCGGCTACGGCAAGGCCGAGGATATGTTCCGCGATGATCGCGCGACAGAGTTCACGCCGCGCACGAATCCCCAAACGATTGACAACACCGGCAACGACACGCATATCTATATCACGAACATTCGAAGAGACAGCCTGGAATTACCGGGGATATCCGAACTGGTGCGTATCGATACAGTCATGTATTTTGACGTCAACACCGACCGGCTGGTCGAGCACTTCCCGATTCGTGCCGGTTATCCGTCGTTGAGCCTGGCGCCGATCGCCGATGACCTCGACCGCGACGGAACCGATGAGCTCATTGTTGCATCGGGCAACCGGCTGGTCGTGATGACCTCGGACGGCCAGAATTTCATCCGGCTGACAGGCGGCTGCATGACCTGCCCGCCGTACATCGACACGGCGATATCCTCGGTCAATCCGCGAGAGACAGTCATCCCAATCTACGCGGAATTGCCCAGAGTAATTACCTGTGGACCGGTCACGGGAGATTTTGGCGATGCCGGACAGGGTAAGCTGGTGGCGGTGGGCTTTGGCATCGATCCGACGCAGGGACAGGTTTCGATGTACCTGCCGACAGACAGCAATCAAGACGCCCGAGCCGACGGGCCAAGGTCAATGCTTTTCAGTACCTTAACCGGCGTCCCGATCGCGTTGTCATTTGGTGATATTCTCTATGCGCTCACCGATGCCGGGATGGTCTATCGGCGGACCGAACTGCCGATCAATTCCCCGGTTGACTCGTTCAACGTATCACACGACGAGTACCACGGTATCTGCCGCATTGCCGACAGACTCGTGGTTCTCGGCGCCGACGATAATGTGACTTCTTTCGACTGCATTTCCGGCGACACGGTGTATACGTACCGTATCGACGGCGACTACAACTTCGGCCCGATAGTGGTCGATATGAATCGCGACGGTCAGCCGGAAGTGGTGGCATTCTCTGAGGACGGTGAGGGAGTATACGTTACAGTCGACACGACCAATACCGTTCCGTCATTCTCGGTCCTGGCTCAGCGGAGCACCGGGTATCACTTCACGACAAACCCGATGGCAACTGATGTTGACCTCGATGGTTATGCGGATATTATTATCGGCGGTACGAATGAAGTGTACGGTTTCAACAGGCAGTTCATTTTGCTGACAGATTTTCCGTTGATGGTGGACGACCGATTCCCGGAAACGGATGTCATCGCGCCGCCCGTGACGGCGGATATCGACCATCAGGGCGGACCCGACCTGATTTTCCCGACAGAGGTCGGCAATCTCTACTCGTACGGTCTGGGCAGGACGTATGGTTTCCCATTATCGGCCGGAGAACTGGGGATCGGTTCGTCGTTGATTTACTCAGATTCAACCGGCGGCAAGCTGGCCTACCTGGGCGCCGACGGCTGGTTCTATGCCTGGGAGATCAACCTGGATACATCGACGGCTTATTGGCCAATGAACGGCCATGATCCGTCGGGCAGTTTCGCTTTCGATCAGACGAACCTCGTTACGCCGTCTGCGGGCGCCGAGAAATTGCCGGAGAACCGGTTCTTCGCTTACCCGAATCCGACTACCGACGGTTCGACAACGATTCGGTATTTTCTGGGCGATCAGCCAACCTCGGTGACTCTGGCGTTCTATGACCTGTCAGGGTATGAGGTCGACCGGTATTCGGTACCGGGGCTGGGTAACACCGATAATGAATTCACGTGGAACTGCAGCGGGCTTACGCCGGGCGTGTACCGCTGTGTTATCGAAGCAGATTTTGGCGGCGACACTCAAACCGCCTTTACCGATGTAGCCGTCATCAATTAGCAAGGCAGGAGGGTATTTCGTCAGGATGCGACACAAGACAATCGGATACACGATCATTCTCACTCTGGTGCTGTCATCGCTATCGTACGGGATTGAACTGAAACCATCGGTTTTCGGTGCCGAGAGCCAGAAGATTCGATATGCGTACACATCGGCGTCATTCGGGTCGGAGGCGGGTACTCTGGCCATGCTCGATGTCGAGTCGGCGAAACCGACGGCCGGGGCGCTGAAAGAGAAGTCGCCGGTGAAGGCGTTTGCCCTCTCGCTGGCTGTCCCGGGACTGGGGCAGTTATATTATGGCAGCAAGATCAAGCCGTTTGTCTTTCTCGGTGTCGAGGCGGCCGCCTGGGTCATGTACGTCAAGTTTCATAATCAGGGCGATGATCTCACCGCCGATTTCGAGGCCTACAATCGCGAGCACTGGCTGCGAACGAATTATGAAGACAAGTACCTGCTGTGGACGTATGGTGTTACGGATGACGATTCCATTTCGGCGCAGGAGTTATCTCACCATCTGCCGGACACTCGAACCCAGCAGTATTATGAAATGACCGGGAAGTACAATCAGTTTGCGTGGGGGTGGGACGACGCCATGCTCGGCGGTAACACTATCGATGATTACGCGCCCGTAGGTCCGCCGCGAATCACGGGTGAGTCGACGACGCCGTATTCGGCACACCGTCTGACTTACGAGGGCATGCGCAACGACGCCAACAACAAGTATGATGATGCCACCAAGATGCTTTTTGTCGTGCTGGCAAATCACGTGATCAGCGCCTTCGAAGCGTACTTGACGACAAAGAGTCATAACAATGCGGTAGAGAAAACGAGTGAGGAGTTCTCTCGGGTACACGTGGGAGCGAAAATGAGGTCTCTTCGGACGAGATGGGATACGCCTTTCGTGCAGCTGAGCTTCAAGTTTTAGCGGGAATCCATGAGTTATTTGTCGAGATACATAATAATTGTTCTGTTGACCGCCGGATGGGCGTCGGCGTCACACGCGGTCGAACTGAAGAAGACGCCGGTGCAGGATGCCATGTTTGCGCGGCTTGCCGGTGACGAGTGGGAGGAAGATAAGCCCGAAACGGGGGTCGTTCCGGACGACGCTCTGGAGCCTGAAGGGCCGTTGCAGCGCAAATCGGTTACTAAGGCAGCTGTTCTCTCGGCGCTGATTCCCGGAGCCGGGGAATACTATGTCGGCAATCGCACCAAGGCGACGTATTTCTTTGCCGTGGAGGCGGCGACGTGGATCGGGTTCTTTTCATTCCGGACGTACGGGAGCTGGAAGAAGGACGACATGATAAACTACGGCAATCTCCATGCGAACGCGCAGCTCGACGGCAAGGACGATGAATTTCTCGACATGGTCGGGTTTTACGACAATATTTATCAGTACAACAGTTTCGGCCGTGTCTTTGACCCGGAGCGGCCATACCTGTATGACACGCCGGAGAATCACTGGCTCTGGCAGACAGCTGACGAGCAGGCCACTTTTCGCGAACTCAAAAATTCCAGTCGTGAGGCGTACCGGAGATCGGAATTCATGATCGGCGTGGCCGTGGTGGCCCGTTTGATATCGATCGCCGACGCCGTGCGCGACGGTATCCGGCATAACCGCAGGGTCGAAAGCGATTTCGGCCGGGTCGACAGAATGAAACTCCAACTGGCCGTCGATCCGTTCAGTCGTGACAGACAGCTGACCTTAACCCTCTATCCACCCCTTTAGCCATGGCACGACCGGCACTCTATCTGGCAATTGCGCTTGTCTGTATCGGTATTGCCGGTTGCGGTAAACCTTCCCGGCCGGCGGCCGAATCCAAACAGGTCAAACGCCCGGTTACATTGCTAATCGAGCAGGAGATTGCCGGAGACGTTCTGGGCAGTGCGATAAAGCGTCCGTTTGGAGTGGCCGTGGATTTTCGCGGCACCATTTTCGTGTGTGATGCCGGGAATAACCGGATTATCAGGTTCACACGCGACTTTGCCCCGCTGGATCACACACCGGGGTACGGATCATCGGAAGGCGATCTCGACCAGCCGACATTTATCACGATAGACAATGGTCTTAACGTTTTTGTGTCCGATGTCGGTAACCGGCGGATCAGCCGATTTGACAGCAGGCTGTACTATGTCGATGAGATCAACCTGGTGGATCAGGATGACCCGCTGAAATTCGGCGTACCATCGGGGCTGGCGCTGACCGCATACGGTGAACTGTGGATGGCGGACCGCGAGCGCGAACGCATAGCCATTTTCAACAACGTGGGTACCTTCCAGAAATTCATCGGCGGCTTTGGTTACAGCGGCGGGCAATTATCGTTACCGGAAAAGATTGTCACCGACCGGACAGCGGATAAGTTTTTCGTGTGCGACGCGGGCAACCGCAGGCTGGTTGTCTATGACAGCTACGGAAACTACGATCGAAAGATTGTCGATCCGGATTTCAATTACCCGATAGCGGCATCGATGGACAAGTCCGACAACTTGTGGGTGCTCGACGGTGACGGGAGGATATTCTATATGACTCGCAGCGGGGAGGAGCTGTTCCAGTCCGCATCGCGGATTCCCGGGAGTAATATCGCACTTCAAAATCCTTCGGACATCGCCGTGTTGCCGGACAACCGCCTGCTCATTTCGGATACCGGTAATGATCGCCTGCTGGTGTGCAAGGTGATATACGAAGAATAAAAAGGCCGCAGTATCATGTTCCGACGGCCGCCGTCCGTTTTTCCACTCATAGCCGTTCTTTTGGCCATTGTTATTTTCCCGCAACTAACCCGTGGCTCCAGCGTGACATTTGTCGGGGAAGAGATTCCGAAGCGTTTGTCGGTGGGTGGCCCCTATATCTTTTCCGGCTCCGATTCGTTGTATCTGAACGGGCGGCTGTTGCCGTCGGACAGTGCCTACTCGTTTCGCACTGGGGAAGGCTATTTCGACCTGTCCGGGATCAAGGCCGGACCCTCGGATACTCTTCGGGTCATATATACGGCGTTGCCGAATTGGCTGGCAAAGACATATGGACGGCCGCTGCCGGAGGTTTCGACTGCCGGCGAACGGCCACCTATTCCGGAGACAATAGGGGATACGGTGGGTACGCGTCGGGGCGGCGAAGTGCAAATCTCCGGGGCGAAATCGTTCCGAGTGACGTCCAGAACAGCTGGTGGCTCCGAGTTTAATCAGTCTCTGGATTTGAATATTACGGGAGAATTAACTCCGGGGCTGTACATTTCAGGGGCGATAACCGACCGGGGGTATAATCCCGCATATGGTACGGCCAACAGCCGTTTGAACGAGCTGGACAAAATAAACATAAGACTCAGATCGCAGCGGCTCGAGGCGCAGATTGGCGATATCACGTTTGCGGATTTCACCACCGCGAGACGGGACAAGGATGTGTCGGGGGCGTCGTTCATGCTGACCTATCCGCGCTGGCATGCGGGAGCAGCGGCGGCGAGACCGCGCGGACAGTTTGAATCATTCATCTTTCTCGGACAGGATGGTCTTCAGGGACCGTACCAGATTGGCGCCGGAACAAATGCGCGGCCGATTGTGCCCGGGTCCGAAACAGTCTGGCTCGATGGTCGACCTCTACAACGTGGAACCGGCAAGGACTACACGATAGACTATCCGACGGGTCGGGTGACGTTCAACGTAAATCATCCCATAGACAGCCGGAGCCGGGTGGAGGTGGACTACGAACCCCAGGCGACAGCATACAAGCAGGAATTGTTCGGCGGCGGCGGCGGCGCCCTGATCGAGGACTCCCTGTTTTATTTTTCGGTCGGTGCGGTTCGCGAAGGGGATGATTCACAGCAGCCGCTCGGCGGTGAACTCTCCGACCAGGATCGGGCGCTGCTTGCCGCGGCGGGTGACAGCGTTGCCGTGAAATCCGGTGTGGTCGCCGATACCAACGGTAACTATGTCCTCGTTGTCGACAGTCTGCCGGACAGCGTGTACGCATACGTCGGTACAGGCAACGGTGGCTACCGGGTGAATTTCAGTTATGTCGGGGGAGGCAAAGGCAGCTACCGGTTTCTCGGCAATGATCAGTATGTCTATGTAGGCACGGGGCAGGGAGATTATCTGCCCGTGACAATCCTTGCCGCGCCTCAGCGCACGGATCAGTTTCAGGCATTGCTGGGCTGGCGCAACGGCGTTGTCGGGGAAGTGACGGCGGATATCCGGGAAAGTCGGTTTGACCGCAACCTGCTGTCCCCGCGCGACGATGCGGACAATGACGGAACATACTACGATCTTGAACTGAATAAAGCGTGGCTATGGAATGGCGGAAACAGCAGTCTGTCGCTGGAACGTCGATTGAAACAGGCCGCGTATCGTGATCGGTCGCGTATCAACCCGGCGGACTTTGACCGCAAGTATCTTCTCCCATTCGGTTACTCACCCTATGCCGATGAACTGCTGCACGGGGGGGATATCACTCTGACACCGCTGTCGTGGCTGCGAACCACGTCGTTCTTTTCAACTCTTGATTACAAAAATGCATTTTCGTCGCGTACCGGCGGCATGGCGATGAGCGCGTCCCCAACCGAAAAACTGCAAATGGACGTTTCGTGGGCCGGAATAAGCGCCGATCTGGACAGCGCCGGGATCAAGGGTGACGGCACCGCGAACACGTATATCGGTTCGGCTCGCTACAATATCTATCGCGCTGTCACCCTCGGCTCGCGTTTCGAACGCGATATACGGCAGAACAACTACTCCGCCAATGAGCACGGCACCCGGTACAGTCGGATGGAATTAGAAGCGGGTACCGCTACTGAAGACGTGCTGTACGAGTATTATGCGGAGGACTCGATAATCGGTGACTGGACCGATGTGCTGCGCAGAAACCGTGTCACCGGTACGTCGATTCGAAATTTTGGTCGCCTTTCCTATGACCTGATGCTGTCATATCAATGGCTGGAGCAGCAGACTTCGACGCTGGACAATTTTCTCGGACGGCTGGGGCTGGGATACCAGAACCCGCAGTCGCGACTGAACGTGACTGCCTCGTATCTCGTGTCGGAAGAAAACCGGAATGCTCGCGGTATTACGTACCTGGAGGTAGAGCCGGGGCAGGGGAACTACATACTGGAGGACGGGCAGTATCTTCCCGACCCGGATGGTAACTATATTCAGGTCGAGGAGATCCTGTCGAACTCGGCGAGGGTGCGGCGGGGTGAGAAGTCGTTTCAAATCTCCAAGAACTGGTCGGCGGGGCTGTTTCGGTTCAATTCGCGCATCGAGGAAGAACTCCTTGAAGGCGGTGAGCGGAAAATCTGGTGGGCGATTCCGTTTCTGTCGGACGCCGATCAGCCGTACCTGTTTTTCTCGCGCCGTTACGACGGAGATGTGAGGCTTATCCCGGTCGCCGGATTCTATGTGATCAATCTGTCGGCATCAGAGGACCTCGAGAAACGCGATATTGCCGGAGCAACACGCCGACGGCGGGATATAAAGGGACGCCTATCGCTGAAACAGAAGCTGAAAGAAACTTATTTCGAGGAATATGTCGAACCGTTCTCCGCCGAACGAGACGCGTACTACTCGGCGTCGGGGGATGTCGACGGTTTCACGGTGGGAACCAATCTCAGGCAGTTGATATCCGCGGCCGAGTTGACCCTTGGTGGAAGCTACCGTCGGGCGACATCGAAAGCGGATGAGCGCTCGGACATCTACGCGATTATCACCGGTTCGCGTTTTCCGGTCATATCCAGAGGAGAATTGCGGGCCAGCCTCGAACTATATCGTCAGGTCTTTGAAAATCTGACCGGGAATCCATCATATCAACTGACCGGCAACCGGCCCGGAGAGCGGGGCGCTATCTGGTCGGTGGCATTCAACTACGGTATTCGCGCCGGACTGCGAATAAATTTCAGTCTATCGGGGCGGCACTCCGACAACCGGACGGCGAGACTGTTCGGCAGAGGGGAGGTGGTGGCCGGCTTCTGAGCCGATTATGCGAACAGTCATCACCATCTTCATTTTGTTTTGCAGCGTGACTTCTTACGCTCGTGAATTCGTGCAGTTCACCGGTCATGAGCCGGAGGGCGCCGACAGCTTTGCGCGTCGACTCACGCGGCTCCATGATCAGGGAATGTCATCGAGTGGACTTGTGGATTCGGCCGTGACATGGCTGACGGGCGACGGATACCTCGACGCATCGGCTACGCACAGCGACAGCACGGTGGAGGTCAACCCGGGGCGGCGATACTACCTGGCTGGAGTGACGGTCGATTCTGACAGTGCCCGAAGTGTGTCAGCGCATGAGCCGTTCACCGAGGACAATGTTGCCAGCGCTGTGGAACGTTTGCTCGGCGATTACTACTATGAGGACGGTTACTACTTCGCTCGAGCGACTGTTGCCGATATCGCGCGAAAAGGGACCGATATTTCGATCAGGGTGAAGGTGAACAAAGGGCCGATTGTGTCGGTGGCCTCAAATGAGTTCAGTGGCCTGAAATACAGTTCACCGCAGACGGTGCGGCGCATGCTTCCCGCAAGTCCGGGAGATACAATTACGCCTCAGTTATTGCGTGAATCATCGGAAGCGGCTGAAAACATATCCTATCTCACCTTCAAGCCGCCCGTGACGGTTCAACCGCGTTCCGGCTTCACGACTGCTGATCTTGGATACCGTTTCACGGAAAAGAGGCGGTTCGCATTCGAGGGCGCCGGCGGGTATATACCTGATGACCCGACCGGGCTTGTCTGGAATTTCCGGGCGACTCTTCGCAACCTGCTCGGCGGCGGTCGCGAGGCGGAGATTCACTCGGAAAGAATAGAACGGGGACGACAGGCACTCGATATCCGGTACCGACAGCCGGTATTTCTCTTCGGTGCGGATCAACTTCAACTGGGCGTGTCAACGCGTGATTTCCGCGAAGAATTTTATGAATTCGCGCTCGACGGACGTTTCGACGCCGGTCTGTCGACGAATACATCGCTTGGCCTGATACTCGGCTGGAAGCGAGTCGAGCCAGCGGCATCAATCGGATTCTCACGTTACATGGCGGGCTTTGGACTGCGACGCCGGGTGATGGATGATCGCATTAATCCGGCTTCCGGGTACGATGTCGACTGGTCTATCACCTATGCTTATCGCCGGTACTCGGACGATACCCTCGCGTTGGGCGCGGGCGGGAAGGGATACAACGAGACGCATGCTGTTCTCAAGTCGAACTGGTACCGTCATGTGATCGGTCCGGTAGTTGGTCACCTCTCGGCGAACTATATCGGGTTGGAAACCTCGGACAGTCTGCCGCCGCTCTCAGAACTGGTGCTGGTCGGTGGACCGGGGACTATCCGGGGTTACCGTAATGATCAATTCGCAGCCAAGCGGGCAGCATTCGGTACCATTGAACCGCGTTTTCGTTTTCCGCAGGGATATTTCTTTGTTTTCTACGATGCTGCATACATAAATCGGCCTGTTCTGTCCAACGGTAAAGTAGATACCGAAGAATTGTACCGATACGGTATCGGCGGCGGGTTATCGCTGGTCGGGGAAGGGCGCTCGGTCACCCTGTCTCTCGGATGGGCGCAGGACGCGGCCATAGACCAACCGAGACTGTCTATCGAGCTTTCATACGACATATAAAATTGTTGACTGATCAGGCGCTTCGCCAATATTCTCCGACGTGCGCAGATTCTGGAATATCATCCGACTGATCAGGGCCGGCAATTGCCTGTTGGCGATGGCGGCAGTGTGGGTGGGAGCCTATCTCACATGGCTTGACCCCGTCTATTATGGTCCACTCGTTGCGGGATTGGCGGCGTTTCTCGTGTGCGCCGCCGGAAACGTAATCAATGATATTGTCGATATCGATATCGACCGCATCAACCGGCCGGAACGCGTGCTCGTGCGCGGCGATTTGTCGATATCGTATGCACGTAATCTGGCTATCGTGCTTGCTCTCCTGGCGCTGATAAGCGGTGTGGCGGTCAATATCGAAGTTACCGTCGCGGTTGCGGCGGCGCTGGTGTTGTTGCTTTTGTACAACCTGTGGCTCAAGCGGGTCCGGCTGGTGGGGAATGTGGTTATAGCGCTATTATCCGGGCTGACATTTATGACCGGCGGCTGGGCGGTGAATCCACAGCTGGCGATGATTCTTCCGGGACCGCTTATCCCGGCCGTTTTCGCCGTCTTTTTCCACATGGTCCGCGAGATTCTCAAGGATGCGCAGGATGTCGAAGGGGACCGGCGCGCCGGCGTGACCACGCTCCCACAGAAAATCGGGGTCCCGGCATCGGTGATGGCGGGTCTGATCCTGTTTTTCGTCCTTGTCATACTTACCTACATACCGATTCTCACGGGATGGTTTGGCGGGGCGTACGAAATCATCACCGTCTACGTTGTCGACCTGCCTATTCTCGGGCTGCTGATATTTGTCTGGGGGAGTCCGACCCGGCGGATGCTCAGGATTGGTTCGGCGGCTCTCAAGCTGGGGATGCTGCTCGGTTTGGTGGCCCTGCTGACCACCTGAGAATTTGTGTGAAACAAAAGGGAAATTTGACAGTATAATCACACATATTGTCAGTTGCGGGTCATAACTTAAAACTTGACAGACAGTTAGCCGAACCTACTTTAGCTTGGCTGACCACGGGGACGGACTAATTAATGAGAGTAGAGAGCGAATATGACGCGGTACCTTGTTTGTCTGGTTTTTGCGCTTGCGTTAACTGCTCCAGCCGCGAACGCTGACGGCATATCGATATCACAATCAATCGATCAACACCGGGTCCCGTACGAGGATCAGGTCCACTTTCGCATAGTCCTGAGTTGGGACGGTCCGCAAACGGCGTATCTTTTCAATAAGCCGCTCGACCCGCAGTTTGAGCGCCTCATGGTCCAGCAGTATGCATCGTCTATCCGGTCCGCCGGATCGGGCGCCGACGAAGTTACCACCAAGACATATGAGTACACGCTCAAACCGACGCAGGCGGGCACCGGCCGCATTGAGCCGGTCACAATCGAATACCTCAGCTGGCCGGACAGCATTCCGGGTCAGTTGGTTACCGAGGCCATGTCGGTTGAAATCGCACCCCCCGTACCGGTCGAAACAAGCGGCGGCTATATGTGGCTGATTGTCATCGGGGCGGTCGTGGTCATCCTTGTCGTTGCCGTCATCACGTGGAGAGTGCACCGCTCGAGACGCGTGGAACTTGCCGAACCGGCCCTGACTCCCGCCCAGGAGTTTCTGGTCCGCCTGGCGGAACTCAAGGCGGATGCGGGCAATGATCTCAAAAAATTCCAGACCGGATTGTATAAACATCTGGTGAGTTTTCTCCATGAGCGGTATGGGATCGGTAGCGCAACGGCGTCGGCCGATGAAATCGCCGAGAAACTGGCAAAGACGGATATGGCCAAAAATAATCAGGACAAAATAAACGGATGGCTTCATCGGGCCGAGCGGGAGAAGTTCAGCCCCGTGGCGGCGTCGCCGGGAGAGACCATCAGGCTGGAGGCGGAAATCCGCGAATTCTTTGAAAAGAACATGATTTCGGATAGATAAACGGAGGATTGATGGACACCGATATCCAACAGATTCAGTCAATCGTCGAACAGGAAGCATCGTTTGTCGAGAAATTGACATCGCAGGTCAGCTCAGTTATTGTCGGCCAGAAATATCTGATCGAGCGGCTGCTCATGGGCATTCTGGCGAACGGTCACATCCTTATCGAGGGCGTGCCGGGTCTGGCGAAGACGCTTTCGGTCAAGACCTTGTCTGACGCCATCCAGGCGAAATTCCAGCGTCTGCAATTCACGCCGGACCTTTTGCCGGCGGATTTGATCGGCACCATGATCTACAACCCGCAGCGCTCGGAGTTTTATGTCCGCAAAGGACCGATTTTCGCCAATATCATCCTGGCCGACGAGATCAACCGCGCTCCCGCCAAGGTGCAATCGGCTCTTCTGGAGGCTATGCAGGAACGACAGGTAACGATCGGCGAGGAGACGTTCAAGCTCGACGAGCCGTTCCTCGTGCTTGCGACGCAGAACCCAATCGAGCAGGAAGGCACCTACCCGCTCCCGGAGGCACAGGTGGACCGGTTCATGCTCAAGCTGAAGATAGGTTATCCGAGCCCGGCCGAAGAGCGGCTGATCATGGACCGCAACACGGGAGCCGAGGCCATAAGTGTCTCGCGGGTGGTTTCACCGGAGGACATAGTCCGGGCCCGTGGGGTCATGCGGCATATCTATGTCGACGACAAGGTAAAGGAATATATCGTCAATATCGTTTTTGCAACACGGGAGCCGGCCAAATACGGCCTGTCAGAACTGTCCGATTTGATTGCGTTCGGCGCTTCACCGCGCGCGACCATCTATCTCAACCTGGCCGCGAAGGCGCATGCCTTCCTGCGCGGAAGAGGATATATCACGCCGGAAGATATCAAGGCAATCGGGGCGGATGTTCTCCGTCACCGCATACTGCTGACGTACGAGGCCGAGGCCGAAGAGATGTCATCGGATGATATCGTCGCGAAGGTATTCGACGCCGTCGAGGTACCATAATAGACAGCTATGATACCGAAGGAAGTACTCAAGAAAGTCCGCCGTATCGAGATCACCACCAAGCGATTGGTCAATGATCTGTTTTCCGGTGAATACCATTCCACCTTCAAGGGGCAGGGGATGGAATTCGAGGAAGTGCGGGCGTACGTGCCGGGTGATGATATCCGCCTGATCGACTGGAACGTCACGGCCCGTACCGGATTTCCGCACATCAAGAAATTCCGGGAAGAGCGCGAGCTTTCGGTGGTGCTTCTGGTCGATGCGTCTTCTTCCGGCAAGTTCGGTACCCGTCAGCGGTTCAAATCGGAAACAGCCGCCGAGCTGTGCGCCTTGCTGGCGTTTTCGGCTATCAAGAATAACGACAAGGTTGGCCTGATCATTTTCACCGATAAGATCGAGAAGTTCGTGCCGCCGAAAAAGGGACGCGCCCATGTGCTTCGGCTGATCAGGGAGATTCTCTATTTCGAACCGGAGGGAATCAAAACCGATATCGCCGGCGCCCTGGAGTATTTCAGCCGGGTGATCAAGCGCAAGTCGGTCGTATTCCTGATCTCGGACTTCCTTTCCGAGGACTTCTACAAGCCTCTGCAAATCGCGAACAACAAGCACGATATCATCGCGATGAAGATTTCGGACCCGCGGGAATCATCATTCGACAATGTCGGCCTGATAGAGCTGGAAGACGCCGAGACGGGCGAAGTCGTATTGATCGACACCGCCTCGCGTGAGTTCCGCCGGGAGTTTTCGGCCAAGGCGGAAGAGGACAACTCGATGCTGAAGAAAGGATTCCGGTTGATCAACCTCGATTTTATCAATATCCGCACCGATGAGTCGTACATCGTGCCCTTGATCAACTTCTTCAAGATGAGAGAACGACGCAAGTGAGGAGTGCCAATGTACAGGGGACATAGAGTAGTTATCCCGGGTTTGCTGACAATTTTCTTCCTGTCGGCGCTTGGTTTTGCGGTGATCGCCGGGTGCGGCGGCAGTCAATCGGGGATCGATGTCGAGCAGCATAAGCGTCTTGCCGGCGATCTTCGGGACAACAAGCTGTACGAAGCTGCGATCGAGGAATACCGGAAGGTGCTTGACAGTCCGGGACTTGACGACACCCAGCGCGGGAATATCAGCTATTTGATAGCCCGGATTTATTTCGAAGATCTCAAGGACTACCGGAACGCGGCAGCCTACTATGTGCGGGCTCGCAGCTACAGCCCGGATGCCTCCTATTCAACGGAAGCTTCGCGCAACCTGGTGGCATCACTGGAAAAGCTCGGGCAGTTTGTGGACGCCAAGCGCGAACTCGGCGCCGCGGTGGATATTGACTCGACGCCGAAGACCAGAGGAGTTACGCCCGTGGCGATCATTGATAAGGATACCATCTGGCTGTCGGAAGTCGAGGCGCGGATTCAGAGCATGCCCGCTCAGATGCAGCAGCAGTACCTGACGCCGGAGGCGAAGCGCGATTTTGTGCGCAATTATGTCGGCGCGGAACTTCTGTACCGGGCGGCGTTGCGCGAGGGTTACGATCGGGATCCGGAAATGGCGCGGCAGAAGGAGCAGCTCTACAAGAACCTGCTGGTCGACCGGTTTTTGGTCAATAAGGTAATGCCGGAGGTTACGGTCGATACGGCCGATGTCCGTAACTACTACCTGGCCAACAAGAATGCTCGCTATAACGACATGCCGTACGACTCGGTGAAGGCAAAAGTATTTATGGACTACCAGAGCGAGAAGGCCGAAGCCGGCCTTAATGATTACCTGGCAAAACTTTACAAGGCCGAGAAGGTGACTTTTCTGGACCATAACATCAGAGACTAGCGGACGGATTAGCGGTATAACACTATGATGCGGTTTCGGAATTACATAGTTGCGGCGGCAGCCGTATTTGCGCTGGCGGCGAGCGCCGGCGCGCAGACATCGGCGGACACGGTCGGCAGTCTTTCCGGCGTGGAAATAACAACATCGGTCGACCGCGCCGACATGTTTGTCGGAGACCTGGTCAACTACAAGCTTACGATCACCTACGACTCTACATATAAACTCATTCCCCCGCCGCTCGGAGCGAATCTCGGGGCATTCGATGTCAAGGACTACAAGCCGGATGCCGAGACAACGCTGCCGGACGGCCGGATTCAGAGTGAGTCGACATTCAAATTGAGCACGTTCACCACCGGTGATTATGTCATTCCGCCGGTACCGGTCATGTTCATGACTTCGGACAGCACCAGGAAAGTGTTGTTATCGGAATCGGTGCCTATAAAGGTCAAGTCACTGCTGGAGAACGCCGGTGATACGGTGGATATTCGACCGCTCAAAGCCCAGTACGAATTTCAGCGCGACATGACGGTCTATTATGTCTGGGGCGGTATTGCAGTCGTCCTCATTGCCGGGTTGATTCTGTTGTGGTGGTACATGCGGCGCCGCCGGCAGGCAGTCGTCGAGGCGGTCGACCTTCGTGATCCGTGGGAAATTGCGTTCGAGAAGATGGCGGTGCTCAAGGAAAAGCGGTATATCGAAGAGGGGAATTTCAAGCAGTTCTATATTGAACTGACCGAACTGGCGCGTGAGTATCTCGACCGCATGTATAAGGTCGACGTCTTGGAGATGACGACACAGGAATTCATCGACAATTTCGCCGAAATCGAACTCCCCAACAGTCTGTATTCGGATACGGTCGCTTTTCTGAAGCATGCCGATTTGGTGAAGTTTGCCAAATTCATCCCCGAACAGCGGCGCGCGGAAGACGACTATATTTTCACGCATGATTTGATCGCGATGATTCGGAACGATTACGAACAGCGACAGCAGGCCGAAGTGCATATCAACGGCAAGACGCCGGTCGAGGCGGCGGTAACGCCGGGAGGCGGGGCGGAATGAGCCAGATTGATTTCTATGGACTCGGCGTCAATTTCTTTGACCTTATCGATACCACCATTCCGGCTATCGTGATTTTTGCTCTCGGTTTGCTGGTGGTGGCGGCGATGCTCTGGTTTGCGGTCCGTCGTCGCCGGGTGAAGTCAGCGACCATCAAGTACTCGGACATTCGTATCGTGAAACGGGCGGCGCGCACGAGCCGTCAGCGCTACCGGTTTCTACTGACGGGCCTGCGGGTGGCGGCAATCGTACTGCTGGTAGTGGCGTTTGCACGTCCGCGGTCGGGCACCGAAAAGAAAGAGATCAGCTCCGAAGGTATTGATATCATGATCGCGCTCGACGTGTCATCATCGATGCAGGCGGAGGATTTCAAGCCGAACAACCGGCTCTACGTGGCGAAAGAAGAGATCAAGAAATTTATCAATAACCGGGTGAACGACCGTATCGGCCTGGTAGTGTTTGCACGGAACTCATTCACGCAATGCCCGCTGACGGTTGACTACGGCGTGCTACTCAATTTTGTCGACCAGGTGGACTTTGGCCTGATCGAAGACGGTACTGCAATCGGCATGGCGATAGCGAACGGGGTCAATCGCCTTCGGGATTCTGATGCCAAGTCCAAGATCATGATTTTGCTTACTGACGGTGACAACAATGCCGGTGAAATCGACCCGCTCACGGCGGCAAACCTGGCCACGGCGTTCAATATCAAGATATACACTATCGCCGCCGGGAAGCCGGGAAATGCCATGTACCCGGTGGACGATCCGATTTTCGGCAAGCGATACGTCTACCGTCCGACCAATGTGGATGAAAAGACGTTGAAAGAAATCGCCGAGCGAACCGGCGGGGAGTACTTCCGGGCGCGGTCGTCCGATGAGCTGGAGCAAATCTACTCTATTATCGACAAGCTGGAAAAGAGCAAAGTGAAGGTTTCAACGCACATTCAGTATCGTGAGTTGTTCAGCTACTTCACGTATGCGGGCTTGGCCCTGCTGGTACTGGAAATGATTCTCGGGAACACGTATTTCAGGAAGTTGCCGTAGGCAAGAGGAGAGAGACGGAACCATGCGATTTTCAGACCCGATCAATTTTCTTCTCCTGCTGGGAGTGCTGGTGCTGGGGGTGTTCGTGTTCTGGGCGCTGGCGCGCAAGAAGAAGCTGTTGAAACGGTTTGGCGACATTCCGTTGATCATGAAGAATGCGCCCTATATTTCATTCGGCCGCCAGCGAACCAAGGCAATCCTTCTTCTCGCGGCCCTGAGTTTCGGGGCGGTTGCCCTGGCACGCTTGCAGTTCGGTACGCACCTGGAGTTGCTCAAGCGCGAGGGGATTGACCTTATCGTGGCTGTTGACGTGTCGAATTCCATGCTGGCGCGTGACATGAAACCGAGCCGGCTCGAAAAAGCCAAGCAGCAGGTGCACAGCATAATTGACCGGCTGGAAGGGGACCGAATCGGGCTCGTCGCTTTTGCCGGCGACGCGTTCGTACAGTGTCCGTTGACACTCGATTATGCGGCGGCACGGATGATGCTGTCGGTGATGGATAACCAGTCCGTTTCACGCCAGGGGACCAATCTCTCAGCGGCGATAGAAACCGCCGCCAAGTCATTCAGTCAGCAGGAGAAGAAGCACAAGGTGCTTTTGCTTCTCACCGATGGAGAGGACCACCAGGGCGGCGTTCTGGCGGCTGCCGAGGACGCTCGGAAAGACGGAGTCAAAATCTATACGGTCGGGATCGGTAATCCGTCGGGGGAACCAATTCCCATACTTGACCGTAGTGGTAACCAGGTCGGATTCAAGAAAGATCCGCAGACCGGTGACGTGATTGTATCACGCCTCGACGAGACAACGCTTCAAAAGGTGGCGTTGAGCACCGGCGGCAGGTATTATCACGCGACCGTGGGGGAGATGGAACTGGACCGCATCTTCGACGAGATTTCGAAGATGGAGAAGAAAGAACTCGAGGGAACACTTGTGACCAAATACGACGATCGTTTTCAGTGGCCGCTTCTAATGGTTATTATTCTGGTTGTCGGTGAGTTTTTCATCTCGGAACGCAAAAAACCGGTCGGAGGTGAGCAACATGTCTAGGTTGACTGTCACGGTAATTATCGGTGCGATTGCCGTCGCGAGCGTACCGGCGGTTCATGGCAAGGGCTATGTCGATGCTGTTCGCAAGGGCAATGAAGCGTATACCAAAGGCGACTACAAAACGGCGCTGGAACAATACCACGTCGCGGAGGCGGACCTTCCGGAATCGCCCGAGCTGGAATATAACATGGGCGGGGCCCTCTACCAGCAGGAAGCTTACGAGGAGGCTACGGAGAAATTCTCCAATGCCCTCAATTCGACGGATATCCAGACTACGGCGAAGGCCCAGTACAACCTGGGGAATGCGTTCTACCGGTCGGGCGACTATATGAAAGCGATCGAGAGTTATAAAAAAGCGCTCGACATTACCCCGGACGACATGGACGCTAAATTCAACCTGGAGCTGGCCCGCAAGATGCTGAAAGAGCAGACCAAGCCGCAGCAGCAGAATCAGAAGAATCAGAATCAACAACAGAAAAAGCAGGACCAGCAACAGCAGAAACAGGGTCAGCAGCAGAACCAGCAGCAGAACAACGACCAACAGCAGCAGGAAAAACAGGATCAAACGCAGCAGCAGGACGGGCAGCAACAGCAGGAGATTCAGGAAGGGAAGAAGATGTCCAAAGAGGACGCGGAGCGTATCCTGAACAGCATTCGTGATGACGAGAAGGACACACAACGCCAGATCAAGCGTGACGTCAGTCCGAGCGACTACAACGGCAAGGACTGGTAATTGATTATGAATGTGCGAGCGGCCATATTACGTATTCTGCCGGTATTGATGGCGATCGGTATTTTCAGCGCGGTGCCGGCGCAGGCGCAGGATGATATCACGGTGGAGGCAACCCTTAACCGTGACACGATCGGCCTGGATGAGCAGGTTCTCCTGGAGGTCAAAATCGAGGGCAAGACGAGGAACCTGCCGCCGCCGCAGATCCCGACGTTGTCCAAGTTCGATGTCTACGACCAGGGCCAGTCCACCAATATTTCGATTGTCAACGGCCAGATGTCGAGCACCGTGAGTTACCGGTATATCCTGATCCCGAGCGAGCCGGGATCGTACCCGATCGAGAATATCTCGGTCGTTTACAACAACCGTCGGTACAAGGCCGACCCTGTTACGCTCACCGTTCTCAGTAAAGGAACAGCAGGATCGCCGCCGGCCGAGGCGCAGGGGGGGCAGGGTCAGTCGAGCGCCTCTCGCGATTACTTCCTGACCGCGGAGGTGGACCGGAAGAGCCCCTATGTCAACCAACAGGTGACGTTGACGCTCAAGTTCTATATCGCGGTTCGACACTCGACACCCGATCTGACGTGGCCAACGACCACCGGGTTCTGGCGCGAGTCGATCAGCAGTAATACGGCGTACAGCCAGCGCGTCAGTAATCGGACATACAAAGTGTATGAAGTCAAGTCCGCACTCTTTCCGACGCAAACCGGCGAGTTGACAATAGGCAGGGCGATGATCACCACGAGAGTGGCGACCGATTTCTTTTTTGCGGGCGACCAGATTACTGCGCGGTCGAGCCCGATTACGATCAACGTGCGCCCGCTCCCGCAGGAGGGGAAACCGGCCGATTTCTCCGGCACGGTCGGTGATTTCAAGATGTCGCTGCGTACGGACAAGGCATCGGCCGATGTCAATCAGCCGGTGACGGTGACCGTGCGTATCGACGGTACCGGCAATATCAAGTCAGTGGCGGAACCAAAGATTCCGGAAACTGAGGAATTCCGGGTCTACCGTGCATCGAGCAAGGAGAACATCACCAAGACCAGAAGTGAACTTGGCGGCACGAAAATTTTTGAAGAGGTGTTTATCCCGAGGCGCCCGGGCAATCTGGAGATACCGGCGCTGTCGCTGAGTTTCTTTAATCCGAAAAGCGGCAAATACGAGAAGGTGTCGACCAGGCCGATTCCTTTGACGGTGCGGGAGACCGAAGGATATGCGAGTTCGGATGATGTCCCGTACGCGCCGGGCGGCATGACGATAAGCAGTCAGGCGCAGGATATTCGATATATCAAGGAAAATCTCGGAGACCTCCAGAAAGTGGGCACGCTGATCATCGCCAAGCCGATATACCTCGCGGTCAACGGCCTCCCGGTGCTGGCGTTGCTGGGGTTGATCGTCTATCGCGTTCGTCGGGAAAAGCTGTCCAGCGATATCGGTTACGCCCGCTCCCGGGCGGCCTCACGTATGGCGCGCAAGCGTCTGGCGCAGGCGCGGTCACTGGCCCGGACTGATTCGGCCGGTGATTTCTACGCCGAAATCAGCCAGGCGGTAACATCGTATGTGGCCGACAAGCTCAATATCTCCCCGTATGGATTGACCAGTGACCGTATCTCCGAGCTGCTGCGCGAGCGCGGGGCCGATAATGCGTTGGTGACCGAGACCGTCGATATCCTCCAGCGGAGCGACTTCGCCCGGTTCGCGCCGTCCTCGGTGACCGAGGATGACATTCGCCAGTCGCTGGAGAGGGCCGAAGACGTTATGGTAAAGATGGAGGGGGTGAAGTTTGCGTAAGCTATGCA
Organism: uncultured Ignavibacteriales bacterium; assembly: GCA_964396245.1. Taxonomy (GTDB): domain Bacteria; phylum Zixibacteria; class MSB-5A5; order GN15; family FEB-12; genus CAYNEO01. Next base: position 44,488 of record CAYNEO010000021.1, read on the forward strand.
ACATCGCGGTGATGATAGTCGGATTGGCTGTCATTACGGCCGCAATCGTAAGCGCGACTCCCGCAGAGGACTTCGACAAGGCCAACGCCCTGTACCGGGACAAAGAATACGACAAGGCTATCGAGCTTTACCGGGGCATCGCCAAACAGGGCATCGAGTCGGGCGCATTGTATTTCAATCTCGGCAACGCCTATTTCAAGAATGGTGATCTCGGACATGCCATCCTCTATTATATGAAAGCGAAGCGACTGTCCCCCGGCGATGATGACATTACCAGCAATCTGGAATTCGCCCGGCAGTTCACGAGCATCCAGATGGAAGGGGTGCAGTTGAACCCGATCAATTCTTTCTTCGAGTCAATCGTTTCGCCCTACCGGTTAAGTACGCTGGCCTGGATAGCATCGGCGTTCTTTGTCCTGTTCATGATCGTGCTGATAGTCCGCTATGGTCTCGGGTTCAGAACCTCGATGGTCCGGGCGGGAATAGTGGTTACGCTCATTCTGCTCGTAAGTTCCGGGTTCATCACGACGTTCAAGTATCGTCACGACTACCTCACGCAGCGGGCGGTGCTTGTTGCGGATGAAACGCCGGTTCGTTCCGGTCCGTCGGAAGAGATGGATGTCGAACTCGAGGGAGCCCCCGGGCTGGTCGTCGAGATTCTCTCGGAGTCCGGAGATTACTACAACGTGCTGTTTGAGAACAAGCGGCGCGGCTGGATCAAAAAGGACTTAGTGGCTGAAATATAACACGTTACGGCCGACCGCCCGGTTTATTTAATTGACACCCCCCGACACGAAGCCTATTTTTCCTTTTTGTGTGCAGAGCATCCGTTTGGAATACTTGACCGACAATGGCATTCTGGAAGAAAAAACAATTCTGGGGCATGCTCATAGGCATCGCTCTTCTGGCTTACTGTTTGAAGGACATTCGGATGTCCCAGATGGAGAAGCTGGTCGAGCGCCTGAACTTTGACTACCTGATTCCTTCCATTGTCAGCACCTTCCTGTTCGTGATTCTCCGCGGCCTTCGCTGGCGAATCCTCGTTCATCGACAAAAACAGATAGGGGTAACGCGCTCGGTAACGCTGTATTCGGCCGGCCAGGTGCTCAACATGATCATGCCGGTGCTGACCGGACAGGTGGGGCGTCTGATCCTCTACGCCAAGAAAGAAGGTCTGCGAAAAACATTTGTCTTTTCGACAATGATCCTCGAGGTCGTGTTCGACGCCGTCACGCTGATCATATTCATGTTTCTCACGTCGCTGGCTTTCGTATTCCCCAGCGAGTACCGTTATGTCAGTTTCATTGTCGCGGCAGTGACCGTTGTCGTGGTGGCCGGCCTCTATATGATTCTGCATTTCCAGACTCAGCTGGAAGAGATGGGACGCCGTCGCCTGCGGGAGAAGCATCCGGGGACCTACATCACGATCAAGAAATTCATTCGGTCCTTTACCAAAGGTATCGAGATGCTTCGCTCGAGCCAGCACATGTTTCTCACGATCGGGTTTTCGCTGGCTTCATGGACCACCCACATGTTGGCCATTTATTTCCTGTTTCACTCCTTCAGGTTCAATTTACCGGTTGCGTCGGCGGCCGCTATCATGATTATTAACACCATTGTCCTGATGGTGCCTATTACGCCGGGGAACGCCGGTACCTTCGAGGTGGCGGTGAGCACGTCGCTGATTGCGTTCGGGATCAACCGGTCGGATGCGGTCCTTTTCGCCCTGGCGCTTCACCTTCTGGATCTGCTGCCGTTGGTGACGCTGGGCAGCATATTCTTCTGGCGCGAGAAGCTGTCCATCCGCGCCTGGAAAGAACAACACGAGAAGAAGGATATTCTCGACAGCATTTCCGAGGACGGTACGTACATCGAGGAAGAACAGGTATGATCAAGTCTTTCTACTATCTCCCCGGTGAACCGGTCCAGGTGATCGACGGCATCGCCGATTTCGACCGGCTTTGCGCCGCGGAAGGTTCCGTCCTGTGGGTCGACCTGTGCAAGCCGACGGACCAGGAATCGTTCGTCCTGACGCACGATTTCAAGTTCCACCCGCTGGCCATCGAGGACGTTATCTCGGAAAAGCCCCGCACCAAGATCGACGACTACGAGCGGTACCTGTTCATCGTGTTCCAGATGGTGGATTATATCGGCAGGGAAGAGGGACTGAAAATCACCGAACTCGATTTCTTCCTCGGCAGAAATATCCTCGTGTCCGTGCACAACGATGATCACCGGATCTTCGATTACCTGTATAACCGCGCCGAACGCGACGAGCGGTTGCTTTCGCGCGGGGCTGACTTCCTGTTTCATACCATGATCGACACGGCGGTGGACAACTACAATTCCACGCTGGATATTTTCGAGTACGAGGTCGACCAGGTGGAGGAGGATGTTCTGGGCGAATCGGACGAGGACACGCTGAAGTCGATCTTTACGATGCGGCGGGATTTGATCGAGCTGAAGCGTATTGTCATGCCGCAGAAAGACATTTTGCACCAGCTCTCGCGGCAGACGTATTCGCTCATTGCCGAGAATTTGGCCGTCTATTTTTCAGACATTCACGACCACCTGGTGCGGATTAACGATATTGCCGATGCTCATCGGGAGAGTCTGATATCCTCGCTGGAATTGTACTATTCATCGGTATCAACCGAGACGAATAAGGTCATAAAGGTCCTCACTATCCTGACGGCGCTTTTTATCCCGCCGACATTCCTGGTCGGTTTGTGGGGGATGAATTTCCACAATATGCCGGAGCTGGAATGGCATTACGGCTATTACATCTCACTGGGGCTGATGGCGGTCATTATGATCCTCATGCTGGTCTTTTTCCGCGTCAAGAAGTGGCTGTAGCCCGTCTGCAACTATTTTCGCATAAAATCGTACAAAACGGTTGACATCCGTGATTTATTGCTTATACATACCTCCCGGTAGGTATTTACAGGCGTTACATACTACATGGTATGTATGTTAGAAAAGTGTTAGGAATATTAGATGACGACAAAGAAAATTCGCCAGAGCCCGAAACTTCCGGCCGAAACGCGGCGGGCGCAGCTGCTCGACGCGGCCCGTAAGTTATTCGTCAAGAAAGGGTTCCGGGCGACTACAACCGATGAAATAGCCCGTAAAGCCGGCCTGACAAAGGGTGCGCTGTACTTCCATTTCAAGAACAAAGAAGACATTCTCTTCGAACTGGTGAAACTCATTGCCCGCAAGTACGATGAGGCTATCGACGCCGGGATGCAGTCACGATTCCGGCCGGATGATTTTTTCAGATTGCTTCTCGGCGCGCACACCAAGGCTGATTTGCCGGACTACTGGGATACGGTGGATATCTGGGTACAGGCCATCCGGATTCCCCGGATCAAGCGGTTTATCACGCGGCGGCTCAACGAGGCGCTGGACAAATTCCAGGAAAACCTTGATCCGGCCTATGGAGCGGGCAAGAAGAACATGACCGAACTGGGGGTGCTCACGTTCGCCCTCTGTGACGGGCTGTGCATTTTGAAAATGATGGATCCGTCGATGGTCGATCTGACGGCGCAAGTGAAGCTCTTCGGCCAATTTTTGGAAAGCAATCGAAAGACGGCGAGGACTCGAAATAAATGAATGCATATCAGACTACCAGGCCGGCGTCGGCACGCCGATCACGGGTCAAAACGGTACTCGGGGTCGTCCTGCTGTCAGCTGCGCTTACGGGAGCGGTAGCAGCCCAGTCCGTGACGCCGCTGACGGTGGCCGATGTCCGCCAGCAGGCGCTGCAGCACAACCGGACATATCTCTCGGCCAAAGAAGACGTGGTCAAGGCCGAGGCACAGATTACCAGCGCACGATCGGGGGCACTGCCCAATGTAGACCTGGTCGGCTCCTACAGCCGCAATCTAAAACTGCCGTCGTTCTTCGTCCAGCCCGACAGCGGCAGCGCTATCGAGTTCAGGACCGGCTTCAATAATGATTTCAGCGCCACGCTCTCCGTGACCCAGTCAATCTGGCAGGGGGGTAAGGTGTTCACGGCGCTGGAAATCGCCAAGCTGTACAAAAAATATGCGCTGGCCCAGGAGGCGCAGGTAAAGGCCACGGTTATTCTTAACGCCGAGCAGTTGTTTTATAGTGCCATCCTCACTCAGTCCAGCCTTGAAGTGCTGAAAAAAGCTTTTGAAGCCAACAGCTACAACCTTGATATGGTTGAAAAGTCGTACTCACAGGGAATGGTGTCCGAGTTTGAAGTGCTGAGGGCCCGGGTGGAGAAACAGAACCTCGTGCCGAAGATTCTCAAGGGAGAATCCGATGTCAAACTCTCCAAACAGCGGCTGAAATCGTATCTGGGCATTGACCTGACCCGGGATGTCGTCCTCATGGAGGAGACCGGCGACACGTCACTGGCCGGGCTTCCGGAACTTTCGGTGCTGGTTGATACGGCCCTGCAAGCCCGCCCGGAGATGCAGCAGATGGACTACCTTGCTGATATCACCCAGAAGGCAATCAGAGTGCAACGCGGTAATTATTTTCCCAAGCTTTCGGCGGTTTCCAACTATAACTGGTCGGCGCAGTCGGACAAGTTCAGCCTCGAGGAGCACAATACGCGCTCCTGGTCGGCAGGACTCCAGTTACAGGTCCCGATTTTTAAGGGCGGAGCCACCCGGAGCAATGTGACCAGCGCTATTGCCGATCACCGCCAGACGATACTGCACAAGAAACAGACCGAAGACAACATACGGCTGGAAGTCGAATCGGCCTATGACATGCTGATCCAGGCGAAGAAAGCGCTGGATGTCCAGGGAACGACCATTGCCCAGGCTGAAGAAGGGCTGCATATCGCCAATGTCAGATACCAGTCGGGTGTGGGGACACAGCTGGAAGTGCTTTCCGCCCAGGCGGCGCTGACGGATGCCCGCAACTCGCTCGCGACGGCGACCTACGTGTTCAGGGAAGCCAAGTCACAGTTAAGGAAAGCAACGACCATTGATATACCTTGATAGCAGGAACTACAGATAATGAAACACTTGATACCAGGATTTGTCGGTTTAGCGTTGATTGCAACGTTGATTGCCTCGTGCAGTGAACAGAAAGATATCGGGGGCGTGAACCGCGCGGTTTCGGTCAAGGCGGAAATCGTACAACCTCAGAACGTGCAGGTTACCGGGACGTACACCGGGTCGCTTGACGGTGAAAAGCAGGCGGTGTTGTACGCCAAGATATCCGAAGCGGTCCAGAAGGTCAACGTGGACGAGGGACAGATGGTGAAGGCCAATACCACGCTGATCACTCTCGACCTGACCGGGCCCAGTTCCAACTATCAGCAGGCGAAATCGCTCTATGAGAATGCCGAGAAGAACTACAACAAGATGGCGTTTCTTTACAAACAGGGCGCGGTCAGTGAGTCGCAGTACGATGCGGCGCAGACGGACTACGAGGTGAAAAAGGCCGCTTACGAATCGGCGTCACAGTTAGTGGAGATCAAGTCGCCTATTGACGGCATGGTGACGTCGGTTGACGTATCGGCCGGTGACTATGTCCAGATCGGTCAACGGCTGGCCACGATAGCCACGACCGGCAAGTTGCGGGTCAGGTTCGGCGTCAATTCGTCTGACATGAAGTATTTCAAGGAAGGCGGCAAAGTGACCGTTTCCTCCGAGGTGCTCCCGTACACGGCGTCGGGAAAAATAACTTCGGTACCGACATCGGCAAATCCGATTACGCGGGCGTTTTACGTGGAAGCCACGATCGACAACAGCGCCGGTCATTTCAAGCCCGGCATGTTCGTTCGCATAGAGTATATCAAAGAGGATCTGAAGGATGTCTTTGTTGTCCCGCAGAACGCCGTTCTGGTGCTTGATAACAGGAACACGGTGTTTGTCGTGAAAAACGATTCCGCGGCTCAGCGGACAGTAGCCCTCGGGCCGACAATCGGGGGCAACGTGGTGATCGATTCCGGGCTGGTCGCAGGCGATACGCTCGTGACGCTCGGCCAGGATTATCTCGACCAGGGTTTTGCAGTGCGAATTACTTCTTTGGGTGAAGGCAACAAATGAAGATTTCAGAGATATCAGTTCACCGGCCGGTATTCGCAACCATGATGATCGCGACTTTGATCGTCGTGGGCCTTTTCTCATATTTTGCACTTCCGATCGAACTCTTCCCGAATGTCGACTTTCCGTTTGTCGTGGTGACGACCGTGTATCCCGGCGCGGCGGCGGAGTCGGTCGAAACGGAAGTGACCAAGAAGATCGAGGACGTTATCAACGAAATATCCGGCGTGCGGCATATTACCTCGAGTTCGCGGGAAGGATTCTCGCTGATCTTCATTGAGTTCGAGTTGTCGAAAGAGGGGGCGATCGCGGCACAGGATGTCTCGCAGAAGATACAGAGTATCCGGAGTACGCTCCCGGATAATATCGAGGAGCCGATTGTCAACCAGTATGACCCCGAATCGCAACCGATCCTTTCGCTCGTGGTTTCGGGAAAGCGGCCGCTTAAGGACGTCACCAACCTGGCCAAGAACCGAATCAAGACCAGGCTCGAGATCATCTCCGGTGTTGGCAGCGTGCAGCTGGTCGGCGGCTTTGAACGCGAAATCCTTATTGCGATCAACCCCCAGCTGATGGAGTCGTACCTGATCGGAGCGAGCGACGTTCAACAGGCGGTGTCGGCCGCCAACCTGGATATTCCGAGCGGCCGAATCGACGAGACAACCCAGGAGTACCTTGTGCGGGTCATGGGGAGGCTTCCCGAGGTTAAGGATTTCAATAATATTATTATCAAGAACCACGAGGGAACGCCGGTCTACCTGAGCGATTTCGCCCGCATCGTGGATACGATCAAGGAGCAGCGCTCGCTGTCGCGTTACAACGGCAAGACGGCGGTGGCGCTCAACATTATCAAGCAGTCGGGCGCGAACGTTGTCGACGTGGCGACCAATGCCAATGAGACTATCGCCCAGCTCAAGGCAGAACTGCCGCCGGATATCGATATCGAGATAGTCGATGACAACTCGACATTTATCCGGGACTCGGTGCACGAGATCATCTTCAACATCGAATTCGGCACGGCGCTGGCCATTCTGGTTATTTTCCTGTTCCTCGTGGACTGGCGGCCCACCATCATCACCGGTCTGTCCATTCCGATTTCCATCATTGCCACCTTCGGCCTGATGAATTTTCTCCACTTTTCGATCAACATTATGACGTTGCTGGGCCTGTCGCTCGCTGTAGGGATATTGATCGACGATGCCATTGTGGTGATCGAAAATATCTATCGACATTTATCTATGGGGAAATCCCCGATACGCGCGGCGCTGGACGGCACGGCGGAAATCGGCCTGGCGGTTGCCGCCACGACGTTTTCAATCGTGGTGGTCTTCCTGCCGGTGGCGTTCATGAGCGGTATTATCGGGCGGTTCTTCTATCAGTTCGGCATGACAGTCGCTTTTGCGGTGCTGGTGTCGCTGTTTGTCGCGTTTACGCTGACGCCCATGATGTCTTCGCGCATGCTGCGACGAGGGGCGACGCACCCCGGCGGTGAGGCTCCGAATCGTGATATGGCAAAACCGTCGCGCGGGCTGTGGGGAAAAATCAAGAAAGTCTTCGGCTATTGGAACGTGGCTTTCGAGGCCCTGGTGCCGCGCTATAAGAGTACGTTGCGGTTCTCGTTACGGCACAGGTGGCTTATTGTTCTGGTCGCGACGGTCTCATTTGTTCTGGCGCTATTCCTTGCCAAGAAACTCGGGACGGAGTTCATGACCAGCACTGACCAGGGCAAGCTGTATGTTTCGGTCACGACGCCGCCCGGAACGACGCTGGCCGAAACATCGGCCCGGGTTGCCGAGATCGAGAGGATAGTCATGGGGCGCACCGAGGTTGTGGGCTCCTTTGTAACCATCGGCGCCGGCAATGACCCGGTGACGGAAGCTACCGACCTGTTTCTGCTTACGCCGGCCTCAGAGCGAAGTCTATCCGCGCAGGAACTTACCGATACTGTCCGGGCACTGATCAGTGCTTTGCCCGGAATGAAATTCTCCGTGGGTACGGAGGCATCGGCCGGACCCGGCGGTAAGCCCGTGGAAATCTCTATCCGCGGGGAAGACCGAGAGGAACTTGCTATCATGGCCCACCAGGTGCAGCGGATTTTCTATACTATTCCGGGTGCGACCGATATCGACAATACTCTTCAGGAAGGCAAGCCGGAACTTCAGATTACTGTTGATCGCCGGCTCGCCTCGGACCTCGGCCTGAGTCTCCTGGCCATTCCACAGACGCTTCGCGGCCTGATCGAAGGAGATGTGGTCACGCATTTCAAAGACGGCGACGAAGAATACGACGTACGCATGAAGCTCGACCATCGCTTCAAGAATTCGGCGGAGGATATCGGGCGTATTATCATCAAGAGCAGCCACAAAGATCCGTACGGTCTGGATATGCTCTTTCCGTTGGACCGGGTGGCCCGTATCGAACGAGAAACATCCATCAGCGAATACAACCGGTTCGACCGGCAGAACGAAGTCCGGGTTAACGCCAATGTTCTCAGTGGCGCCTTTGCCGGTACGGTCGTCTCCCAGATCATGGAGGAGGTCAATGCCGAGATTACACCCCCTCCGGGATATGTGGTTGCCCCGACCGGCCAGAACGAGATCATGACCGAGTCATTCGGGAATATTTTCAAGGCGCTGGCGCTGTCGGTGATATTCATCTACCTGTTGCTGGCGTCACTGTACGAATCGTTCACCGACCCGTTCTCGATCATGTTGTCGCTGCCGCTGTCGTTGATCGGTGCTATCGTGATGCTCTGGGTATTCAAGTCGGCGCTGTCGATCATGTCGCTGATTGGAATTGTGATGCTCATGGGACTTGTGACGAAAAACGCTATCCTGTTGATTGATTTCGTGAAACAACAACGGGAAAAGGGTGTTTCTAGATTTGATGCCATACTGGTGGCCGGGCCGATACGGCTCCGCCCGATTCTGATGACCACGCTTGCCATGGTATTCGGTATGTTGCCGCTGGCGCTGGGTCTGGGACCGGGAGCCGAGTTGCGTGCTCCAATGGCGCGTGCGGTCATCGGCGGCTTAATTTCGTCAACAGTATTGACCCTGGTCGTGGTGCCGGTGGTATATACCCTGATCGATGATTTCACCGGCATATTCCGGCGAAAGAAAGCACAGGCCGGGGAAGTACAGGCTTCTGAGAGTGAAACTTGACGACCGATCTGATACCTCCAAGCAAGTCCCTGGGATACTCGGACATCTACCTTGATTTTGTGGCGGGCAATGACCCGCCTAAACATTTGTACTATGCCGAGAGTCTCGAGGCTGTGGCAAAGCAACTCGATGCCGTAGATTACCGCCGTGAACGGCTGGTTGAAATTGTCAAGAACCAGAACAGCATCTGCAGCGCGCCCGAAGAAACTTTCCGGAATATCGAGAAACTAAAGGACCCGCGCGCAGTGTGTCTGTTTGCCGGGCAGCAGGCAGGGCTGTTCGGCGGGCCGATGTTTACAATTATCAAAGCCGTGGCCGTGGTCAAGGCCGCCGCACTGTACGAGAAACAGCTGGGCCGGCCGGTGGTGCCGATGTTCTGGGTGGCCGGCGATGACCATGACTTCGAGGAAGTCAACCACATGTTCGTCCTCGACCGGGAGACGGAAATCCAGAAGATCAGCTATGCCACGCCGCCGCCGCAGGAAGACTCGGTCGCCGACGTGCAGTTTGCCGATGCCGATGAGCTGGAAAGAGCCAAATCGCAACTCAAGGAGATTCTCGGAGAAACCGATTTCACGCCGGCTCTCTATGAACTGCTCGATGCCTCCTACACCTCGAAAGATACCTTTGCGACAGCGTTCGGAAAGTTCATGACCGGACTGATGAAAGGCACCGGTCTTGTCCTATTCTGTCCGGGTTTCGAGGAAGTGAAGAAGCTGGCAGTTCCGTTTTTCAAGACAATCATCGACAAGCAGGAAGAGCTGCACCGCCGTATCAGCGCGGCGAATGACGAAATCAACCGCCTGGGGTATCACATACAGGTGGAGAAGAAAGAAAACGCGAGCCATTTGTTTTACAATATCGACGGACGCAAACCGGTTATGCGCGACAACGGCGGTTTCACGGTCGGGGAGAAGCGGTTCACGCGCGAGGAGCTCGATAAGGCGATCGAGGAGCATCCCGAGCAGTTTTCACCCGATGTTATGACCCGCCCGGTGTTCCAATCCTACCTGTTCCCAACCGTGAGCCAGAAAGGCGGACCGGCGGAGATTGCCTACCTGGCGCAGGTCAACCCGATTTTCGAGGTTTTCGGCCTGCCCGCGCCATACTACAAGGCGCGTCCGACCGTGACCATAATTGAGAAGCGCTTCGAGAAGATCATGAAGCAGTACGAGATTTCTTTCGAAGAACTGACGGGCGATATCGAGCAGGTGATCAACCGGGTCCTGTCGAAATCGTTTCCGGATTCGATCGAGGCGTCATCTCATAAGCTCAAGGAAGATGTCGAGAAGCGGTTTGAGCAGTTCATGAAAGAGTCGCTGGAATTCGACCCCTCGCTCAGGAAATTCGGCAAACAGATTTTCGGAAAGATTGACTACAATCTCAAGCAATTTGAGTCGAAGATATTCTCCTCGCATAAGAAGAAGTCACAGGATACGCGCGACCGCATGTACCGCGTATGGCATGCGTTGTATCCCGAGCGCGGCTTCCAGGAAAGAACACTCAACGTCACCTACTTCATTTCAAAATACGGATTCGACTTTGTGTCCTTCCTTTCGCAGACCATGGACAGCGAGGAGAAGGCGCATCAACTGTTACATCTTTCGGAGATGACCACCTAAATGAAAATCGGTATCACGTGTTATCCGGTAGCCGGGGGCTCCGGGATTGTTGCCACCGAACTCGGACAGGAGCTGGCAACCCGCGGTCACGAGGTGCATTTCATCTCGTACGCACTGCCCTTCAGGCTCGACAAATACCAGGCCAATCTCAGGTTTCACGGAGTGGAAACCACCGCCTACCCCTTGTTCAAATTTCCTCCCTACACTCTGACGCTGGCATCGAAGATGGCAGAGGTTTCGCGCAGCACCCACCTTGACATTCTCCACGTGCACTATGCCATTCCGCATGCAACCTGCGCCTTTCTTGCCCGCCAGATTCTGGAGAGCCAGGGGGAGCCGTCGCCGAAGATTATCACCACGCTCCACGGTACCGATATCACGCTGGTCGGGTCGGATCCGTCGTTTTACGATATCACGCGCTTCTCCATCCATACTTCCGACGGTATCACGGCGGTATCAAAATACCTGGCGGACGAAACGACGGATGTGTTCAAGATGGAGAAGCCGATTAAGGTCGTGCATAATTTCTTTGACACCAAGCGATTCAAGCCGCACACCGACCAGTGCACGCGGTCCGAATTCGCGGAGCCGAACGAGTTCATTGTGACCCATGTGTCGAATTTCCGGCCGGTCAAGCGGACGCTGGACGTCATAGATATTTTCGAAAAGATCAATCAGGTGCTTCCGTCGAAGCTGATCCTTATCGGCGAGGGTCCCGACACGGTGCTGGCGAGGCGCCAGATATCGAAGAAGGGCCTTATTGAACGCGTGATATTCCTCGGCAATCAGAGTCGGGTAGAGGCGGTCATGCCGTGTTCCGATCTTTTCCTGATGCCTTCCGAAGAAGAATCATTCGGATTAGCGGCGCTCGAGGCGCTCGCCTGCGGCGTTCCCGTGATAGGTACGCAGGGGACCGGTTTGACTGAAGTGATCGATGATCAGAAGAATGGATTTCTCTTCCCGGTCGGGGACACGAGGTCAATGGCGGAGGCGGGGATAGGGCTTCTCAACGACAAGTCAAGACTGGTGCAATTCAAGCAAGCGGCATCGAAACTCGCCTTGGAAAAGTTCGGGGACGACAAGATCATTACCGAGTACGAGAACTATTACGAGGAAGTGCTGCATGGCTGACAGGGTCAAACTCGACACACTGGCTATTGCCGCTCACCCGGACGATATCGAGATTACCAGCGGCGGATTGCTGATCAAGCTGTCCAAACAGGGACGAAAGGTCGGCGCGCTGGACCTGAGCAAAGGAGAGATGGGCACCTATGGGACCGAGGTGGACCGTTCCAAGGAGGCGGCGGCCGCGGCGAAAGTGATGGGGCTGGCTTATCGTCACAACCTCGAGCTTCACGATTCCGCGATAGAGTACGTGCACGAAAACAAGCTCAAGCTTGCCCAGGTGATTCGCGATACGCAGCCGGAAATGGTCATTCTCCCGCACTGGCGACAGCGCCATCCGGACCATCTTGCTTGCAGTCGCCTGGGGTATGACGCCTGTTTTCTGGCCGGGCTCAAGAAGGTTGATCTGGAAGGAGAGCCGTACCGCCCGCGCAAGATCATCTATGCCTCGTACTTCCGGAACACCGACTATTCGTTCCTGGTAGACATTTCCGACGAGTTTCAGCAGAAACTGGACGCAGTGGCCTCGTACCAGTCACAGTTCGGCGAGTCGGCAGGTGCGAAGGACGCTCTCAAGGGCGGGTTGAACGTTCACGAGTTGATCACCAGCGGTGACAAGAACATTTTTCATCCCGGCGTCAATATCTATGACCTCATGTACACCCGGGCGCGGCAACTGGGACAGCTGGTCAATGTTTCGTTCGCCGAAGCATACACTATTCGTGAACACATACTGATCGATGATCCGCAGACGATGCCGGTGAAATCGATTTAGGGGGGCGTCTTTTAATGGCGGAAGGGGTGGGAATCGAACCCACCGGGGACAATGCGATTGCCCCCCGCACGGCTTTGAAGGCCGGGGCCGCCACCAGACGACATCCGCTTCCGGCGCCAATATAATCGCCAAACCGTTTCAGGGCAAACATTCTCAATCGGATCGGTTCCGGCCAAACAGCCCAAAAGTTATTGACTTGGGCCGAGGGGCCGCATCATCTTGGACTATGCCGGAACTCAAGCTTGATTCGCCGCTGCAGTACGTCAAAGGGGTGGGACCTCGTAAAGCAGCCGTGCTGGCGAGACACGGGCTGAATGTGGTTCGCGACCTCCTGTTCTTTTTCCCGCGTCAGTACCTCGACCGTTCCAATGTCGTACCGATTGCTGAAGCTAAGGTCGATCAGTCGGTGACGATCATCGGGGAGGTCAAGGCACACGGTATCTTGTATGGTCGGCGGAAAAGATACCAGGTACTCGTTCAGGATGATACCGG
>CAYNEO010000022.1:0-55371 GCA_964396245.1 uncultured Ignavibacteriales bacterium
GACCATAGAACGGCGAATTGACAATCCGCAACAGCTTCGCTGTCAGGGCCGGGTCGCGAATCAACACATCGGCCAGTTCTTGAGCCGACGACGTTTCATCCTTGACCACGCGAAGTACCTCGGCCAGCGTTTGCGGCAGCGATAGTAACTCTTTGTGGTCCTGGAGAATCTTGTTTATAATATCGTTCATACAAGGATACCCACCATTTAGTAATAATATCGGACAGAGAGCGGACAGGTTGAGTCGGAATTCGATACCAGGTCAGGATTTAAGCCGATTTTGAAGCCGCAGCAGGCGCTTTTTGAGCAGATTTTTGTGGGTCGTCCCCTCGGGACAGCGATTTTCTGCCCTCAGGGCGAATTCGTAGGCTTTCCGGTGTTCTTTGGCGCGATGCTCGAAATACTTGGCCAATTCGACATTCGCCTCGTACCCCTCGCGCGAATCAGACAGCGACAGTTGTTCCCAGATTGTCACCGCGTTCTCCCACTTCCCCGCCCGCTTGAGAGCCAGTGACTGGTAGAGCAGGATATCCTCCGTCAGGTCGCCGACAACATCCGCGTCAATGCGCTTTAGAATATCCAGCACCCGGTCATGTTCCTTCCGGCGTCCGTACACCCGCGACAGCGAATAGACGTCATCAATCTCATCGAGAATCTCTCCGTCCGTTTGAAACGCCCCCGCGATCATGCCGGTCAGAAAATGCAGCGCAAAAATATCCTGACGATTGTGCTCGAGCACGTCGTTCATGAAGTCAATCGTCTCATCGGACACCCAGGAAAAGTATACCGACGGTATCAAATACCCCGGAATATCATTTTCGCGATAGTATTGAAACAACTCCCGCTCGATATTGGTCAGCGTACAGTCTCTCAGCCGCCGACGAAACAGCCGTCTGGTCGGATGCAACAGATCCAGATGGCCGGCCGGCTCGACGTCTTTCGCGACCCGGTTGATAATCATCCGGTCTCGAATCACCGCCATGTCAAACGCCAGTCCGTTATAACTGACCATGACTTTGCCCCCCGATATCTCCTCCAGCACCGCCTCCAGCATCGCCGCCTCGTCCGAGTAATCCGGCAACAGGTATTGCCTCACTTCGAATCCCTCGTCCGTGAGCGAACCACAGCCAATCAGAAACGCCACCGTCCCCGCGCCGCCGAGTCCGGTCGTCTCCGTATCGAAAAACAGAAGCGATCGTGGATCAACCTCACCGGGTTCGTCATACGTGCTGAAAGCCGACCGCGGGTGTGCCAGCGAGTCCGGCGGCTTTTCCAGCATTACCTCACCGAATCGATACCCATACGGATAGACCGTCTGCACCAGGCAGTATATACCGGCTTCGGCGTGCACCAACTTACCGCCCATGCTTTCCGCAAGCCGGTGGTACCGCTCCGGGAGGTTCGGGCGCGGCCGTTCGGAAGGAGTCGCGATCAGATCTTTGAACCGGTCGAGACGATCGTTAATGTTATCAGAGGTCATCTTGTGTAGTATACGTGCGAATCGCAGATTCGATCTTGAGGCGTACCAGTCTGTCAGTCACTTCGTTCAGAAGTCGCTCCTGGATGTTCGACACATTTCTCGGGTCGGCCACCACCAGCGCCACCCCCGCGTGCGCCTGCATCTCCAGGTCGGGCGAACCTACCATCTGGAACAACAGCATGATAGCAGTGTCTCCGGCCAGCCTGCCCAGCAGATCACAGCCGAGATAGCCGACGTAGGGATTGGGCGAAAACAGCGAATCCCGGAGTACATCGATTGTTTGCGCCGTATCCATCGGCAGAAGCGCCTCGAACGCCTCGAGGCGCGCCCCGTAGAAATCATCGCCGAGCATATGAACCAACTCCGCTTCGATCAACGGTACCTGCAATTTGCGGCAGGCCACCGCCGCCGACTTGCGCACCTGCCCTATTGTATCGGCCAACGCCGCCGAGACCGTCTCCGAACCGCGTTCATCGCCGATTTTCCCCAGCGCCGTGATTGCCTGGTCGCGCACCTGCCAGCTTTCTTTGTCCGACACCGCGATGAGCGGCACTACCGCCGCCGTGTCGCCGATATCCCCGAGCGCCCAGCAGACCCGCTGGACAATCAAATCATCCGGTCGTTTGAGCGCCGCGACAAGGTCCGGCACCGCCGGAGAACCGATCCGTTCAAGCGTCCAGATCACTGTCCAGCGTTCGCGCGCCGACTTGGTCTTGAATTTCTCGATCAAGAACGGCACCGCCTCGACACCGTACGCCGCAATCGAATCCATCGCCGGCTCGTTCATGTCGCGATAGCGTACTTCGCCCGATGACGCTATGATAAACAATGAGTCGAGCTTCTCTTCCAGCCCTGCCGGCTCCGGGTCAGCGGCAAACAGCGAGCCTGCCGCTATCAGTAGTATAACGGTGCCTGTCGATATTTTCGCAATCACATTCCGCATGTTTATATCACTGCTTCTGTGCCGTCGCCTCCGTCGTGTCGCTCGGAGTCAATTCAATATCCATCCCGCCGCCCCAGCGGGAATCAGTCTTCCAGTAAAAATTGTTTTTGCCGTTGCCCGCGTACTGATCATCGCCGCCCAGATCAATAAACAACCCGATCGAGCCAAAATCTCTTCGCGGGTTCCCGTATCCCTGCGTGTTGTCCGGGTTACGCGAGAAATACCGGTCGTCTCCCTCATTATCGATTAACACCCCCGCTCCGTTAGCCGAGCCCGCCCCCTGCGAGAGATCGTAACAGGTGTACGTATCATTGCCGTGACGGTCGAGCATTATCCCGCAGGAATAATCATGCCCGCAACCCTGCATCAGTCCCTTGCCGAAATACACGTCCGAGCCGTAATCATCGACCAGTATCCCCAGCGACATATGCGTCGCCGTTCCCTGTGCGTACTGGAAACACTGGTAGTTGTCGTTGCCGGTCGAATCGTAAATCACGCCCAGCGACCACCAGTAACTGCATCCCTGCGCGAATATGTCGGCGTAATAATTGTCGTTGCCTTTCGTGTCGATAATCGCCCCGATACCGCCGGAAATCTCCGGCCTCAACCCGTAGCCGAATCCCTGCGACAGCGAAAGGTAATGATCTTCATAGCGAAGAATATCCTTGTACTTGCCGCCGGCGTAATATGTGTCTGAGCCGTCCATCTCGTAAATCAGGCCGATTCCCTGCGTGAATCCGAACCCCTGCGAATACAGCGCCGCGTTGTAGATGTCCCGTCCGCCCTCATCGATCAACAATCCCATCCCGAATGTCCCGGCGCCTTGCACGAACGTGTCGCCGTCATACCGGTCATCGCCCGATTGATCGTACAACAGCCCGAACCCGAAAAATCCCGACCCGAGCGCGAACGACTTGGCGTCATACCGGTCGTTGCCGCCAAAATCGAGCAACAGCCCGACCGACAAACAGCCCGAGCCAAGCGCGAAATCTGTCATCGCCGCGTAGTTATCGTTACCGCCCAAATCGATGATAATCACCCCGTGGGGTTTCGAGGGATCGTACGACAGGTTGTAGACATCATCGCCGCCGAAATCAAGAATGAAATCATAATCACCGCTGTAATAATCGTTGCCGGGACCGCCGATCCTCCACCCGCTCTGCTTGCCGAGATACGTTTCCATGTTCGTCCCCGCCGGAAGTGAGCCCATCCCCTTGATGATTTCTTCGGGCGATACCTTGCCCGAGTTGACCACCTGCTGAAGCCCCTTTATCTCCAGCATCAGCTCCCGTAAGCAGTCGATTCCGGCCCTGACAATCGGGTCCTTGTCGATCTTTGTCCCGAACGAGGCAAACTGCTCGGTATAGGCTTCTTCCGCCTTCTCCGTGGAATCCAACTGCTCCGGCGTGTAGAACTCTTCTTCTTCGCGGGTAACCAGCAGTTCCTTGTACTCGTTGGACAGGAACCGCTTCTGCTCAGACGTGAGCCCCGCCAGCATGGCATCGGTTGATTTCGGGAAAACAACATCGAGATACCCTGCCACCCGCGCCAGCAGTTGATTCAGATGAAATTCGGTGAAAAACAGGTTGTAGTGCCGGCTCATCTCGGCCACAGTCGGCTTGTAGGCTCCCTGGCGGCTGGTCTGGTATTCCCCTTTCAAATCCTCGAACAGAATCCCCGCCAGGATTTCCGGCTGGGTCGGGGCGTGGGCGCCGCGAAGTCCCTCGGCGTAGTCGATCATGTTCACCGGCTGATGCATCAGATCGGCCACGGTCCACAACCGGAACGAATCCGGCTCGGTGTAATCCGAGCGAAACGAGATATCGGTCGGCTTCAGACCAAGATAATTGGAGAGATCTTCGAGCCCGAACTGTTCCGGCGCGACTTCCAGGCTGTCGCCCGCGAAAACGGCCGGCGATGCTATCCAGAGCAGCAGGGTGACGACAAGAATTCGCATACGCATATAAGAATGCATTTCAAACGTTTCCGGTCAATAACAATGATCGGCCGGGGTTCATTTCTTCTTGGTGAGGACCCAGACAAATTCGGTCAGCCGTGAATAGATCCGGCGGCGAAGGCCTACCGGCAGAAGCGTTCTCCACCCCCCCTTGACGAGGCTGGTCCGCTCGAAAACAACCGGATTCTCGATAATCAGCGGCACGTAGTTGTGAACCCAGAAATTCCGGAAATGCCGGCGAAGGTCTATCAGGTACAAATGCCCGCCCCCCTGCGCCATTCGCTGACGGGGCGGGGCCATCCGGGTCTTGCCCGACAGGTAGCAGAATCCGCCCGGTTTCAACAGCCGGTAAATCTGGTCGGCGAGATGGGCCGGGTTGTCGAATCGGTGGTAGCACTGGTCGCAGATAATCAAATCATAAGATTCATCGTGAAGCGACATATCGAACGGGTCGGAGGTAATATACCGCGCAAAATACCGGTCGAAATAGACATGGGGCTCCTCCCCGTTCGGCCGGACATTCAGGCAGTCCATGGTAATCAACGGATTAAATGAAAAATGCTCGCAGACACTGAGCACCTGCCGCCGGGGAAGGTCGGTGTTATAGGCCTGCTGGAGTCGATTTCGCCCCGCCGCCCGACTTCTCACGCCATACTCCTCCATACCTTAAACATCGGAACCTGCTCCCAAAAACTGAGGCGGAAATGGCGCGACAAGAACAGGGGAGCCCACCAGAGCATCCCTCATCACAGAATCACTTCTCCCTCACGTCCAGCTGTCATCCACGGCACAAACCAACACGCCGGTTTCGTCGATGACCCACGTATCTATCGTGGCATCGTCGATATTGGATCTAGCTACGGAAGTAAAGTTCTCCGGTCCTGCTTGGATGTCATAGGAATATCGGGCGCTGGGCATAATCTCCAGGCCGATCTCGGGAAACATGCCGCCGTCACCCGCAGAAATAGCCACCCCGTTGTCACCGTACCGGGGCGGATTGGAGCTTTGCCGGAATATCTGTTCCATCCAGTAGATCTGTTTTAGGACTTGCTGCGCCTCTAACTGGGGATCATCGGGGCTCGCATAACTCGTGGGATTGTCGGAACAGCCAATCTGCATACCGATGATCATACATACGATCATCATCCCAACGAGCGGGAATCCTCTTATCCCTTTGTGATTCAGCTTGAACATATGCGCCTCCTGATACTTCTCTGAGAGGAGGCTTGCGAATTGGTGGTAATCCCCGCCGGTGTCGACGCAAAGCCTGCCTCCCCCTTGTCTACCTGTCCTAACCAACTTTCATCTTATTCTCCAAAAAACAAGGGGCGCCCGATGGGCGCCCCTGATCTACTGAAGATCGCTAGTCTTAGGTTGTGGCGTCGTCGTTATCGCAGAGCAACACACCGGTCTGGTCAATGTGCCATTGATCTATAGTGACGTCGTCGTCCAGGTTGGCGGTAGCAGTCGCCGTGAAGTTGTCCACGCCACCTACGATAGAATAGGTATACAGCGCGTTGGTCATTACCTCGACGCCAATCTCCGGGAACGTCCCGCCACCGGGAGCGATAGTCACACCGAGGTCGCCGTAGGTCGGAGGGTTGGAACCCTGACGGTAGGCGCGCTCCATAGTGTAGATCTGCTTCAGAAGCTGCTTGGCTTCAGACTGCTTCGACTTGACCGTGGCCTGCATGAACCGCGGGATAGCCAGCGCGGCCAGGATGCCGATGATCACGACCACAATCATCAACTCGATAAGGGTGAAACCCTTCTGGCGATTGTGAAACTTTGAGAACATGAACACCTCCAAAAATTCACCTTAGTTAAGGTTGGTTGTGGTTGACTTCTCCGTTTTCATCGCTGTTGATAATGGCAAAGCCCGTGCCTTTCCCCGCGCCGAATTTTGAACAGCTTCATTCCCCCTAAGTCGTTGTCCGACAGCACACCCCTCCAAAGGGCGATAACAATGGGATGCCTCCGATATTTTCCCCGCTTTTTCCCGACCCCCACCGACGCATTCTGCGAGACTTCATTGCATTCTGCAACGCCTTTGGACCCGGTGCCCCACCCTGTGGGTGGGGTTTCTTCCGATGCATCGTAGGTCGGTGTTCCGAGAGAGGGAGGCGATAGCCGACCGATCGAGAAACCCGACAACCCGGGGTGATCATGGGGTTTCCATGTCGGGTTTCTTGTCTCCGCCCGCCTTCGGCGTCCGTCGACTGCGGAACCCGACCTACAATGTCAGCACTCGTAATGTAGGTCGGTGTTCCGAGAGAGGGAGGCGATAGCCGACCGATCGAGAAACCCGACAACCCGGGGTGATCATGGGGTTTCCATGTCGGGTTTCTTGTCTCCGCCCGCCTTCGGCGTCCGTCGACTGCGGAACCCGACCTACGAAATCCCCCGGTCCCCTCCCCCCGGGTGGGCCACAAAAAAAAGGACGCCCGAAGGCGCCCTTGCATGAATATGGCGAACTACGTCTACGACGCTGTAACGTCGTTCGTTGGATTGGTCAATGTACCGGAATCGTCAATAACCCAGGTGTCAATAGCCGGGTCGGCATCGATATTAGCTGTCGCCGTTGCCGTAAACGACGTGGCGTCGCCGACGATCGTATACGTATATCGAGCGCTACCCTGGATTTCTATCCAGATCTCCTTGAAAGCGTTTTGTGCCGCTGCCGACGCCGGTCCTGCCGGAATATAGTACGTACCGGTTATCTGCTGACGATATGCCCTCTGATTAACATAGATCTGCTTAAGTATAAGCTGGGCTTCAGATTGCTTGCTTCGGGTGGATGCCGCCATGAACCTCGGGACGGCCAACGCGGCCAGGATCCCGATAATAACCACCACTATCATTAACTCGATGAGCGTGAACCCACTCCGCGACAGGAATTTTCTCTGCATTGCGTCACCTCACTTCGGAATATTCAAACCTTTCGTGGGTTACATTGCCGCAATATTCATTCCAGCAGGCTGTGCAAAATTCCGACTACTGACCGCTGTCCTTTTTATTACCACGTTTTGCACGCGGAGAAGGCAGGTCCTTGAGCTGGTACCGTTCGATTTTGCGGTACAGTGTCGAGGTGTCGATTCCCAGGATTCGCGCCGCCTCCGCCTTTTTGCCGTCAGTCTGGCTCATTACGAAGTGGATGTAGGCCTTCTCGATGGACTCCAGTGTCGGCGTCTGCGGCTCGGTTTCTGAGATAATCGCCTGCTCGCTTTGGCGCACCAGCCGTTCCGGGAAGTCTCCCGTTTCCAGCGTGTTGGTCCGGTTCAGAAGAATCGCCCGCTCGATCGTGTTCTCGAGTTCCCGGACATTTCCCGGCCAGTGATACGACATCAGAAGTTCGAGCGCCTCTTTTGACATGCTCTTGCTGGCGACATTCAGCTTGGCGCAGTAGTGCGAGATGAAATAGTCGATCAATATCGGGATATCTTCCTGGCGGTCTCTCAGCGGCGGAATCATGATCGGGATCACGTTTAACCGGTAGAACAAATCCGCCCGGAACCGGTTGGCCTTGACATCGGCCTCGAGATCGGAATTGGTGGCCGCGATCAAACGGACATCGACCTCCGCCGGTTGTGTCCCGCCCACCGGCGTGATCTTGCGATCTTCCAGCACGCGCAGCAGCTTGACCTGAATCGCCGGCGACGTGTTGCCGACCTCGTCGAGAAAAAACGTCCCGCCGTTGGCGACCTGGAACAGGCCTTCCTTGTCCTTGATAGCGCCGGTGAACGATCCCTTCTTGTGACCGAACAGCTCCGATTCCAGCAGGTTTTCCGGCAATGCCCCGCAGTTGATCGTCACGAACGGTCCCTTCGACCGCACCGAGTGGTGATGAATCGCCCGCGCGATCAAATCCTTACCCGTGCCGGACTCTCCCCGGATGAGAACGGTGGAGTCAGATGAAGCTACCCGTCGGGCGAGTTTCTTCAGCTGAACCACCGGCTCAGAGGTTCCGAGGAACTTATCGAAGGAGTTGTCGTTCTTGAGCTGCTGTTTTAGTGACGAATTTTCATTCATCAGTTGTCGGCGATTGATCGCCTTTTCGATGACCAGCTTGATCTCGTCGACCTTGAACGGCTTGGTGACGTAATCGGCCGCCCCCTGTTTCATCGCTTCGATCGCCGTGTCCACCGACGCGAACGCGGTCATGACGATGATTTCCTGGTCCTGCTTGAACGTCTTGATCTGTTTGAGCACGTCGATACCCGACATCTCGGGCATCATCAAATCGGCGATCACGAGGTCATAGTCCGCCTGCTTGAGACGCGAGACACCGTCCGGGCCGGATGTCGTCGTCTGCACCTCGTAGCCCTCCTTGGCCAGCATGATTTCCATAAAGTTGCACATCGAGTCTTCGTCGTCGATGACCAGAATCTTCGCGGGCATGTACTCTCCCAAAATCTAACAGATCTTCCTGTTTACATTCTTACATTACCTGTTTTCGGCAGGCGGAAAAACACGTTCATAAGTGCCCGCTAATTTGTTCAACCTTTAGACTTGGATTCATCCTATACTTTCGGCGTTTTTTTGGTATCCGCTTCAGTGACAACGTCTGCCTTCGGTCGCCTGCCGACAGGGAAACCTTTGGATTTTTTCGGTTGTTTTTCAGGGGCGGATCGGTTAGAGTGATCCATCGGCGGAGAGGACGATTCCTCCGTCTAAACACCGTACTTCGAAAAAGAAAAACATGGCTAAAGACAAATACTCGCACCGCGAACGACTGGAAATGATTTTTGCCGGGGAGAAACCCGACCGGTGGGCGGCGTCCTTCTGGCGGCACTTCTTCCATATGGAGCATCACGCCGAGGGGACGGCCGACGCCATGCTCTGGTTTCAGAAACAGCTCGACTGGGATTTTATGAAGATCAATCCCCGCGCCGACTACCATGTCCAGGACTGGGGCGTCAAGATCGAATACTCCCACGATGAATTCAAAAAGCACCGCAAGGTCTCGTTCCCGATCAAGACCGCCGACGACTGGACCACCCTCAAGCCTCTCTCCCCGACCGCGCCTGTTCTCGCTGAGCACCTGAAGGTCGTGTCGATGATCCGTAACAAGAGCGATAAGGAACTGCCGCTATTAATGACCGTCTTCAGCCCGCTGTCAATCGCCGGACGATTGGTCCCGAATCACCAGATGCTGGTCGATCACCTTCGCAGCGAACCGGAAAAGGTCGAACGCGGTCTCGACGCGATCACGCAGACATTCTCGGTTTACGCCAACGAGCTTCGTAACGCCGGCGCCGACGGCCTCTTTTTCGCCACCACCCACTGGGCGTCGTCGGATTTGATCACGTGGGAGGAATACCAGCAGTTCGGCATCCCGTATGATCTCGAGGTCATCCGCGGCGCCGAAATCGACGCCATAAACCTCCTGCATATTTGCGACACCAACAACTTCCTCGAACAACTGGCCGAGTACGATTACCAGGCCGCCATGTATAACTGGGACAGCCACAACCCGACCAACCTGCCTATCGACCGGGCCTATGACCTGCTTGGCGACCGGACTATCGTGGGCGGCGTTGACGACAAGGGCTGGCTGCTACATGGCGACGTCGATGAAGTCCGGCACCAGACAAAGGAAGTGCAGAAGAAACACGATATGTCGAGACTGATACTCGGCCCGGATTGCGCCATCGAACCGGAAGTACCCATGGAAAACCTGAAAGCCATTCGGGAGCGACTGTAATGGACAACCACCGTCAACAACTGGTAGACAACATTCGAATCGCGATTGCCTCGGAAAACGATCAAACGAAAATCCTGCAGCACGCCGTCGAATTGATCGACGCTTTCTCGGAAGACTACGACTGGACCGGCTTTTATCTGCTCAACGGCGACACGCTCGAGGTCGGCCCGTATATCGGCCCCGAGACGCCACATAAACGAATTCCCCTCAATGAGGGCTTGTGCGGCGCGGCGGCGTCCGAGAAAAAGAGCATCGTCGTCGATGACGTCAACGCCGACCCGCGCTTTCTTGCCTGCAGCCTCACCACTCGCTCGGAGATCGTGGTGCCGCTGATGGATGGTGAAACTTGTCTGGGCGAAATCGATATCGATTCCAACAAGCCGTATTACTTCTCCGATGATGACCGCAAGATGCTCGAGGCTGTCGCGGAAGTCGTCGTTCAGCGCTTGAAAGAAACCCGGCAATAAGCAATAGAAAGGCCCTCCCATGCCAAGGAGGGCCGGACACTCGGGGGTGAAGAGCGCCGCCAGCCCGGCAGCGTCTCCAGAGTAGTGACGCACAATCCTCGTATTTGTGCAGTAATCCTGAAAATAAATCGATAAATCGGCCTATTTTTCCGCCTGACGAAATCGTGAGCTCATGATCACACCGAATACGATCAAGGCGATACCGGCCAGTCCCAGCGGTCCGATCAATTCACCGAAAATGACATATCCGAAAAACAGCGCCAGGACAATCTGTAAGTAATTGTAATTACTCACGTTAGCCGCCTTTTCCAGTTGGTACGCCCGGGTCATGAGAATCTGCGCCGCCGTCACCACCAACCCGATGCCGATCAGAATCAGCCACTCGATTAGATTAGGCGTGACCCAGTGAAATAAGGTGTAAGCGCCGATAATCGGCACTGTCACCAGCGGGAAATAGAACACGATCACAAGCGCGTGGTCGGAATCTTTTAGCAGTCGGATGACATTATAAGCCAGCCCGGCGAAAAACGCCGCCCCGATGCCGATCATCAGGTCGGTAGGTGTCACTCTCTGGTCGAACCCCTTGATCATGATCACGCCCGCAAACGAAACGACAAAAAACAGCCACTGAATCGGCCGCGGTGGTTCTTTGACCATGAACGAGGCGATAATGATCGTGAATATCGGCGACAGGTGCAGGATAGTCACGGCGCTGGCCAGCGGCATGTTCTGGAGCGTGTAGAAAAACATGGTCAGCGCCGCCGTTCCGGCCAGACCCCGCGCGAGCAACAGCGGTTTGTTGTTCCCCCATGGATTCAATCCCAGTTTGCGGATAAGCAGGTAACCGACGATCAGGGATACCAGCGCGCGGAAGAAGACGATCTCGTGAGCCGGTATGCGGTTGAGATACTTCACGCCGATCTGCATCAGCGAAAAAAGCAGAACCGCGCCGAGGATTGATTTGACTCCCGGAGTCAGAAACGACGCCGTCGTGTTATCGGTCGTCCCGGTGGATTCATCGGTTGTCCGGCGTTCCTGCATAGGCTTGAGTGTGAATAAGTTTGGAGATAAAGTCAAGCGGATACTGGAAATGCGCTGTGGGCTCAATCATTCCGTAGCGCCTGCACGGGATCGACCCGCGCGGCCCGCACCGCCGGGTAGTATCCGGCAATCAGGCTGACAATCAGTCCGAACGAAAAGGCGATCAGGATCAGCCACCACGGCAGGGCAAACAGCTCGACATCGTGCACACCTTCCTTTGCCATGATCGCCGCGGCAATCGCCGAGGCTATCCGGGAAATCATCCAGCCGATAAAAATACCGACAATCGCCCCGATCGAACCGATCGCTCCCGATTCCGCCAGGAACAGGTAGCGAATATCCCGGTCATCCGCCCCGAGCGATTTCAAGACGCCGATCTCCCGCCGGCGCTCCGTGATTGACATGACCATCGTGTTGACAATTCCCAGCGACGCGGTGAACAGGGCGATAAAACCTATCACCCCGAGAATCAAATCGAAATAGAGGAAGAACTGCCGAATCTCATCAAACTGCTCGGCAAAACTGAACGACCGAAATCCGAGCGCCTCGACCGAGTCCCTCACCGTCTTGGGCGATACCCGCGGGTCGAGATCCAGCGTTACTTTCGAAAACGTCTTCCCGCCCGATGCACCTTCGTCGAAAGACACCCTGCCACTGCTAAGCGCGGAGAATAAATCTGCCGGGTCGCCCGAAAATCCGCCCGGGTTGAACTCCAGCGCCGTCTGCACCGGGATAATGACCGACTCGGTGTTCACATGACGATCACGCGTTGTCTGTAGCACTCCCCCTATCACCAGCGTGTCCGACACCGTTTTCAGGTCGTGCATGTAGCCGTCGATAAATCGTGATATCGCCGAGCCCAGCTCCGTACGAAACAGCTTGCGGGCATAATCCAGATCGCGGAGCGAGTCGAACCTGATTTCCCTGAACCGCGTTCGAAGATTGCCGTCTTTGTCAAGGAATACATTGACTATGCCGCTGTCGAGCGTTGCGAGCCTGGCCGAAATTACAATCGGCTGACCAATAGCCGAATCAGCGTTCTCAATCCCGGCATCTTTCAAGAGATCCTGCGTGACGAGCACTTTCCGGGCGGAATCGGTCCTGAATGCTTCCCCCGCTGCCAGTTGCGAATACAACCTGGTGTCGGCCGCCTCAGCCGGAAGCGCCTGGGCATCGACCGCCAGTTGCGTATCTGCCAGCCCAACCGTCACCGAGAAGGCATCGAACGGATATGCCAGTCGTACCCCCGGTATCTGCGACAGTCTTTCCACCGCGGCTTCATCCAGAACCGCCATCGTATCGGGCCGTTCTCCCTCTTCCGTGCGCGGCGGATATACCTGCATCATGGTCAGCAGGCCAAGTTGATTGAACCGGTCGGTGACATACTGCTGATTGCCCGCACCGAACGAAAGCATCGCCACAAACGCCGCGATAGCTATTACGACGCCCGAGATAGTCAGGAACGACCGCAGTTTCATCCGCCAGAGATTACCGGCCGAGGTTGTGACAAGATCGGCAAACGTCATGCTGTCACTCCCGCGTCTGTCCGCGGCGGCGTTCCGTCCACAATCCGGCCATAGTGCATTCGCACAATTCGATCAGTGCTTTTGCCCGCCAGTTCCAGATCGTGCGTGGCCATGATGATTGTCAGGCCTTTCGCATTCAGATTTTTCAGCAATGCGGCGATCTGATCAGTATTATCCTGGTCAAGATTCCCCGTCGGTTCATCGGCGAAGAGAATATCCGGCTCTTTCACCAGGGCCCGCGCAATCGCCACGCGTTGCTGTTCCCCGCCGGAAAGATCGGCCGGCCGATGGTCCAGCCTGTCCGCGAGCCCCAGCCGTTCAAGTATTTTCGCGGCACGGTCTTTTCGCTCCCGCCGGGGAACGTCGGTAAAAAACAGCGCTGTTTCCACGTTCTGAAGCGCACTCTGGTGCGAAATCAAATTGAACGATTGAAACACCATCCCCACCCGTCGAGCCCGGTATTCCGAGAGCTCACGACGCGACAGCGAGCTCAAAGCCACGCCGTCAAATTCGATTCGACCGGATGTCGGCGTGTCCAATCCCGCAAGCAGATTCAAAATGGTAGATTTTCCCGACCCGGATGCCCCCACCACACCCACAAACTCCCCTTTGTGAATATCGATGCTGACGTCATCCACGGCATGTACTTCCTGCGGTCCGCGACGATAATATCGACTCAAATTAACTGTCTTGATGAATTCCGGATCCACGGCGATTTCCTGTTGCTCCTGTGTACCTCAGATCATAACATAATCCATCCGCACTTCCCATAGATACGTATAAATTCAACGAAAGTTAACCGCAAACCAATATGCGAAATATGTCTTGCACATACGACATGACTCCCGTAGTTTTGTGTCCGGAGGAATGTTCCTCTGTCTCGTTAACCCGAAAGCCTGTATGACTGACGGTGAAGTATGCGTGCAATAAAGATCCTCGTACCGGCGACCCTCCTTTTCCTGACCGCTTCATGCCAGAAGGATACCGCCGGGGAGGTCGGGGTCGACCTGCCGCAGATCAAGGAGCGGGGCGTACTCCGGGCAATCGTCACGAACTCCTCCACGAGCTACTTCATCTATCGCGGCCAGCCGATGGGTTTCGAGTACGAACTGCTGGAACGGCTGGCCAAACACCTCAATCTTCAGGTTGAACTCACCGTCGCCCGCAATCTCGACAGTCTCAACGCCATGCTGCTTCAGGGCAAAGGCGATCTCGTCGCCCACGGCATGACAATCACCAAGAAACGCAAGGAACGCGTCGCCTTCACCGAGCCATACTGGACAACCACGCAGGTACTGGTGCAGCGCAAGCCGGATAACTGGCGGCAAATGACGCTCGATAACATAGAGAAATCACTCATCCGCAACCCCCTCGACCTCATCGGCAAGAAAGTCTACGTGCGAAAAAAATCGTCGTACTACGACCGACTCCAGAACCTCTCCGAAGAAATGGGCGGCGATATCGATATTCAACTGGTATCGGGCGACCTCACCACCGAGGAGCTGATCAAAATGGTCGCGCGGGGAGAGATCGACTACACCGTTGCCGACCAGGACCTGGCCTACATCAACAAAACGTACGACTCCGACCTCGATGTCAAGACGGTACTCAGTTCCCCTCAGCGTATCGCCTGGACCGTTCGGAAATCCTCTCCTGAACTCCTCGATGCAGTCAATGAATGGATAACCGACCTGAAGAAAAACACCGACTACTACGTCATCTACAACAAGTACTTCAGAAACCGCAAAGCATTCCGGCGCCGCATCCACAGCGAGTTCTTTTCCAAAACCGGAAACGCGCTGTCGCCGTACGACAGTCTCATTCAGGTCCATGCCGACGATCTCGGGTGGGACTGGCGCTTCCTCGCCTCGATGATTTACCAGGAGTCACAATTCCGGCCGAATGCCAAATCCTGGGCGGGCGCCGAAGGCCTGATGCAGATTCTGCCGACCACGGCCGAGCATTACGGCGTCACCAATCTCAATGACCCTGATTCGAGCCTCGATGCCGGTACGGCCTATCTGGCGTATCTGCAGGAGTATTGGGAGATGATACCGGATTCCCTCCAGCGGATGAAATTCGTCCTGGCGTCGTACAATGTCGGTGAGAACCACGTGGCCGACGCCCGCCGGTTAGCGGAAAAATACGGAGGCGATGCCGACCGGTGGGATGACGGTGTTGATGAGTATATACTCAAGGAATCCGACCCGGAATACTACAACGATCCGGTCGTGATTTACGGCTACTGCCGCGGGGAAGAACCGTATGACTATGTCAGGGAGATATTCGAACGTTACGAGCACTACAAGAACATCATCAGTCTTCAACCCACGGAAATCTGACCCGGTGCGCGGTCTGATCAGAAGTGGGCAAGCCCTTCCCCCTGGTGACGGACAATTTCGCCGCTCTCCATATACATCACGTCTTCAGCAATATTGGTGGCGTGATCGCCGATCCTCTCGAGATTACGTGAAATCCCCAGCAAACTGATATAGTACTTGACCGCATCCGGGTTCTTCGCAATCTCCTCCTGGATGGCCGCATACGCGCCCCGGTGCCAGGCATCCATTTCGTCATCGGTTTTGCACACCTGGTCCGCCCGGCGCGAGTCAAGCTCCACCAGCGAGTCCACGCTCCCCTTCACCATCTCGATCGCCAGTTGCAGCATCCCATCCAGGTCGAACGGCACGCGCAACGGTGGATACTGCACCAGCTCTCTCGTGCGTTCCGCGATATTGGTCGCCAGATCGCCAATTCGCTCGAGGTCATTGTTGATTTTCAGCACTGCAATGAGGAAGCGAAGATCGTAAGCTACCGGCTGATGAAGGGCAAGAATTTTCAGGCAATCCTCCTCTACCTCGACTTCCATCTGGTCAATGTCGTTGTCGCGCTCGATCACCTCTGAAGCGAGAATGGCGTCCCGCTCCGTGACCGACTTGACCGCTCCCTGGAGGTTTTCCTCCACCATCGCCGCCACGTGCAGCATCTTCTTCTTGAGCTTGTCTATTTCCCGCTGAAAATGTCTTGTCATATCGCTTCTCACTTATCCAAATCGACCGGTGATATAATCCTCGGTCTTTTTCTTTTCCGGCCGGGTAAAGATATTCCTGGTCCGGCCCGTTTCGATCAGCCGGCCTTCGTAGAAGAACGCGGTGTAGTCGGAAACCCGGGCCGCCTGCTGCATATTATGCGTCACAATGACTATCGTAAAGCTCTTCCTTAACTCGCCGATCAGGTCTTCGATTTTCGATGTCGACAACGGGTCGAGCGCCGATGCCGGTTCGTCCATCAACAACACCTCCGGCCGAACCGCCAGCGCCCGGGCAATGCACAGCCGCTGCTGCTGTCCACCGGAAAGCATATACGCGCTCTGGTCCAGCTTGTCTTTCACTTCGTCCCAGAGGAAAGACCGCTGAAGCGCGTCTTCGACCGCTTCATTTACGATCCGCTTGTCTTTGACGCCGTTGACCCGAAGACCGTAGGCAACATTGTCAAAAACCGACTTCGGGAACGGATTCGATTTCTGGAAAACCATCCCGACCTTGGTCCGCAAACCGGATACATCGTCATACCCACGATATATATCGACGTCGTCGAGCTTGATCGTCCCCTCCATCCGCGCTCCCGGTATGGTGTCGTTCATGCGGTTGAGGGTTCTCAGAAAAGTGGATTTGCCGCAGCCCGACGGACCGATCAAGGCCGTCACCCGGTACCGCGGAATGTTCAGGTCGATATCGTGAAGAGCATGGTTGTCACCATAGTAGAACTGCAGGTTCTCCACGGTCATTTTGTATTGCGACTGAGCGCCGGAATGATGCCTGTCGCGATCCTTGCGGGATTCCGGCCGTCCTTCCGGACCGGACACTTCCGGCCGGCGAAGAGTCACTTCTGTCTTCTCAGCTTGTTGCATGTTATTCTCTGCCAGTCTGTCTTCATCCTCAGGCATTAACCCGCCTCGCTCTCAATCGTGATCTGATGATAATTGCCGTGAAATTAAGCAAAAACGTGAGCACCAGCAACACCAGTACCGTCCCGTACAGGATCGGCATCGTCTTTTCAACATCGGGCGACTGTGTTGCCATAACATAAATATGGTACCCCAGTTCCATGAACTGGTCGTTCAATTTCGACGGCAGGTACGGTAAATAATACGCCGCACCGGTAAACATGATTGGAGCCACCTCGCCGGCGCCCCTGCTGACCGCGAGAATCGCCCCGGTCAGTATCCCCGGCATGGCCTGCGGAAGAAGAATTCTCCAGATTGTCTGTAGTTTCGTGGCGCCCAGCGCATAACTGGCGTCTTTCAATTCCCTCGGTATCGTTCGCAACGCCTCTTCGGTCGCAATAATTACCACCGGCAGGGTCAACAGCGCCATAGTGGCCGACGCCCAGATGATCGCCGGCTGACCCCACACGGGACCGTCATTGCGGAAAAACACCGAATCAATTCCCGATCCGATAAACCCGACAAAGAACCCCAGTCCGAAAAGTCCGAAAACAATCGATGGCACTCCCGCCAGATTGTTAATCGCGATTCGAATCAAGCGTGTGAATTTCGAATCCGGTCTTGTATACTCCTGGAGGTATATCGCCGTCATCACGCCCACCGGAACAACAGCGATTGTCATCAGGATCACCAGCGCTACCGTCCCGAAAATCGCCGGGAAAATACCGCCGGCCTCCATCCCCTGTTCCGGAGGATGGCTCAAAAACTCCCAGCTGATTGTGCCCGCGCCGTGAAGAACGACATTCCCAAGGATAACCGCCAGGATTGCGGCGATTATGACTGCCGCCGCGAGAGTCAGCGCCTTAGGGAGGGCGCCGGAGCTTTTCGGACGGAATTTCAGCAACGCGGGCTCATCCGGGGTTGTCCGTGTCGCGACCTTTGTCCCGGCCACACTCATGACGTCTTCCCCTGCATTCGCTCCTTCACTTTGCCCAGGACCACGTCACCGCCCAGGTTGATCATGAAAGTGAAAACAAACAATAACGTTCCGATGAAGAACAGCACCGAATAATGTGCGCTGCCGAAGACCACTTCGGCCAGCTCGGCGGCGATAGTCGCCGAAAACGTCCTGATGGAATCGCCCGGGTTCAACGACAGTATAGCCGCATTCCCCGAGGCCATGAGTACAATCATCGTCTCACCGATCGCTCGCCCGAAACCGAGCACGACCCCTGCGGCGATTCCGGGCATGGCTGTCGGCAGGACAACCGTACGCGAAACCTGCCACTGGTTGGCGCCCAGCGCCAGCGAGGCATCCCGGAGCGACTGCGGCACCGAAGTCATCGCATCCTCGGCCACCGTAAAGACTATCGGAATCACGGCCAGCCCCAGAGCTATTCCCGCATTCAGGGCATTCAACCGGTATGTCAGGCCAAATACCGTCTGAATGACCGTCGCCATCACGATCAATGCAAAAAAGCCGAGTACCACCGACGGAATTCCGGCCAGCAGTTCGACCACCGGTTTGATAATTTCTCGCATTCGTCTGGAGGCAAACTCGGCCGAGTAAATTGCCGCCCCCACACCCAGCGGAACTGCGAATAACATCGCTATGATCGCCGCCTTCAATGTACCGACGAACAACGGCAGCAACGAAAATTTCGGCGTGTTCGACTCGGGCTGCCATCTGAATGTCGCCTCGTGCCCTGCTTTCCACTCCTGCGGCATCACCATCTTGTCGATACTCGCTTCCTCTTTGACAAACGGGTCGGTGAAAATCGGCAGGGCTTCCTTGAAGATGAATATGAATATAAGGGCGATTGCGATCAATGCCGTAAGGGCCGTAACGCCGATGAGTTTCTCGCCGAGAAACTCACGAATACGCGATTTACGCTTGAATTGAAATTTTTGCATGAACTTTCCCGAGCTGCGGCGAGGACCTCCTGTCCTCGCCCGCAGTCCACACTTAATCAACGGGTCATTACTTGATCATGTTCTCTTCGGCCATTTTCGGCGAAAGCGGAACATACCCGATTTCCTCGGCCAGCTTCTGTCCTGCCGGCGACAAACACCAGTTGGTGAGTTTCATGATTTCGCCGGTCGGCTTGCCGTTGAAGAACCAGTACAGCTGCCGCGAGATGGGATACGTGCCGTCCGATACCGTTTCCACCGAGGGAAGTATCGCCTTGGCTGTGTCATCCATCTTTACCGCGCCGAATTTCACGCCCCGCGCCCAGGCCAGTCCGCCATAGCCGATGCCGTATTTGTCCTTGCTGACAGCATTGACAACCGCCGCCGTCCCCGGAAGCGTCTGCGTGCGGTCCGCATAATCCTCACCGTCGAGCACGTGCTCCTTCAGAAACGCGTAGGTCCCGGAGTTGTTCTCCCGGCCGTAGAGAATGATTGTGGCGTCTTCACCGCCGACTTCTTTCCAGTTCGTAACCGCACCGGTGTAAATTCCCTTCAACTGGGCCAGGGTCAGATTCGTTACCGGATTCTCTTCGTTGAGAAATATCGCGATGCCGTCAAGCGCCACTGAGACGCGATACACATCGATATCATTCCGCCTGGCCAGTTCGTATTCCTTCGGCTTCATGTTGCGCGATGCTTCGCAGATGTCGGTGGTACCGTTCAACAGCGCGGCAATGCCGGTCCCGGAACCGCCGCCGGACACCTGGATCACCGCATCCGGGTTGTTGTTCATGTATTCCTCGGCCCAGCGCTGCCCCAGCCGGACCAGCGTATCGGATCCCTTGATCGTGATTGTGGTCCCGGCTATCACCAGCCCGAACGACACCACGAGCGCCACGATGGCGATCAGAGTCAGTTTCCTCATTCTATCCTCCTGTTTGTGGATTTCATATCCACAACTTCAGCCAGTTCTCGATCTGTCTTATATGCCCCGGCCGCTTCCGTGAATTGTTAGAAGTTTATTTGGTACACGGCCTGCAATTTCCATTCATTCCCGAGGTTGTTACCGGTTACCGGAATCTTGCCCTTGCCGCCCGAATCCTGCTGGTAGTCAGTCGTTTCGACCGCCACAAGGATCATGTTGCCCCGGTACAGATCGTACGACAAGCCGCCAATGAACATCTTGTAGGCGGTCTTGTCGGCAATCATGTTGTCCCTGTCGGCGTCGAAATAGTCATACCGCGCGAAGGCCGCCAGCCGCTTCTCAGGCGTGGGAAGATGAACGTTTCCGAAAAAGGCGAAACCGCGCGTCTTGAGCGCCCGCCCGGAGGAGGTAACCCACTTGCCGGAAGCATTGCCTTCGGTTTCGAAATACTGTGCGGTCAGCAGCACCGTGGGATTTTCATAACTCGCCATTCCAAGATACACGTTGTAGTCCGGGCCGGCCGCGGTATTACCCTTGCCATGAAGCCCGAAATAGCTCAACTGCAACCCCGGGACCGCATCCGGCACCGGCCGAACCGTGAAACGCCACTCCGGAACCTTGTTTTCGTTATTTTCCTCGGCATGGTAACCGCCGCCATTGTAGACGCCCACATGCCAGCTGCCATAACGGCCGGTGTAGTGGCTGTTGCCCGTCCTGGCTTTCGCATCAGCCAGCGGCATCCCGAAATTGCCCTGCAAGCTGATACCAAGATCCGCCGAGTTGTACACGCCGGCGCGCTCGATCGGCATCGTTCCCTGCATGCGGTACGGGTTGATATGCTCCTCGAAATCGAGCCACGGGATATGGCTGAGACCGATCTCCGATTTCATGTGGCTGAACGGCCCCATATCGCGAGGCATCAACGCCGCATACAGGTACTTCTCGCGCACCTTGTAATCGCCGCTCTCATCCCGGTGAACATCCATCGTTGCACGCATGGCCATCCACGAGTTGAATTGCTTCTCCAGGGTGAGATACCCGCGTGTAATCGCAAAACGGTTAAAACTGGTATCGGCATCGTTCGGGAGCGCATTCTTCCCGTACGAGTAGTCGAGATAAGCAAGTGATTTCAGCTTGATACCCTCGAGAGCAGATAAGGTGGACTTCGACTCCCCTTCATCCGCGCGCACTGTCGCGAACGACAATACCGTCGCGAAAATTACCATCGCAACGGCAACCAGACCAGACCTCCACGCACGGCTCGACAGCCGGCCGCGTGACCCTTCCATTACCTGTTCCATGTAGAGCTCCTGTGTTCCCGCCTCTCCTTTTCCCGTCCGGCTGCCTCCTGTTTTCCCGTGGCCGTTTCGGACATCCGGGTCTCTCCAGCTCGGCTCAAGAATTGGCGGTTTTGTTAATGCGACGCAAATTTCGCTGTTCCGGCCCCGTCACCATACACGGCGTTCCCGGAATCGCTAACATGGAACGGACCAAATGTTAGGGAATTGTTAGCACGGTATTAGGATCACATATTTCTTTGTCCGCGCAGTCGGATGACACATGCACGAGAAAACAGCTCAAGCCACTGTCGGGCAATCGATTGGGATGTTTTGTGGGGTGGTATTGAAAAGCCGATTCCCACTCTCAAACCGGAGGGGAATTCGACTCTTGGGTGCCGCTTGATACCGGTAAGATAATGGTGAACGTACTGCCGACATCCACCCGGCTCTCCACCCTGACTTCACCGCCGTGGACCAGCGCTATGTGCTTGACGATAGACAGCCCCAATCCCGTTCCCCCTGACTCGCGACTCCGGGCTTTGTCAACCCGGTAGAATCGCTCGAATATACGTGGAAGATATTTTTGTTCGATCCCGCAGCCATGATCCGTGACAGCAATCACCAACTTATCGTTTTGCGCCGCCGCCGAAATCTCGACTGACTCACCGGATTCACTGTACGTGATGGCGTTATCAAGGAGGTTGACGACCGCCTGTTCGAGGAGCGGTGCATTAACCTCCGCCCGCAGATTCGGATCACACTCGAGCGTTACGTCGATCGATTTATCAGTCGCCTTCCTCTCGCAGACCTGTATGGCGGCATCGAGCACCGGTTGGATGGATTTCATTTCGCGCGGCACCACGCTCTCGTCGGTGTCACGCTCAAGACGGGATAGACTCAGCAAATCCTCAACTATCCGGTAGAGGCGATCCGCCTGCCGCGACACGATTGTCAGGAATCGTTCTGCGTCCGACTTGTTATCAATCGCACCGTCAAGAAGCGTTTCGACCGACCCTATTATTGACGTAATCGGCGTCTTCAACTCATGCGATACATTTGCCACAAATTCTTTCTTCAGGTTCTCCAGCCGACGGATGCGCGTGATATCGTCGAGCACCATCAGGGCGCCAATGTCGTTCCCCTCGGTGTCGCGGAGAATCGTGGCCGATACCTCCATGACCCGTTCCGACAGACCCGGGAATATCACTTCTCCCTGGTGGGATTCCCGTGACCTGAGCGTATGCGCGATGATCTCCTGAAGGTGCGTGTTGCGGACGACCTCCTGAACAGTCATCCCCCTGGCATGCTGCGGATGAAGATCGAGCATCTCGGCTGCCGCACGATTGAAGTTTATGACGCGTTCATCCGTGTCAACCGCCAGCACGCCTTCCGTCATGCTCGACAGAATTGCTTCCTGTTCCTTGCTCTGCTGACTGATCAGATTAATTCGATGGTCCAGCTGTGCCGCCATGTGATTCATCGCCTCTGCGAGCGTGCTGATCTCTTCAGAGCCGTCAACGGTCAACCGTGTACGAAGATCGCCGGATGCAAACCGCTCAGCCCCGGCCCTGAGTTCCTCGAGCGGATGGCTGATCCGGCGCGATACAAATAGAATGACAACAGCCGCCAGGAGGGCAATCACGACACCGGACAACGCGATACGGATCTTCGTGACCGACAACTCCTCGTCAACAAACGTCAGTGGAATCGCCGTCCTGACGACGCCCAGCACGTTGCCGTCACGTTCCGATAGCACCGCTACATACATCATGTTACGTTGCAGAGTGTTACTATAACGCACCGCTTGGCCGTAACCGGTGCTCAAAGCCGATGCAATCTCAGGGCGTGTCCGGTGATTCTCCATCAGCGATGGATCTTCATCGGTATCCCCCACGACCTGTCCCGACGGCAGAATTACCGTAATGCGCGTCTCGGAACGACCACCGAGCTGTTTACTCAGCGTGTCTATCGATGCCGTGCTGTCGGTCGCAAGCAGTGAACCGATATGCGGTATAACCAGTTCGGCTCTCGCTCGAAGATCAGCCGCTACCTCCTGATAGTACATCTGCCGTTGCGAACGGATAGCGTACCACGCAACCGCGACCACCGAAAGTACCACGATCAACAAGTATGATGGATATAACTGCCAGAGTATCCTGCGTCGAGCCATATTCCTGATGTACCCTTTCCTGGGAGGAGTATACTAAAACAGGATGATGAGGGACACCAAAAAAACGCGCGGAACATTACGGGCTGTTCAGCAGTTCGTCAACAACCTCGGTAAACGCATCCGCCTTTTCCGTGCTGTCGATGATGCGCCATCCCTTGCGCTTTGCACAGTCGCGAAGCTTTGAATCGGGATTGACCGCCACCGCCCGTGAAGCCGCGCCAAGCAGGAAACGATCGTCGACATGGTCCGCTATGGCCGTGACATCCTCCCATCGATGCCCGTGCTGCTCCAGCCACGCTTTCGTATAGCGCACTTTCCACAACCCCTGCGGGTGCGGCGCCACAAGACGACCGGTATATCTCCCGTTGTGAACCTCGGGAACGCCGGCCAGCACATTCGACACACCGAGATACCCGGCCAGGGGACCGGCCAGTGGCTGCGGCGTCCCGCTCAGCAACACCTGACTTGCTCCTGCTTCCCGCAATCGCCGGATAGCCGCCTCAGAGCCTTCGTAAAGGGCAGGCTTTATCGATGTTTCCCAGCAGTCGATAATCCATGGCGTTACTTCTTCGACCGTACGACCCCGAAGATACGCCATCTTGAGTTGCCACCATTTTGGAAGGGGCCATCGCAGCGACAGGCGAACTGTAGCCAAAAACCACCGGAAGCCGTTGACTTTTCCGTGTTCTCGAAGGTAATTCACGAAACGCCGCTCGAGACTGCTTCGCACGATCGTCCGGTCGATATCCCACACAACCACCGGTTCAGGCATGGGCTGTCTCACGGTTTATTAATGCTATCCCTTCCACAACCACCGGGATACCCCGTAAAATGCAGACGATAGCAGCCGCAACCGCCGCCCAATAACCGATACCGAGCAGCGTATCGATCCAGTTCGCCTGGAAAAGCGGCCATCGTTGCAGTACCTCGCGGAGCGCTTCAAACAGCAGCAGCCAGCCAAATGCAAATGCCTTCAAAATTGCATAACCGCTCCGCATGATTGGAGATCCGGTAAGGAAACGGCCAACTCGGGATTGTTGCAGCGTGTGTTTCCCGAATCCGGAGTAACCGAATTGAAGAACGTAACCGCGAATGCTGTCTGTGACGATCCCGCGAGAAATCACCACAATCGGAATCCAGATCGGAATCAGATTCAAGTCGGCGAGCACTATCCAGAGCACTGTCTCGAGTACCCGGTCGGCAGCGATATCGAGCACCGAGCCCAGCGGGCTCGCCTGATCGAGCTTTCGTGCCAGATGACCGTCGAGCCAGTCACCAATGATAATCAGTACGGCAATAACCGCCGCCAGGAGCCCCTCGAGCAAAGTCCTGCCATACGCCAGGATGACGACAACGAATACCAGCAGCAACCTGGTGACGGTTACTACGTTCGGCCAGGAAAATGAGGCGACCATGTTACTCCCATGCATGAGCGTCCAGGATTTAACGGAGTTTGACCATTCTACGTCCCGTGGGGCGAATTAGT
The DNA here is from genome assembly GCA_964396245.1 of uncultured Ignavibacteriales bacterium. Lineage (GTDB taxonomy): Bacteria > Zixibacteria > MSB-5A5 > GN15 > FEB-12 > CAYNEO01. The sequence goes on from CAYNEO010000022.1 coordinate 24,837, forward strand.
TCAATCAATAGTACTCCCCTGTATTCTGTACTCTCCGGCGCCTGCCGACAGGGGGAAAAATTCTCCCTGTTGATATCCGCTGAAAAAGTGTATATTATTGCAGGCTTGACGCTTGAAGGGACTGAACACACATGTTTATTGGTTTCCTCATCCTGTTAATCGGTATTCTCATGCTGCTGGACCGCCTCGGAGTAATCCACGGCGACTTCTGGGATTATTTCTGGCCGGGTGCGCTTATCGCTCTGGGCATCTCGATGGTGCTGAAAGACCGCAGATTCAGTAAATAGCATGACGGAGATACATTTCTATTTTGATCCATCGGCCGATGGCATCGCCGTCTTTCTGGGACCAACCGAGGCCACGCTTATGGAGTTAGCCTGGAAACACCGGCAGCTATCGGTCAAAAAAGCACTCTATTATCTGGGATCAAAAGAAAAACCGGCCTACACTACCGTCATGACCGTCCTCGGCCGACTTGCCGACAAAGGCCTGCTAGTTCGCGAGAAAGACGGCCGTAATTACGTCTATCTCCCGGCTCTCAGTCGGCGCGAGTTCATCGAAAATCGGGTCAAACTCATAAGCCGCTGTCTGAAAAGGAATTTCGGCAAAAATCTCGGTTGATCGCGAATCCTGTTTCGCTCCCGACTGTCCAAACTTCCCCTTCGCGTCGATATATAGACTATGAGTCTCTTCCGGTTATTGTGTATCATTGGTCTGGTCATCTGGCCGCTCTCTCTCGCGGCAACAACCATACCGCTTGGCGATGATGCTACCATGCCGCTCCCCTCGGGTTGGAGTTTGGTGACCGACGACGATGAATACCCGTTCCAGATTGCCGCCGACAACCTCGGCGCCGAATTGCTCATATTCGAACATGAATTGACCGGCAGTGACCGTGTAAATGATAAATCCGATCTCAAGGTGGCAGTCGACAATGTCCTGGCCGATGTTATTCCGTTCCTTCCCGAATCACAGATTCTGGCCAACACCGGCTTTTTCGAGGGCGACCGCGCCGGATTTGTTCTCGATTTTGTTGCCACGGATACAACCCTTGGCGTCCAGCTTCGCCATCGACTCATGTCATTGATCTACCGTCGACCCGATGGCAGCCAATTGATGTTCACGCTCTGGGCCAAAAGCGCGAACTCGCAATATGCCGGTTTTGCCGACGACATCCGGCGGATGCAGGATGGATTCACCTATCACGGACCGCGGAGCGACTCAGTGTTCAGCGGCAGTCAGTATACCATGTGGTATGTAATTGTCGCGCTCTTCTTGATTGTGGGGTTGCTGTATTACTTCAGGGCGTCACGGCTGCGGGCGGGTGAGGTCAACTTTCGCGAGTCGGAAAATCACTGGCGTTGTGATTGCGGGCGATTGAATCACGTGGAAACGGATCACTGTAAACGATGCGGTCAACCCCGGCAGACGATGAAAATTACTTAGACTTTTCCTGGAGTTCCACCAGCACGCCGTTGCACGACGACGGGTGCACGAAAGCGACTTTATCCCCCTCGGCACCAATTTTGGGCGTCTCGTCGATCAAACGTGCACCGGCTGCTTTCAACTCGGCGAGCTTCTCCTCGAGGTCATCGACATACAGGCATATATGATGGAGCCCTTCCCCTTTTTTGGCGATGAATCTGCCCACCGGACTGTCGTCCGAAAGAGGACTGACAAGTTCGATATTCCCGCCGCTGTGCTCACCGTCGGTGTCAGATGAAAAAATCGCCACTTTCACCTGCTGCTCGGGGACTTCTTTCACCAGGGTCGGCGCCTGCCCCGTAAGGGTTTGAAACAACTCGACACTCTCGTCGAGATTCGAAACCGCGATACTGACATGCGATATGAGGGGTTTACCGGACACGGCGCCAGCCTGCATGCTTCATTGATTTAAGGAGTCGGTCCACTTGTTTAGAACATCAGCCTCATGCTGGGCATCGAAATTACTGATCGTGGGGCGAATCCAGCGACCATCGCGCTTGTACATCCGTTCGTAGTTGCCATGCTCCCAGGTTCTCCCTGATGGTCCTACGAACCAGAGCTTCTCGAACACATACGCGGAATCACCGCTCCTGAAAAACTGAATGCTCTTTATCTGTTGATCGATAAGGGAGTCAGCCGAGGCGTCCGCAATTCGCTGCACTTCGAGATACTCGTCGAACGTGTACTCATCCCGGAGATAGGGAAACTCCATATCGTACAGGGCGGCCTTATCGCGGTACTTCCACCGTTTCAGGGCCGTCTTCAGCGCCTTGTCGATCTCGATCGAGTCTTTCGTCCGCTGATCCATCTCAGCCACCGCCCCGCTCGTATCCAATAGACTCGCGGCCCCGGAATCGTCCGCCTTATTGCCTTCCTGTTGACTGCACGCAACAGCCAAGCCGATAAGCAGGGTCGTTAGGAACGCGAGGACCCTCATATGTCGTCTAACACCGATGTTCATCTCATTCAAACTCCAGCAAGATGTCGCCCTTTTCCACCGACTGTCCGCCGGTGACATGGACCGTCTTCACGGTCGATTCCCCTCTGGCCTTGACGATATTCTCCATCTTCATTGCCTCGATCACCAGCAGGGGCATACCCTTCTTGACCTTGTCTCCCGCCTTGACCTTCACTGTCATCACCAACCCGGGCATCGGCGCCTTGATAGTCGTTTCTACCGCCGCCCCGGCCGAGATGCCTGCGGCTTTCCGCAACTGGGCAAGGTTATAATCTTCTACAATCGCAGGTATCTCGAGTCCCTTCATAAATATAATTTTTCCGCCGTTCGTACCATTCACCCGGATATCGACCTCGAACGACTGATTGTCCACGAACAGCAGTGACCGCGTTTCTCCGAGATCACGATTCTGAAGATTCACGGGCCGGCCGTTGATCTTCGCATCAAGTTGACCGCCGTGCATGTCAAGTTCGACATCGTATTCGCGACCGTCTATGATAACCTGGTATCGCTGCATTATCGGCTTCCTCCGAAAGTTCGAAGGTTCTGCCGGCGGTGGACAGTCACCCAACCGCACGGTTTCTTGTTCGCGCGGTTCGAATTGCCCACCAGTACCCGCCGCTCCTTGAGAAACTTGTCGAGCGCAGCCGCCAGCGCGGCATTTTCCCGGATCGTATCATCCAGGCGGCTGAAATTGTTATCGGGATACTCCTCCTGGAGAAAACGTGTTGACAGATTTCCCGCGACGAATGTGGGATTATCCATGATCACCTGGTGAAAACCGATAGTGGTATCGACTCCGCCGACGCGAAATTCCTGAAGGGCCCGCTTGGTGCGCCGAATCGCCTCGTCACGATCCTTGCCGTACACGATCATCTTCGCCACCATCGGATCGTAAAACACCGGTATCTGCGAATTCAGAATCACCCCGGAATCAACCCGCACGCCCGGTCCGGCCGGCATCCGGTAATGACTCAGCGTACCGGTCGAGGGCACAAAACCCTCTTCGGGATTCTCCGCGTAAATACGGCACTCGATCGCATGGCCCGTGAATGTGATATCTTCCTGCCTGAACGGAAGCGGCTCGCCTTCCGCAATTCGGATTTGCTCCCTCACGAGATCGAGACCGGTGACCATTTCCGTCACCGGATGTTCCACCTGCAAACGAGTGTTGACCTCGAGGAAATAGAACGAGAGATCCTGATCAACCATGAACTCCACCGTTCCGGCTCCGACATAGCCGGACTCTTTCGCGATACTCACCGCCGCCCCGCCCATTCGTTCACGAAGTTCCGGGGTCATGACCGGCGATGGCGACTCCTCAATCACCTTCTGGTGCCGTCGCTGAATGGAGCACTCGCGTTCACCGAGATGAACGGCGTTTCCGTGCTGATCGCAGAGAATCTGAATTTCGATGTGTCTCGGTCGTGCAAGGTACTTCTCGATATAAACGCGGCCATCGCCAAACGCGGAGCGGGCCTCGTTGGCTGCGGACTCGAGCGACTCCGCAAACAACTCCTCGGACTCGACCACCCGCATCCCCTTGCCGCCGCCTCCGGCGGCAGCCTTTACCAGGACCGGGAAACCGACCATCCGCGCCAGCGCGAGTGCCTGTTCGCCCCCCTGCCCGTGTATATCCGCGCCCGGAACTACCGGCAGTTTGGCCGCCAGCGCCGTCTCCCGCGCCAGGAGCTTGTCGCCCAGAAGGCGAATCGTCTCCGGCTTCGGACCGATAAATATCAGGTCGTTGCGAACACACGCCTCAGCGAACTCAGCATTCTCCGCAAGGAACCCGTATCCGGGGTGGATGGCATCAGCGCCGGAGCGTTTGGCCACGTCGATTATCTTGTCGATTACGAGATAGCTTTCTGTCGACGGCGATGGTCCTATCGGGTATGCTTCATCTGCCATGCGCACATGGATTGCCGCCGCATCGCACTCCGAATACACCGCCACCGACCGGATACCGAGGTCATGACAACAGCGGATTACCCGCACGGCAATCTCGCCCCGGTTGGCGACCAGGACTTTCTTTATCTTTCGTTTCGTGACCATCGGCTATCCTATAACGGTATATTCCCGTGCTTTTTCGCCGGATTTGAATCTTTTTTTGTTTCCAGCATCTCGAACGCCCGAATCAGCCGCGCCCGCGTCCGTTTCGGCTCGATCACATCATCGACATATCCCCGCGCCGCCGCAATGAACGGGTTCGCGAATTTCTCACGATATTCATCGGTCATCTTCTGGATTTCCGCTTCGGGGTCGGACGCTTCGGCGATCTTCTTCTTGAATATGATTTCAACCGCACCTTTCGGGCCCATCACCGCAATTTCAGCTGTCGGCCAGGCATAGTTCATGTCGCCGCGCACATGCTTCGAATTCATAACATCGTACGCCCCGCCGTACGCCTTGCGCGTGATGACCGTCACCTTCGGCACCGTCGCTTCGCAGTAGGCATAGAGCAACTTGGCGCCGTTACGAATAATACCGCCGTGCTCCTGATCGGTTCCGGGCATAAATCCGGGCACGTCTTCGAATGTCAGGATGGGTATATTGAACGCATCGCAGAACCGGATGAACCGGGCGCCCTTGGTCGAAGAATTGATATCGAGCACTCCCGCCAGCACTGCCGGCTGATTGGCGATAATGCCTATCGACCGGCCGTACAACCGCGCAAACCCGACCACGATATTCGGCGCAAAATCTTCGTGTATCTCCAGAAACGAGCCGGCATCCATGACCCGATTAATGACATCCTTGATGTCATACGGCTGATTTGGATTTTCCGGCACGATCCGGTTCAGCTCTTCATCGGCGCGGTCGGGCGGGTCGGTACACTCTTCCCACGGCGGGTCCTCACAATTATTCTGCGGGATGTAACCGAACAGCTTTTTCAGCTTCGATATGGCGTCCGCTTCGTTCTCGCAGGCGAAATGCGCTACGCCCGACTTGGAAGCATGCACCACTGCGCCGCCGAGCTCTTCCGAGGTCACCATCTCATGCGTCACTGTCTTGACCACATTCGGACCGGTCACGAACATGTACGACGTCCCTTTAGTCATCAGGACAAAATCCGTGATAGCCGGACTGTACACCGCGCCCCCGGCGCATGGACCGAGAATCACGGAAATCTGCGGGACCACCCCCGACGCCAGCGTGTTGAGCAGGAAGATGTCGGCGTAACCGCCCAGTGACACCACTCCCTCCTGAATGCGCGCGCCGCCGGAGTCGTTCAGACCGATAATCGGCGCCCCCACCTTCATCGCCATCTCCATGACCTTGCAGACTTTCTCCGCGTGGGCCTCCGATAGCGATCCGCCGAATACCGTGAAATCCTGCGAGAAAATATACACCAGGCGGCCGTTGATCTTGCCGCAGCCCGTCACCACGCCGTCGCCCAGAACCCTGTGTTCGGCCAGGCCGAAATCCGAAGACCGGTGGGTGACAAACATATCGAACTCCTCGAACGAATTGGGATCAACCAGCAGTTCGATACGTTCCCGCGCGGTCAATTTCTTCTTCGCGTGCTGAGCGTCAATCCGCTTCTGTCCGCCGCCCAGCCGGGCCCTGGCGCGCATTTCATCGAGTTGGTTCAATTTTTCTTCAAGCGACACGAAACCACCTATTGCGTTTGGTACTCCGGCAAACCGGTCTGGACCGGCTCGACCGTCAACTTTCTATCGACCTCTTTTATTCTCGCCAGCGGCGTATATATGTCATGGTCAAATGCCATCACGACGTCTTTATTCACAATTCTGGGCAGCGTCCGCCGCTTGATTTCCATTGTCTCCAGCGGAAACAGGTCGGTTGCCGGCACATATGCCACCCGCATGTGGGCCGAGGTGCAGAAAATGTCTGCATAATAGAAAACACTTGTACCGCCGGATTCAATCTCCAGCGCGTAGTGTCCCTGCGTATGTCCGCCCGTGTGCACTGCCTTGATTCCGGGAAACAACTCCGAATCGGCCTCCACGAACTTCACCTGCCCCGCATCCTCGAGCGCTTTCAGCCGCTCCGGCACGTACACTGCCGCCGTCCGTTCATCCGGATTCATCGCCACGTCCCACTCCCGACGCGAGATCAGATACTGTGCCTTCGGGAATCGCGGCGCGTACTTCCCATCGACCAGCTTCACCGCCCCGGCGCTGTGGTCGGTGTGAAGATGCGTGAGAATGACATAATCTAAATTTTCCGGCCTCAGTCCCAGTCCCGACAGCCCGGATTCCATTCGAGTCACACCGTCCGTCCCGTAGATTTTCTTCTCCCGGTCGGTCAGCGTATCGCCGAGTCCGGCATCGAACATCATCGTCTTCCCGTGCGCTTTCAGCACGAAAAGATTGGTGACCATGGGAATCAGGTTGTTTTCGTCGGCTGGTATCAGCCTCTGCCAGATGGATTTGGGTATGACACCGAACATCGAGCCTCCGTCGAGCCGGAATTTCTGCTCGACGAAGGCATGTATTTCGAACTCACCGAATATCATCAACGACCTATGACATTGCCGGCAATGACCAGGCGCTGGACCTCCGAGGTTCCCTCGTAGATCTCCAGCACGCGCTGATCGCGGTACAGCTTCTCGATGGGTGAGAACTCACCGATGTAGCCGTAGCCGGCGTGAATCTGCATGGCGCGGTCGACACAGAAATTCGCCGTCTCGGTCGCATGCAGTTTCGCCTGCGCCGCCTCGAGACTGAACCGCTCACCGCGGTCCTGCAAACCGACTGCCTTGTATGTCATCATCCGCGCCGCCTCGAGCTGTACCGACATGTTCGCGATCATCCACTGAATTGCCTGTAACTTCGCGATCGGCTGACCGAAGGCGATCCGCTTCTTGGAGTACGATACCGACTCGTCAAGCGCGCGCTGCGAGATACCAACGCCCTGCGCCGCCACGCCGATACGCGCGCTGTCCAGCGTCATCATGGCATACCGGAACCCCTTGCCGATATCACCCAGTAGGTTCTCTTTCGGCACCACGACATCCTTCAGGACAATGCCGCCGGTCGTCGCCGCCCGCATGCCCATTTTGTGCCGCAGGGTTCGTGCCTGCCAGCCGGACTGCTTGGTATCATCGACAATCATTGCCGACAGCTTCGGCTGACCCTCGATCTTGCAGAACAATACCGCCAGGTCGGCGATATCACCGTGCATGATAAATATCTTTTCGCCGTTGACCACGTAATGATCACCCTTGTCGACCGCGACCGTCTGCTGGTTGGCCGCATCCGAACCGGCTTCCGGCTCGGTCAGGACAAACGCCGGAATCCGTTTACCGGTGGCGCAGTCCGGGACATATTTCTTCTTCTGCTCGTCGCTGCCGAAATGCAGGATCGGGAAAGTCGCCAGTTCACCCACCGCGCAAAGAAGACCAATGGCCGCATCGTGATAGCACATGTCTTCGATAAGGGTGATATACTCGAGATGAGACTTTTCCCGGCCGCCGAACTCCTTCGGCATGGCATAACCGATAAAACCGGCCTCACCGATCTTCTTGTACAGGTCAACCGGGAACTTGCGCGGCTCCGGCATCCGGTCGAGCTCTTCCGAACGCGGGTACATTTCCTTTTCCGCAAAGGCCTTTACTTCGTCCCTGACAGCCTGTTGTTTCGGGTCGATATTATACGGCATACTTCCTCCTTACAAACACCATATCAATTCGTGAATCAGTGATAGCTACATCAGTTTCTCGTCGGTTTTCTTCTGACCGACCGTCTTGCGCAGGAATTCGATGGCTTCCTCGGTAGGTGCTCCGGGAGTGAACACTTTCGCGACACCCATCTTCTCGAGTTCCGCCTTGTCATCGTCCGGGATTATCCCGCCGCCGAAAAGCAGAATGTCCTCCGCCCCGCGCCGTTTCAACTCCTCGAGAATCGCCGGGAAAAGCGTCATGTGCGCGCCCGAAAGAATCGATACGCCGATAGCATCGACATCCTCCTGGATAGCGGCATCGACAATCATCGGCGGTGTCTGGCGAAGTCCGGTGTAGATAACTTCCATCCCGGCGTCCCGCAGCGCTGCGGCGACAACCTTTACTCCCCGGTCGTGACCGTCCAGACCGGGCTTGGCAAGCAGAACTCTAATCTTCTTTTCCATAATAACCTGTATGACTATTCCTTATTATCGTATCACGACACCTGCATCGCCGCCGGTGACTCGACCCACTCGCCCCATTCCTCGCGAAGGACGTCGCAAATCTCACCTGCCGAGGCATACACTCTGACCGCATCGAGAATCGCATCGAACGTGTTGCCGTCGCCTCTGGCCGCCTCGCGCAGATTCGCCAGCGTCTTCTCGACAGCTGCGTTATCCCGCTCGGCTTTGATCTTCTTGCAGAATGCCACCTGCCTGTCCTCGGTCGCCTTATCTATCCTGAGCACCGGGATATCGATCTTCTCGTCTTTCAGGATAAACCGGTTCACGCCGACAATTACCCGCTCGTCGCTCTCGATTTCCTGCTGGAACTGGTACGCCGACCGGGCAATCTCACGCTGGAAATAGCCGTCCTCGATACACTTCACCACGCCGCCCCGGCGCTCGATTTCATCGAAATACTCCAGGCATTCCTTCTCGACCTTGTCGGTCAGCGCCTCGACAAAATACGAACCGGCCAGCGGGTCAACCGTATTTGCCACGCCGGTCTCATACGCGATCACCTGTTGCGTTCTCAGGGCAATTCGGGCGGCCTTCTCCGACGGCAACGCCAGCGTCTCATCCATCGAGTTAGTATGCAACGACTGCGTGCCGCCGAGCACCGCGCCCAGCGCCTGCGTGGTTACCCGGACAATATTGACCTCCGGCTGCTGCGCCGTGAGCGAACAACCGGCCGTCTGCGTGTGGAACCGAAGTTTCCAGCTCCGCTCGTCCTTCGCACCGTATTTCTCTTTCATGCGTCTGGCGTAGATACGCCGCGCCGCCCGATACTTCGCTATCTCTTCGAAGAAATCCGAATGGGCGTTGAAGAAGAACGACAGTCTCGGGGCAAATTCATCGACATCCTGCCCGGCTTCAATGGCCGACTCGATATACTGGAAACCGTCAGCCAGCGTGAACGCCAGTTCCTGAACGGCGGTGGCGCCCGCCTCCCGTATGTGATAACCAGAGATCGAAATCGTATTCCACTGCGGCACGTGCTTCGTGCAGTAATCCATCATGTCGGTGATCAGGCGAATCGACGGCCTCGGCGGGAAAATGAACTCCTTTTGCGCGATATATTCCTTGAGAATGTCATTCTGCAACGTCCCGCGCACTTGCTCAAACGGCACGCCCTGTTTCTCCGCGACCGCCAGATACATCGCCATCAGCACCGATGCCGGCGAGTTGATCGTCATCGATGTCGACACTTCCGACAGGTCGATACCATCGAAAATAATCTCCATATCGGCCAGCGTATCCACCGCCACACCGCATTTACCGACCTCGCCGAGTGAGCGCGGATGGCCCGAATCATAGCCCATCAGCGTGGGCAGGTCAAATGCCGTAGAAAGTCCCGTCCCACCCTGCTCGAGAATGTATTTGAACCGCTCGTTGGTCTGTCTGGGACTGCCCATGCCGGCAAACTGACGCATGGTCCACAGGCGCGAGCGATACATGGTATGATGAACGCCACGCGTGTACGGGTATTCTCCCGGTAATCCGAGTTTGTCCCAGTAGTAATTTTCATCGTCACCGTTTTTGATTGAATCGGGAGTGTATAATTCATCGATATCCATACCGGAAATCGTGAAAAATCGGGGAAGTGACTTCTTCTGTCGCAGCTTTTCTGCGGTTTTATTCCAATCGGCAAGCCGTGCTTTCAGTTTTTCGAGGAATTTCTTCGCAAACATATGTAATTTCTCCGGTTTCGTGACAGATCGAATGATAACATATGACCCCGGCAAAATCAAGCCGTTTGGCCCGTTAGCTCTATTTATCTTCTACGGTTATCAGCCTGCCAGTCAATAAGTTATTTTTCATCGCCGGCGTCCGAAGCATTTGAGACATTAACGTTGCACATAACGTGACCGCGCCTTATTTTTTATCGAGAATATGTCAAATCTTCCCTCATCAGATCGAGAGATTTCCGCCAACAGGGCTTCGAGGCAACAGATTGTCATTGTCTGGATTGTCGCGCTGGTCCTCACCGTCTTATCCCTCACCTCACACCTTACGGCCGGCAGCACCCTGCATCAGGACAAAGAGATGTGGCAGTACAAGGTATCTGTCCACCAGCGAGTACATGCTTTCCAGGTCCGCCCCCTTACCACATCGATTGTCGTTGCCCTCCACGATCACGCCGGCGTCCCTTTTCGCACCGGTTTTATGGTCCTCCAATTTATGCTCTTCCTCCTGTGCGGACCGGTATTCTGGTACTTTCTGCGGATACTCGGTTTCTCTCCCGCTTACTCGCTGGCCGGTATGATTATCTACCTGCTCACCCTGCCGCTGTTCCTGGCCCATTTCGAACCGGTACACACGTGGTCGGATTTCTGGGTCTACCTGTTCGTGCCGCTGTCTTTCACCATGGCTATGCGACGGCGGTACGTGGTTGCGCTGATCACAATCGTGCTGGCCCTGATGGCCCGGGAGACCACCTTCCTGTTCCTTCCTGTCTGGTTTCTTTTCATCTATGCCGGCCGTGACCGCAGGTACACGCTGGCTGCGGGTCTGACACTTCTGGCGGCAGCGCTTTTTGTCGGCGCCCGTCTCTGGTTCTTCGGACGCATCACCGCTCCCCCGGAAGCGGATTTTCAGTTCAATTTCGAGAATTATCTCAGAGGCAGCGACACCATTTTCTCGCTGATTGTCTCACTGGGATTCGTCTGGGTCGTGGGACTGTGGCAGGTGTTCCATCGTGCTCGCCTCCCGATCCGATTCTACAATCTCATCCGGTTTGGTGCGATATTCACAGCGGCCGGCTTCGTGTCGTCGACCATACTTATGGCTCGCGCAAGAGAGACCCGACTGTTCGTTCCGCCGGTTATCTTCCTGCTCCCCCTCATTTTGGTCTATGTGCAAGAACGGGCAGCCCGGATCAAGAGCATTCTGCGACGACTCCCGGCTTGGACGACAGCTCTCGGCGGCGTCGCGCTGCTTGCACTAGGCATCTGGGCGGCGAAACTGGCTTTCCCCAAATTCGAGTACCGACTCTGGCCGGACGGCAACTGGACATACCTGGGACTCCATTTGGCCCTTATTGCCTTGTTCCTGATTGTGGAATTATCGAGACTCGGAGCGCCGGTCGCCGATTAGCAGGGGAAGAACTGACGATACAGTTCTTCACTGATCTGGTAGGGATTCGTGTCGCCGCTCAGCACACCGTTGACAATCTGATCGAACTCCATTTCCGATGACAGTCGCTCGAGAAAGTCGCGCTGGAAACGGCTCTTGATAATATTCAGTATCTTCTTCTTCAGTTGCCGGTTGCGATGTGCCTCGAAATCGCCTGACTCCTGCCCCGCCTGAATGTGCGCTTCGATCTTTTCGCGAAGTTCCGGGATATTCTTGCCGTTGACCGCCTCGGTGGCAAGGACCGGCACTTTCCAGTGCGCCTTCGGCTTGGCGAACGTCCGCAGCGCATACCGAAGGTCGGCTACGAGCTGTTCCGCGCCGGGACGATCGGCCTTATTGACACAGAAAGTATCGGCTATCTCCATGAGACCCGCTTTCATCGTCTGCACCGCGTCCCCCGACTCCGGCACGATCACGACCACCACGCTGTCACAGGCATCGACTATATCCAGTTCCACCTGCCCCACCCCGACCGTTTCGATAAGCGTGATATCAAAGCCGAAGGCATCATAGACGACCGTCACGTTTCCGGTCGCTTCGGCAAGACCACCCGTGGCTCCCCGGGTGGCCATCGAACGAAAGAAGAACCGCCCGTCGGTCGGGAAATCACTCAACCGTACGCGATCGCCGAGCAACGCCCCGCCGGTGAACGGCGAGGTCGGGTCGACCGCGATAACTCCCACCTTCTTCCCCCGGGAGAGAAACTGCCGCGCGAGGCCGTTCACGATGGTGGATTTCCCTGCCCCCGGTGGTCCGGTAATACCGATGCGCAGTGAGTGCCCCACGTGGCTGTAGAGACGGCCCAGCAAATCCTGGTAGCCGTCCTGTTTGTCTTCAACGAATGAAATGATCTTCGAGAGGGAACGGATATTCCCCTCGAAGAACGAATCAATAACGGTCATGCATATCCTTTACACCGGTGACATGTCCCCGGCCGTCAGCTTGATATCCCGCAGGCGAATCTGAATCCGGGTGACGTCGTTCCAGGTGTTGTACTCCACCGCGTACACGATATCGACCAGGCAGCCCTTGTCGGAGATAATCCGCGCCATATCGCCGAAACCGAAGCCGATCACGTCGAATACCGAGCGACCCTTGCGCACCCGCATCTTCAGGTGATTGTGTCCCACCGTATACGGTTGACCGACCACCTCGCAGTTGCGCGTCAGGAACACCGGTCGGAGATTCTGCGGACCGAACGGCGCAAACATCTCGATCCACTTCATGAACTCGTCATTAATCTCGTCGAGTTCAATCTCCTGGTCAATATTCAGTTTCGGCGTGATGTCTTCGTCCGAAAGGTACCGGCTCGACACTTCCTTGAACCGCTCGCGGAATTGGGTGATATTTTCCGCCCTGATCGAGAGCCCGGCAGCATACTTGTGGCCGCCGTACTTGATCAGGAGGTCTTCGCACTCCTTGAGCGCCTCGCAGAGATGGAATCCCGGGATTGACCGCGCCGATCCTTTTCCCTCGGAGTCCTGCAACGCGATCATGACTGTCGGCAGGTGATATCGCTCCACCAGGCGGCTCGCCACAATACCGATCACCCCCTGGTGCCACCCCTCCGCACCGAGCACAATCGCCTTATCGGCCTCGAGGTCAACCACATCGTGAATCTGGTCAAGCGCTTCGCGAAGCGTCTTTTCGTCAATCTCCTTGCGGCGCCTGTTTTCCGAATCGAGCTTGCGGGCTATTTCGGAAGCCATCCGTTCATCGCGTGTCGACAGCAACCGAATCGCCTCGCTGGCATTGCCCAGCCGCCCGAGAGCGTTGATACGCGGCGCCAGGATAAATACCACCTGCCCGGTGCTGATATCCTTCCCCATCAGGCCGGATACAAACGTGAGTGATTTCAACCCCGGCTTGTTCGTCCGCGCAATCTGCTTGATTCCGAACTTGGTCAGGATACGATTCTCGCCGACCAAAGGGACAATATCCGCCGAAGTCCCGAGCGCGACGAGATCGAGATGCTCCTCGAGCTCCCGTTCATCCTGGCTGAGCCGGCGATACAGCGCCTGCGCGAACTTGAATGCAACGCCCACACCGGAAAGCTCGCCGCCGTAATCGCAGGCATCCTGCTTGGGGTTGATGATGGCATAGGTGTCTGGAATCGTCATCCCCGGCTCATGGTGATCGGTAATCACCACTTCGATACCGAGTGACTTGGCGTACTCGACCTCCTCCACGGCCGTGATTCCGGTGTCGACAGTGATGATCAGCGACACCCCGGCGGCTTTGGCTTCATCGATCCCTTCCGTCGAAAGACCGTACCCCTCGACCAATCGATTGGGAAGATAGAAACTGACCTGGCCGCCAAGTTTGTTCAGAACCATGTACAGCAGGGCGGTGGCGGTGATCCCGTCGACATCATAGTCGCCGTAGATCATCATGCGCTCGTTGTCCATCAGAGCGCGGGTGACCCTGTCGATACCCTTTTCCATACCGGCCATGGTGAACGGGTCCTTGAGATCGGACATCTTGGGATTGAGGAATCTCTCAACCAGTTCGGGGGTATCGAGATGACGATTGATCAGGATCTTGAGCACATTGGCCGGCAGCTTCGTCGCTTCTGCCAGCCGTACCACAAGATCCAGGTCCGGTTCCGAGGCCAAAACCCACTTGAGGGGCTTCGACCTGTGAGACCAGGACATGCGCATAGCCTCCATGTTCGAAGCTATGGGAAGCAGGAAATAAGCCGAGTTCTGTCAACCGCCGTGGCGGCCCACAGTCATTTATCTTGACAGCCGGTTGCCCGACTGTTCCATGCGGCCTACCCGGGAATCATAGCGGGACGAATCCATCCCTGTTCCCCTATTTGGCCTTGCTCCGGACGGGGTTTACCCGCCACACCCATTACTGGATATGGCCGTGGTCTCTTACACCACGATTTCACCCTTACCCGCACGAGGCGGGCGGTATCGTTTCTGTGGCACTTTCCGTCGGATCACTCCGCCCCGGTGTTACCGGGCGTCCTGATTCTCTGGAGCTCGGACTTTCCTCACTTCAAATCCGCATTTAAAGCGCGACTGTTCCTCCTGCTTCCACTAGCTTTCATTACTATATATAAAACAACAACAACTTTGCGTATTCATCCGGCTCCGAACACCCGGCTACATCCGCCAGTAGTTCGGCGCCTCCTTCGATATGGGCAGCGAGTGCGGATGCGATTCGGTCACGCCCGCATGAGTGATCTGCACCATTTTCGCCCTTGTCTGCAACTCGTGTAAATCGGCCACGCCGCACAGGCCCATGCCCGCACGGACGCCGCCCACGAGCTGAAACACCAGGTCCTCCAGTTTGCCCTTGTACGGCACCCGGGCTTCGACACCTTCAGGCACCAGCTTCGAGGCTTCCTCCTCGTGCTCCTGGAAATACCTGTCTTTGCTGCCTTCCTTCATGGCGCCCACCGAGCCCATGCCGCGGTACACCTTGAAAGACCGGCCCTCATATAATACGGTCTCGCCCGGCGATTCTTCTACACCGGCCAGCAGCGAGCCCACCATCACGGCGCCCGCGCCGCAGGCGAGAGCTTTGGCGATGTCGCCGGAATACCTGATACCGCCGTCGGCTATCACCGGCACATTTTTTTTGGCGGCCGCCTCGACCGCATTCAAAATGGCCGAGACTTGCGGCATGCCCGCGCCGGTTACCACCCGCGTCGTGCAGATCGAGCCCGGTCCGATACCGACTTTCACACAATCCGCTCCGGCGTCGATAAGCGCCTGTGCGCCCCCGGCCGTCGCGACATTCCCGCCGACAACCGGCATGTCCGGATATCTCTTCTTCAGCCTCGAAACGCCGCCCAGCACTCCCTTCGAGTGACCGTGCGAGCTGTCGACCACCAGCACATCCACGCCGGCGGCCAGAAGTCTCTCGGCTCGTTCCTCCATGTCGGCTCCGACACCCAGGGCGGCCGCGACTCGCAAACGGCCCCGGTCGTCCTTGCAGGCATTGGGATACTGTATCTTTTTCATGATGTCTTTGACCGTGATCATGCCTTTCAACACGCCCCGGTCATCGACCATCAACAATTTCTCAATTCTATGTTTGTGCAGGAGATCCTGCGCCGTGTCGAGGTCTGTTCCCTCGGGAACAGTGATAAGATTGTCCTTCGTCATTACCTCGGCGATGGGAAGGCTGTAGTCCTTCTGGAATCTGAGATCACGGTTGGTCAGAATTCCGACCAGCTTGCCGTGTTCGGTAATCGGTATCCCGGAAATGGAAAACCGTCTCATTACCGCCAGGGCATCACGGATGGTCTTGTCCGGCGGAAGTGTTATCGGGTCGACTATCATTCCCGATTCGGAACGTTTCACTTTGTCGACCTCGGCAGCCTGCGCACTCGGTGACATGTTCTTATGGACGACACCGAGACCGCCCAGCCTGGCGAGAGCGATGGCCATGCCCGATTCGGTCACCGTATCCATGGCGGCTGACAGAAGCGGGATGTTCAGCTGTATACCGGGAGCGATTGTCGTCGTGATATCGACATCGCGCGGAAGGACTTCGGAGTAGGCCGGCACCAGGAGTACGTCGTCGAACGTCAACGCCGGTTTGTCGTAAATCTTGGTCATATATACACCACTGCTGATCGCCGTTTCACGGTGGTAGATTCAGCCCTTCTGGAACTGGTCTCAATCCGAGATGGAATTGTCCCAGTAAATGATGGCGCCGCAGTTATCGCAAGTGTAAACCTGGTCGGCTCGCTTGACTTCCTGGATCTTCTTGGGAGTCAAGGCCTTGAAACAGGCGCTGCAGGCCCGCTTCTTGACCGGCACGACCGCCTGGCCGCCCTTGCCTCGCCGAACCCGCTCGTACACCGACAGCGTCCGGCGGGGTATCGAGGTAATGATATCCTTCCGGGAACTCTCGATATCCGACATCTTGTCGCCTATCGAGTCGATTTTCTCCTGAAGGATGCCCAGCTGCTTCGAATTATTCTCCTTGATGCTGACGGCCTTCTCTTCCAGAGTGCCGATCTCGTTTTCCAGCTCGGAGACACGCTCGATTGTTTCGAGCAGTTCGGTTTCGGCGTTTGATATCTGCTCCTTGATGGCGTCGATTTCCGCCACCAGCGCATCATACTCCTTGTTTGTCTTGATGGACATCATCTGTTGCTGGTATTTCTGAAGATCCGCTTCTTTGGTCTTCAGCTCCAGCTCCAGCTGATTCTGCTTTACACGATCGGCTTCCAGAGCCGACTTGGTTTCCTCGAGCCGAGTCTGAGATTCTCTAATCTCGCGATTGAGATTCTCCATCATGTCGGGGAGATATTCTTTGGAACGCTCGAGCTCACCGATGTCGTAATCGATAACCTGGAGTTTCAACAACAACTCGAGATCGCTGTTCATCGATCCTCCTACTACTGGTGTCTTCATAACATAAACAAAAAACGCATTCCCCGACTCACACCGGGAAATGCGTTTTTAAATCCTCCGCGTTTCGGCCACTTGCCGCGTGTTTCAACGCGAGTACCCCTCGCATGTACGCTGATCTATGTGTCAAGTGCCTCATTATCAATCACTGGGCAATACTGGATTCGAACCAGTGACCTCTCGGATGTGAACCGAACGCTCTAACCAACTGAGCTAATTGCCCGTCACGTTATTTCTTTCCTCTACTCTGCATGGGCCCTGTAGGACTCGAACCTACGACCCGCTGATTATGAGTCAGCTGCTCTAACCGACTGAGCTAAGGGCCCGAATCAAATTTAGTCTCGTATGATAAGCCAAAACTAAATCCTCGTCAAGAAACTTCCCCGGGACACAAAACAAAAACCGGCAGGCGATCAGCCTTCCGGTCTGTTAGTTCCGTTACCGCTCCGACCCCGAGGTGTTCACATTTCATAACTCGTTGGCCCATAGTATACTCTATGCTATTAAACCACAAAATGGGCTGACAGTTCCGTCTCCGACCGCCAAATCCGCCCTAACAGAAAAGCCGGGCGGTCTTCGAGGCCCGCCCGGCTGCAGTCATTAGTCTACCGAAACTCGATTCAAGCACTTACGGCTCCGGAACTTCCTCCTCGATACCGGCCAGACGGCGCGCGATCTCAACCTTCTTATCCAGATCCGCCGCAGCCCGAATCACCAGCTTCGCTCCATCAGGCGACCCGCCGCCGTGCATACAGCCCGGCACCCCGCCGCCGATGGTGCACCACTCGACAAGGCGCGCTGCCCGGGTGCGCGCCTCGGCCGAATGCTTCGCTTTCATATACTTCTGTATCAGGTGACCGTACTTCTCGGATTGGAAGTCCTTGTACGACGGCATGCACCCGGTTTCGGCTATCCCGCCGGCGATATCCTGCGCCAGCACCGATGTCTGGTACGGCAATGTCGCCACGTGAACCTTGTTGACATTGGACAGCAGCGGGTCGCACAGCCATGCCCCCGATTCATGCTTACGACCCATCGCGGCGGCAGCTATCCCCATGCCGAATGTGGTCTCGTTGTTGATATTCATCTGCACCAGCTTGTCTTTGAACACCTTCGAGGACAGCCCGTTGGCGCGCGCCGTAAGTATCGCCGAGCCGATCTTGATATCCCCCTGTCCCGCCACGCAGCCCCCGATAGCCGACCGATACGGCATGACAAAATAGCCCACCGCCTTACCCGTGAACTGGTACTCACCCGCCATGAATACACGCTCGTTCGGAATGAAAACATCCTCGAACAGCAGGAACGCCTGCGTGATACCGCCATCGGTAATGGGGTTGTCGAATCCCTCTTCCAGGTCCCGGGCATCGCTCGGATGCCTTGTCTCGACAATCGTCAGCCCTTCCGTATCTCGCGGAATGACGAATGAAACGGCACAGTCCGCATCGCTTTCCTTGTAGCCACTGCCGGGAAGCACGAAAATCTCGTTGGCTGCCGCCACCCCGCAAATCATCAGCTTTGCCCCCCGAACCACGATACCGTCCTCCCGCTTCTCCACTATGTGCAGGAAAACATCCTTATCCTCCTGTTGCGAAGGCGCCTTGGTACGGTCACCCTTGGCGTCTGTCAGGGCCCCGCTAATCGTGATATCATTGTCCTGCGCCTGCCGCAGCCACTTCAGAAATCGCTCGTGATAATCGGTCCCGAATTCTTTATCCATGTCAAAGGTGGTCGTGAACATCGCATTCAGTGCAGTCCACCCGGCACAGCGTCCACCCGTACACGTTCCCGTCAGGTGAAACATCAACCGTTTCATCCGGCAGTTGGCTATCTGGTCCTCGGCGCTCATGATAATCGACAGGTATCGACTTATCGGTTCACCGGTCAGATGCGACTTTGTTGTTACCATATCCCTGAGTTTCTCGTCCGCGGCCGCCTTGAACGTCCATCCGTGGCCCCGAACCGTCCGCTCGGTCGCCGGATGCGTCGTCACATCCTCGATAAGCTCGTCGAACTTGTAGATATTGGGGCGCATCGCCTTCAGCGATGCAAGGTACTCGTCATATGTCTTTAATGCCATGGCAGGTCTCCCAACAATTTTGAGCTCTTTTGTTTTGACTCAATATAGTCATTTGTGAAAAAAATCTCAATATCTTTGACATTATAACAACCGCATCGACAAAAGAAAAAGCCGGGCGAACCCGGCTTGTGACATATTTCAAACTCAAAGGCAATCAGAAGATAAGCCAGAGTTCTTTGGAAATCCCCCGATTATTCGTCCCCATCGTAAGATCAACCTGATTGTTGAGTACAACCACCTTCATTTTTACCGAATCGAGAAGCAGCAAATTCAGGTCATCATCGAAACCGGTATTGAGGGCGCGGCACATCACCACCGTATACTGATTCCCGGTGCTGTCATAATCGTCCGCAGCCCTGATCGCCCATCTCGGCCCCCGTGTCGTGGCCTGACGGGAATAAATACTTGTATCGATGAGCTTTCCGGGGATAGCCTGACCTTCCGTCCAGCCGGTGCTCAAGGCCCTGAAAGGAACCGCATCCGCGAGGTAGAGGAGATATCCGTGAAACGCGCTGCTGTCTTTGTGCATATATGTCGGCTGTGAAGTTCCTCCGAGAGGCGAGTGGTTAAGTGCCGGTCCGGACTGCAAGCCGCTTGAATCCGAGACCAGCTCGCCGCCCGTAAAGGTCATGCCTTCGGCAAGGTACCCCGGACCGGTGGTAAGCGCCCGCCAGTTCCACACATCCCAGGCGCCGCCCGGCAATCCGGCGAACATAGCAATTAACTCGTCTTCCTGTCCCGCCGCCTGCGAGCCGCAGCAGTCACGGGTGAAATTCACCGGACTGGTGCTGAACACCTCGTAGTGGTCCAGCCAGACGTTATGGGTCGCATCGCTCCAAACTGCTCGGAGAAACAGGCTGTCGTTGCGAACCACCGCTTGAAGGCGCACTGAGTCCGCCGCAGCCGCCGGTTTTGCCGCACCCGGCTTCAACGCGTTCTGATACGACAAGGCTATCCCTGTCGGCGTGACTGTGTTCCATACGGCATCGTCAGGGTCATTCAGCGACGGTGAGCTGCCCGGGTGCGATGCAACTATGCGAGCGGTCGTCTCCGGAGGTGGATTCACACCGTTATCATCGCCTCCACATTGCACCCAAATTATTGCTGAAAGGATCAAAAGAAAGCATGCGAGTCGTTTCATACATTTACTCCGGCTGAAAAAAGAGGAATGTTTGCGTAAAGAGAATATACTCAGAAAGGGCGAAGTATGCAAACTCAGTTCACCGAGCGCTTGAGGACCACCATGGTCAGGTCGTCGAGAAGCAGACGATGGGACGCGAACTCGGTGACGGCCTTGTAGATGGCTTCCTGAATTTCCCGGGCCGGCGCTGTCCGGTGCGCCAGTATCACGTCCACGAGGCGGTCCAGACCAAAATCCTCTTCCTTCTCGTTGAACGCCTCCGTCACCCCGTCGGTATAGAACACTATCAGTTCCCCCGGATGAAGCATCAACGCCTGCTCGCGATATAGACTCTCCCGGCTGACCCCCAGCACCGGACCGCCTTCCCGAAGATACTCGACGGTTCCGTTGGCGCGCACCAACACCGGAAGATTGTGACCGCAATTGGCATAAGTGAAAATATGGTTCTTGGAATCGAGCACCCCGTAAACAGCCGTGACAAAATTACCCGGTTCCAGCGACTCACACAGCAGCCGATTGGCCTTCTCCACAATAGTTCGAATCGAGTAATTATTGCGAATTTCGGCAATCAGCGACGCCCTGAACGCGGCCATGATCAGCGAGGCCGGTATCCCCTTGCCGGAAACGTCGGCTATCGCCACGCCCGTCTGATCGTCGACAATCTTGATGAAGTCATAGTAGTCGCCGCCCACCTGCCCGAGCGATATGTTCGTCCCGCTAAGATTATAACCACGCACGGTTGGATCCGATGCCGGCAGGAAATCCCGCTGTATCGTCCGCGCAATATTCAACTGCTCATCGAGCTTGTTTTTGGCCAGGAGACTTTCGTACAACCGGGCCCGTTCGATCGAAATCGCCGCATGGGTGGCAAACGCCGATATCAACGATAACGAATGATCATCATACGCGTTCGTCTGCTCGGACTCGAGATTGATCACGCCGATCAAACGATCCTCGATCTTAATCGGCACCACAATCTCACTGCGAGTCTGCGGATGAGCGTTGATATAGCGCAAATCCCCGGAGACATCCGGTACAATGATCGCCTCACCCGAGGTCGCCACGTGCCCGATCAATCCCTGTCCGATTTTCAACTGAAGTTTATCATCGACGTCCTTATCATACCCGACCGTATAAATCGATTTCACTTCATTCTTGTCCGGATCCACCAGGAACACGCCGCCGACGTTGTAGTCAATCACCTGCTTGAGAGACCCCAGAATTTGATCCAGCGTCTCATTCAGACTCAGGGAACTCGCCAGCTTCTTGCCCACCTCATAAAGCAGCTCTTTCTCCAGCACCTGCCGTTTCAACTCGCGGTACAGGTGGGCGTTGTCTATCGCCACCGCCATCTGGTTGTTCAATCCAGTCAGGATGTCCATGTCGGCTTCCGTAAACCCGCTGTTCTGCTTGTTGATCGCCTCCACGACCCCGATCATATGTCCCTTCCCGATCAGCGGGACACAGATCAGCGAGCGGATCCTGATATCCACGATCTCCTCGAGCTCACGGTCGACCCGGGCATCGTTCTCCGCATCGTTGATAATCAGCGGCTCACGGTATCGTGCTACCCAACCGGCGGCGCCGGCTCCCAGGTCACGGTGGAATACGTGCATTCGGTCCTCGCTGGACTTCGTCAACCGAATTTTAACGTCGCTGCGGTTATGGTCAACCCGGAACACCAGCGCGGCTTCGGCATGGACGGCCGTCATTACCAGCCGCAACACCGACTCGAGGAGTTCCTCGTATTCGAGCGTCGAGTTGAATATCCGACCCGCTTCCAGCAGAAGCTTCTCGGTGCGAGTATGATTGATAACATCCGTCATGGCTTGCCCTAAGGTACGGGAATAGGCCCCATTGTCAATCTCTTTGAGTGAGCGCAATATAACACTGACGGAAGGCGGTGCGTTCCCGACTAAGCCAAACGGGAGCGGCCCCAGACGGCTTTCGTGTCATTGGGGTGCAAACTAAATGGCACAGCCGCGGGGCCGCATAAATCTGCTTACTGGCGTCCTGATCGCTTCGCTCGAATCACTCCCTCCGCTGAGACCGTCCCCGGCTCACAGCCAGAGCCGACGGTCCAGAGTTCGGTAGTGCACTGCCTCCGCTACGTGGCCGAGTTCAATTTCACTCGCTCCGGCCAGATCAGCGATCGTCCGCGAGACCTTTAGAATCCGGTCATACGCCCGGGCCGAAAGACCCTGCTGACTTATGGCGGTGGCAAGCAGCGAGCGGGACTTTTCATCTATCCTGCAATACCTCCCGATATCCCGTGAATCCATGTGGGCGTTGCAGAATATCTCCGGCTCACCTTTGAACCGCTCGATTTGCACCCTGCGCGCCCGGTTGACCCGTTCACGGATTACGGAGGACGGTTCCCCCCTCGTTTCCGATGACAGTTCCTTGAATTTCACCGCAGGCACGGTGATATGGATATCAATCCGGTCCATCAATGGTCCGGATATACGTGACATGTACCGCTGAATCTCGCTCGATGAGCAATTGCACTCGTGATTGCGGTCGCCGTAGTAACCGCATGGACAGGGATTCATCGCCGCGATCAACATGAATCCCGCCGGATAGGTGATCGCGGTCGAGGCCCGCGATATCGTCACCTGGTTGTCCTCCATCGGTTGCCTGAGCATCTCGAGGATGTCTTTCTTGAATTCCGGAAGTTCATCGAGAAAGAGCACCCCGTGATGCGATAACGATACCTCTCCCGGCTTCGGCACCGACCCTCCACCAATCAAACCGGCATAGGATATTGAATGATGCGGAGCGCGGAACGGACGAGTGGCAATCAGTGCCGTTCCCGCGGGCAACCGCCCTGCAACCGAATGGATTTTGGTCGTTTCCAGGGCTTCGGTGATACTCATATCCGGCAGGATAGTCGGCATCCGTCGCGCCAGCATCGTTTTGCCGGACCCGGGCGGTCCGATCATGATTATGTTATGTCCTCCGGCCGCAGCAACTTCCAGAGCCCGTTTGGCCGATTCCTGACCCTTGACATCGGCAAAATCCACACCATATCGGGTTGCCTCCACAAAGACCGAGTCGATATCCACCTTGTAGGGCACAATCGATGACTCGTCTTCGAGAAACTGCACCGCATCTTTCAGCGACCCGACCGGAAAAACCGGCACCGTATCCGCCATGGCCGCCTCACAGGCATTGTCGCTCGGCAGAATGATTCCCTTGATTCCATTACCCCTGGCCAGTTCCATCGCCATCGGCAGAACGCCCGGAACGGCCCGAAGCGTACCGTCGAGAGACAACTCTCCCAGAAACACGTACTCGTCGAACCGGTCGCGAAGTATCTGTCCCGTCGCGGCAAGAATGCCGACCGCTATGGGCAAATCGAAGGCCGAACCTTCTTTTCTGATATCCGCCGGGGCGAGATTAACCGTCACCCGCTTGGCCGGAAAGATGAAATCCGAGTTCTTAATCGCGGCCGTCACCCGCTCCTTGGACTCCCGCACCGCCCCTTCCGGCAACCCCACCGTCACAAACGCCGGCATCTGCTGTTGAATATCCGACTCAACTTCGACCCGGTACGCCTCGACACCTATTGTCGCCGATGAAAACACTTTTGATAACATGACCCTGGTTCCTTCCGCTCACCTACACTTTCCCTTGACTGACCGCACATCGCCGCCGGCTCTGCCCGGCCCGTCCGCGTCGCGGTTCTCTGAGCGCCCGGCCGCTCCCGCCTCCGCACTCAAGATCGATGGGAGTACTGACAGGGCGTGTCAGTCAAAAATGCAGGCATAAAAAAACCCCGCCAAACGGCGGGGTTCGAACTTCGTTGCCTCCGGCTGCTATTCTTCTTTTTTCAGCCGGATGGAAGTCGTCACTTTATTGGCATCGTCATACTGGGTCATTTTCAGCGTGTCGGTCGACTGATCAAGCTGGAAAAACCCGTTTGGAACCTGTGTTTCGTTGCAGGTCTGCGATGTCAGGTTCGAGTCAGTGGTCGACAGCGTGACGCCGTTCTCCAATTCATAAGTTCCGCTGACATCACAAAAATCACGCGTGCTGTCCAGATCCCTGATTTCATCCCAGTACATGTTAAAGCCGTTGCTCGAGAAACGCCAGGTGATAGGTTGCTCGGTGGCCGTCTGACCGTCAGGCTTCACCGAAATAAAGCCTGCGTAATCGCCGGTCAGTGTCGGCGGCGGCTCGACAAATACATCGTCTCGGCACGCCATCCCAATCGCAAGTAGTAGTATAACGAACGCAACCCCGACAAGCTTCTTCATCTTCTGCCTCTCTCCTCTAACCATTATCCTCAACAATTAAAGCCCAATATATGCCGCATCCCGGAGAGGCACAACAGAAAAATGCCCCTCCGTGTCTATAGGACGACCAACGGCCGAATTTGTGCAAAACCGGCCTTCCGGGGCATAAAATTAAACCCTCGCCGTTTCGCGAGGGTTAGAATCTGAAGTTTGTGAAACAAATAATTCTTCACAGACGCCCGGCAGTGTCGGGCATCGTCGCACTATATTATACGTCGCACACAAACAAGCAGCAAGGTTTTTTTGGCCCGCCGGATGCGCAAAAACCACGTATGCCCAATACCGGACAACCGGGCGCCCCCCGTTATCCATTACCCATCAATGAAATACGAACAAAACCCGATCCTCGATACCAGACCGATATGGTAGCTGTTTGAGCCGCGTGTGACAGCAGATACCCCCCTCGCCCACTTTTGCATTACACCGACCCCTGCCTCCGTCGCATCAGCAGGCAGACGATTAGCCCTACCGCCACACCAAAACCGAAAGCCGTGAGAACGTACCCCCAGACATGATTCACCACACCCGCCTGATTTCCAATCATGAACACCCCGAACACGACGCCGAGAACAAACCCGAATCCAAACGACGGCGCCGGGCCGGAACGAAGCCAGCCCCGGGAAGGTTTCTGATGCTTGTCCATGTCACGTTCCATCCTCTTTCCCTCACAGTCCTTCGCGCTGAACAAAAGACTAACCCGACGACATCCACTCGCAATAACGCAAAACGGCCGATTGCTGTTCGCAATCGGCCGCGTCATTCGCTAATCTGGCTGACGGTCCAGGGTCAATATCCTGACGACTCAGTGGTGTCAGTCTTTGGAGCTTCGCCCTCTGTCTTGAACGTGTAAATCTTCCACTTCCCGTCCACCTTGTGCAGACCGAACTTGGTATGATAGCCTTTTGAGGCTGCCTTATCGATGAATGTGACGTCCACGGTCGCATGGTCGCCCATCACTTCCGCATCGCCGACGATCCGCTGGTATGAGAACCACCGCTGTTTGGTCTTGCCGCCGTCGGTCAAATCGTCGAGAATATCCTTGGGATTGGTCCACACCCTGGGACTGTCTGTCTGGAAGGCGTAATCTTCCTGCGTGTTTTCCATCAGCGCGGGTAAATCCAGGGTATGCGCCACCGCCGACTGATCGTTTTTCTCCATGGCCCCGAACAGCTGAAGCACCACTTTGCGCGGATTCGAGGAAGTCGAGCCGGAACATGCGGCCAGCAACATCAGCGCCGCAAGAAACGCGGCTATTCCAAACCGATAGAGGGAATGTTTGATCATCCGTTATCTACCCCCGGTTAACGTTATCCGATGACTCTCGCCCAGGTCCGCACCGGGCGAATATGAATATGCAAGGTGAGCGTGTTTCAAAATACCGAGATCATCTATGTCAAAACCGACACCGAGCGAAAGACCCGCCCAGTTATCTTCCGAGTCCGAAGTCCTGTAGTTGGAACCGAAACTGTTCCACCCGATCCTCAGGTAGAACGGCTTGAGCTCGAAATACTCCGCGCCGATCGCGAATACCGGATTATTGTCTACCGGGACAATCAGGTCGCTGACAAACAGCATCGGAAAATCCCGGAAGTTTGCCGAGCCGCCTATCCGCAGCGCCATCGGCAGCCGATCCTTCTCTTCACCCAGCCCCGAGAACTGGAAACCGAGATTCTGGATCATTACGCCCGCCGTGTACCGCTCGCGGTCACTGGCATAGCGCGCACCCACATCGAACGCCATACCCGTGGCCGAGTAATCGTGAACTTTCTCGTAAATAAACTTGGCGGTAGCGCCGAACTGGAACTGCCGCGTGTGCTGCATCGCGAACGTCAACCCGAAAACAGCGTTACCGCCGCCGAACTCGCCCACCACTTCACCGAGCCTGTCGGTCTCGGTCATGTCACCGTAATTCAGGTAGTTGACATAACCGGCCAGCGTCTTGTCGAAGCCTACCGGACGAATAATGCCCACAAACCCCGACTGCAAATCCACGAAGTAATTATGATATCCGAAGATATAGCCCCCGTCCTCCATCGAGGCGATTCCCGCCGGGTTGTAATACAGCGCCGTAGCGTCATTGGCCAGCCCGGTAAAAGCGCCGCCCATGCTCACCGGACGCGCGCCGACATTGATCTTCAAGAATGGAAAGGCGCTCGTGCCGGCATTGTCGTTTACGGCATAGGAAGAAATCGGCGCCGCCAGAAGCGTCACCAGTAACAGCAGAACCGGAAGTCTCGTCACGTTCATATCGAACCTTATCTCAAGAAGTTTGCGCGACGTCTCAGCCGCAAAATATACGGGCGCGCAGGATGCCGCAACCCTAAACTGGCAGGCCGTCGCCCTACCATGACTTGGTCGTCTTGTTGATAATGGCATCCACCAGCCGCTGAGCCGCCCGTTGCTGACCGTCTTCCTCGGTTTCGGTGTTCGCGTCGTAGATGCCTTCCATGTTCATTTGCTCGCTCCAGTATTGAGTGTCTTCCCGCGGATTCAATAGCGAGACCTGGAAACCCATGACCACCTTGTACTGCTGTACCTGGTCGTTTTCATCATACTTGTACGGCAACCGGTTGTATGTCATCAGGGCGCCCTGGAGCATGGCGTCCGCCTGCTGACCCGGAACTACCTTCAGGTTACCGTCACTTATAAAAGCGTCGACAATCGTTTCGGTGAGTCGGTCGGTCAACTCGTACCGGTTGGTGTCGTTTTCAAACGGCTCGATAGAAATCGTACTGATCTCCGACTTGCCTCTCCCCGACAGAGAGTAGACACCGCATCCGGAGACAAGCAACGACACCGCTAAGACCAGACTTACTAACAATTTCACGCTTCTTAAACCCTCGAGGGTCAACGGCGTTCCGTCTATTTACCGACGAATACCTTGCCGTTTTTGATTACTTTTGATACGAGATTCACCCCGTAATGGTACGGCAATTCCCGGTAGTCTTCCATGTTCCACAAGACGATATCCGCCTGAAGGCCCGGTTCGAGACGTCCCAGTTTGTCCGAGCGATCAATCGCGTGGGCCGCATTGACGGTCACCGCCGAAATTGCCTCCGCCGCCGTCAGTTTCATCTGAAGCGCGGCCAGTGAGATGATAATCGAGGTGGACTCGGTGCAGCTCGACCCCGGGTTGCAGTCGGTCGACAGCGCCACGATCACTCCCCGCTCGATCATCTTCCTCGCCGGTGCGTATGTCGAGCCGCCCAGCGAGAAGGTCGTCCCCGGAAGCAGCACCGCCACCGTACCGGCTTTCGCCATGGCGTCGATACCCGCCTCCGAGACATACACCAGGTGATCCGCCGAAATCGCACCCATCTCAGCCGCGAGGGCAGCCCCACCGGTGTCCGCCAGTTCATCGGCATGGAATTTTAACTTCATCCCCGCCTTCTTCGCCGCCGCCTGGATCTTTCGCGACTCGTCGATGTCAAAAACACCTTCCTCGCAGAAGATATCGGAGAACTCCGCCAGGTTATCTTTCGCCACCGCCGGAATCATCTCGTTAATGAGCAGATCTATATAGGCTTTCCGATTCTCTCGATACTCATCCGGCACCTCGTGCGCCCCGAGAAATGTCGGCACGAGGTCAATCGGATGGTCCTCGTTGAGATCACGGATTATCTCCAGTTGCTTGATCTCCGATTCGGTCGAGAGACCGTACCCGGACTTCGCCTCTACCGTCGTCAATCCATGACGCATGAGCATATCCAGCCGCTTGCGTGTCTTCTCCCTGAGCTTCTCGGCCGGGGTTTCCCGAAGATCTCTCACCGAGGCCCGTATGCCTCCGCCCGCCTGAGCAATTTCCATGTAGCTTTTTCCCAGGATGCGCATCTCGAACTCTTTTTCGCGCGTCATGGAAAAGACCGGATGCGTGTGCGGGTCGATCAATCCCGGCGTGACCACTGCGCCTTCGGCGTCGATCACCGTGCATCCTTCGGCCAAGGGGGTTTTCCCCTCGACATCGTCACTCGTTCCGACCGCCAGAATCTCATGTCCGGCGACCGCGACGCCGCCGCCCTCGATAAGACCGAGGTCCTTCATGTGATCGCCGACCCGCGGCACCGGCCCGGCCATCGTGATCAACTGTCCGATATTCTTGATTAGCAGTGTTGCGTGTTTGACTGGGGGCATACCTCTGTTCCGCGACTAATCCCTTTGTGGTTTATCCTGTGATCGCAATCCCGACAACTACTTCATCATCGGAATCTTGACCTTGTGCTGTTTGGCGAATGCGATAGCGTCCTTGTAACCGGCATCGGCATGACGCGCGATTCCAATTCCCGGGTCATTCGTCAGTACCCGGTTCAACCGAAGCGCCATCTCTTTGGTCCCGTCGGCAACAATCACCTGCCCGGCGTGGATCGCGTTGCCGATCCCGACACCGCCGCCGTGATGGATCGACACCCAGCTCGCGCCCGAGGCGCAGTTCAACAAGCCGTTCAACAGCGGCCAGTCAGCGATAGCATCGGAACCGTCGATCATCCCTTCCGTCTCGCGATACGGCGAAGCCACCGAACCGCAGTCCAGATGATCCCGGCCGATAACGATCGGCGCCGATATCTTCCCCTTCTTGATATAGGTATTCATGATATCCGCAAAATGCGCCCGTTCGCCGTAACCGAGCCAGCATACCCGCGCCGGAAGACCCTGGAACGGTATCCGCTCGCTCGCCATGTTGATCCAGTGGACCAGTTGGTGATTGTCTTTGAATTCGCGCTTTACTATTTCATCGGTAACGTGAATGTCTTTCGGGTCGCCCGACAGCGCCACCCACCGGAATGGACCGCGACCCTCACTGAATAACGGCCGCACATAAGCCGGCACAAAACCGGGATAGCTAAACGCCGTCTTGAGTCCGCCCGTCTCGGCCTGCCCGCGAAGGTTATTGCCGTAATCGAATACGATTGACCCGGCCTTCTGGAATTTCACCATAGCGTCACAGTGCTTGACCATCGATTCGTACGACCGCTTGATATACGTCTTCGGGTCCTTCTTGCGAAGCCTCGTCGCCTCGGCGGGTGTGAGTCCTTCAGGAATGTATCCGTTCAGCTCGTCGTGCGCCGAGGTCTGATCAGTTACGATATCCGGCACGATTCCACGACGGAAGATATCCGGAAACACCTCGGCAGCGTTGCCGACCAGCCCGACCGATATCGGCTCGCCCGATTTGGTGTGCTCCTTGATCAGTTTCAATGCCTTGTCGAGTGTCTTGACCTTGACATCGCAATACCCGATTTTCAGCCGGCGGTTGATCCGCGCCTCGTCGACCTCGACCACCAGTATCGATGCTTTCGCCATTGTACCGGCCATCGGCTGAGCGCCGCCCATACCGCCCATGCCGCCGGTCAGGATCCACTTGCCGGTCATATCACCCTTGAAATGCTTTTGCGCGATAGCCGCGAACGTTTCGTACGTCCCCTGGATAATCCCCTGCGTCCCGATATATATCCAGCTTCCGGCAGTCATCTGCCCGAACATGATCAGCCCGAGTTTCTCCAGCGCCCTGAATTTCTCCCAGGTCGCCCAGTGCGGCACCAGATTGGAATTGGCGATCAGCACCCGCGGGGCGTATTCGTGGGTTTGGAAAATCCCGACCGGTTTGCCCGACTGCACGAGCAGTGTTTCATCGTTCTCGAGTGACTTGAGCGATTTCACGATTGCATCGTAGCAGTCCCAGTTGCGCGCCGCTTTGCCCGAGCCGCCGTAAATGATCAGTTCTTTCGGCTTTTCGGCCACCTCGGCATCGAGGTTATTGTTCAGCATTCGCAACGCCGCTTCCTGGTGCCACCCTTTGCAGGAAATCTTTGTCCCACGCGCCGCCTTGACTGACTTGGGCTTCATTTCTTTCTCCTGACCTGTGTTACAATAGCAATTGACCGGGAATATACGTCCCAACCAGCCCCAAGTCAATCACCGGCTTATGGCCCC
>CAYNEO010000023.1:0-2809 GCA_964396245.1 uncultured Ignavibacteriales bacterium
GCCGCGACAGCTTCATCCTGGCCGATCACGCGCCGGTGCAGTTCATCTTCGAGGCGCAACAGTTTCTGCGATTCGGATTCGGTCAGGCGGCTGACCGGGATACCGGTCCACTTGGAGACGATCTCGGCGATGTCTTCTTCCTCGACCACTTCCTTGAGCAGTTTGCACTTCTCCTGAATCACCTGAAGCGAATGCGTCAGGAGTTGAAGTTTCTTTTCCGCATCCTGAATCTCGCCGTATTTGATGCGTGCGGCAGATTCGTAATCGGCGTTGCGTTCGGCTTCAGATGCGCGCAGTTTGAGTTGTTCAATCTCGGATTTGATCGAGCGGATAGTTTCGACCGTTTCTTTTTCTTTCTGCCACTGCGTCTTGAGGTCATCACGCTGGGCATACAGGTCGGAGAGTTCCTCTTCGATCGGTTTGAGGCGCTCGGGGGCGTCTTTCTCACGCTTGACGCCTTCCTTTTCGATCTCGAGCTGGCGGATGCGCTTTTCGACCGCATCGAGTTCATCCGGCATGGAGTCAATCGAGATGCGCAATTCGGCGGCGGCTTCATCGATCAGGTCAATCGCCTTATCCGGCAGGAACCGGTCGGCGATATAGCGGTCTGAGAGCTTGGCGGCCGCAACGATAGCACCATCGGAAATCTTGATCCCGTGAAAGACCTCGTAGCGTTCGCGCAGACCGCGGAGGATGGAGACGGTTTCCTCGACGGTGGGCGGGTTGATCATTACCGGCGCGAAGCGTCGTTCCAGCGCGGCGTCTTTTTCGATATGCTTGCGGTATTCATCGAGCGTGGTGGCGCCAATGAAGCGAATTTCGCCGCGGGCGAGAGCCGGCTTGAGCATGTTGGAAGCATCCATCGCGCCTTCGACCGCACCCGCACCGACAAGCGTGTGCATTTCATCGATAAAGAGAATGATCTTGCCCCCGGAGGCTTCGACTTCCTTGAGCACGCCCTTGAGACGCTCCTCGAATTCGCCCCGGAATTTGGAGCCGGCGATGAGCGCGCCGAGATCGAGCGCAACTAATTGGCGGTCCTTGAGGGTTTCGGGGACTTCGCCGATCGCGATCTTCTGCGCAAGTCCTTCGACAACGGCGGTTTTGCCGGTGCCGGGTTCGCCGATCAACACCGGGTTGTTCTTGGTACGGCGCGAGAGAATTTTGATAATGCGCCGGATCTCGTCATCGCGGCCGATCACCGGGTCGAGTTTCCCCTCGCGGGCGGCCTGAGTGAGATCACGCGAGTATTTTTCCAGCACGGCGTATTTTGACTCCGGGTTGACGTCGGTAACACGGGACTTGCCGCGAATGGACGTCAGCGCCTTGAGGATTTCATCACGCGTGATGCCATTGCGCTTGAGTATCTCCTGCGCCTTGCTCTTAACTTCCAGAATTGCCAGCAGAAGATGCTCGACCGAGACGTATTCGTCCTTGAATGTTTTCAGCTCCTGCTCCGATTTGAAGAGAATCTGCTGGAATTCATTTGACGGATACACCTGTCCGCCGGTCTGGTGCGGCAGCATCTTCAGGGCGTCATCGACCTCGTTAGTGAGGTCCTCGAGATCGACGCCGAGTTTTTTGACCACCTGTCCGACCAGGCCTTCCTCCTGCTTGAGGAGGGCGGCGAGCAAGTGTTCCGGCATGATCTGCGGATGATTGTCGGCCTGCGCCATCTGCTGGGCATAGGCGACAGCATCGATAGATCGTTGTGTAAATTTATTAAACTTCATGTATGTTCACCTGCCTTATGTCTATTCTCTGACCATTTCCCAGTCTTTGGCGGCGCGTTTGGGACAAAAGTGCGCTACTCCTCCCATTGCTCCAAAATTTTCTTCTGCTCGTCGGTGACCTTTTTCGGGATAGTGACTTTGATCTCGACATACTGGTCACCCTGTTTGCCTCCGACGGAAAGTCCCAGCCCTTTCAGGCGCATGGTGGTGCCGGGCTGGGTGCCGGGCGGTATCGTGAGCGCGACCGTTTTGGTCAGTGTCTTGATATTCTTTTTCGTGCCCAGGATCGCTTCCTTGAACGATATCTCGATTTTGCTGTGGATATCGTTGCCTTTACGTTCGAATTGTTGATCTGGCATCACTCTCACCGTTATGATTAAGTCACCGTTTGGCCCGCCCATGGGGCTGGGTTGTCCCTGTCCGGCCAATCTGATTTTGCCGCCGTTCTCGACGCCCTTCGGGATTTTCACTTTCAGTTTTTTTGCGGAGCCTTCGAGCTGAATCATCCGTGTCGTGCCCTGGACCGCCTCCATGAAGGTGACAGTGAGGGTGGTCTGGATGTCGGCGCCCTTGACCGTGCGGCGGCGTCCTCCTGTCCGGCCGGTGTTCATGCCGGAGAAACCGCCCATGCCGCCGCCAAAAATCTGCGACAGAATATCTTCAAAGCCGCCGGCGCTGCCGCCGAAACGGAAACTGGTAAAGCCGTTGCCCTGGTTGACGAAATCGGAGAAGTCAAATCCGCCCTGCTGTCCGAACGGGTTGCCGCCGTGACCGGCCCCGGCCCCGGCGAAAGCGCCGTATTTTCGGAGTTGGTCGTATTCAGCGCGGCGTTTCGGGTCCGACAGGGTTTCGTATGCCTCGGAGATTTCCTTGAACCGTTCCTCGGCGGCCTTTTCGCCTTTATTTCGATCCGGGTGATATTTCTTGGCCAGGGTCCGGAATTTCTTTTTGATCTCGTCCTGGGATGCTTTTTCGTTTACGCCGAGAACTTCGTAGAAGTCTTTGGCCATGTCGTATCACCTTCTTTCTTCGTGACCATTTGGCCCTCTCAGTTGAGGTGTCGGGTTTCTTGCTTC
>CAYNEO010000023.1:2909-54770 GCA_964396245.1 uncultured Ignavibacteriales bacterium
GAACGCCAAACGTACCGTAAGGCATTCTCTTCCTTTATAAATTGTGCCCGACGGGCATTCGTTCCCGCCGGGCTACCGTGCATATGTACAGGAGGCGCTACGCGCCCGACTTATAGGGCTCACTTTACCTCTTCGAAGTCGGCGTCGATCGGCTCGTCGCCTCCGGACTGACCGGCCTGCGACTGCGTTTCGCCGCCCGGCTGCGAACCATTACCCGGACCGCCGGCCTGCTGCTGATTCGTGTTCTGGTACATCTGCGACGCGGCGGCGTGCCAGAGCTGATTCAGCGCCTCGACCGAGGAGTTCATTTCATCGATGTTGTCCGACTTTATGGCTTCTTTGACCCGGTTAATACCGGCCTCGATTTTCGCCTTGGTGTCGGCGTCGATCTTGTCACCAAGGTCTTTCAGCTGCTTTTCGGCCTGGAAGACCGCGGCGTCGGCCTGGTTGCGAGTGTCGACCCGGCGTTTGTTTTCCTTGTCCTCGGACTCGTGCTGTTTCGCATCGTTGACCATCCGGTTGATTTCCTCCTCGGAGAGACCCGAAGAAGCCTCGATGCGGATATTCTGCGACTTGCCGGTCGCCTGATCCTTCGCGGTGACATTGAGAATACCGTTAGCGTCGATGTCGAATGTAACTTCGATCTGCGGCAAGCCGCGCGGCGCCGGCGGGATACCATCGAGAATGAACCGTCCGATGGTCTTGTTGTCAACGGCCATCTCACGCTCGCCCTGGAGGACATGAATGTCGACCTGGGTCTGGTTGTCGGCCGCAGTCGAGAAGACCTGCGACTTTTTGGTCGGGATGGTCGAATTGCGCTCGATCAGTCTGGTCATGACGCCGCCGAGCGTTTCGATACCGAGCGACAGTGGGGTGACATCGAGAAGCAGAACCTCATCGACATCGCCCGAGAGCACGCCGCCCTGGATGGCCGCGCCGACGGCGACGACTTCATCGGGGTTGACAGAGCGGTTGGGCTCGCGACCGAAGAATTTCTTGACTTCCTCATAGATTCTCGGCATGCGGGTCATGCCGCCGACCAGGATGATATCCTGAATGTCGCCGACATCCAGCCTGGCGTCGGCCAGCGCCTCGCGCACGGGGCGCATGGAACGTTCAACCAGATCGTCAACAAGCTGTTCGAACTTGCTGCGGCTGAGAGTGACGTTCAGGTGTTTCGGGCCGGCGCTGTCGGCCGTGATGAACGGCAGGTTGATGTTCGTCTGCGCCGTGGAACTGAGTTCCATCTTGGCTTTCTCCGCCGCCTCTTTGAGACGCTGCATCGCCATGGCGTCTTTCGACAGGTCAATACCCTCGGATTTCTTGAACTCATCGACTAGCCAATCAATGACGCGCTTATCGAAATCGTCGCCGCCGAGGTGCGTGTCGCCGTTGGTCGAGAGGACCTCGAAGACACCCTCGGAGAGTTCGAGGATGGAAATATCGAAGGTACCGCCGCCGAGGTCGTACACGGCGATTTTACCGGTCTTTTTCTTGTCCATGCCGTAGGCTAATGACGCGGCCGTCGGTTCGTTAATGATCCGCTTGACATCGAGCCCGGCGATTCGACCGGCGTCTTTGGTCGCCTGGCGCTGACGGTCGTTGAAGTAAGCCGGGACGGTGATGACAGCTTCCTTGACCGCATGACCGAGATATTCCTCGGCGGTCTTTTTCATCTTGGCCAGAATCATGGCCGAGATTTCCTGCGGCGTATACTGCTTGCCGCCCATATCGACGACCGGTTCGCCGTTGGCGTTGGCGGTTACTTTATAGGGAAAGTTCTTTATTTCATCTTTGACTTCGTCGAACTTGCGTCCCATGAGACGCTTGATCGAGAAGACGGTATTCATGGGATTGGTGACAGCCTGGCGTTTCGCCACGGTTCCGCTCAGCCGCTCGCCGTTCTTGTCGATAGCCACGACAGACGGGGTGGTGCGGCCGCCCTCGGAGTTGGCGATAACCACCGGCTCCTTGCCTTCGACCACGGCTACCACGCTGTTGGTGGTCCCGAGGTCAATTCCGATTATCTTGCTCATATCTACACTACCTCACTTTTCTTTCATGCTTTTCAAAACGAAAGGCTGATCGTCACCGACCAGCCTTCCACCTCAATCCTCAGAGTCAACAACTACTCTGATCCTTTACGAAACCTTCACTTCGACTTCTTTCGGCTTCTTTTCCTCGGCCTTGGCGAGGGTGATGGTCAGCATGCCGTTTTTGTAGTCGGCGCTGATCTTGCCGGTGTCGAGCGTCTCCGGCAGGGTGAACGAGCGACTGAAAGAGCCGGACCTGATTTCGGTCAGGTGGTACTCGGCGCCCTCTTCTTCGTTGCGAGCCTCGCGCTTGCCGGACACGGTCAGGACACGGTTATCGAGAACAACCTTGATATCATCTTTCTCAATCCCCGGGACTTCGAATCTCAGGGAGATATCATTTTCGGTTTCCTTGATATCCACGCGCGGCCTGAATTCGGAATCATCGGCCAAGCGATAGGTCGGGCTGCCGAAGAAATTGTCGATCATGGCCCTGTGGAGGCCGTTGCGACGTGGTCTTACGATTACGTTAGTCATTTTGTACACCTCCTGATGTATCGTTTTATTTTTGTTTTCTGCGCTATCTATAAACAAAGATCGTGCCAAACTAAATAATCCACTAACCGACAAGTACTTAACTATTATCACTCGCAATCAAGCTCGATGATAATGCCAATTTGGCACGATCTGAAAGCCTATCTGGCAGTGAGTCGCCGCATTAATGGCGTTGCATACGACGAAGTGGCAGGCGACGACAGGCACAAAAAAAGGCCAGCCTGACGCTGACCTTTTCACCTGGGTGAACTTCCGGAGATTATTAGTTACGAAATCTTGACCTCGATCTCTTTGGGCTTGACCTCCTCCAGCTTGCCAAGCCTGATCTCAAGCATGCCGTTCTTGTAGTCAGCCTGGATTTTGTCCGGGTTGACAGTCTCGGGCAGTGTGAAAGAGCGCGAGAAACTTCCGGCATAGATCTCGTTGCGGATGAAAGTATCTTCCTTTTCGTTATGCTCGAACTTGCGTTCGCCGGAAACGGTCAGGACGTTGTCCTTGACCATAACCTTGATGTCTTTCTTCTCCATACCCGGGACCTCGAACGTGATGAGCATGTTGTCCCTGGTGTCCACGACGTTCACTCGGGGCATGAAGTCGGTGTCGACATCGGTGCGCAGGAAGGGCGAGCGGAAGAAATCATCGAACATTCTGTCTATTTCCCGCGCGGCCCGGTTCGGTGTAATCATCAGATTTTTCATGGTAACACCTCCTATCTTGGTTTGCCTTGTTTGTCGTTCTTTCACACGCACGATAATCAAGCAGCGTGCCAGTTGACGTAGTCCGTTATCATAGTGTAACTTAGCAGAGTTATGGCTAGCTGGGCGAATCTGAGAGTCTGTCAGGATGGCAATTCAGATTGGATTTTTTGACAGCTCGGCAGTGTCGAAATGACAATCAAGAAGTCATTTCGACATGTTAGTGACGGGAGAGGACGTCGGCAATAGTCTTCTGGACTGAAGATTGTTTGAAGAATATTTTCTGGGCGGTTGAGAGATGGTCTTTGAACTTACGAATTGAATCGATTGACGCCTGATCGCCTATATTTCCGAGCGCTTTGATAATGGCGACGCGAAGGTCGTCTTTCGAGACCAATCCGCCGGACAGTTCCACCAATCGGTCTTCGGATTCGAGAATCGAAGTCAGAAAAGCTCTGGCTTCGTGCCCGCCCAGTTTGCCGAGGGCGTTGGCGACGCGGATGGACTCGGACGGGTTGCGTTTGGCGACGTCGATCAAGAGCGGGGCGCTGTCGGTTATGCCGATAACACCGACGGCGATGATGGCTTTTTCGCGGATTTCCCGGTCGGCATCCTCGGCCATGAGAACGAGCAGGTCGACGGCTTCTTCTCCGCCGATTTTTTCGAGGGCCGAAACAATCTCGCGACGGATGCGGACATCGGGATCGGTCATCCGCAGCCGCAGGGGTGCGATACCGCCTTCATCCTTGAGCAGTCCGAGGACGAAGATGGAATTTCTCAGCACGTACCATTTGGCGTCGGGCAATTCGTGCCGGTCTTCGGGCCGTTCGAACCATCGATCGTCCATGAGAATATCGGAGAAGACGCGCAGGGTCGCTTTGCCGAGCTCGGCAAGAATACGGAGCGCCTGCTGGCGAACCCGGCGCATGGGATGAGAGATATTTTCAGACAGTACGAGCGCGATTTCGTTCGAGCCGATGGCGATCAGGATGTCCTGCAAATACTGGGACGTGTCGAAATCGGCCCTGATCATGTCTTCCACAAGGCCTTCGATCACGTGACGCTGGTTGATATTCTCGAACGCCTTTTTGACCGCCATGGAATCATAGACGCTGACATCGTTTTCGACCCGACGTCGCTTGGCCATGGTGGTTGCAATCGTCGCCATCAGATCGAACCGTCGATCCTGACGGCACTTCTCGAACACCTGCCAGATCAGCTCGGAGTATTCGTACGTTTCGTTGTGCTCGGATAACCGGGAGATGATTTGTGTGACGGCGGCTTTGAGTGTCCCGCTGTCGGTCACCGTGCTCAGCCGACTCACGATCGTGGTGAGCACCTGCAGAGCCTCCTGGCGATACCGTGAGTCGGGGTCGCCAAGCCGATTGAGCAGATCGGAGATGGTTTCCTCAGCTTTCTGCCACTGTCCGGTTTTTAGCAGTCTTTGAAAGGCATCGCACAACTCCGTGGAACTTCCGGTTGTCACCTCAGGCGCGAACAGGTTGTCCATCAGACTGTCGATACGGTTTCGCGATTCGAGTTTGATCTGGCCGGTGGCGCTGGCCGGGTCGCCGACTTCTTTGGGCAGTTCCAGCTTCTTCTTGATTTCATCATCGAGTTCGGCGGCTATCTGGTCTTTAGCGGGATGAGCATCGAGCAAACGGAAGATGCCGATCAGGTTTTCAAGAGCCGTGGAGCGCTCCATTTCGGAGAGGGCGTTGCTGTATGAACTGCCGAGTCGGTTCAGGCGGTTACGTATGGCGTCGACGGGAATTGCTGCAATCTTGTCCGGTATGAGGTACTGCACAATCTGCGGATTGAAGTCAACATAGTGCCTCAGCAGTTCATCGCCGTCGGCGTGGCGAATTGTCACGAGGTGAATCGGATCCTCGCTCAGCTGGTCGAGACAGAAACGCTGGACCGAGAAATCGCCGTCGACTTCTCCCCGATACTGCTTCTGCTTTTCGAGCATATTGAAGGCGAGTTCCGAGTTGATCTGAACGCTCGTGATGTTCTTGCGCTTCAAAACGGCGGAGAGGTGCGCCTCGGGATCATTGAGATTGATCCGCTGCACGAAGCGTTCGACGAAGGTCGTGAAGTCATCCATGCTCAGAGTGTTTTCGAAGACAATCGCGGTCACATCGAGAACCTGCATGAACTGGATGATCTGGCCGTTGAAGATACTGTCTTTCAGCCAGATGTTGACCACATAGAGCTGTCCGCGCTGAAGGTTGACATTGACGTATCGCCTGAACTGGAAGAACTTGCTGAGGAGCAGGAACGGTTTTTCGAGCGCTTTGGCGGCAAGAGGATGTGACTTGCCGTAGATACCCATTTTCTTGCAGGCCACGGCCAGCTCGCGCACCAGGGCGTGGGCCAGTTCATTCAGATCGGTTCTGAGGAGTTGATCACTGACGGTTCTGGGAGTATTCATTTCCGCCGCCGAAACAAGTTATTTTTCCTTTAGCCGTAGCCGCGAATACGCGGGTGCCGTCGGTGACCGGCGAGAAATCAATCGAGCCCTCGAGTTTCGTACGGGCGGTCTCAGTCCCGGTCTCGGCATCGAGAACGATCAGCGTACCGCCGGCCGTTCCGACCACGACAAATTTACCGACAGCCACCGGCGAAGCTTTCACGACTTCGTCGGTATCGAACTGCCACAACTCGTTTCCGCTGGCGGCATCCATGGCGAGGACCTGTCCCCCGCTGGCGCCCACGAATACCTTATTTCCAGCCACAACCGGAGATGTCCAGACCGGGGCCGGGATTGTCTTTTTCCACGTGATGAGTCCGCTTTCGCGGTCAAGCCCGTATACACTTCCTGTCACATCAGTCACGTAGATCAAGTCTCCGATAGCCACCGGACTTGCAATGGGTCCGTCGAGAGTTGTTTGAAACAGTTCGCTTCCATCATACTCCGACAGGGCATAGAGCACTCCCTTGTCGCCCGGCTGGTAGAGTTTACCGTCGGCATACGACGCCGAAACGGTCAGGCCACCATCCGCCTGAAAGGTCCAATTGTCCAGGCCGGTGCCGGTTGCCAGCGAGTACAGCTTGCCGCTTCCGGAGCTGATAAACAGGCTGTTTTTAACAATTATCGGCCCGGCGGCGGCATCCTTTATGTCTCGCTCCCAGATGACATGGCTATTGAGCAGGTTAACGGCAAACAGCTTGTCTGTTTCCGGGGCAATCGAATAGAAGGCAAGAGAATCGGCGACGGCAACGCCTGTTTGCGGAATCCCCTTGCATTTCAGTTTTCCGAGATATTGGCCGGTGGCAGGATTATAAAAACGCACTTTCTTTTTGCTGCTGGGACAGACGAGGGCATCATAGACAATGGTCATGGGACCGGCCGGCTTGCCCGAGAAGCCTTCTTTCCAGAGCACATTCAGTTGTCCATCGAAAGAGCCATCGGGGAAAGCCCCGAGAGCGGACTGCTGATATCGGTTGAAGGGCCAGGGGCTGGCTTTGCTGAGGTCCTTTCGATCGATCGAATACTTTCCGCCGCAACCGACGGTGAAAGCTGTCACGATTGACATTACGGCGGCCGCCATGATGATTGTCATATACCGGCGCATCAGAAATTCCACCCAAAGAAGAAGTCGAAATCGGTTTTAGGGCTCACTGTCTTGAAATCCGTGGTTCGGCTGAAATCGAAGCGAAGGACGACGAAGTAGCCAAGGGCGACACGGATCCCGGTACCAAAAGAGCCAAGGAGTTGATCGAAGTGATCATCCCAGGCCGAGCCGACGTCGAAAAAGACCGCACCGCGGATACCGCGAAGGCCGAAGCCGCCGAACGGGAAACCGATCAGGAGGTCATCGATCAACGGGAAACGGAGCTCGTTGGAGGCGAAAACTACATTGCGATTATAGAATTCCCGGCGGCTGAATCCACGGAACGACCAGCTTCCGCCGAAGTATATGCGCTGCGGGTCGAGACCGGAGGAATGGTAACCGAAGAGCCGATTGGCGAAGGCTGAGAACCGGCCGAGCCGGAAATAGTGCCTGAAATCAGCCAAAACTATCCGGTTGTAGTTGCGCCCTTCGGACAGCGATGAGGTCAAACCAAGGGTAATGTTGTACCGTCTTCCCTCAATCGGACCCGTGATGTCCCAGAGCGAGTTGTCGTAAACCCATCGAACATAGTTGGTGACGAGAAATCCCTCGCGATCCACAAGCCCATAGCGACGGTCTTTCTTCGAATAGCGGGCAAGGGTCGTGAATTCTATCCGATGGAACTTGGAGAACGGGTAACTGAACAGGCTTATGACGCCCGCCTGCCGTTCTTCGTAGTACAGGTCGTAGTCATTGTAATATTCGTCATACAGGTGGTAAGCGCCCAGACCCCAGTTCAGCCGATCCTTCTTGTTTACATAAGTCACACCGAAATTGAACGAAGTCAGGAGTTCGGAGCTACTCTCGGCGGTGTTGGTCAGCAGAAAGTGAAATGCGTTATTCCCGAGGACATCCGACATTGCCAGCTGGACGCCGCCCATGGTACCATAGACGGGATCATAGGCAATGGACGACTGAGCGATATCGAGCGAGTAGTCGTTTTCATATTTGACGGACGCCTGGCTGAACTTTCGATTGATTACGGCCGGTTTCCAGGGAGAGTCGATCACGGCGAACGGCTGTTCGACCGTCTCCGGTTCCTCGGGAAGTTCCATCTCATATATTTGATACGACTGATCCTGGTAACCGGTATAGACCAGCTTAGAACCGTCGGACGCCAGCCGGGGTGACAGGGCGCCGGTGACATAGATGGACTGCCGGGTCAGGGTGCCGTTACTGTCGAGCAGATACAGGTTGTAGGTGCCGCCCCGGTTGGATGAAAAATAGATGCCGTTGGGCGTAGCGTCCGGAGTCTGGTCCGTGTAATTTCCGAAGGTCAGTTGAGTGAGTTCACCCGAGGCGATATCGATGCGGTACAGGTTCAATGCCCCCTCCGGACCGTAGGCTCCCCTGTCGGATGAAAAGACGATGTGCGTACCATCAGGGGTGAACGAAGGATCAGCATCGTTATAGATGTCATTCGTTACCTGGGTAAAGTCGCCGGTGCTCAGTTGCAGAAGATACAGATCGGCGAAACCATCCTTCTTGATTCCGGTAAATACAACCTGCCTGCCGTCGGGCGAGAGCCTCGGAGAACGCGCCGCAACGAGGTTTTCGAGATGATACCTCTGCCTGACACCGCCCTCGTTGAGGTCATAAATATTGATGATATCGGTTTCGTTTGACTTGGCCGAGAACACGATTTTGCCGGCGTCGTTGGCATCGATTCCGGAGCGAAGCAGGTAAAGCGATTCAAATTTTCCCGAGCGTTCACCCTTTAACAGCGTCTTTACGCTGCCACCAAGGCTTCCGGCAGGTTTCATGTAGATTCCGGAGTAACCCATCCGGTTCGCTTTAAAGACGATCCAGTCGTTTTTACCGTGACCATCGTCCCACGTGATAGGAACGCCGGTTTCGGAGTACCCCTGCCTGGTCACCTGCTGCGATTCCATTTTCGGGAGGCCAAGGTTCTTGATCTCGGGAAAATACGTCTTCTTGAGATGATACTCCCATTTACGGGAGACTTCCGCGAGATTATCGCCGAGGGTGATCTTGACGATTTCATCGAAATTGTCGGCTTTGGGCCAGTTCTCGAAGATTCTCAGAAGCTTGTCCCGGCCATAGTATTCTTCGATGAAGCCGCAGATCGACTGGCCAAGTTTGTACATAAAGAACGTCCCGCTCACGACGTAGAGGTTGGGAATCGGTATCAGTCGGCCGGATATAACCATATCCTTAACGATCATATCGGCCTCGGTGTCCCATTCGGTCGACCAGTGTTCGGCAAGTCCTTCAGTGAACCAGAGCGGCGGATAGGTAAAACGAATGCGCGAATGGCGGTCCACCACCGCGTCCAGCTTTGACAACGTGAACACGTGTACCAGTTCGTGACGGAGGACGTGTTCAAAATCGTGATAGGAGCCGTGGAAGGGTAAAACCACGCGGCCCTTCATGAATTCGGTAAAGCCGCCTACCGCTTCGGGCAGGAGACTGGGAATGACATTGGTCTGGGAGAAATACAGCGGTGATGAATAGATGATCAGCGGGATTGATCGACGCACTTCGTGGTTAAATTTCACCCGCAGGCTGTCGTATGAATCCTCGGCAATCCTGGCCGCTATCCGGGCCACTTCAGTTTCGGCGGTATAGAAGTAGATCCGGAAATGCTCGGTCGTCATGACCTGCCAGTCAAACTGGGTGTACTGGACCTTATTCTTGCCGAAGTAGTATTGCGCGCCGGCTGACGGGGCAAGCCCCAGCACTATCAGCAACCCAATGACAAGCAGAAATGCGGGCAAGCGCAGTTTTTGTAAGGAATGCCCGATCATGGAATCAACTCGGGTATGCAACAGGTCCTCTCTTCGTTCTAACAATATATATGACGGACGAGTTCGGGGGTTTGCATACTGTAAAATTCGACCCATTTCCAAAAAACCTTATTCTCTATACGGGCGAAATAACCGCTCGATGTTATAATTGTCTAATCCCTGTTGAAAATCCGCAGTTAGTACAGATGCCGTTCTTAACTCCGGAAGCCGTTGTCATATATCCGGTTCGTTTGATCAATAGTTGACCACAATGGGGGCAGAACGTATCCGATCCATCAGACGTGGCGACATTTCCAAGATAGACATACTTGAGCGATTTCCGGGCCATTTCCCGGGCTTTCAAAAGCGTGCTGACCGGCGTTCGCTCATGATCCATCTTGTAGCTCGGGTAGTACGCCGAGAAATGCAGCGGTATCATGTCGGACACCGAAGCAACAAAGTCCACCAGTTTGTGGAGATCTTCGTCGGAGTCGTTTTCATGAGGTATGATGAGGTTCGTGATTTCGAGGTGGGCGGAGCTGTTGCCAACCATCCTGATTGCCTCGAGCACCGGTTCGAGCTTGCCCTTACAGACTCGCTTGTAGAATTGAGGATTCATCCCCTTGAGGTCGATATTCCACGCGTCCGTTACGTCGAGCATTTGCTCCAGCGGCTCAGGGTTGATATAACCGTTCGAGACCATAACCACTTTGAGTCCGGCTTTCTTTAGCAAGGGCGCTGCATCCATGATATATTCGAACCAGACGACCGGCTCGGTATAGGTGAAAGCAACGCCGATCGAATCATATTTGGCCGCGGCCGTGACCAGATCTTCCGGCGAGACATAGAACGTACTGGTTTCTTCTTTCGATATCTGCCAGTTCTGGCAGTGCCGGCATCCGAGATTGCAGCAATTGGCCCCGGTGGAGACAATCTGGGTCCCGGGATAAAAATGATAGAGCGGTTTCTTTTCGATAGGATCGACAGCGAGTGTCACCAGCTCGCCGTAATTGCTCGTCACAAGCTCGCCGTCCTTATTGAAGCGAGCCCGACATACACCGAGCTTTCC
The DNA here is from genome assembly GCA_964396245.1 of uncultured Ignavibacteriales bacterium. Taxonomy (GTDB): domain Bacteria; phylum Zixibacteria; class MSB-5A5; order GN15; family FEB-12; genus CAYNEO01. The sequence goes on from CAYNEO010000023.1 coordinate 13,626, forward strand.
GTCGGTCAGGCGGCACTCGACGGGGCACAGGTGACAGGCCACCTTGTTGTTTTCGAGCCTCTCGGCATATCGCGCAGGTACAATCATCGCTGTCTAACTCACCACATGTTTTACGGCGGACAGGAGATTTTCGAAGACGAGTTTTTCCCATGCCGGCGATGCGGCAAGCAGTGCTTTCGCCTCCTTTTCTCCGTGTCCGGTACGGACCATAAGGGACCGGGCCCCGATCACGCGCCCGAGACTGACATCATCGATCTTGTCGCCGATGACAATCGATCGACGAAGGTCAATTCCCAGATCCCGGGCGGCCATTTCAGCCATTCCGGGCGCCGGCTTGCGGTACTCGCTTTCAACAGCGTACTGCGGAATCGCGCCGCCCCGGAAATAGGGACAGAAATAGACTCCATCGATGTCTACACCTGCCTGCCCGAGAAGTTCCAGCAGCCGGGCATTGACGCTTTCCACTTGTTCTACAGTCATATAGCCGCGGGCGACGCCTGACTGGTTGGATATGACCACGATTTGGAAACCGTTTTGCCGCGCCATCCTGAGAGCATCGACGGAGCCGGAGATCAACTCGACCTGTTCGGGATCGGACAGGAAGTGTTTGTCGACGATAAGGGTGCCGTCGCGATCGACGAAGAGGGCTTTGACTGTGTTGATGCCCGAGCCAAGTAATTCGGCGGCGGTTTCATAAACCATGTTGGGGCTGATTCTCGTAAAGCAGTAGCGTTCTTCTCTCCAGCACGGCACCTGTCCGTGTATCGAACAGGGACGGCAGAATTCATCGACCTGCACAACGCGGTCGAACAACCCTCGAGGGGCAAAACCGAGAGCCTGATGAGTCGGTCCGAAAACAGCAATGACAGGTGTGCCGACCGCTGACGCGAGATGCATAAGTCCGGAGTCGTTGCTAACGGCCAGACGACACTCATGCAGCAGCCGTGCCAACCGGTGCAGCGGTTCATTTACGAGTTGAATGAACTCCTTTTCCGGGAATGTATCCTGCAGACCGGGAACCAGATCATTTTCGGACGCCACTGCCCAAAAGACACGATAGCCGAGATGGTCATGTAGATGATGGGCGACTTCGGCAAACTTCTCTATTTCCCATTGCTTGTTGGGGTGAGCTGCTCCGGGGGCGATCAAGACAGATGGCGGCCCGTAGAAGTCGGCGGCGGACGATTCAGCTGCTTCAAGCGGCGCATGCAGAATCGGTCGTCGACAGTAAACATCGGCTCCAAGACTCTTTATGCATGAGTTGTACAGGTCGATGGTATGGGGCCAGGTCTGAGGGATCCGCTTGTTTTTCCGCCGAGCAATCAGACGACGTTCCAGGCCGCGCTTTTGATACAGCGCTGTTCTATCGGCAGTGAGCATACGGCGGGCAAACCACGAACGCGGATTGCCGTGAAGGTCAATTATGCTGCTGAAGTGATTACGATCAAGCTGACGGAGGACATGAAGATATCCGGCGGTGCCGGCATCGTCAGGAAGGCAGACGATTTCATCGACGCCGTCCATCATCTCGACCACGGGCCGGAAGCGTTCCTTCGTGAGAAACACGAGATGTGAGTCGGGAAAGCTGAGTTTGAGGTTCAGTACCGCCGGAGAAGTAAGTATGACGTCACCGAGGGAACTGAAACGGATAACCAGTATCTTCTGCATTTACCAGAAAAGATACAGGCCGAAGAGGCCGGCAGCAAAGCAATAATAGCCAAAGTATTCGAAGCGACCCCGTCGGATGACGGCGAGCACGGCGTAAACCGCAATCAGGCCGGTGACAAAGGCGCAGGCGGCACCGACGACGTAGTGGCCGGCCATAGCGGCATCGAGTTGCGCCAGATTCTTGATCTTGAGTACGGTCGCACCGAGGATGGCGGGAATCACCAACAGAAACGAAAACTCGGCGGCTTTGGCCGGTTCGACGCCGGCAATCATTCCGGCGACGATGGTAGAGCCGGAACGGGAAATGCCCGGGAAGATGGCCATAGCCTGACCTAAACCCATGATCAGCGAAGACCCGGCTCCAACAGGTTTGATTCCATTTTTGAAGAAGCGCGAGACCACGAGGATGGCGCCCGTGACGAGCAAGAAGAAGGACGTGAGCAGCGGCTCGGAGAAAGTCTGCTCGAAGAAATTTTCGAATAACACGCCGATGACACCGGCGGGGACAGTGCCGATGATCAGAAAGATAATCAGTTTGCGTTCCTCCACCATGGCAGGGCGAAATAGTGACTCAATGAGCCTGAGTATCGTGGAACGGAAATAGACGAAAACCGAGAGGACCGTTCCAAGATGCACGATAACTTCGAAGGAAACACCGAAGTCATTCACGCCGAGGAGGGCCTGAGCCAGCACGAGGTGTCCCGAGGAAGAAACCGGTAGAAACTCGGTCAGTCCCTGCAGGATTCCGAGGATAACAGCATCGAAGAAGGTCATGAAGTAAAAGCCCCGTCGAGCGGGGCTTTATGTCCGCAGCCAAAAGATTTACATGACACTGATGTCGAGTCCGAGAAAGAGCCCGTCGTTTCCATCGAGCTGGAACTCTCCATAAGCGGAGAAGTTAGGAGAAACTTGCCATTTCACGCCGCCATTGAACCCGAACTCGAGGTTGCTGTCCGAGCCGTCGCCCACAGGAGTGTCGAAGCTAAACCGTTCAAGGCGAATATTGAAACGACCGTATGGTGACAAGGTCGTACCGCCTCTCAACAAGAACGGATAGGAACCGATGACATCTCCGCCCAGCTCGAGAACCGAGGCGTTGTCCATATCGAGGAACTCGAAGATAGCTCCGACAGCCATCTCAAAGGGCGGTTTCTTGCCGACATCGTTCATGCTCCATATCTGGTACTGCAGGTCGGCGCCGAATACGAGCTGTACATCGGCATTATCACCCGGGTCGTAGCCACCAAGGCGCAGTCTGCCCGTCATGTACGTTGACAGTCCGTAGGTGAAGGAGCCGTGGAACGAGGTAGCGTCGGCAATTCCGATACCGCCGCCAAATGCGGCCTTTCCCTGGCCGATGGCCTGGGCGGTGGAGAGATTGCCGAACATCGAACCGAAGGCGTCGATGGCAAAGGCATCAAAGGCCAGGAACGATACCAGTACGAGAGTCAGTAGAAGAATCTTCTTCATAGTCTATCCCTTTTCTTAGTAGAAGGTGCATTTCAGATTTTTGGCTCCAAAAAGTCGGCTGTCCCGAGGACAGTCAACTAAAAAAGCACGCCCGTTTTTTATTTAGTTGACAAGACGGACAACGCGCTTATTACTTCGCAGGTAATTGATTCGTTCGCATCGCGTTGCTGCGTCTTTCCTTCTTCCCTTTAGGTATCGGCAGCACCGAAAGAAACTCCATATCAGGCATCTGGAGGCATAGCATGGCGAAAGCGAGAGAACGGTGGGGTTCGCGACTGGGAATCATCCTCGCCGTCGCCGGTTCTGCCGTCGGACTGGGGAATTTTCTCCGGTTTCCTTCACAGGCGGCGCAGAACGGCGGCAGTTCATTTCTTATCCCGTACTTTGTAGCTCTCGTGCTGGTCGGCATTCCGCTGGTGTGGGTGGAATGGACGGCCGGTAAATACGGGGGAAGTTTCGGAAGCAGTTCTCCGACGAGTATATTCCAGCGGTTATGGCCAAAGAACAGGCTGATGAAGTATGTCGGAGTCGTTGGGATTTACGGACCGTTCGTTATCTACATGTTCTATGTGTATCTGGAATCCTGGTGCCTGGCATTTGCCTATTACTCGCTGACCAATCAACTCACTTTTGCATCGCCGGAGCAATATGTACACTTTTTACAGTGGTACCAGGGAGTGGACAACGCGGGGGCGTTTTCAGGTTCCGCGCCGGCGATCATTTTCTTTTTTATCACGTTTTTCATAAACATATCGGTCACGTACCGCGGTCTTCGCGGCGGTATTGAAAAGTTATGCAATATTGCCCTGCCGGCGCTCTTTGTTATGGCGGTGATACTTGCCGTTCGCGTGCTGACGCTTGACGCGCCTCCGGGGGCACATCCGGGGCAGGATGCCCTCGGCGGTCTCGGTTTCCTGTGGAATCCTGATCTCTCGCGAATAGCCGAGCCGAAAGTCTGGCTGGCGGCGGCCGGACAGATATTCTTCACGATGTCGGTCGGGATGGGAGTCATCCTGACGTACTCGAGTTACCTGAGGCGCAACGACGACGTAGCGCTATCCGGCCTGACAGCGGCGTCGACGAACGAATTTGCCGAAGTAATTCTCGGCGGTTCTATTATTATTCCGGCGGCATTCGTGTTCTTTGGCCGTGAGTGGCTGATGAACGCACACAACCTCGGCTCATTCGACCTTGGATTCCTGGCTATGCCGCAGATTTTTGCCGGCATACCGGGCGGGTGGTTCTGGGGGTTCCTCTGGTTCTTCATCCTGTTTCTCGCGGGAATAACATCGTCAATCTCTATTGCCCAGCCGGCAGTGGCGTTTCTCGAGGATGAATTAAACTACAGCCGGCAGAAAGCGGTCAAGATTTTTGGATTCGCGGCGTTTATCCTCTGCCAACCGGCAGTGTGGTTCTTGCATCGAGGCATTCTCGACGAGCTTGATTTCTGGGGAGGTACGGTTATCATTGTGTTCGGCGCGACGATAGAGATCATTCTGCTGGCGTGGGTGTTTGGTATCGACCGGGCCTGGGAAGAACTTCACCGGGGGTGCAGTATCAGAGTCCCGCGTATTTTCAAATTCATAATCAAGTGGGTATCGCCGACCCTGCTCTCAGCCATGCTGATATGGTGGCTGATTTCAGAGTGGTGGGACGTGATTACGATGAAGGACGTGGCTTCAGCCAACGTTCCGTACATTCTCGGGATTCGGCTGGTTCTCCTGGCAGTTATTGTGACATTGCTGGTGATGGTTTACAAGGCGTGGAAGAATCGACCGGTGGAAAGTGCAGGTTAGGATATGTCATTCGGTGGCTGGATTTTCTTGATATGTGCCTGGGGGATTATAATCGGGGTCGCGGTTTACTGCTATGTGAGGACCCTGAGCTGCAAGGAGCCTGATTATGAAGGAGAGCAATAAAGGGCTCACTCCGGGGCAGTCAGATACTTGAGGGCTTCACTAATAAGCCTGTCCTTGTCGAATCCCTTGACATCGGCTGATTTCAGGTATTCGATGAAACTCTGATCAAGTCGGCCGATTGCTGACCGTCCGAACTGACCGGCATTTTCCTCGTCTTTGTCCCGTTCGAACCGAATATCGAGGGCAAAGCTTTTTTGCCGCAATTGAGCCAGCCTCTCGGCCGGAATTGTACTCACCGTCTCCGCCGTCACTCCCTCAATATTGACCCGAACGATCTTGTCGGAGCCATCGATCTGTTCCAGATTCTTCTCTATCAATTCGACAAGCTGGTCTCCCCGTTTTCCATGAGCATCAATAGTCTGAATATCGGCCATCTCACGACTTTTAACTTCGTGGAACCGGATCGAGAACGGGTCGAGATCGACTTCGACAAACCCCTTCTCGACGCCTCTCTCGGCTTGTGAGAGACGTTCGGTGGAGCCGGCATAGGTGGCTCGGGGGGCAACCTGGCTGTAGTTGTGGTAATGCCCGAGCGCGGTGTAATCAAAGCGCTCCATGATTTCAACGGGCAATTCCTGTTCACCAAGGTCAGCCATGGAGAATTCAGGCATGCCGGAAGCTACGCCGTGCATAATCAGTACATTATGGACGGCGTCCGGATCGGGCACGCATTTCTGGAGTTCCCGCTTCTGCGTTTCGACAGTCAGACAATGGGGCAACGCAAAGAATTTGACGCCTTCAATTTCAAAAACGCTCAACGTACCGGCGGCCGAAATATAGAGATTGTCGATATTTGCGAAGATATCCAGCGCCGCGCCAATATGCGGTTGTTTAGGAGCATCGTGGTTGCCGCAAATAATGATCGTGGGAATCTCGTGTTCCTCGGCCAACCGAAAGAGCTGTTGCCCGGCAATGGCTATGATTCGGTTGAGGGGACGGACAGAGTCGAAGAGGTCGCCTGAATGAATACAGAAGTCAGGTTTGAGCTGGATTATGCGGTCGACGGCTTCGACAAAACTGTTGATAATGTCTTCCTGTCGAAGGGTCAGCCCGCTCTCCCCTCTTTTCGGGTGGCCGGCGCCGGCGCCAAGATGTGAATCGGACAGGTGGCACATTCTCATGGTCGTAAATATACGCAGACAATCAGAGGGATCAAATGGCAAATGTGAGCAGCGGGATCTGAAGTGATGGAAGACGAATCAATATATGCCGTAGCGGGCGATTCGGTCGCGAAGTGTGTTCCGGGATATGCCGAGAGCTTCCGCCGTCTTCACCTGGTTACCGTCGAACTGTTTCAGGCAGGAGGCAATCATCGCCCGCTCGAGCGCGGACTCGAGGAAATGGAACACCTGGCCGTTGGAATTGGCCACGAGCTTTGGCATAATCGGATCGACGATCTTCTTGAAGGTCTCGGTGTAGTCATCCTGAAGCTCGGACAGGTCGAGTTCGAGTTTCGGGTTGTTTTCAGTGAGACTCGGGAAATCCTCCACCTGGAGGGAGTCATTCTTGGACATGACCATGGCCGTATGGACGTTGTTTTCGAGCTCGCGAACGTTCCCCGGCCACTGGTAGCGCAGCATTTGCTGAACGGCCTTTTTCGAGATCTGCTTCGAGGGTATGGAGAGCTGGCGCGAGAATTTGTTGGTGAAGTAGTCCACCAGAAGGGGCACGTCTTCACGCCGTTCGCGCAAGGGCGGTATATAAATGGAGACAACTTTCAAACGATAGAACAGGTCGACCCGGAACGAGCCCTCTTTCATAAGCTGAACCAGTGACTTGTTGGTGGCGGCGATAATACGGACCTCGACATTGATGGATTCATTTCCGCCTACCCGTTCAAAGCATTTTTCCTGAAGGACGCGTAGCAGCTTGGACTGGGTCAGCATTGACATATCGCCGATTTCATCGAGAAACAGCGTTCCGTGGTCGGCCTGCTCGAATTTTCCAATTCTCTTGTAATAGGCTCCGGTGAAGGCGCCTTTTTCGTGGCCGAAGAGTTCCGACTCGAGCAATGTTTCGGGAAGAGCGGCACAGTTGACCGAGAGAAAAGCACTGTTCTTGCGCTTGGAGTTGCGATGGATGGCTCGTGCCACCAGTTCCTTCCCGGTACCCGACTCGCCAAAGATTAGGACGGCGGCGTCGGTCTTGGCAACCTGACCGATAAGTTTGGCTATCTCGACTATTTCGGGGGATTTGCCAACTATTTCATCGACCGACACAGCCGGCTGGATCTGCGGATCAGATATGACCGGCGCGTGTTTGTGAGAACCGTACCCGCAGGCCTTGTTGACGGTATCGATAAGCTTTTCGATTTCGAACGGCTTGGTGAGATATTCATAAGCTCCTTCCCTCATTGCCTCGATAGCGTTCTCGGTCGACACGAAGCCGGAGATCATGATAACCGGCAGGTCGTCCTTGACCTGCTTGATCTGTTTGAGAACATCGAGACCGGAAAGAGTGGGCAGGTTGACGTCGAGCATAACCAAATCGACGTCGCTGTTCTCGGAGAGGAAGTTACTGACGTTGGTTCCGTCTTCGAGAAAATTGAACTCGAATTTATCGGTATCGAAGAGGTTCGCCAGTGACTGAGAGACCTCTTTATCATCATCAACAAGGAGTATTTTCTTCATATCTTTTTATGCCCTCGGAAGCACACTAATTATATCGGCGGCTTTCGATTTTTATAAAGGGGATGGCCGCGAAAATTGCTGAAAAGACAACCAATATGGTGCACCCCCATATAGTATATGGGAGAACTCGAGGCTTCCTGCCGGCGGCAACGATCTAATTCCCCGGATGGCTTATCGCCGAACTGACAGGCAGAAAAAAGCCTCCGAGAAAAAACAGTCCCGGAGGCGACAATCGATATCCTGCGAGATCTATCAGACTTCGGGTTCTTCTTCCATCAGGAAGCGGACGGCAGTACCCATCCAGAAATAGTTGGCCAGGATCTCCACGACGAGGCCAGCGACGAGGACCCAGTATACCAGTTCCGGTTTGAATTTGAGGACGATCTGGTCGGCATAGCCGGCCAGGGCAGAGAACAGGTATGGGCCGGCCAGAATCACCGCCGACAGGAAGAATGCGGTCAAGGGGCGCCGGGCAAAGAGCCGGAGTGAGCGACCGATTGCCTTCAGGAAATTCTCACGATAGACGACAACGGCCGGTATCGCGAAATAGAGCAGCGACAGGATCAGGGCCATAAAGAACGGCATGATGACGAAGTTGAACAGGAGTAGTCGCCGGGGCGAATATTGGTGGAAGAAGGCAAACCACTCAGGGAAGAAAATACTGGCAACTACTGTCAGGCCGGTCAGCACCACCCAGACCAGGATGAGCTGCAGCCACTGGGAAGCCGCCGAACGAATACCTCCCTCCCGAGCCGAGCCGAGGTAACTGTTACGAAAATACACGGCAACGGCGCCGAGGAAGAGAGTCTCGAGAATCAGACCCGGAATAAGCTTGGCCAAACCAAAGTAATACGGTATCAGCAGGTAGTGCATGGGGTAATGAGTAAACATGGCGGCATTTGCTTTGCCGACCAGTCCCGTCCAGAACATCACCATCCCGTAAAACAACGGCGAGAGAAAGTCATTGAAGGAAAAGAGCAGAAGCCAGTTGATGAGGGTCAATATAATGAGCAACAACCATATTTTGCCGCGCCCGGCCTGTTTGATTGCGCTGATAAAAAGCCCAATGTACTGATTGATATATTTCAGCATGATGTATCCCCTGGCATCGATTACCTGCCAATAGTGACTTCGTTCGAGCCCGTGAATTTACCCTGTCTGTCGTAGACGTAAACCTTATACCGATAGGTACCTGCCGTCGGAACGAAGTCGTTATATGTATCGGTACTCTGTGTATTGATGAACTTGATCAGAAGGTTGTCGGGCGGCGGATTGGGGATGGTAGAACCCGAACGATATATTCGATACGAGGCAAAGTCTTCGTCGGCATTACGTGACCACGATAGTGCAATGACCGAATCCGGAGCCAGAGCCCCGGCCAGGACGACGGCTGTCGGGGCATCGTTCGCGGGAGTGGTGGCGCTGTCCACGTTGGAGGCTGCGGACAACCCGTACGTATTGTAAACGTAAATCCGATAGAAGTACTTCGTGTTTTCGTTGACAGTTGTATCGGTATACGTGACGGTGCTCTTGGCAGATATCGTGGACATCAGCTTCGACTGTTCCGTGACGGCCGCGGTCGGGTTGCGGTAGATTCGATACGATGCAAAATCGCTGCTTGCCGCCTGGGTCCATGTCAGGGCGACCTCATAGCTGGCCAGCGCTTCGGTCTGTGTCAGCTGCACCGGCAGAGGCGAACTCTGAATCGACAGCGTCTGAACGGCGACGGTGGGCGTGGCGGCATTGCCGGCAGCGTCTGTGAAATTGCCGGTTACCTGGCTGTTATCCACGACGAGATCGGTCGGGACGATATAGCGGGCGGCATAGATACCGTCGCCGGCAACCAGGTCACCGTCGGTTCCGTCGTCGTACAATGCAATGGGACCGATAGTCTTGAATGAGACGGAAGCATCGCCACCCTCTTCCCCGGCATCGAGACCGAACACGATGGTATCGCCGGTCGTGAATATCTGGTCGTTGGGTTCAAAGAAGACGGAATCGATGCGCGCGCGCGTGTCGAGAATGATATCGTCGGACAAAAGGCTGCCCGACTGCGCCCCGCTGGCGAACAGGAACCGAGCGTAAACTGTCTTCTCACCGTCTCCCTGGGTCAGGGTAAAGCTTTTCTGAAAAGCGTACGGCTCGTAGACGGCGTCGGCGAAGGTGGAGTCCTCGGAAAGGATGACGTTGGTGGTACCGTCGATGGCGTTCAACTGGACTTGCACATTACGCCGGTTGGTATACTGGGCATTGTTGTTGATTGTGATCGACAGCACGCCGGCGGTCGCGGAAACGGCCGTTGATCTCTTGCCCTCGATGCCATCGGTTCCGACAGCAGCCACCCGGAACAGATAGGTGTGGTTGACCATCAGATCGCTGACGGTCCGGCTGTAACCGGTAGTGGAATCCCGCAGGGTATATTCGCCATCGGTGCTGTCGGCGACATAGATACGGAACCGGTTGACGGCGGCGCTGTCAATCACGGCCCACGTGAGGACTACGGCCTGGTTATCGATAGCGGCCTGAACGTCGACCGGCGCCGGAAGCGGCTCGGGCAGCGAGCGTACGGGATCGCGAGAGTCAATCTGGCGGTCGCACCCCGATACGACGAGCAGAAGCAGAAGGGCGGATAATGTCAATTTACGCATGGCCTCTCTCCTACTCAGAATCGGTGAGACAGCGTCAGCCCGACACTGTTCAGATTGGCATTGGGTTCAACGGTCAGGCCCTTCACGGAGAAGGTACCTCGTTCATTCGGGAAAAAGAACAGAACATCGATCAGATTCAGGGCCCACACCCCGGCGACGACGCCGATTGTAATTCGCCTGGTGTTTTCCGAGTCGTAGGCATCGTTCTGGGCATCGACGAGTCGCGAATGCAGCACTGAGAGATCCTGATAACTGGCCCCCTCGGCCCGGGCGGAATCGTAGTCTGCGACGCGGGCTTCGAAGCGGTCGTAGTCATCGTTGTAACTGTAGTCGGCGATTAGAAACGCGGCAATCGAACCTGCGGCAAGAAAACTGAAAGCATATCCCTTAAAGTTTTCGTCGGCGTACCGCTGCCCCCATCCGGGTATCAGGAGAGATCTGGCGGCCGCTTTGAAACGCGTTTTGGGGGACAGCTGAACAGAGACTTCCATCTGGCGGGTCGGATCGAGAGTTATATGTGTCGAATAGTTCTCGTAGCCGTGCCTCGTAATTTCAAGCTTGTAGTCGCCGACGAGCGGCTGTCGGAAAAATGTCGGCGTGATACCGGTGACGATGACAGGGCCCGACAGTGTTGCCTGGGCACCTTCAGGGGCCGAGCGAACAATGAGTCCGCTGGGTGTCGTCGCCGCCTCCTGCGCCGCTACCGACGCACAGGCCAGCAACATCAAGCAACAGAGGGCGATATAGGCATGGATCCGTTTCGACATAGCCTCCTCAATCCCTGAGATTGTCGTTTCTCCAAGTATCGGGAAAAATAAAGTATAGGTTGACGCGGTACAAGTTATAAATGACCAAAAAAAAGCCGCCACGTTACGGACGGTAAACTCTGTTCAGGGGCGGGCCGAAGCAACGATGTCAACAAGCGCCACGGCCCGTTATTACCACCACTACAGTCTTGAGAAGGATCTTAATATCGCTCCAGAGAGTCCACTCCCGTATATATTGACGGTCAAAATCCACTTTCCTGACGACCGACGCCAGAGAAGAATCATAACCGCTCTCGATCTGCGCCAGACCGGTCAGGCCGGGTTTGACGCTCAGTCGTTCCGTGTAGCCATCGACCTTGGTGGAAAGATCCTTGACGAACTGTGGACGCTCCGGCCGGGGCCCCACCAGGGACATGTCTCCTTTGAGGACATTGAAAAACTGCGGGACTTCGTCGAGCCGCGTCCGCCTGAGGAAACTGCCAAAACGCGTGATCCGCGGGTCGTTTCTTGTCGCCCAGACCGGTCCGCTCTGTCTTTCGGCGTCATGAACCATAGTGCGGAACTTGATCACCTTGAAGGGTTTTCCGAGGTAATCCACCTTGCGACGGTCCTGACAACGTCGATTGTCGTTGATATCGGCCCGCTGGCAATACCGGCGGCTCTTCTTGCGACGGTTAACGCCGATACGCATCTGGGTGTAGAAGACGGGGCCGCGCGAATCAAGCTTGATGAACATGAGGACAACCAGCACGATTGGTAGCGAAATCAGCATACCGACCGTGGCGCCGACTATATCCAAAGTCCTTTTGACTATCCTGTTGAGCATAACTTTTATCTGCGCCGCCCTCGTCAGCGACACAGGCACGGCAAATATATAAAAAGTGGATAATGCGACAAACCATAAACCAGACAATTCGGAGAATAAGAATCGCGTACGGGTAAGTAGATCAAGGCCAATTTCGGGGTTGTACGGACGGACAATATCAACGCTTTCCGACACACCCAAGGGGACTGACCCGCGACGGACCGATGAAGCGTGAGTAGAACTGAAATTGAATCTGTTTGTGTTGTCGTCCATAATTCTGTCGAAAAAATGCGCTCTGATACAGGTATCTTCGCGTTCGCCCGCTACAACGAGCAAAAGGGTTGCCGAAACGCCGCGATGTGGCGCTAGATTACGGTTTTTGCGGGATAAAATCGCACCCTCGTAATCCACTGTCTTGCAGTTGATTGTGAGTCTCAAGCTAGGCCGTCGAGGAAGTCACGGCATATCGATCCGTTAAGTCAGCTCCGGCGCTCCAGAATTCTGTGATTCTCAGTCACATTTACTGCAATTGCTTGCAGACGGCCGCCGAAATGGTGTGCAATGAGAGGCAATAAAAAGGCCGGCATAAGCCGGCCTAAATGGGTCTGTTATAACCATGTGATTCGGTTTTTAGAACCTGAACCCCAGTGAAAAACGGTGTAGGTCGTCACCACTGTACTTATCCTGGAGGGTGTATGCATAGTCGAATGCAAGTTTGTTCAGATGCATGCCGGCGCCGAAAGCGATGGCGGTGCCGATCGTTTCCGATTCATCCTGAAGGTAGAGATTGTAGCCCGTTCTCAGGAAGTACTGGCCGTTGAAATTGAGTTCCAGTCCTTGGCGCATCACGGCGTTGCCGTAAATACGTTTCTCATATTCGATTGAGGTCAGCACCGATTGGGAGAACGGGGCAAACGCAAGGCCCACCCTGGCCGTCGACGGCAGTTTCTCGGACGTGGATTCGAATTTCATATCGGGACCGAGGTTGGTGCCGACGACAGCGAACGCAAAGCGACTGGTCTGAAATCTGAGACCGATATCGGCGGCGAATCCGGTACCCGTGATTTCGTCCAGTTTTTGATTGATGAACTTGCCGGTCAACCCCAGGGCAATATTGTCGGACAAACTCACGCCCAGTGATAGCGCCCCGGCCCAGTCATAGGCAGTGATGTTTCCGGTCGGATTACCGGTGGCATCGAAGCCCTGGATGGTACCGTAATTGAGATATGTCATGGATGCCGCCAGAGTCGCCCGGGGACTGACGGCGATTGCAAATGCACCGTGTTCCAGGTTGAGGTCCTGATACCACGAGAAGTGGCCCAGGCTGATTTCACCACCCTCCATGCCTGCGAGACCGGCAGGATTCCAGTACGAGGCTTCAGCGCCCCGTGAAACGGCTGTGTAGGCGCCTCCCATACCGGCAGGCTTGGCGCCGATGCCGATTTGTAGAAAGTCGGCTGCTGTTCTGCCTCCGTTTGAGGCAGCCACAGAAACGTCGCCAAAAAGCGCCACAAGTGCGATGAGGAGTAACCAGACGAAGACGATTCTGTAAACTGTTTTGTACTGCATAAGCTTCCCTTCCGGTCCGTTTGGCCTTCTATAGGGCAAGGCCAATGCCGGATTTGTTGTCCTCCGGAGATGTTTTCAGGTTCCCAAAGACAGGAAAGCCGGTAGATTGTAAGCTATTGAAGGACAGCCCCTTTTGAAGATGCGGAAGCCGCGACAACGACCACGGGCCAACCGAATTCGGATCGCGCGGCGAGCGCCAGTATCCGAAGGTTGGCTCTAATATGAGCATCCCAGCTCGATGAGGTTCCACTAACCCCTTCAACTTCCCGGTTCCCAACTAATTACAACTAGCTGTTCAAAGACAGACACTTCCCATCACTATTGTCGGTCTTTTGAACAAAACCTATTAGAAACAGCTGGTAACTGAACCATACGTTTCCCTACAGCATAATACGTTTACACACCTGTTGTCAAATAAAAACAGGAATGTTTTTCCAAACGTAATCGACTGTATGTCAAACGGTTAGATGTCGACAAAAACATTTTTTCGCGATTTATGGCGTGGCAACCAAAAATAGACAAGATAGTCCGTTGGGGAAAAATTAACCACCCCAAGGCGTGAAAAACACCAAATTTCGGCCAACGGGAAAGGTGGACCTATCAATACACGTAGAGTTGAGGGGCTTGACTCGGCGGAATTTTAACTCGAGTCAGGTAATCAAGCTCCGAAGGGGAGCGGTTGACGGGCACTCGGTCAGCCGGGTTTCGGCAGCAACCGGGTTACAGCTTAAACTTGTCCGCGAGGTCACTGACGATCGGCAAACGATAGTTCTTGCCCTGCAATGCAAAGATGACCCCGGCGACAGCGAAAGCAGCGGCAATGATAAGGAGAATTTTGAAAACGAAATCAGAGATACCGTCGATCAGAAAGAGCACGGCGATCAATTCGATCAGGAAGAGGACTACTCCCTGGCGGGCATGAAACCGCGCCTCGGGGTTCTCCTTCATCTTCAGCAGGGGGACAAAACAGAGAAAAGGGATATACGCCATGATGGCGGCCAAACGACCGTCGTCGGTCTCAAACGCTGCGTCCGATGAGTCACTTTTCTCTCGAGGAGAATCATCGAGTTCCGGTACCGATCCGGATTTTTCCTTGTCGGAATCGTCGGTAAAAAATGATCTTTCCATCGCTCCTCCGTGAGGGAGACCTGAACGCCCTATGACGGCCAGAATATTTCCTTGTTTTTCTCCGGGACATCGAGTTGAATCGGCTCATTTTCGGGCCACGACTCGACCAGCTTGTCGCCGTCATAGACCGATACGGTGAAGCCGAGACTCCCATATCCCGACGGCCACAGGTAGTTCCGTTCGATCGCCAATTCGAGAATTTCATCCATGGCATACTCGAAGTGGCCGGTTTCCTCTCCGGCGATGCCCCGCGGTCCCTCGTGGAGGGTGATCACGATCGGGGCCGGGGTGAACAGGGCGATTCGAAACTTAGCCTGCTTCAATGATTCTACGTTTTTTTTATCGTAGAAGTCAAGGCGAATATAGAAGCGATTGTGATCGTAGGCGAAGTAGATCCCCGACAGGTGGCGGTCGGCCCGGTGCATCGTGCCGGAGGCCTTGAGGCAGTCGAACAGGCCCGCTCCGGCCCACTCGTAGAAGTGACTGATCCGTCCGTCGATCTGCGCCGTCAGGATATCCTCGGGGTACATCGTCAGCGAGTTCTCGCCACCCCTGTGAATCGGGCGATGAAGTTCAGACGGCGGTGTCAGATCCAGGGCTTCGTAAACGGCGATAAGGTGCCGCCGAAAAATGCTGTCGAACTCTTCGTTGTACGCCCCCCGATGTTCGTCGCCGTACCACCAACACCAATCAGAGCCCTCGGCAACATAGATGCGTTCCCAGGCCAACTTCAGCTTTTCCGGATCGAACTCCGTTCGGGTTTTCTGAAATTCGTCGAGGGCGTCCCGAGTTCGTTGCAGGGCATCCCATGCCGCGTTGTCTTCCTCATGGCCGATCCAGATCCGAAAGTTGTGGTTGATCCAGGAGCCGGCGAAGACATCAGGCAGCATTTTTGTTGGCAGACTGTCGACGGCCTCGCTCATGGTGACCGTTTGGATATAAGGATGGTCATCGAGTTCGCGGTACAGCTCGCTCAAAAAGTCATGTCCGTCAGACGCATAGAACTCCCATGCGTTTTCACCGTCCAGAATGACCGGGATGACAGCCCGTTTGACATCATCGCCGAGTCTCCGCCGGATAGCCATCAGGTGATTCACAAAGTCCTTGACGGCATCTTCGACCTGCCAACCGGAATAGACGAAACCGATGAGGTCTGATAGCCGGTGATCGCGGAAGAAGAGTTTCAACCCGGGGCCAAATTCATAGAGGAAATGGTGGGCGTTGTCCGGCGCGGGAAGGTTGGCCTTAGCCAGAGACTGCGACAATATCTCTTCGTCGGTAGCGGTCCATTTCAACCCGCGGCGATTGAGAAGCCGCAGGACGTCATTGGACACCGAACCTTCGGACGGCCACATGCCGTTCATTTTTCTGCCGAAGAGCTCCTCGTACTTGGCAAGCGCCGACGAGACCTGGTGTTCGGCGTCTTCGGGATGCGTGAATCGCCGCTCGGGGAGCTTGATACCGGGAAGGGCTTCACGGGCGATATCGGTATCGCACAGCAGGGGCAATATCGGGTGATAATACGGAGTGAAAGAGACTTCTATCCGGCCCTGCTCCTGAAGTTCGCGATAGGCCGGAATGATTCTGGCGATGAGGCGTTTTTGCCAGGCGATCAACTCCTGCTTGTCGTCCTCGGTGAAGTAGCGATGTTTGTCGAAGAGGGTTTTGATCGGCTCTTCACTGCGGAACATGGGATCCACCCAGGCCAGATTGGACCAGACCTGAAGGTCTCGAATTTCGGCCGATGTGAACAGTGCCGGAAGCACTTCCTTCTGCCCTGCGCTCGCGGCGTATTTCTTGTACAGCTCCCGGTAGCGAGCGTACGGTTCGATCATATTCGGCGGGTGGCCGAGGAAAAAACTCTCCAGAATTTCCAGTTTGCGGCTGTTGCTGAGTTCATCGGCCTTCAATTGGGTCAACTCGAGGTGATGGTCGGTGCCGCCGTTGAGATAAAGATGCAGTTGATCGATCAGGGAAGGCACGAGATTAAACGTCACTCGTATATGTTCAAATGCCCCTGCGAGCAGGGGCATATCGAGGTAGTCTTTGATGGCGTGAAGGCGAACCCATGGCATGGCCAACCGGTCTGCGTTCGGCTCACGGTAATCGGGCTGATGCATGTGCCACAGAATGGCAACCTTTATGGGATCCTGCTTGAGCACGGGAAGAAATCACGCCGGGGCTTCAGTCAACCCGGCTTCGTAGAAGATTCGAACCGCCTGAGTATATGTGTCAGTCCCGAAATAGTTCTCTTTTATCGATTTCAACTCCTGGCGGGCCGTGCCGGTATCACCGGTCTTGATAGCCATTCGCATCGCGGAGAGTTCATACTGGCCGGCCATCGGACCGTCGGGATACTCCTGGTACGCCTTCAAGTATGCTTTCATGGCCTGGTCGTACTCACCCAGATTTTCGTGGGCGGCGCCGATGCCCGCCTCGGACGCGGCGCGTCGTAACGGACTGTCCTTGTACTTCGACAGATACATTTCATAGAAACGGATCGATTCGGCGTAATTGCGCTGATCGAAATTCAGTTTGCCGAGCATGAACGTCGCCTGTTCGGCCGCCGGTGAGCCGGAGTAGTCATCGACCACCTCGTTGAGTCCGACAATTGCCAGCTGGGTGTTGCCGTTGCGGAACGACCCCATGGCGTTTGCCAGCTTGACAGACCCTTCCTGTCCGGCGCTCACCTGGGAATTAACGAAATATATGACGGCAGTGATGACTAAAGCGAGTGCGACGATGCCGATAACAAAGAACTGCCAGTTTTCGAGGATCTGGCTCTTGGTGGTCAGCATGAACGTGGTGAATTTATCTTCTTTAATCTGCCGTCTGGTAAGTTTGACCTTCTGCTGCATTAACGTCTCCAATCAGGACGATACTACATTAAATATCGACCGACCCGCAAAGAACTTAGACATAAAACGGGCGGAATCATTTATGTCACAAAATGTCTTCCGCCCGATATTTTCTTCTCTGGTTTAGAAATACCCCGTGAACATGAAGTTAAACTGGTGGTTTCGGTTTTCCAGCTTGACCCCGCCGGCGGTGTAGTCTCCGCTCATGTACGTATAGGCGGCATCAAGATAAATCTGCGTCCAGTGAACGCCGATGCCCGCGGACAGATTGACCGACTTTGTCGTCTCCTCTGCCCCGTTGGCACTGAAGCTCGGCCACGGGCTGGGAACATATCCGAACCCGGCGCGCAGAGGGACTACCGGAAAGATAGGGCTGTTTGTCTTCAGGACGTACTCGGTTCCGGCACGGAAGACAAAAACGTTTTTCCATCCCGGGTCAACGGAAGTGTAAAACTCTTCGTTGCTGCCGCTGGGAGAAATTCTCAGCGAATCGCGTATTTTGAGTTCCTTGCCGCTGAATGCACGATATTCGCCATCGGCGGCGACGATCCAGTCCGGCTTCACCTTGTAGGCCACGCCCAGTCCGACGAACATCGGGATCTCGTACTTGATCAGCTGATCCTCGACGTAACTGCTGTCGGAGTACTGACCCTGAGGCGAACCGTTGTAAGTAACGACGCTGTAAATCGAGCTGCCGGTGTTGTACTTCAGCGAAAACGGAGTCCGGATGATCAAACCGAGGTCCATCCGCTCACCGGTGCGTCTCAGACCGACAGTGAAATTCACTCCGGAAAAGGTGGTCGTGTCAATGAGGTTGGTTACGGACCGATACAGCACATGCTGAAGCGGTTTGTCCGGAGGGATGAGACTGTCAATGGTCTGCACTGACGTACTCGACTGTACACCTCGACCGGTATACACATTAACGGCCGCACCTATGGTAAACGAGTTGGACAGCCGGGTACCGAAGGCAAAATTGACCGAGTTGTACAGACCGTGCGAGTTGCCGATTTCCTCGTAGGAAATGTTTGCCGTGTCATCGGGAGCGTTAAACATGATAGAATCGGCCATTCCGCCGAAATTCTGGTAATCTTCAAGATTACGAGAATAACTGATACCGAGGACAAAGGGGTGTCCCTTGACTCGCAGGGGAGCGATAAAACTCGCGTACGACACGTTGCTGAACGAACCGCCTTGGGCGAGCTTGAAATCATTGTTGAAGAAATCTCCGCGCGGGGCAAACGAACTCATTGCAAAGCTTCCCAGAGTTTTCTCGTGAGCGAACATTCCCGCCGGATTCCAGCTGGGAGAGCTGGCATCATTGGAGAGGGCGATATACGCGTTGCCCATACCCTGAGCCCGCGTGCCGCCACCGGTGAAATTGAAGTTAACCTGACCTGAGGTTGTTGCCGCCAAAACCAGGATGATAGCAAAACCCGTTAGCACCGACCGTATCATTCTGTTGACTCCTTCACACTAAGAAGATATCTCTTTTTTCCCATAGACGCATAACCGGCCCTAAAATAAAGAAAAAATATACACGGACCTGCCCGCGATGTCAAACGAATTATACCGAATTCCCGATGTCTATCCCCATGTTTTCAAATAACTTGGGACCGCTTTTCGCCGTGTGCACCCTTTCGCGCTGTCAGAATTGAATTTATACCCCCGGCAGGAATCGAACCTGCGACCTGCGGTTTAGGAAACCGACGCTCTATCCTACTGAGCTACGGGGGCAAAAAGCTTTGTCATTCACGCTCGCAAGCCGAGTCGCTGTCGGCTGTTTGAAAGTAACAAATCGGCCCCGGGAACGCAAGAGGTGTCACTCGGAATCGAATGTGACCAGGTAATTGAGGTCATATCCCTTCAGGATTTCAGCGAACGGCAGAAAAGTCAGGGCGATTATTGCCGAGATACCGGCGACCTCTCCCCCGAGTCGTTCCACCAGCTTGCACGCCGCTTTCAGCGTACCTCCCGTCGCAATAAGGTCATCGACGACAACCACCCGGTCGCCTTTCTCGATGGCGTCGACATGGATTTCGAGCTTGTCGGTACCATATTCAAGGGCGTATTCCTCGCAGACCGTCTTGTACGGGAGCTTGCCGGGTTTACGGGCGAGCAACAGCGGAAGCTTCAGTCTGTCGGCAAGGGCCGCGCCGACGATGAATCCGCGGGATTCGATGGCGAGGATCTTGTCGGCGTTGATCGAACGAACATACGATTCCATTCTGTCAGCCGCGAGGCGGAATCCCTCCGGAGACTGAAAGAGCGTGGTGACGTCGTAGAAGGTGATGCCTTTTTTGGGAAAGTCCGGCACGTGCCGAATGTATTTCTGGAGGTCTTTCATGATTACCTGGTTATGTCAAAGGATGAATACCGGCCGGTGTAGCTTTCCCATTCGACCCGGATATCGTCGACGTGGGCTGACGACGGACCGGCCCGGAGAGCGCGTATCAGCGAATCGATATCGTCCCGTTCTCCCTCAACTTCGGCAGATACGGAACCGCCGTAGTCGTTGCGTACCCAGCCGGTGATACCCATGTCTGTCGCTCGCCGATAGAAGTAATACCGATATCCGACTCCCTGTACGATCCCTGTTATTTTCAGTCTGGCGGCAGCTTTAGCCATCTTCCTTCTGCGCGAGTTCGAGTGCAAGCTGTGCGGCTTCCACCGGATCATCGACCTGCCGGATTTCGTCTCCCAGTTTCCAGGCGGAAATGGAGATAACCGGCTTACCGGCCTTCAGCGCAAAGGCCATTTCACTGAGCGTCCCATACTTGCCCGGAAACGCGACCACGGCATCGGCGCTGCGCACCACCATAATGTTCCTTGCTTCGCCAAAGCCGGTTGCTATGGCATAGTCGATGAATTCATTGGCATCGGCTTTGTCGCCGGTTGGAAGAATGCCGATAGTGACCCCGCCGGCCTCTTTGGCGCCCCGTGCTGCTCCTTCCATAATGCCCCCCATACCGCCGCAGACAAGAATGCCGCCGTTTTCGGCGATGTGTTTTCCCACGAGAGCCGCCATGTCCCGCAGTTTCTTGGAGCACTTACCGGCTCCAATGACGGCGATCATCGGCTTTCTCTTTGTAGTCATTCGCGAACCCTTTGTATCTTAGATAGAAGTTGGCTGAAACGAGAGGTGCATGTCACGATCATCCTCGAATGCTTCATCTGGTAAGGAGGTTTTAAATCGGGGCGACTGGATTTGAACCAGCGACTTCTTAGTCCCGAACCAAGCGCGCTACCAAACTGCGCTACGCCCCGAATTTAAAAAACAGGCTTATATAATACCCTAATCGGATTCAATGTCAATAGTTTTCGGCCACGGTTTTTCCCTCGGGAGTCGATTAATCGAGATTCTTTGCACGAATCTTTTACCCTACAATTTCAGGCCGGCTTCCTTGAGCCGTCCGAGAGAATCGGTGTCAGTAAAATTGAGGCGAAGCGGCGTAATGGAAACGACGCCGCCGTTGACCGCCCCGAAGTCTGATCCCCTGGTCGTCCGCCATTTCGCCCGTCCGCCGATCCAGAAATACGGTTTTCCTCGCGGGTCGGTTTTGTGGACGATTATGTCCTTGTAATGGCGGGTGCCCTGGCGAGTGAATTCGAATTTCCGGTACGGTTTTCCGTTATCCGGCGGGAAATTGATATTCATGAAAGTGGACGGGTCGATATGCAGCTCATCGTAGCGGTCAATCAAACGGGCGACAAAGGCGGCCGCCCGCTTCATTGACATGCCCGGCTCGTGATTGGCCATGGAAACGGCAAGCGACGGAATGCGCATGATCGAGCCCTCAATAGCGGCCGCAACGGTCCCGGAGTAGGTGATGTCGTCGCCCATGTTGGCGCCATGGTTGATACCGGAGATAATCATGTCCGGCCGCTTTCTCTTGAAGAGCATGTGGATCGCCAACATCACGCAATCGGTCGGGGTACCGTCGGTGGCATAGGTCGACGCATCTATCTTGTGTACGCGAAGCGGTCGGTTGAGCGTCAGGGAGTGAGAGCTGGCCGATTGTTCGCGGTCGGGCGCGACGACCAGGACCTCGTGCTTCCGACTCAAAGACGCTCTCAGCGAGCGAATTCCATCGGAGAAATAACCGTCGTCGTTGGTTAGCAGTATTCTCTTCTTTTCAGGCACGCCTTCTCCCCCGTTTCAGCCGTCTCTGCCGGCATGGCATTGTCCGCTGTTGTCTGTCTTCGTATGTGAGCATGGGGCTAATTCTAGCAGGCGCGGACGGCAAACGCAAGCACATGTTGGTTAATTCCAGATCCGTCTCCACATCTGACGTATGAAGCGCAGGGTGTCTGCAAGGGGACTGATGAATGAATGTGAACCCTCGTAGACAGTCGAGATGGGGACCTCGGCGATACGGTACCCGAGGGCGCCGGCTTTGAAAAGCAGTTCCGATTCGAAGTCGTAGTTCACGGTTTTCAGCCGGGTCGAGCGAAGCAGACTGGTGGGTATGAGGCGGAAACCGGACTGGCTGTCGCGCACCCGCTGGCTCGAAAAAACGGAGACAATCAGCGAGGTGAGGTTGTTGCTCAAGCGCCGTTCCGGCGGCATGAGCCCCTTCTTGATCCGTCGAGTTCCGAGCAGAAGTCTCAGACCGTCGTTGCGGTCAAGAAATCGAGGGATTTCTTCGGGCAGGTGTTGCAGGTCGGCATCGAGAGTCACAACGGCTTCGAAACCGTGATTGGTGGCGTAGTCGAAACCTGCTTTCAGCGCGGCACCTTTTCCTCGGTTGTTCGGGAACGAGAGATAATTGACATCGTGGTCCCTCATGACGGCAAGGCTGTTATCCGTGGAACCGTCGTTTATCAACAGCAGGCAACTGTCGTCGATGACCCGGCGACATCGTTGTATCAGGTCAGGAAGGTGCTGTTCGGCGTTGTAGACGGGGACTATCACCAGGACATTTTTGGACGGCAAGGTGTTCATACGGTGGTTATACGCCGACGAGCGGCCCTCTGCCCGGAAAGGAGAGAAAAAATGGTCGGAGCGAGCCGATTTGAACGGCCGACCTCTCGCACCCCAAGCGAGTGCGCTAACCAGGCTGCGCTACGCTCCGACACAGTTTTACGCTGTCGACGGTCCGCCGATAGCACGGTAATCTACCCAATTATCGGTGAATTTCAAGAGAAAAAGTCCAGCATCTCCTGTAGATCGACCTTGATCTGACTGATAAGTCGTTTCGCCTTGGCGCGTGAGGCCAGTTCCGCCTTGTCCTCGCTGCGACCTTTCATCATCAATTTGGAGCGAGCGCCGGCGATAGTCAGTTTTTCCTTGGTCCGCAGATGGTTAATCCGGTTGATGAGTTCGATATCGCGCGAGGTGTAGAGCCTGGTGCCGCCCTTATTTTTCTTCGGCTTGAGAACGGAGAACTCTTTTTCCCAGTACCGGAGAACGTACGGTTCAAGGCCGGTCATGTCGGCTACCTGGCTAATGGAGTAGTACCGTTTCTCCTCGGAATTTCTTGTCGCCATATGTTTTTGCCTCCCAAATGGTGAGGTAGTTACCAAATTTCGGGTTTCAGGTCCCTTCCCATCAAGTCCTCGATAGCGGTCGAGGGCGTTTTGTCTTCGAACAGCACTTGATATATCTGCTCGGTGATCGGCATTTCGACATTATGTATACGGGCCAGTTCGCTTCCCGAGCGAGTTGTTTCTACTCCCTCAGCGACCATCTTCAGCTGGTCAAGAATGGCCGGGAGTTTTTCTCCCCTGGCAATATGCTCGCCCACATATCGGTTACGGCTGTGCCGTGAAAAACAGGTAGTCACCAGGTCACCGACGCCGGAAAGACCGGCAAAGGTTTCGGCCTGCGCACCCATGGCGACGCCCAGCCTTGTGATTTCAGCGAGACCGCGGGTGATGAGAGCTCCTTTAGTGTTGTCACCAAGCCCGAGACCGTCGAGGATTCCCGCCGCGATGGCAATGATGTTTTTCAGCGATCCGCCGAGTTCGACGCCCACCAGGTCATCGCTCTTGTACACCCGGAAGCTGTTGGTGCTGAATACCTGCTGAACGTATTCGACAAAAGGATCATCGGGTCCCGCTGCAACGACCGTGGTTGGCATGTCCCGGATAACTTCTTCGGCGTGCGACGGACCGGACATCGTGACGATTTTTCTCAGCGGCTCAGGACTTTCCTCGTGCAAAATCTCGGAAACGCGCCTGAGGCTGGATGCCTCTATTCCCTTGGCGAGATTTACCACGCCGCCATCGATATGACTGAGACGGTCACCGATGCGGGATACGACTGATCGCACATATTGAGCCGGCACGGCCAGTACCATCAGGTGGCAGAAATCGACCGCTTCGTCGAGATCATTGGTTATGAAGATTCCCTCGGGCAGGGCAAAGTCCCGCAGCTTCTCGGGGATGGCGCGATTTTCAATCAATCGACGGTACTCGTTCGGCTCGAATTCCCACAGCATAACCCTGTTGCCGGTGCGGTGCAGGTGGCGCGCCATGGCCATTCCCCAGGAACCGGCGCCGAGTATGGTGATATTATCAGCCACGGGAGTCGGCTCCTTTCGACTTTGTCGAGAGGGAGAATTTGCTTTCGGTGCCGGAGATCAGTCTTCCGACATTCCGCCGGTGCGTGAGCAGAATCACGGCCGCCATGAAGCCAGTGAGGATGAGGTAGACCGGTGCAACCTCATGGGCAAAGACATACTTTTCGAGGATCAGAATCACGAAAAGGCATGAGGCGGCAATCATCGAGCCTAGCGATATGTAGCGTGTAAGTGTCACGACGACGAGGAAGATACCGAGGCAAACGAGGGTTTGCCAGGTCAACAGGACCACAAAGGCACCGAGCGATGTATTTACTCCCTTGCCTCCCCGGAACTTGAGGTAGACGGGAAATATATTGCCCACCACCACGGCCAGAGTCGTGAAAACTAAAAAGAGATCGTGGTTCATAGCACCAGTATGTATTTGCCTCGCAACCAGCACGGCAGCGACGCCTTTGCCGATATCCGCCACGTATACCCAGACCGCCGCCCGGGGACCGATAGTCCGCCATACGTTGGTCGCACCGATGTTGCCGGAGCCGTGCGCCCTGATATCAGGGACGCCATACGCACGGGCAATAAGTAGCCCGGACGGGACCGCACCAAGCAGATATGCGCCGACCAACACGGCGACGATTGTCAAAGATTCCATAGGCTTTTGCAGCAAAAAGACAGCCCGGCCCCGTACGGGCCGGGCCGGAAGTAATCTACTCTCCTACAGCGTGTCCATTGCCCCGGCCGTGTCCGGGACGGTGGTGGTATCGGGCGGCGTCATTTCCTCGCCGCGCATGGACCCAAGGTCCGGGAAGTAAGTGACCATCATATCCTCAAACTGTCGGACTTCGTCGGCGCTCACCTTCTTGTCAGCCATAATTCCCTGCATGGTTCCGATAAGCTGCTGATACTCCTCAGCCGGTAGCTTGGCTTCATCGAGCTTCACCATAAAGGAATCCGCCATGGCGTCGAATTGCACCGTGTCGACTCCTTCGGGAGGATTCTGCACCACCTCATTCTTGATGCTGTTCACCATCACGCCCGCTCCGGCCTTCGCAAGGTCATCGCGATACACGTAGCAGACAATCATAGTGATGATCAGCAGAACAATGATGATACCGACGATGATCAGGGCGATCATGCAGCCCTTCGACATTCCTCCCGTTCGGTTACCCGCCGTTTGGATATCTGCCATAAGTCCCTCGTTCTGTATGATACGTTTGTGAATGAATGCAAATCAGCAGATGAGCGTATGCACCCGTGACGGTCCATGACATCCAGCCATAAATCTATATAACCGATGAAACGGATAATATCAAGCTAATATCAGCCGATGAAAAAAGCCCGCCGGATTGGCGGGCTGTGAGATTCTGCAAGCGGCAGATCAAGTAACGATCTGCGGTGCTCCTGAAAACAGGAGCAATAGAGGCGTTATTTGGCGGCAGGCTTCTTGGCTTTCTTCTTGCCTTTCTTGCCCTTGCCGGATGTTTCTTCGGCCGGCTTCTCGGTAAGAAGCTCCACAACCGACAGCGGCGCACCGTCGCCTCGCCGCACGCCGAGCTTCACGACCCGGACGAATCCGGACTCGCGGTCGGCAAATTGCGGAACGATCTCGGTGTAGAGTTTCTTAAAGACTTGCTTCACGTGGATGGTCTTTGCCACCTGCCGCCGCGACGCCAGCGTGTCCTTCTTGGCCGTGGAGATTATCCGATCCACGAGGGGCCTGAGCGCTTTGGCCCGGGCATCGGTGGTCTTGATCACCCGATGGGTGAACAATGACATAGCCATATTGGCCAGCATAGCTTCACGATGCGGTTTGGTCCGACCGAGTTTCGGTACTTTATCCTGATGTCCCATTTTCGACGCCCACTGCTTTCGACTTTTGAGGTTCCATGTACTTCGAGATATCCATACCAAACGAAAGATCCATTTGCTCGAGCAGCGTCCCGATTTCATTGAGCGACTTGCGGCCGAAATTGCGGTACTTGAGCATCTCGGATTCGCTCTTGGTGACGAGGTCGGCAAGGGTCTGGATATTTGCCGCCCGGAGGCAGTTTGAGGACCGTACAGAGAGCTCGAGTTCATCGACCCGCGTTTTCAACAGGTTGCGGATGCGGACGACTTCCTCGTCTTCCTCGGGTTCTTCCTCGACCATAATCTCTTCGTCCATGTGGATAAAGAGCTGGAGGTGATCCTTGAGCAACTTGGCGGCATAGCTCAAGGCGTCCTCCGGTGTGATGGCGCCGTTGGTGGAGACTTCGAGGATCAGGCGATCGTAGTCGGTTTTCTGCCCGACACGCGTGTTTTCCACCTGGTAAGACACCTTCGTTACCGGCGAGAAGAGCGAGTCGACGAAGATCGTTCCGACGGGAGCGTCCTCGCGCTTGTTCTGCTCGGCGACGTTATAGCCGCTGCCGGAGTCGATATCTATCTGCATTTCAAATTCGATGTCGTCGGTCAGCTCGCAGATATGCTGGTCGGGGTTGAGGATCTCGATATCCGGGCTCCCTTCGAACATACCGGCGGTCACCTTGCCCTTCTGGTTGGTCTTCAGGGTCAGGGTGGTCATCTCATCCCCGTGCTGGCGGACAATAATGCTTTTTACATTGAGGACGATCTCGGTGACGTCTTCGTAAACGCCTTCGATAGCCGAGAACTCGTGCAGCGATCCGGTGATGCGCATCGAGACGGGGGCCGCTCCCTGGATGGAAGACAGCAGGACACGTCGCAGGCCGTTACCGAGGGTAACACCGTAACCGCGCTCTAACGGTTCAATGATAAAACGCGAGTAATTGTCCGTTGCCGATGACTGGTCACTGACAATCTCTTTCGGCATCGTCAATTGTTTCCACTTCATAAACGAAAACCTCTCACAGGCGGATTACTTATTTGGAGTACAGCTCGACGATCAACTGTTCGTTGGCGGTAAGCGGAATATCCGACCGTTTCGGAATCTCCAGCAATTCTCCCTCGAGGGCCGCCTTGTTGAGTCGGAGCCACGGTATCTCGTCGCCACGCCCGATTTTCAGCGCCGAGTGAATCAGGTCGAGATTCTTGGATTTATCCTTAATCCGAATGATCTGGTTCGGTTTGACCTGATAGGACGGGATATCGACTATCCGGTTGTCCACCAACACGTGACGATGCCGAACAAGTTGACGAGCCGATTTTCGCGACGGCGCGAAACCGAGCCGGTAGACAAGATTGTCCAGTCGGCGTTCGAGCATTTGCACGAGCGCTTCGCCGGTAATACCGGTCTGAGACGAGGCTTTCTTGAAGTAGTTACGGAACTGCTTCTCAAGAACGCCGTAGGTCCGACGGACTTTTTGTTTCTCTCTCAATTGCAGGCCGTACGCGGAGACTTTCCGGCGAAGGTTCTGGCCGTGTTGTCCGGGGGCATACTGCCGGCGCTCGATGGCGCACTTCTCGGACAGACAGCGGGCGCCTTTCAGGAACAGCTTTTCGCCTTCGCGCCGACACAGTTTACAATTTGCATCAGTATATCGAGCCATCTGCTCTCCTCTAACTCACACGAGACATATTTCCAGGACAGATCACACCCGCCGCCGTTTCGGGGGACGGCAACCGTTATGCGGAATCGGTGTGACATCCTTAATCATGGTAATTTCCAGACCGGCCGCCGAGAGTGAACGGATGGCGGCTTCACGTCCGGACCCCGGACCTTTCACCCAGACTTCGACCTTGCGCAGGCCGAGATCGATAGCTTCCCTGGCCGCGTTGCTGGCCGCCATCTGGGCCGCAAACGGCGTGGACTTCTTCGAGCCCTTGAAGCCGACCTTGCCGGCGGTGGCCCAGGAGATGGTTCGCCCGGTGGCGTCGGCGATGGTGATAATCGTGTTGTTGAACGTCGCCTTGACATGCACAACGCCGCTTGATTCAACCTGGCGAAGTTTCTTTTTGGTTTTCTTTTTCTTAGGTTCAGCCACAAATAACCTCTATCTGAACGACAACATTATTTCATTCCCGGCGGCTTCTTCTTCAGTCCGCCGATTGATCGGCGCGGCCCCTTGCGCGTACGGGCGTTGGTCTTGGTGCGCTGACCGCGAACGGGCAGACCGCGACGGTGCCTGAGCCCGCGATAGGAACCGATATCGACCAGCCGCTTGATATTCATGGAAATTTCTCCGCGGAGCGAGCCCTCGACGGTGTAATCGTTTTCGATCACCGAGCGGAGCCTGGTCACGTCGTCATCGGACAACGCATGCACCCGCGTGTCGGGATTGACGCCGGTCTTCTTGAGGATCTGCGACGCGATGTGGTCGCCGATACCGAAGATATAAGTCAGGGCGACCTCAATCCGCTTATTTTTAGGTAAATCTACGCCGGCAATTCGTGCCAAGACACTTCTCCTTTATATCCAATACTCTCGTTTGCCGTTATCCCTGCCGCTGCTTGTGATTGGGGTTTTTGGAACAAATCACCCGCAACACGCCGCGCCGCTTGATAATCTTGCAGTGTTCACAACGCTTCCTGATTGCTGATTTTACTTTCATAATAACCACCACAGAATGAATATGACTTACTTATACCGATACGTAATGCGACCACGGCTCAGGTCGTACGGCGACAATTCGAGCGTCACCTTGTCACCGGGCAGGATCTTGATAAAATGCATGCGCATCTTGCCCGAGATGTGGGCGAGTACGACATGACCGTTATCAAGTTCCACCCGAAACATGGCGTTGGGCAGCGGTTCAATTACTTTTCCTTCAACGGTTATGGTCTCTTCCTTCGCCATAACTACCTTCACGAAAGTGTTAAAATATCCGGCCCATTATCGGTAATGGCAACCGTGTGCTCGAAATGCGCTGACGGCTGGCCATCGGCGGTTACCACCGTCCATCCGTCAGGCATTGTCTTCACTTCGTACGTACCCATGTTTATCATGGGTTCGATCGCGATGACCATGCCTGTTTTGAGAACCGGCCCCTCGTTGGAAGAACCAAAGTTAGGGACCTGCGGTTCCTCGTGCATTTTGCGACCGATTCCGTGACCAACCAGTTGACGCACAACGCCATACCCCTGGCTTTCGGCGACTTTCTGGACGGCCTCGGAAATTGCACCCAATTTATTATCTTTTCTGGCTTTGTCAATACCGGCCATCAAGGCTTTCTGCGTATATTCCATCAACTTAGCCTTTTCCGGACTTATTTCGCCGATGGCGAATGTCCGGGCCGAGTCACCGTAGAACTCGTCGACGATCGAGCCGACATCGACCGATACAATCTCGCCTTCCTTAATCACCCGCTTTCCCGGAATGCCGTGAACGACCTCGTCATCAATCGAGACGCACGCGGACCCGGGATAGCCCTGGTAGTTTTTGAAACCCGGTATTGCGCCTTCGGACCGTATGAACTCTTCGATGAGGGCATCGAGCTCTGCCGTCGTCATGCCGGGCTTGATTACCCGGCCGACGAGATCCAGCGTACGGGCGACTACCCGTCCGGCGCGGCGCATAACTTCGATTTCGTCCCTGCTCTTGAGTACAATCACGGCCCATTACTGAATTACTTCAGCACCTCCATAATATTGGCGAACACCTGTTCGGGCGTCTTCTCGCCGTCGACCTCGGTGAGGACGGATTCCTTCTGATAGAAATCCACGATAGGCGCGGTCTGTTTGCGGTAGACTTCGAGCCTGTTGCGGACAACATCTTCGGTATCGTCGGCGCGACCTTCCTGTTCGGCGCGGCCGCGGATACGCTGGATGATGGTTTCATCGGAAACGTCCAGCAGGATCGCTTTGTCCAGCGAGATATCGTTTTTCGCGAACATATCATTCAGGCTCCGGGCCTGTGGAATCGTGCGCGGAAAACCGTCAAGGATAAAGCCACCGTCGAGCGCGCCGGAGGAAATCTTACCCTCGATGATGCCGATAATCAGACTATCCGGCACCAGTTCACCCTTCTTCATGTACGATTCGGCCTGTTTTCCGAGTTCGGAGCCGCTCTTGACGGCGTCGCGAAGCATATCGCCGGTCGAAAGGTGCGTGATGTGCAACGCATCGGCCACCTTGACCGCCTGCGTTCCTTTGCCTGACCCCGGGGGGCCGAGAAAAATCAAATTCATCGCTACATTGACCTCCCGCGAATTCGTCCCTTCTTCATGAAGCCCTCGTAGTGGCGCATCATGAGATGCGACTCAATCTGCTGGAGGGTGTCGAGCGCGACGCCGACCACAATCAGCAGCCCGGTGCCGCCGAAGAAGTACGAGACTTTCACCTGACCAATCAGAACCCACGGCAAAATAGCAATTGCCGCGAAGAACAACGCTCCGGGGAGCGTAATACGTGTCAAAACTTTTTCGATATATTCAGCGGTATTCTTGCCCGGACGAATGCCCGGAATGTAGCCGCCGTTCTTGCGCATGTTGTCCGCCATTTCCATGGGATTGAACACAATCGCCGTATAGAAGTAGGCGAAGAATACGATAATGATACCGTATATGATCGAGTACCAGAAGGTGCCCGGCGCAAGCGTTGCGGCAACCAGGTTCTGCATCCAGTCGACGTTCGGGAATAATTGCGCCGCGGTCGACGGCAGGAACATGATCGACTGGGCAAAGATGATCGGGATAACGCCGGCGGAGTTAACCGACAGCGGCAGGTGCGTGGTAGCACCGCCGAACACCTTGCGTCCGACGACGCGCTTCGGGTACTGAACCGGAATCCGTCGCTGGGCGCGGGTGATCAGAATGACAGCAGCGGTAACACCGACCATGAGCAGGAGGAGAACGATCTCGATCCACAGCGGACGGGTGCCGACCCACAGCATCTGGATTTCTTCGATAACCGCCTGCGGGAAGCGGGCGATAATCCCGATGAAGATGATCAGCGAAATACCGTTGCCGATACCGCGTTCGGTTATCTGCTCACCGAGCCACATGATGAAAATGGTGCCGCATGTGAAGGTCAATATGGTGAGCAGGATAAACGGACCGTGTTGCATGTGAACGGCCGGTATGCCTCGCGCGGTGATGGTAGTCAGGAACCCGGCGGTGCCCCAGGCCTGCAGGGCGGCGACGAGTACCGTGAGATACCGCGTGTACTGGGTAATCTTGCGCCTTCCTTCTTCACCTTCGCGCTGGAGTCGCTGCAGGTACGGGACCACCGCACCCAGCAGCTGCAGCATAATCGAAGCGGATATGTAGGGCATGATGCCGAGCGCAAAGATGGTTGCCTTGGCGAAGGCTCCGCCCGCGAACAGGTCGAGCAGCCCGAAGATCGACTGTGACGACAGCGCCTGAGTCAGGACGGCGCCGTCGACGCCCGGCGTCGGAATGTGTCCGCCGATGCGATAGACGACCAGGAGACCAAGTGTGAAGAGGATGCGTTTCTTGAGTTCTTCAACCTTGAAAATTGATCTGAACGTATCTAACACTTCACCACCTCAGTTTTTCCTCCGGCAGCTTCGATCTTCTGAACCGCCGCTTTCGAGAAGGCGGCCGCCTTGACCGTGTAGGCCTTATCTATATCGCCATTGCCGAGTACCTTGACAGGCAACTTGGTGCTCTTGACGAGTCCGATGTGCTTGAGGGTTTCCCCGGTAACTTCGCCGGGTTCACATTTGGCCAGATCGGCGACATTGATGATCTGGTATTCTTTCCGAAAGATGTTGGTGAACCCGAACTTGGGGAGCCGGCGCTGCAGCGGCATCTGCCCGCCCTCATTGCCGATCCTTTTGCCGGCGCCGCTTCGGGAGCCCTGACCTTTATGGCCGCGTCCGGAGGTCTTTCCCAGACCGCTTCCGGTTCCGCGCCCAACGCGCCTGCGCTGTTTTTTCGCCCCTGCGGGTGGCTTTAAATTATGCAGTTCCATTCTCAGCCTCGATCGTTACAACTTTGCTAGTCAATCTCTTCAACCTTGAGGAGGTGGCTGACGGCACGAACCATGCCGCGAATTTGCGGCGTATCGTTGTGCACGACGGTCCGGTGCAATTTGCCCAGACCGAGCGCCTCTATAGTGCGCTTCTGCTTCTCTTGCCGGTCGATCGTGCTTTTGATCTGAGTAATTTTTATTCTGGCCATGTTGCTATCCTCTGTCCCGGCGCCGTTCAGGCGTTCCCGCGGAACTGTTCTTCCTGTTCACGCGTCCGCAGGTTTTCCAGACCGTTCATAGTCGCCTTGACGACGTTATTGGGATTTCGACTGCCAACCGTCTTGGCCAGGATATCCTGGATACCGGCGGACTCGAGGACGGCCCGCACGGCCCCGCCGGCGATAACGCCGGTACCGGGCGAAGCCGGCCGCATCACGACGGTGGAGGCGCCGAATATGCCGTCGATCTGGTGCGGTATGGTGCCCCTGACGAGATTGATTTTCTTCATCTCGCGGCGTGCGATATCGGTCCCTTTGCGGATCGCCTCGGAGACTTCGGATGCTTTGCCGAGCCCGATGCCGACTTTGCCGCGCTTATCGCCGACGGCCACCAACGCCGTGAAACTGAACCGTCTGCCGCCCTTGACCACTTTGGCGACGCGGTTGACGGTGATTACTCGCTCCTCGAATTCGAGGTTGTCCATTTCGAAGTTTGCCAATCTCAATCCCTCATCTATGAACGTGAAACAACTGTTCTCTCACTTAAAATTCCAGGCCGCCTTCACGGGCGCCGTCAGCAATGGCCTTGACGCGACCGTGAAACCGATACCGGTTGCGGTCGAACACGACGGCGTGTATGCCTTTTTCTTTTGCCAGCTCGGCGAGTTTCAGACCGACCTTTTTGGCCGCGGCGGTCTTGTTGTCCTTGCTATCAATGATCCCCGCCATAGTCTTCGAGTTCGATGACAGACCGACAAGAGTCGCCGCCTTGACATCATCGATGACCTGCACCGAGACGTTCTTGAGCGACTTTTTGACCGTGAGTCTCGGTCGTTCCGCGGTACCGAAGACTTTCCCTCGAACGCGTTTGTGACGGCGTTCGGATTTCTTGTGTTTGACAATATTTTTGTCAGCCATTTTCTTTCACACCTGTCGAATTATCCGGCAGTCTTACCGGCCTTGGTTCTCACGTGCTCGTCGATATAGCGGATACCCTTACCCTTGTACGGCTCGGGCTTGCGGAACGACCGGATTTTTGCGGCGGTCAGCCCCACGAGTTCCTTATCGATTCCTTCGACGGTAATTTTGCTCTCCTTGGGCTGCACCGACACGTTCACGCCTTCGGGCGGCAGGAACACGATCGGGTGCGAGTATCCGAGATACAGCACGAGCGCTTTCTCTTTTATTTCCGCACGATACCCGACGCCGACCATGAGCAGCTGTCGCTGGTAGCCCGTGCTGCAGCCGACGACCATGTTGTTGATCAGGGCGCGGGTCAGCCCGTGTAGCGCCCGGATTTTCTTCTGATCGTTCGGCCGGGTGACAATCACCTGCTCGCCATCGAGTGTCGCGGTGACATCGGGATGCAGATTACGCTCGAGAGTACCCTTGGGCCCGGTCACTCTTATGTGGGAGCCGTCGATTTCAACCTTGGTCTTTTCCGGTATCTTGACCGGTGATTTCCCTACGCGAGACATTCTAGTTATCCTTCTTTACCAGCACCTGGCGATCACTTCTCCGCCGATGCGTTTTTGCGCGGCCTCGAAATTGGTCATTACTCCAGAGGAGGTCGACACGATCATGATCCCGCGAACATTGTGGGTCGTTCGCCGCACCTGATCGGCGTCGTAGTAACGCCTGAGGCCCGGCCGTGACACGCGCTGGATGCCCTTGATAACGGGAACATCGCCGCGGCTATATTTGAGATAGACGCGCAGGATGCCCTGCTTGTTGTCCGGCAGCTCAATCATGTCCTTGATGAAGTTGGACTCTTTGAGGATGCGGACGATATCCCGCTTCAGGTTCGAGGCCGGGATATCAACGGCCGGCTTCTTGGCCTTGGCGGCGTTCCTGATACGCGTCAAGAGATCAGCGACCGGATCAGTCATGCTCATATTTCTATTACTCCCTTATCCTACTCCGAGACTACCAGCTTGCCTTGACTACACCGGGGATTTCGCCGGACAGGGCCATTTCCCGGAAGCAGATACGGCACAGTCCGAAGCGGCGCATGTACGCCCGGGGACGGCCGCAGCGGCGGCAGCGATTATAAGCGCGGACCTGAAATTTCGGTTTGCGCTTCTGTTTTTCTATCAGACACTTCTTAGCCATCGAACTCCTACTTGCGGAAGGGCATTCCCATTTCGGTGAGCAGCTGGCGGGCCTCTTCGTCGGTCCGCGCCGTGGTCGTGATGGAGATGTTCATTCCGCGCACTTTATCGATTTTATCGTAGTCGATTTCCGGAAACACGAGTTGTTCTTTCAGGCCCAGATTGAAATTACCGTGACCGTCGAATCCCTTGGGATCGATACCGCGAAAATCACGGATCCGTGGCATCGCCAGGTTGATGAGCCGGTCGAGGAACTCGTACATTTTCTCGCGCCGGAGGGTCACCCGGCAACCGATGGGCTGTCCCTGCCGGAGCTTGAAGTTGGAGATGCTCTTTCGGGCCCTGGTAACAACCGGTTTCTGACCGGTGACAATGGTCAGGTCATTGACGGCCGCCTCGAGCGATTTCGGGGTCGCGATCGCTTCACCGACGCCGCAATTGACGGTGATCTTGGTTATCATCGGCACTTCCATGACGGAGTGGTATTTGTTCTCCTTCATGAGTTTGGGCCGAATCTCGTTGACATATCTGTCTTTCAGCGTAGCCATCTGAGCAACCTCTTAAATTTCTTCCCCGGTTTCCTGGTTGATGCGAATCCGGCGTTTTTTGCCGTCTTCCTCGATCACCCGCGTGCCGTGTCTGACCGGCTTGCCGAGGCTGGAACTGTAGAGCGCCACGTTGCTGATATGCATCGGGCCCTCAATCGTAATGATGCCGCCCTTGGGATTTTTCTGGGTCGGCTTCTGGTGTTTCTTGCGCATGTTGAGGCCCTCGACGACGACCCGGTCGTTCTTGGTGTCGACATGGAGGACCCGGCCGGTCTTACCCTTGTACTGGCCGCTGCGAACGTATACGGTATCACCTTTTCTTATATTCATAATAGTCTATCCCCTCAGATAACCTCGGGCGCGAGGGAAATAATTTTCATAAACTGTTTTTCACGCAACTCGCGGGCGACGGGTCCGAATATGCGGGTTCCCCGCGGCTCTTTCTGATCATTGATGATCACTGCGGCATTGTCGCTGAAGCGAATCAGCGAGCCATCCTTGCGCCTGAGCTCCGACTTCGTACGCACCACCACCGCCTTGCACACTTCCGACTTTTTCACGGTGCCGCCGGGGATGGCTTCTTTGACGGTGACGACGATGATGTCACCGATGGAGGCGTACTTTTTCTTACTGCCGCCGAGAACGCGGAAGCACATCACCCGCTTGGCGCCGGAGTTGTCGGCCACCGATAAAACCGTGTATTCCTGAATCATGCCTAGTTACCCTTCTAATACCGCAGCAGTCGGATGTTACTTGGCCCGCTCGATGATCTCGACCAGACGCCAGCGCTTTGTCTTCGACAGCGGCCTGGTTTCAATGAGTCTGACCAGGTCGCCGACTCCGGCTTCATTCTTCTCGTCGTGGGCGTAAAATTTCTTCGAGGTCTTCACCGTCTTGAGGTAGAGCGGATGTCTCATGGTACGCACAGTCTGCACCACGATGCTCTTGTCGCCCTTGCTGGATACGACCGTTCCCACGCGGATTTTGCGATAATTTCTCTGAACTGTCTCAGCCATTGCTGTATTCCTTATTCACCCTTATCCGACTTTGCTTTGCCCGTGTCGCGGAGCAGACCGGTTCTCTCTCTCGCGAGCGGATGGATGCCGAGTTCGTCCTCGCGCAGGACGGTTTTCACCCGGGCGATATCGCGGTCGATTATCCTGAGCTTGAGGGGGTTGTCGAGCCCCTTCAGGGAACGCCGCATCCTGAGGTTAAAGCGTTCTTCCTCGAGGTCGTGCTGTCTCTGGAGGACTTCTTCGCGAGTAAGTTCGCGTATCTCACGAGTCTTCATTATCGGATTCCTTCAGTCTCGGTTCGCGCCACGAACTTCGTTTTCAGCGGCAGCTTATTGGCGGCCAGGCGCAGTGCCTCGCGGGCCATCTGTTCGGAGACGCCCTCTATCTCGAAGAGGATTCGTCCCGGCTTGATGACGGCGACCCAGTATTCCGGAGCGCCTTTGCCTTTTCCCATGCGCGTTTCGGCCGGTTTCTTGGTGACCGGTTTATCGGGAAAAATGCGAATCCAGACTTTTCCGCCGCGCTTGATATACCGAGTCATGGCGATACGGGCGGCCTCAATCTGGCGGTTGGTCATCCAGCAGGGTTCCATGGCCTTCAGCCCGAACTCGCCGAAATCGACCCGGAAGCCGCCTTTAGCCTTGCCGGCCATTCGGCCCCGCTGTTGCTTGCGGAATTTTGTCCTCTTTGGCATCAACATAGTCTATTTTCTCCAGCTTTCCGCACTTACTCGGATTTACGCTCGCCGCCCGATTCGGGCCTTGGCGGTTTCTGTTCTGACGGCGGTTTGGATTCCTTCTGCGGCCGGGCCGACCTGGCCGGGGATTCCGGACGACGGCCTCTCGGCGGCTGTCCGGACTCGCCGCCACCGGGCTGCCGGCGGACGCGACCACGCGGGCGTTTGCGACCACGCTCGCCACCCTTGGGAGCACCACGCCGACCACCGCGACCCGCCTGCTGTGACGGGGCACCGCGCGTTTCGGGCTCCTGCCTGAAATCTTCACCCTTGAAGATCTTCTCGGAGTCGAGGATTTCACCGCGACACACCCACACCTTCACGCCGATACAACCGTAGGTCGTATTGGCCGTGGCAGTGGCGTAGTCGATGTCGGCGCGCAGCGTGTGAAGCGGAATTCGACCGTCCTTGTACTTCTCGGTGCGGGCGATTTCCGCGCCGCCGAGCCGGCCGGAACATTGAACCTTAATCCCTTCGGCGCCCATTCTCATGGTGGCGCTGAGCGCTTTCTTCATGGCCCGGCGGAAAGAAATGCGTCCTTCGAGCTGACGGGCAATCGAATCGGCTACCAGCTTGGCATCGAGTTCCGGCTTCCTCACTTCGACGATATTAAGCATGATGTCTTTCTTGGTGAGAAGCTGAAGCTCTTCGCGGAGTTTGTCCACCTCGGAGCCGCGCCGTCCGATAACAATACCCGGCCGGGCGGTCATGATATCGACGGTGACCTTTTTCGGGGCCCGCGAGATAATGACATTGGAAATGCCGGCATTATCCAGCCGCCGATGGATATACCTCTTGATGAGCATATCCTCGTGCACGAGATTCGCAAAGTTCCGGTCCGAGGCAAACCACCGGCTGTTCCAGGGCCGAATGATTCCAAGTCTCAGGCCAATCGGGTTGGTTTTTTGTCCCAAATCTATCTCCTCGAAATCCTACGCTACTTTTCTTCGTTCTTCTTTTTCGATTCGGCTTCCGCCTTTGTCTCGGCTTTTTTTGAGGCGGTCTTCTTCGGCTTTGCTGTCTTAGCCGAGTCTTTGGATTCCGCCTTAGATTCTTTCTTCTTGCCCGCTGCCTTCTTCGCGGCGGCTTTCTGTTTGCTCGTCGCTTTCTTCTTTGCCGTCTTGCGGGTCTTTGTGCCGGCTCCCGGCTCAGTCTCGGTATCCGCAGCCTTTGCTTTCTTCCGCGTCGGCCCGGCTTTCATTTTAGGTTCTTCTACGTGTGCCTGCTCCTCGAGGATCACCGTCAGGTGGCTATAGCGCTTGCGATAGCGAAAAACACGGCCCATTGACTGAAAGCGGATACGTTTTTGTGTCGGCGCTTCGTCGACAATGATATTCTTGACCCACAGGTCTTCCGGTTTCAGATGATCGGTTCCCTCGAGCGAGAGGGCATTGGCCGCCGCCGACTTCAGCGTCTTGGCCAGGTGCCGGGCCGCTATCCGGGGGGTGTAATTGAGAATATCGAGTGCTTTCTCAATGGGCAGTCCTTTGACCAGGTCAGCCACCACGCGCATTTTGCGGGGCGGGATACTCACATACTTGAGTCTGGCGACGGTTTGCGTAGCCATGGCTTAGCGACCCCCCTTCATGCTCGAGGCACGCTCGACGAGCTTGCCGCCGTGGCCGCGGAAGGTGCGTGTCGGGGCAAACTCACCAAGCTTGTGACCGACCATATTCTCGGTGATATAAATCGGGATAAACTTGTTGCCGTTGTGGACGGCGAGAGTGTGGCCCACAAACTCGGGACTGATGGTCGATCGCCGTGACCAGGTCTTGATCACCCGCTTTTCGCCGGTGGTGTTCAACTGTTCGATCCTGGCGAGCAACTTCTCGTCTATGTACGGTCCTTTTTTCAATGAACGGGGCATAATCTAAACTCCGCCTTACGACTTCTTCTTCCTGCGATCTTCCACCAGGTAGTCGGTGGGTTTGCGTTTGCTTCGGGTCTTGTACCCTTTGGTCGGTTTTCCCCACGGCGTGCAGGGGTGACGGCCGCCAGAGGAGCGTCCTTCACCACCGCCCATAGGGTGGTCCACCGGGTTCATGGCGACACCGCGAACCGACGGCCGACGGCCACGCCAGCGGGTCGCACCCGCCTTTCCCCAGACCACGTTCTTATGGTCGATATTGGAGAGCTGGCCGATGGTGCCATAGCACTTACTGGAAACGGTGCGCATCTCGCCCGACGGCATCTTGAGCGTCACTTTTTCGCCTTCCTTCGCCACGATCTGGGCGAAGGAGCCGGCTGACCGGGCAAACTGTCCGCCCTTGCCGGGGCGCAGTTCAATATTGTGCGCATTGGTGCCGAGCGGCATGCGAGCCAGGGGCATGGCATTGCCGGAACGGATTTCGGCATTGTCTCCCGCCATGAGCTCGTCGCCAACGCGGGTTTCCGCGGGCGCCAGTATATAGCGCTTCTCTCCGTCGAAATAGTGCAGCAGGGCGATCCGTGTCGATCGGTTGGGATCGTATTCTATCGATGCCACCCGGGCGGGGATATCGCGCTTGCTGCGCTTGAAATCTATTATTCGGTACATCCGCTTGTGACCGCCGCCGCGACAGTAGGCGGTAACCCGCCCCTTGTTGTTGCGTCCGCCGGACTTTTTGAGCGGCTTGAGCAACGCCTTCTCCGGTATCGTGGAGGTAATCTCCTCGAAGGCCGGAACGGTTCGGAAGCGAAGCGACGGTGTTTTCGGACGAAATCTTTTAATTGCCATAGCTGCGTACCAACTCTTACACGTTATCGAAAATCGTGATTACCTGATCTTTTTTCAGTCTGACAATCGCCTTTTTCCAGGTCGGCGTCTTGCCCTCGTAACGTCCCATGCGACGCACCTTGCCGGGCATGATTATGGTGCGAACGGAGTCGACTTTCACGCGAAACGCCTGCTCAACAGCCATCTTGATGACGTGTTTATTGGCCCTGCGATCGACCTCGAAGACGTATTCGTTGTTTTGCTCGCGCAACCGGGTGGTTCGCTCGGTCGCAATGTGCGACTTGATAATAGTCTGTGCGTCGATACTCATGCGAACACCTCCTCGACCTTCTCGAGTCCGGATTTGGTAAATATCACCCAATCGGCGTCGAGCAGCTCATACCCGTTGACAAGCGCGGCCCGTGAATAGGTCACGTTGGGCAGATTGCTGCATGACGCGAGCAGCTTCTCGTTGGAACCACCCTGCGTTTCATCGAGGATAAGACACTTCTTGCCCCCAACGTCGAGCCGGGTGAGCATGCCGGCAATCGCCTTGGTGCGATATTCATCCAGCGAAATCTGATCGACGACCTTGATCCGTTCGGAGCGAGCCTTGTCCGACAGCACCGACCGAAGGGCCAAACGCTTCATCTGGCGAGGG
Organism: uncultured Ignavibacteriales bacterium; assembly: GCA_964396245.1. Classification (GTDB taxonomy): domain Bacteria; phylum Zixibacteria; class MSB-5A5; order GN15; family FEB-12; genus CAYNEO01. Next base: position 53,427 of record CAYNEO010000023.1, read on the forward strand.
AATTTCGTGCCATACAGGCGCGGGCTGGGACCGAATACGGTGCCGCCGCCTCTCCACAGAGGCGAGCGAATGGTACCCGCCCGGGCTCGCCCGGTACCCTTTTGACGCCAGGGTTTCCGTCCGCCGCCGCGGACATCGCGACGAGTCTTGGTGGCGGCGTTGCCCTGACGCTGCCGCGCCAGATAATTGACGATGTACTGGTGGACAACGGCCTCGTTCGGTTCGATGCCGAATACTTCCGATTTCAACTCCACCGACCCGACTTCGGCGCCGTCTTGATTGTATACCTTAACGTTCATTATTACAACCCGTTTCTGCCTCGGTTGGTGGTGCGTACTTTGACGAGCGAACCCCGGGTCCCGGGGATACCGCCTTTGATGAGAATCAGGTTCTCGTCCTCGATGATCTTCACCACTTCAAGATTCAATACGGTAACCTTCTCGTTACCCATTTTACCGGCCATCCGCACGCCCTTGAAGACGCGCGACGGATACGACGACTGGCCGATAGAGCCCGGGGCGCGCCACCGGTCGGACTGGCCGTGAGTTTTATTGGCGCCCTGGAAATGATGACGCTTCATGGTTCCGGCGAAGCCGAGGCCCCGGGAAATCCCGCTGACATCGACGCGGTCGCCTTCGGAGAAAGCGGAGACACGGATCTCATCGCCGACTTTCAGCTCGGCATCATCAAAACGGACTTCCCGCAGGTACCGGGTGGGCTCGACACCGGCTTTGGCAAAGTGGCCGGCCGTCGGTTTGTTCACGCGAACCTTCTTCGGCGTTCCAAAACCGACCTGGTACCGATCATAGCCGTCTTTTTCCTTCGATCTGACGGCGATAACCGGACAGGGTCCGGCCTCGATTACGGTAACCGGGAGGGATTCACCCGTTTCCATGAAGATACGGGTCATCCCGAGTTTCTTTCCGAGAATCTCTTTCATCGTACCACGCCTATCAGGTTTTGATCTCGACATCGACGCCGGCCGGGAGGTCGAGCTTCATGAGAGCGTCGACAGTCTGGGGGGTCGAGTCGTAGATTTCAATCAGTCGTTTGTGTACCCGCGTTTCGAACTGTTCGCGCGATTTCTTGTCAACGTGGGGCGACCGCAGCACGGTATAAACGGTTCGCTTCGTCGGAAGCGGCACCGGACCGACGATTTTGGCGCCGGTACGAATCACCGTGCGGGCGATTTCCTTGGTCGACTTATCCAGCGAATAGTGATCGTACGCTTTCAGCCGAATGCGAATCTTTTGCATATCCATAACGAACTCGCGTTTACCTTACTCTATAATCTGGGCGATAACGCCGGCGCCGATGGTTCGGCCACCCTCACGAATCGCGAAC
>CAYNEO010000024.1:0-16178 GCA_964396245.1 uncultured Ignavibacteriales bacterium
CTCTGATCGAATGTGTCGGAGACTCCTGCAATGCGCCGGAACAGAATGATATCTCCTGGGCGATCTACGCACCAAATCACCGCATTCTTGCAATCCATTGTGGCGAAAAGGATGAATTCGTACGAATCCGAACTGACGGTGCCCTCCATGAAATCTACGGATTTCGGACAGGTCTCAGATGTCAGACCTTTGCTGCTGACGAATCAGAGTTGATATTCTTCTCCAAGTATGGTCCAAGTGAGGAGATTTCAACTGTCCTTAACTACGTCATTGATGTGTACGATATGGATGGGGACACATTGTCTGGTGCCGGAATGTTTTTTGAGAATGTTGAGAACGTTGTACGTTGCCGCGGAAAAGGTGAGCCAATATATTATCTTAGGAAGGAGAGTGACCTGTCAACTTCCAACGTGTGGAAATACGATCGCCAGCGACTAAACCGGTTCAGGGTTACTGACTTTGGAAAGGACGTGGAAGTTCTTCGTTTCTGGCTCGTCGGTGATTCCGTAGTCAGTTGGGTAGAGGACCGTACACAGCCTCCGCCAGATAACCGGCGGCTCATGATCACCCCCAATTGACAGACGTGCCCTACGATTCTAACTATTTGCCATTATTGTCATTACGCTGAAAATCTCAAGTAGACACCCCACCTTTCAGGTGCGTCTTTTGTGGTCCCTAATCCTATTTTAATAGTTGACTCCCCGATCGTGTGACCTATTTTTAGTTATAGAGTTACACAGAAAAGCGGAGGGATTAACATGCGGTATCTGTCCGCGGTTATCCTGATAATACTGGCCTGCCTGAACTCGGGCGCAGCCGGTCAGAACTTGCCCGCGCCGCAGGATTCCAACCTTCTGGCGCAGGATAAGCTACACTCGGAAAGCATCACCCTGCTGTTCGAGCTGGTGAACACGATTATCGACAAGAACCCCGACTGGCAGTTTGTCCTCAACCGCCTGCCGGATATGGAAGTGGTCAATCGTCAGGAACTGCTCGATGAACTCACCCGGCGCAACGCCAAAGACAAGGATATAAACAAGAAGATCGACGCTCTCCTCGAATCGCCCGCGTACCGCCTCTATTTCGCCCAGTTCAAGACGGCTGACCCCGAAAAACACAGGGAGATGTTCTACAGGCTTCCGTACCAGTATGCCCATACCCCGGGCGACATCTCCACCAACTTCCTCGACCTGTGCCGCAATGTCGACAATATCCAGCTCTGGATCTCCCGGATGCTTGCCACCGTCGACCTGAACCACAGCCGCAGCATGGCCGAAAAATGGCTGCCGCCGGGTGACTACAACATACCGGAGGTCTATTTCGTGTACGACGGCATGGGCGATGCCTTTGTCCGCGACGGCGCCGTCTGCTTCGATCTCTTCGGAGCCGTTCTCTCTCATCAGCCTGCCGAGAGCCGCTACTATCGGCTCGATTCAATTTCTGTGGAGGACATGGAGGGGACCCTGGCGCATGAATTCCATCACGTGTTCGCAAGTCCGTGGTACAAGAACATGAATAACGACGAAGCAAGCTGGCAACAGGCGTGGATCGATTATATCACCACCATGATCGTCAGAGAAGGCACCGCCATGTTGTGCGACCCGCCGGACGGACTCCGTCGCAAATTGATGGAAGACACCGCTGTTGTCGCCTACTGGATCACGCAACTGAATGAGAAATTTAACGCCCTGCACGGCGATTCAATTACCTCCGACGACATCAGTGCCTGGTATGATCAGACATCGCAGTCGACCGCGCAAGACCTTCTCACCCGCGAACTTGCCCGCCAGTACGAAGGAAAAGAATTACGGGCAAAGATAGCCGCCAACGGCGCCGCCCGCCCGATGATGATCTATACGCTGGGTTGGTGGATGGCCTCACATATCGCCGAGGGAAAAGAAGGTCCCGCCGGTATCCTCGAAATTATCCAGCAGCCGGCCACGGTCTACGAGCACTACAATCGGTCGATTGAAGAATCGATGCCGCATCTCGTTGTCGATATCGGGTCCTGAGCGCTGATTACGGTTTTTCCCAGACCATCACACTATTACCGAATCCGCCTATTGCCACGCATAAGCTATCCGAGCATGCGAGGTGATGCGTGCCGCCGAGGTCGGTAGGGAATGTCGCGTGTTTGCGCCAGATAGTCCCGCTGAACGACAGGATACTTTCGCCCTGACCCGTTACGACAAAAATACCTCCGGTCCAGGCGATATCGTCAAACGAACTCATCAGGCTTTTGGCCGGACTGGCGTCGGACCACATGCCGGACGCCACCGAAACGATAGTCAACAACGAGACAGGTTTGACAATGACGACCCGGCGGCCGGAAAAGGCGCCGTCGAGCATTGCGGGAGCCGTCAGGTTCGACTGAATCGTTGTCCATTCATCGCCGTTCGCCGAATAGAATATAGTGTCATTGACCGTGAACACTACAAACGTATCGGCGTAGAGGATACCCCGCAACGAAAGATCGGCGACCAGCGGTTCACTTGCCCACGACACACCATCGGCAGACGACAACACATAATCACCGGACGAAGGAATAACCGCAAAATTACTCCCCGATGTCGCCACGCGGTACAGCTGGTCAGCCGGATCGACCGGCACCGAGCGGGGCGTCCACGACTGGCCGTCGTGCGATACAATCACGGTGGCCTGATCACCGACCGCGACAATAGTCTCCTCGCCGCTATCCGCGTCTGTTCGTCCGGTCACACTCAGCAGATTGGTATGAAGTCCGGAATAACCAACGCTCCAGTCGACGCCATTCTGAGATGTCAGAATAACGCCGCTGCCGCCTACCGCTACGAATCGTTTTCCGGTCCAGCAGATATCTGCAATCGCCAGCGAACCGGAAGCGTATTCGACCGGTGTCCAGAGTACGGTGAATTCTTCTGATGACTCCCCTCTTACCTTACCAACCTGTACCGCCATGTTCTCGGTTGTCGCCCCCGGCGGCACCGTGACCACCAGTTGCGTATCGCTGGCCGAAAGCACTTTCGCATTCACCAGACCAATCAGGACATGGTTGCTGTCCGGTATCGGGGAGAACTTCCGGCCGGTGATCGTTACTTCGGTCCCGATTTCGCCCGTTGTAGGAGCGAAAGAAGATATAACCGGGGCGTTGTCGGGCTCCGTGGGTCCGGTCGACTCGTCGTTGTCGCAGGACAGGACCAGGAACGCGGCCAGCAATGCCGCTATCCCAAACCCGCTTATCAGGCTGTATCGCTTTATCATTTTCCTGATGACATCCCTTTAATCGATGCTATATATTCAATATATATTAACGTAGAAAACAGGCAAACAGTGTCACCAAAAATCAGGCAGATTTGTCTACGTTGCCTGAAAACGACACCGACCGCCCGTCTTCGGGAGGAGCCAAACAAGTGCGCACAACCTGCGTCCTGATAGCCATCCTGTCGTTGGCCGCGCGTGTGCAAGCCGTGCCGGAAGAACCACCCGATTCGCTGACTCCCACCGATTACGAAGAGATAAGCTGCTACGATATCTGGATGGAGACCGGCGAACTTGCATCGCGATTCTACGCTGCCGGCCAGACTGATTCCGTTTTCGATGTCCTCAACTGGCTGGATGAAGAGTGCGGCCCTCTCGATATCGTCTTCGACATCAATATCCTCATGGCAATCGATCAGGGCGTTTTCCAGGAAGAAGTGTATGCCGGCCCCGGCTTATGGGAGCTGTTCTTCGGCTACCGGAGGCCGCCGCCGATCGACGATCTGGTAAACCTGGAAGTGCACGAAGAATCATTCGACCCGCTCACCAATTTTCGGGCATCGCTGGCGCGCGATTTAATCGACCGAACCGATACCAACTCGGTCGCGCACCTCGTGTGTCGCGCGATCAACGGTGAGCGCGATTACGTCTACGACCGACTCCAGACTCCGGCATTCAGCGGCACATGGATCCGCCGCCGGTACGACGACCAGATAGAAGAAATCCGTAGAAAAGAAAAGAACACACGCCTGCATTGGTCGGTTGGGGCCGGAGGGTGGTTTCCTCTGGGCGGTAACAAGACCCTGGGTACTCATCCTGTGGTCGGAGGCTCTGCCGGCGTTGAACTCGGGCGATGGAGCCTCAGCGGGGCGCTCTTCTACCGCTTTCTGGACGCTCGAAATCCATACCTGATCGCAACTGACGTCGGTATCGAAGAAGCCCATGAATTCGATTGCTTTTATTTCGGATTCGAGCCCGGCTACCGGCTCCTGCATATCGGCCGCTGGGAAACCGAGATTTTTACCGGTTTCGGATACGACGGGATTTTGGCTATCGACCGGGGAGAAGGTAACTACGAAACGATCAATTCGACGGCTCTGGTTTTCGGTCTTACCCAGAGGTTGTTCTACGATGAATATCACTCACACTTTTTCGGACTGCAATTTCGGTACTCCATCGTCGATTACGAAACCGGAGCGACCAACCTGTCCGGAAACACTTTCTCTCTTCAGTTTGTTTGGGGGTACAAAGCTGAGCGCTCAATTGTCAGCGAACTCAAGCGTTTGCGTTACCACAATTGATTCAGTCGCAAGCCACGTTTTTTGTTCGCGCGGTATGGGTTCAGGCGACTTCAATGACCAGAGGTCACTGGAATCTTCCGTTTTAGCTTTCGCTTACCGCGCGGAAACGCTACCTTACCGCCGAAACACAGGAGATCGTGCGTGTCTGAACATCTGCTCTTGGGATTGGCAAGTATTATCGTGCTGGGCATTCTGGCACAGTGGCTGGCCTGGCGCTGGCACCTGCCGGCAATTCTCCTGCTGCTTGTATTTGGCTTCGCCGCCGGACCGGTTTTCAATATCCTTCATCCTGACACGTTATTCGGAGAAGTTCTCTTTCCGCTGGTGTCAGTTTCCGTGGCTATTATTCTCTTCGAGGGTGGCCTCAATCTCAAATTCAGCGAGGTCCGCCAGACTGAGGGTGTGATATCCAGCCTGGTAACCATCGGCATTCTCGTCACATGGATACTTGCTTCTGTCGGCGCGAAGTTGTTCGTGGGCATGGGCTGGGAGACCGCCATTCTGCTGGGAGCAATCCTTGTCGTGACCGGTCCCACGGTAATTATCCCTTTGCTTCGTCAGGTCCGCCCGGCCGGCAACGTTGGCACGATCATCAAGTGGGAGGGAATCGTCAACGACCCCTTTGGCGCTATCCTGGCCGTTATCGTTTTTGAGGTCATAGTGGCTGCCGAAATCCACGGCGGTTCCATCATTCTCTGGGGTGCGCTCAAGGCTTTCGTCTTCGGCAGCCTTATCGGCATAGCCGGCGCCATCCTTATGGTCCTGCTGTTGCGACGATACCTGGTTCCCGATTTTCTCCAGAACCCGGTGTCGCTGATGGTGGTCGTCATAACGTATTTCGCCTCCGATGTCCTCCAGCCGGAATCCGGTCTGCTCGCGGTGACAGTTATGGGCGTGGCGCTGGCCAATCAACGGTTTGTATCCATCAGGCATATTCTGGAATTCAAGGAAAATCTCCGCGTCGTATTGATCTCCAGCTTGTTTATCATTCTCGCGGCGCGTCTGCCGGTGGCCGAGATGTCGTTTGCGAATGTCGGGCCGTGGCTTTTTGTCGCATTCCTGATCGTGATCGTCCGACCCGCCGCAGTATTTGTCTCCACCCTGCGGTCGAACCTCAAGCGACGGGAAAAGCTGTTTCTCTCGTGGATGGCGCCTCGGGGCATCGTAGCGGCCGCCGTATCATCGGTGTTTGGCATCCGCCTGATGGAAAGCGGGGTAGCCGGCGCCGAACTGCTCGGTCCGGTGACCTTTCAAGTGATTATCGCGACTGTCGCGATATACGGTCTGACTGCCCCATGGGTCGCTCGACGCCTGAAACTGGCGCAACCGAACCCGCAGGGCGTATTGCTGGGCGGCGCCCACTTCTGGGCAAGACAGATTGGCCGGGTCTTGAAGGACGAAGGATTCGAAGTTGCCGTCATTGATTCCAACTGGGGCAACATCACCGAAGCCCGCCGCGATGGTTGCCGATCGTACTACGGGAGCCTTCTGGCCGAAGACATTCTGAACCGATTGCAGCTGTCCGGTATAGGGAGATTTTTGGCGCTGACCCCGAACGAAGAAGTCAATTCGCTCGCGGCTTTGCATTTTGTCGATATATTCGGCCGCTCGGAGGTCTTCCAACTCCCGAAGCCATCGGTTGATAAGGACGCCGGAAACAAAAAGCGTACGGCCATGCCGGCTCACCTCCGGGGGCGCTACCTCTTTGATGAAAAGGCGACCTACGAGTATCTCACATCCCGCTTTCGCGCCGGAGCCATAGTCAAGAGGACACCGCTCACTGACGAGTTCGATTACAGTGACTATCGTAATATGTACGGATCGTCGGCCATACCTTTATTTGTCATAACCGATGACGGCGACTTGCGAGTCGTGACGGTCGAGGACGAACCTAACCCCAAGCCGGGGCAAACCCTGATCAGTATCGTCGACCCGGTGGAGAAATCGAACAGGGAAGAGGCAAAGGTCGGCCAGGAATCGAGCAAGCGGGAATAATACGATGGGTAGAACGCCAAGATCCAAATCCAGCCGAAAGCATCGGCACACCGATCTGTCGCTGCCGGCGGGCGTGAAGTCCGAGTCCGACCTGTCTGAAATACTCCGCAGCCTGGCAGAGCCGCCGTTTTTGCTTCTGCTGGATAACGTACAGGATCCGCATAACCTCGGGGCCTGCCTTCGCTCGGCCGATGCCGCCGGGGTGCACGCCGTCATAGTCCCCAAGGATCGTTCTGTGAGCCTGACTCCCGTAGTCCGCACTGTCGCCTGCGGCGCCGCCGAGAAAATCCCCTTCGTTCAGGTCACAAATCTGGCCCGGACAATGGATCAATTGAGAGAAGCAGGCGTGTGGTTAGTAGGCACAGCCGGTGAGGCAACTCAAAACCTCTACGAAATCGACCTCACCGGACCACTGGGGATTGTGATGGGGGCGGAGGGCTCGGGACTGCGCCGTCTGACAAGGGAGAAGTGCGACTTTCTCGTGCGGATACCTATGCTCGGATCGGTCGAGAGTCTCAATGTTTCAGTCGCTACCGGTGTCTGCCTTTTTGAAGCTGTCCGCCAGCGTCTGGCCGCAAGTTCAAAGTAGGTGCAAAAAAAAAGCCCCGCCATTGGTCGAACGGGGCATTAGTAATACGCAGTCGCTTGACTGGTAGTCGCTCGAAATATACGACTCCTATTGGAATTGTCAACATTTCTCTTGTTCGGAGAATTCTCCTTATAAATCTTGCCCACCGAGCAACCGACGCTCTTCATTCGATCGCGGATGGGCGTCTGCACATTACCCGTGAATCTCGGCCGCAGGAACAAATTCCGAGACCTTCTGTTAAATCGATAGCCTGCCGGGCGCCGAATTGTCAAAGATCAACGTATCGCTACACCAGGAGAATATCATGATGAAGAGCATCATCGTTGCGACGGTTGCGGCAGCAACGCTATCGCTGTCGACCATCGCCGCCGATTGGACAATCGATAAGCCGCACACGTCCGTGAATTTCGCGGTCAAGCACCTCGTCATCACCACCGTCAACGGTAAGTTTACTGACTTCGACGGTACTATCAACTTCGATGGTGAAAACCTCAAAGATGCCAGTGTCGAAATGACCATCCAGACGGCGTCGGTAGACACCGATAACGAACGCCGGGATAAGCACCTGAAGAGCGCGGACTTCTTCGACGTGGAAAATTACCCGACAATGACCTTCAAGTCGACCAGGGTCATCCCGGGAGAAGGCAACCACTTCAAGCTCGTGGGAAATTTGACCATTCGCGGGGTTACCAAAGAAGTCACTTTCGACTGCGAGTTTCACGGCACCGCCCAAATGGGAAATACGACTAAGGCGGGTTTCAGCGCCACGACCGTTGTTAACCGTCAGGATTTCGGCGTCAATTGGAGCAAGACCCTCGATAACGGAGGGCTCGTGGCGGGAAACGAGGTCACGATCAGACTCGATGTCGAGGCCAATAAGGTGTGATGTTGCCCCCGGCGACTGAGCAACTTCCCGAGAACCCGCCCGATGGCGGGTTTTTCGTTGATGCATCGTCGGTTGAGAAGACATTACGGAGTGAAAGGGTTTGACAAAGTGGGGCTATTGTGATATTTTCAGCAACTATTCACTTTGGGCTGATAACGTTGATGGCCGTAAGTGCCACAATTGAAGAGACTTTGGAGGTTTTGTGAAAGCGTATACGACGGATAAAATTCGGAATATCTGCCTGGCTGGTCAGCGTGGATGCGGAAAAACCGCCCTGGCTGACGCTGTCGCGTTCGATACCGGCATTAACAGCCGCATTGGCCGTGTCGACGACGGTTCTTCGCTGCTGGATCATACAGAAGGCGAAATAGCCAGGAAGACGTCAATTACCTCCAAGTTGCTGGCCTGCGAGTGGAAAGACACGAAAATCAACCTTCTCGATTGCCCCGGACACCTCGATTTTGTCGGCGAGCTTCTCTCCAGTCTGAAAGTCGCGGATGCTGTCGGGATTTTGCTGGACGCGACCGCCGGCGTGGAAGTCGGCACCCAGGTGCAGTGGCGGTGGATCCACGAATCCGGACTCGCCCGATTCTTCTTCGTCAATAAGATGGAAAAGGAAAACGCCGACTGGAAAACAGCCCTGGAGTCTGTTCAGGGAGCCTTCGGCAAGCAGGCTGTCGCGGTCCAGATACCGATCGGTCAGGGAGACGCTTTCAAGGGGGTGGTCGACCTGCTCAATATGAAAGCGTATACCTTCGATGCCAGCGGCAACCGGACCGATGTGGAAATCCCATCTGACCTCAAAGACAGAGCTCAATCGGCCCGCGATAGCTTGATCGAAGTTGCGGCCGAAGCGGACGATGAACTACTCGAGAAATTTTTCAACGACGGCGGTCTCAGCGATGCCGATATGAACAAGGGCCTGCGGTTGGGCATAGTCAACGGTACCCTGTATCCGGTCCTGTTCGGGTCCGCAGTAAACAATCAGGGAGTTAAAGTATTACTTGATTTTGTTGCCGATTTCCTTCCGTCTCCCAACCAGATGCCTGATGTGGCAGCATTCAAATCCGGGACCGATCAGGAAGTAAAAATCGCCCCGGATCCCAAAGGAAAGACCGTCGCGTTCGTATTCAAAACTGCCACCGAGGGGCATCTCGGCGAAATGTCCTACTTCAAGGTTTTCTCCGGCTCGATTTCCCCGGGAGTGGAACTGATGAATCAGCAGACAAAAACGGCGGAGCGGCTCGCCCACCTGTACTCATTTCAGGGCAAAAACCGCATCGACGTCGATTCCGCCCCTGCGGGTGATATCGCCGTGGCCGTCAAGCTCAAAAATACCCATACCGGCAATAGCCTCTCTGAAAAAGACTTTTCCGTGAGTATCCCCGAAGTTGACTATCCCAATCCGGTCATGGACGTGGCGATCAAATCAAAAGCCAAGGGGGAAGAAGAGAAGGTGGCCACCGGTCTGACGAAGCTCGCTGAGGAAGACCCCACTTTCAGGCTTGAAGCGGACGCGGCTCTCAGGCAGCAGGTACTCTGGGGACAGGGATCAACCCACATCGAAGTCCTGATGGATAAACTCAAGCAGCGCTTTGGCGTGGAAGCGGATCTCGTGAAGCCCAAAGTCCCGTACCGCGAAACCGTACGCGGCAAAGCCGAACAGCAGTACCGCCACAAGAAGCAGTCAGGCGGGCGTGGACAATATGGTGAAGTCTATATCAGGATTGAACCCAACGAGCGCGGCGCCGGCTTCGAATTTATCGATGCCATTACCGGCGGCGTGATCCCCAACAAATACATCCCGGCTGTCGAGAAAGGCGTCGTAGAATCGATGCAACACGGGGGACTGTGCGGGGCGCCCGTTGTCGATGTCAAAGTTACCCTGTATTTTGGATCTTACCACGATGTCGATTCTTCCGATATGGCGTTCAAAATCGCCGGCTCGATGGCCTTCAGAGAAGGCTACATGCAGGCGAAGCCGGTAATCCTCGAGCCGATTTATAATCTGGAAATTCTCGTCCCGGATGACTTCACCGGCGATGTCATGGGTGACCTCTCATCGCGCCGTGGCAAGATCTCAGGTATGGACCCCGAAGGTCGCAGCCAGCGAATCAGGGCCCAGGTGCCGCAAGCTGAAATGTACCAGTACTCGGTGGACCTGCGCTCTATGACCCAGGGGCAGGGCGTGTACACGATGGAATTCTCGCACTACGAAGAAGTCCCGCACGAAACGGCACAGAAGATTATGGCCGAGGCGCAAGCTGAGAAGGAAGCTGAGTCCTGATCCGGATGTTCTTCCAATAAAAACAGAAAGCCGGCGGCATTCCCGCCGGTTTTTTTATTGCCGAGGTGCCGGTATCACATTGTGCCCACGGTCCGGAAAAAAATCTTGACGACTGAACAGATGAGCACTAGTATGAGCACAAAGACTACTCACTTTAGCACAGGGAACAGGCGTGAAGGATAAACTGACAGAGCGACAGCGCCGGATACTCGAGTACGTGCAGGACGAGATCGTCAAACGGGGCCACTCACCAACCATTCGCGAAATAGGCACTCGTTTCAAGATCAGCTCGACAAACGGAGTGAGAGCCCATCTTGTCGCCCTGGTCAAAAAGGGCTATCTCAAGAAGCAGGAATATATCTCCAGGGGGCTCGAGTTGGCTCGTCCTCTCGCCGGGGAATTCGGCCGCGTCCCGGTTGTCGGTGCGGTCCCCGCTGGTCTGCCGATCGATGCCATTGAGAATATCGAAGGCGAAGTAGCGCTGGACTATTCTTTCCTTCCCAAGGGAGAGGCCTTCGGTCTCCGCGTAAAGGGTGATTCGATGCAGGGAGCGGGTATTTTCGACGGCGATCTGGTGGTTGTCCGCAAGCAGTCGGTCGCCCAGAAAGGCGATATTGTCGTCGCCATAATTGATGGCGAGGCTACCGTCAAGCGCTATTACCCCGAAGGTAAGCAGATCAGGTTGCAGCCGGAAAACGACCGGTATGAACCGATTCTGGTAAATCGCCGTTCGGGCGAGTTCCGCATTGCCGGCAAAGTCATTGGCCTGCTCCGGAAATTCGCCTGATTTCTAATTCCCTTACTACCGCCCGCTACCGGTCTGAATGTAGAATTTCGTTTGACATTCTAACTCTTTTCCGTAGATTCTCTGCGTTCCGCCTGACTGACGAACGGCGGTCAACAAAAGAGCGTGACACAGGTCTGAAGCCACCGTAGCTCAGCTGGTAGAGCAACTGATTCGTAATCAGTAGGTCAGCGGTTCGATCCCGCTCGGTGGCTCTTTTAGTTGGTACCCCGAGGCCGGAAGCAAAATTTTAAAACAGTGAAGCATCTATAGTCAACTTAACAGTGAGGCGATTTTCCGGATTGACATGCGTTGTTATTCCGACCAGTAAGATAAGAACTTGGCCGACGTCAATTGGGTGTATTTGGAACTGTCACGCGTTGATGAGTGTTGATTGTGGAGTGGAACGTAGGCAATACATCACGAGGGCAGCCAGGTCAATGCGTTCGCGATGCTCACGTCTGGGTCACATTGCATCATCAGAGACACACTAACCGGCTCCAGGTCTGACCCATGAAACATTTGTTCTGAAGGGAGAATCCCGATGGCTTCCGCGTCTGTCGATCACAAGCAGCTGTATCGGATGCCGTGGACATTGCCGGATAACGGCATTTCGTGGCTGGAACCCACCGCCATGTGTAATCTCTCGTGCGATGGGTGCTATCGCAAGAATGAAAAGGATTCCCATAAGTCGCTCGAAGAGGTAAAGGGAGAGCTCGATGTTTTCCAGCGCCTCAGGAAATCTGACTGCATATCGGTCGCCGGCGGCGAGCCGTTGCTGTACCCGCACATTGTCGAATTGACGCGAGAGATCAGCAATCGGGGTCTCAAACCCATTATCAATACCAACGGTGCCGCCCTGACCATGGATCTGCTAATAGAGCTCAAAAAGGCCGGCGTGTTTGGTTTTACGTTCCATGTTGACAGTCGACAGGGTAGGGGAGGCAAGTGGAAGGACAAAAACGAACTCGAGTTGAACGACCTGCGGCTGCATTACGCGCAGATGCTGGCGGAGGTTGGCAATATCGCCTGTTCCTTCAATTCCACCGTGTATGCTGAGAACCTCCAGTACGTCCCCGGGATGGTCGACTGGGCGCACCAGCACATTGATATCGTCCACACCATGGTCTTCATCTGTTTCCGTCATGTCATCCCGGACCTGCCATACGATTGGTATGCTGGCGGTGACAAAGTCGACTGGGACAAAATCTGGTATCACTCCGATCAGAAGCGCGAAATTGAAATTAAGTCTACTGACGTTCTGGCCAAGGTGCGTGAAAAATATCCGGAGTTTACCCCCGCCGCCTACCTCAACGGTACTGAACAACCCGATGCATTCAAGTGGATGCTGTCCGAAACGTTCGGAACCAAAAACAGGATTCTCGGATACGCCGGACCGAAGTTTGTCGAACTGCTGATGTCAGCCTATCACTTCAAGCATGACAGGTACCTGTCGTATGCGTCACCCAGGGCGACCTCCAAAGGGCGCTTGGCGCTGTGGCTGATGTGGCCTTTCGACCGGAAAGTGCGGAAGACGACCGGCAAGTACTTTGGGTACATGCTCAGGAACCCCTTCCGTATGTTCAAGAAAGTATACCTGCAAAGCTTCATGTTTATTCAGCCGGTGGATTTCGCTGAAAACGGGGCCCACAGCATGTGCGACGGTTGCCCGGATATTACCGTCCACAACGGCCGCCTGGTCTGGTCATGCCGATTGGAAGAGCTTAATCAGTTCGGGTCATTCCTGCGGTCGGTACCGCGAAAAGACTGATCTCGTTTACATATGCAAAAAGAGCGGATCAGTGCGATCCGCTCTTTTTTTGTCAACTATTCGTTCTCAGATCAATAGATCCGTTCGATCATCCCGCTGACCTCCTTGAATTCGGCGACGAAATCCTGCCGAACCCGGCCAAAGCAGAAGCCTACCTGCTCATAAAGGTTGACCTGATCGAGATCGACATACCGCTGTTTGATCGCGTCAGCGGTCTTCATATAGTGAATCGTACCGTCGTAATAACCGGTGACGGTCACTCCCGAGTAGCCGTTCAGAAGAAGATGAACTGCCGAGGCTCCGGCCTCCATACCGAAATTGGCGTCATATGCCGATGTAAACCCGGACCGAACCAGGTGAGTGGGCACAATCGTGCGAACCTCGGGCACTTCATACACGCCCTCCACATACAGACCTTCCCGCTTCATGAAGTCCTTGATTTCGTCATCCGCTTTCAGCATCTTTGTGAGTTGCTGTGCAACATACCTACCGGCGCCGGCCAGCTTCTTGTGCCCGAAAGCATCGAGACCGGCCGCATCATCGTACATCTCCTCGCCGGATGCATTCTTCAGTCCCTCGGATACGACGATCGTATACGTACCCGCATTGATATCACTTTCAATCACGCGCTTCGTGAAGACTTTCTTCATATGTCGGTACAGCTCCTCGAAATCGACCGGGATTTCCGGGATCAGTATGGCGTCGGCTTCTCCGGCAACGCCGCCCCTGAAAGCAGTGTGACCGGCATACCGGCCGAATACTTCCATCACCATGACACGGTTATGGGTCCGCCCGGTCGTTTTGATATCCCTCAGAAACTGCGAAATACGGTCGATCGTCGAGTCGCCGCCCACGCTGTACGGGATGAGATCTAGGTCCATGGTCTTCGGAGCATGTACGCAATTGATGCCCTGGTTGTGCAGGTCCACCATAACACCGCCGGTATCATCGCCGCCGCTGATCACCAGGCCTCCCAGATCAAATTTCGCCAACCCCTGCTTAATGCGTTCCCATTTACCCGGGTCCTTGATCTTGGCAATTTTCACCCGCGAGTGCCCGGCTTCAGAGCCTGCCAGTCCGATGCTGAATGTATCGAGGCGGGATGGCGTCAGTTCCACCAGTGAATCCATATCGACAAGATTGTAGAGTCCCGCATAGCCGTTCGGAATCGCGTAAGGAGTTACCTCCTTGCGATTAGCCATCTGTGCCGCGCCCTTGACAACGCCGTTCAAGCCTCCGCAGTCACCGCCGCTCGTAATCAATCCGATACGCTTAATATCCATCATCGTCCTCCGCTATCCTTCTGGTTCATCCCCGGAGGGGCCATCCCGAATTCGGACAAGCAACACCTCGACGGATGCCGGTTAGGTAGACCATCTTAATTGAAGGATATAATACGTCAGGGAAAAGAAGAGGTCAACTGCAGACAGGGGGTCGGTACCGCTCGACGTACGGATACCGGCTTACCAATTGCACCCGTTAGCCCTCCGTTCTATCGATGTCTGGTCAGATGCGGCTGAAGAGCTGTTATGCCCCGGCGAACTGAGACGACGGACTTTTGATGCTTCGGATGACGATGCAGGAATTTCCACTGTCAGGCAGGAAATCAAAATCCACCCGCGACATCTTCTGTATACCGATGTTGCTGGAGCGAAGAATGTACCTGGCTCGGAATCTCAGCTGACGATCGATCTCGAGATAGATCTGCTTGTCGTCAACGTCGATCACTTTGGCGAACATAGCGCCCTCCGATGGTTCCTCTCACCGACAATAATGGCCCGATGAAGACAAGTGTGATGTGACCGCCCCAAAAATCGGGATAATTGTTATTCCATGTGCTCGCAGAGATACTACTCTAGTATAGACCCCAACCTCCCCAGTGTCAAGGTGTTTCGGACAGCAACTTAACATCTTTCTTGAATGCCACCGTTAAGGCATTGGGCCGTATAACAAAATGACAACGAATTTCGTTGCGTTTTTGGCCTGACCGCCTGTTATTGGGGCGACGCCCGGCGCTCGAATTACGCAGCAGGGACGGCCGGGGTAAGTGGATGACCGGCATACGATTCTGAAGGATTAAATATTCGATAATGACATACCAGATTCCCGGACAACTCTTGATTCTCTTCGCGCTGGCAACTAACCTGATAGCCGGTTTCGCGTTTCTCATGCTCTCCCGAGGAAAACTCAACTGGGAAAGCCTCGCAAAACGGGGTTATGCACTTTTCACCGTGTTTGCCGGCCTCGCCCTGGCTTATCTCTTCTACCTGTTTTTCAGCCACAACTACGCTTTCAAGTACGTCTATCAATACTCGCAGAAAACCCAACCCTTCTTCTATGTCCTCTCGGCCGTCTGGGGGGGGCAGGAGGGTACTTACCTCCTGTGGCTCTTCCTCAATGCAATCTTCGGCTACATTATCATCAAGAAGGGCGGCGAGTATAGAAATGCCGCGATGGTCGTCTACTCAGTCATCAACCTGTTTTTCCTGTTGATTCTGACACGCCTGTCGCCGTTCGCTCTTCTGCCGTTTGCCGCCGATAACGGTCTCGGGCTAAATCCGTTATTGCGGGACCCGTGGATGGTCATCCACCCGCCGGTTGTATTCGTGGGCTATGCCATGGCCTCAGTGCCCTTCGCCATCGTGGTCGCTGCCCTGTTCAAGAACGATTACTCCAAGGTGAATCGGCTTATCTTCCCGTGGGTGGCAGTGACCGCGCTCATGCTGGCTGCGGGCAACATTCTCGGCGCTTTCTGGGCCTACAAAACCCTCGGCTGGGGCGGGTACTGGGGTTGGGACCCGGTGGAAAATTCGTCCTTTATTCCATGGATGATATCGCTCGCCCTCCTGCACGGCCTGCTTATTGAAAAACGCTCCGGTGCCCTCCGAAGAACCAACATGCTGCTGAGCATGTTTGTCTTCTTGCTTGTCATATACGGTACTTTTCTGACCCGAAGCGGAGTCCTGAGCGATTTCTCGGTCCACAGTTTTACTGACCTTGGCGTGAATGTCTTCCTGATCGGTTTCATGTTATTCTTCTTAGTGCTCTCAATCGCCATGTTCGCGTACCGAGCCGTCTCGATTCCGAGTGAGCCGATGCGCTACAACGTATTCGGCAGGGACTTTTCGCTGTTCGCCGGGATGGTCCTGCTGTTTATCATCGGAGTTGTCACGCTCTTCTGGACTTCACTGCCCCTGACGACTACGGCCTTCACAAGTCAACCCCGGGCAGCCGATGTCGCTACCTACAACGGTTTTGCACTCCCGCTGGCGGTAATAGTCTCTTTCTTCCTGACTCTGGCTCCTTTTGCACGTTTCGCAGATTTTCA
>CAYNEO010000024.1:16278-54769 GCA_964396245.1 uncultured Ignavibacteriales bacterium
GTACATAACTACCTTTACATACTGTTCTTCGCCACGGCCGCAATGGCCGCCACCTCCAATATTATCGCCGTCATCCGCCGACTGCCCGACAGGTGGCACGCAATCGGCGGTCAGCTAACCCATTTTGGCTTCGGCCTTATGCTGATAGGAATTCTGGCGTCATCAGCCTTCGTAACTGCCCGCAAGGTTGTCATCCCGTTGGGAGGAGATAAAGAGGTCTTTGGCATCGACGTCGCGTACAATGGCATGGAAAACGCCATAACCTATCCCAACAATAGACTTCTCCTCACGCTCCATGAGGATAACAAAGCCATTCCGGCCCGACCGGAAATGTACTACTCGGAGCGCATGGATGGCCTCATGCGGAAGCCGTTCATCGAGCGGCGAGCGACTAAGGACCTGTACTTCTCGCCCGAGCAAATCAAGGAACGCGAGAGTCACGACCAACTGACAATCAGCAAGGGGCAGACTGTTCCAACCGGACACTTTGATCTCACCTTTTCCGGCTTTACGATGGGCGAACACGGTGAGTCAGGGAGCGGGGGAGTGACCGTAGTTGCCAATCTGCAACTGTCGACCGGCGATACGACTATTCAGGCCTCCCCGGCATTGAGCCAGGAATCGGGCCCGGACGGCAACTCGTGGTTGGTGGACAAGCCCGCCCATGTGGTTATAGGCGGCACTGAGTACGATATTTCGATCAGCCATATTCTGGCCGATCAGGGCGCCGTGGTCTTGTCGATACCCCAGCTTGCCTCGGCGTCACATCCCGAAGAGCTCGTTCTCGATGTTTCCCGCATTCCGCTGATCAACCTTGTCTGGATCGGTGCGATACTGATAATGCTCGGGACCCTGCTGAGCTTCCTCCGGCGCCGTGCGGAGCTGTATCAGCAGCCCAGGCCCGAGGAGGAGACTCGCCGCGCGGCTCCCAGTCCCACCAGATCGTAAATCGCGACCCCGGGGCCAAAATTCTGGCGCCATGTCACGCCGGATCATCTGGAACAATCCGGCAAATGCCGGATATAATACTTTTTGAAGTCTATATTTCCGGGATTTTGGGTTTCCATCCCGATCATGTGACTTCACCGGGAGGTGTGAGGATTGATCCTTGACAGGTGTAAACCATGCGAATATTTTCGACCACAATGCGACAGCCTTTCGATAGTCGCTTCCCTGCCATAGGGTAGTCGTGTCAATTTTCAAGTGAAAGGGTTTGAATCATGATGGACGATGCGTCAGTAGCCATGATCGAAGCTTCCGGTCTGACAAAGTACTTCGGCGCGTTTGTGGCTATTGAGGATATTTCGTTCTCTATTCCCCGAGGGCAGATCGTGGCCTTCCTCGGGCCAAACGGCGCGGGAAAGACAACGACCATGAAAATCCTCAGCGGGTTCATGGCGCCGAGCAGGGGTACTGCCCGGATTGCGGGGCTCGACGTGCTCGAACAGAGACTTGAAGCAGCCGAAAAACTCGGCTACTTACCGGAGAATGGTCCGCTCTACCTCGATATGACGCCAAAGGAGCTGCTTCGCTTTTTTGGCGAGGCCCGCGGACTCAAAAACAATCGACTCAACACCCGTCTCGATGCCATCGTGGAACAGGTCGGGCTGACCGACGTCCTCGAAAAACCGATCGGGAAACTCTCCCGCGGGTACCGTCAGCGCGTCGGTCTGGCGCAGGCGCTCCTGCATAACCCCGAGGTCCTCATCATGGATGAGCCGACAGCCGGGCTGGATCCCAACCAGATCAGGGATTTCCGGGAAAACATCAAAGAACTTGGCAAGACCAAGACTATCTTGATCTCCACCCACATCCTCCAGGAAGTCGAGGCGATTGCTTCGCGCGTCTTACTGGTACATGAGGGCAAAATGAAGTTCGACGGCTCTCCGCAGGAGCTCAAGCGCGGCGGGTCGCTGGAGCAGACATTCTACCAGATGACCGATTACGGCCGTGGCGCCCCGACGGTTGAAGGGGGGGCCGCATGAAAAAGCTGAGCATTAATTGGAATCTGATCTGGGTCGTCTGCAAACGTGACCTGCGGTTGTACTTCAGCAACCCAACCGGCTACGTCTTCCTGACCATGTTCATCTTCCTCAGTGCGGCGGCAGCCTTCTGGCAGGAACGCTTTTTCGCCAACAATCTTGCTAATCTCAATCAGCTCAATCTCCTGTTTCCTATAATACTGCTGTTTTTCATTCCGGCCCTGACCATGGGAATATGGGCCGACGAACGCAGGCAGGGAACCGATGAGTTGCTATTCACCCTGCCGGCCACCGATCTTGAAATTGTCCTTGGAAAATACTTCGCCCTTGTAGGCATATATACCGGGGCGATTATCCTGTCGCTGAGCCACGTGATTGTCTTGTTCTGGCTTGGCAGTCCGGATATCGGCCTGATGATCGGTAATTACATCGGCTACTGGCTGATCGGTGCGTCGCTGTTATCATTGGGCATGCTGGCCTCTCTGCTGACCTCAAACACAACGATAGCCTTCATTCTGGGAGCTGCATTCAGTTCATTTTTCATCTTCGTGACTTCCGGCCAGTGGGTGTTCAGTGAATCGCTCCAGCATTTTCTCGCCCCTCTCGGAGTGTACGATTCCTTCAGCGACTTCTCCCGTGGAATTGTCAGCCTGTCCGGCCTTCTCTACTTTGGGTCACTGGCGGGCATTATGCTGTACCTCAACGTGATCCTTATCGGCCGCCGGCACTGGCGCAGAGAGACCACCGGTTATCGCTACCCGCTCCATCAGACAGCGCGCGCCGTAGCGGTCGTCGTGGCGGTTATCAGTTTGAACGTAATTCTGGATCGGGCGGGCGTCCGGCTCGATGTCACCGCCGAACGAATGCACTCGCTGTCTGATCAAACCGAGCAACTCGTCAGGGAAGTTCCCAAAGACCGGCCCGTCTTTGTCCAGGCGTACATCAGCCCGCAGGTGCCGAGAGAATATGTCGAGGTCCGCTCTAATTTGATCGGTACTCTCGAGGATATTAGCGCCGCGTCAGGCGGCCGGGTCCAGGTATTAATTCACGATACCGAGCCGTATTCGCAGGAAGCTCGCGATGCTCGGGAGAAATTCAATATCACCCCGAGACAGGTCGTGACACAATCCAGCGCCCGCGCCACAACCGAGCAAGTGTACTGCGGCCTGGCAGTGACCTCGGGTCCCCGGGAGGAAGTGATCCCGTTTTTTGATCCCGGTCTACCGGTTGAATATGAACTGGTGCGCTCGATTCGTACGGTGGCCAACACCAACCGCAAGAAAGTCGGCGTCCTGACGACAGGGGTGAACCTGTTCGGCGGTTTCGACTTTCAATCCATGAGCAGCACGCCGGCATGGTCGATCATCTCCGAGCTGAAAAAACAATATGACGTCGTGCAGATATCGGCTAAAGAACCGATCACGGAGGAGCTCGACGGCCTTCTCGCGATTTTGCCATCATCGCTGCCGCAGAACGAAATGGACAATCTCAAAGATTACGTTCTCGCCGGTCACCCGACCCTGCTCATGATAGACCCGCTGCCGGTCGTGGATGTCGGGCTGTCGCCGATTTTGCCCAGCGATTTTCAATCCAGTCCGTTCCAACAGCAACAGCAGCAGAAACCACCGCCGAAAGGCGATATTAACGACTTCATGAAAGCGCTGGATATCAACTGGAATCCCTCCCAGGTTGTCTGGGACACCTATAACCCGCATCCTGACCTCGGCCAGATTCAGCCCGAGATCATCTTCGTGGGTGCCGGAAACGAAACCGCCGAGGCATTCAATGCCGATGAAAAAGCCAGCGCCGGACTGCAGGAGCTCGTGATGCTGTATCCGGGCTATTTCTTCAAAGGAAACGACGCGAGTTTCGAGTTCAAGCCGCTTTTGCGGACCGGACGGATTTCCGGCGTCGATCAATTCCAGCAGCTGGTACAGCGTTCATTCTTCGGCCTGAGCCTGAATCGCAATCCTCGCCGAAGCCAGACCCCTGATTCCTACATTCTGGCGGCTCACATCACCGGTCAGTCATCGGCCGGGGGAGAGACCGACACACTCGCACCCGAAACCACCATGCCGAAATCGGTCAATGCCATTGTCATTTCCGATGTCGATATGATTTCGGAGCAGTTCTTCACCCTCCGCCGTCAGGGCATGCAAAATGTCTCCTTTGATAACGTGACTTTTGTCCTGAACTGCATGGATGTTCTCGTCGGCGATGATTCCTTTATCGATCTGCGCAAGAAGCGGATCAAGCACCGGACTCTCGAAGCGGTCGAGGCGCGCACTCAGCAGTTTATTGAGCGCCGACTGAACGAAGAGAATACGGCCGAAGCAGAGGCACAGCAGGCCCTCGATGAGGCCCAACAGCGCCTCAACGAAAAGGTCACCGAGGTCCGCAACCGGACTGACCTCGATAACCAGACCAAGCAAATCATGGTGCAAAACCTTCAGGAGGTCGAGAATCGCAAATTCGAGGTAGTCAAGGCCAATATCGAGGCCAGGAAACAGGCGACCATCCAGGAAAGCCAGGAAAACGTCGAAGCCGCTATCAGCGGCATCCAGACCCGTATCAAGACGCTGGCAGTGGTTTTGCCGCCGGTTCCGGTGATCATTCTCGGAATGTTTGTCTTCGTTCGACGGCGACAACGCGAACGCGAAGGGGCGGCCGCCGCGAGAAGGTTAAGGAGTTAATGCCCATGAATGAGACGAAAAAAACTATCATCTTCGGCTCGGTAGCTGTCGTCCTGGCGGTTCTGGCTTTCATACTGGCGCCGAAACGTGTTACCCCCGAAGCCTTCGTTGACCAGGGCGAGCCCTTCTATCCGGAGTTCACCAACCCCAACGACGCTCAGACTCTTGAAGTTATAAGCTTCGATGAATCAACTGGTTCAGCACACCCATTTAAAGTAACATTTCAGGACGGCAGGTGGGTTATCCCCTCGCACTACGATTATCCTGCGGATGCCAAAGACCGGCTGGCCAAAACCGCCGCCGGTGTGATCGGCATCAAAAAGGATGACTACCGCACCGACAATGTGTCTGAATATGAGAGCCTCGGGGTGATCGATCCGCTCGATGAAACCGTCCCGGGACTCGCCGGAAGAGGCGAACGAGTTACCATCAAGGGCGCCAATGGCAAGGTTCTGGCAGATCTGATTATCGGCAAACCTGTGGAAGGCCACAAAGATATACGTTTTGTCCGGGTGCCTGACCAGAAGCGGGTTTACGCCTGCAGGATGGATCTCGATATCTCCACCCGGTTCAAGGATTGGATCGATACCGACCTGCTCCAGGTCAACAGGTCCAAAATTGACAAGATTGTCCTGAACGACTACTCCATCAACGAACGAACCGGTTCCGTGAACGAGAAAGACAACCTCGTTCTTTCTCGCAAGGACAACAAATGGCGTATCAACGGCCAGAAGAAGACCCAGGAGGTGGATTCGGCGAAGATACAGGCTGTACTCACGGCAATTGACTCGCTGATAATAGTTGGCGTTCGCCCCAAACCCGGGGGCCTCTCAGCCAGCCTTCAGGGAACCGGCGGCGAACAGCAGATATCGCAGTCTGATGTCTTCTCGCTTCGGAATAAGGGATTTTTCATCGCTCGAAACGGCCAGTTGATGTCTAATGAAGGCGAACTGGTGGTGTCCACCGCCGACGGAGTGGTCTACACGCTGCGATTCGGCGAGGTCACCGGTGATGCATCCGGCGATGACGGCAGCGGCCCGAATACAGGTGACAATCGATACCTGTTCGTAACGGCTAGATTCGAACCGTCACTGTTCCCGGAACCGCCGCTTCCGACGGACTCGACCTTTCTGGGGAAGGCCGACAGCCTGATGACTGATACCGACCGCGCCAACCGGCGCAAGCAGCAGGAGCATCAGCGCTGGGAATCGAATGTCAAAAGGGGCAGAGAAACCGCCGACAATCTCAATGCCCGTTTTGCCAACTGGTATTATGTCATCTCCGGTAAGAGCTTCGATCAACTCCGGCTGAAAAGATCGGACCTGCTCGCCGCTAAGTCCTGAAGCGAAAATACCTGATAAATCAGGCTTAAAGAGCCGGTCGAAAGACCGGCTCTTTTGCAATTGTCGCTCAAGCACTTTGCCGCCGGTCTATCGTTGACAATCCGGTCGTTTTTTGTATATTGCTGTGAGCCTGGGAAGGACTGATGTACCGGCGACTTCGACCATCGGACCTGCCGACCGGACACCGTAGTTTTTCACATCTCCCTCGCCCGAAAACGAAAATCAGGTTCAGCCTATCGCCAATTGCGTGTCGGGAGGAATGTAATGAAGCCACGCTCTATCTTCAGCATAATAGCGCCCTGTCTTGTTGTCCTCACCGTTTTCGGAGTCAACGTGTCTGCGGTAACGCCGCCACCGAAGACTCCAGTGTTTGTAACCTGTCCGGAATTCGTAAAGGGCTCCTATTGCGATGGACAGCTAATGACCCATCTCTGGGCGACCGACGGCACCCGGGACAACAACCGCGCCTCGTCTATTCGCTACCATCTTGTGTCCGGACCCGGTGAGATTGACGAGCGCACGGGATTATGGTCCTGGGAATCACCTGGCAGGGAGAACATAGGCTCGTGGAAGGTCGAGGTCTCGGCATCGATCGGCAACAGCCCGGCTCATACCACACCGCCTGAGGATTATTGCTCATTTCGCGCGATCGTCGCCAACTCTCGTCCCAGGTTTCGAGGACGGTGCGGGCGGACTATCACCGCTAACGTACCGGGGACTAAAGTTATCCCATTTGCTGCCGGAGACAATGATACGTGCGATGTTGTTGAGATCTTCCTGTCATCGTTTCAGCCGGAACCCCACGGATCAGTAGAATTCGATACTGAAACCGGAGGGCTGACATTCACTGCCGACTCATCAGATGCCGGCACAATCTTCACCGCTACCGTGGGCGCTACCGACGGCATGGACACTAGTTACTGCACAGCAATGTTCGACATAAGGCCTGCATCGGATCTATTCAAGGTCAGAATCGAGACACGCGATCCGGTTATCCCGGGGTTAGCCGTCGACGTCAACATTCTCCTCGAGAACGCATCTGCCAGCATCAGTGGATTCAATCTTCTGCTTGGCTACGATGCAGAGATGATGTCCTTTTGGGGCGCCGATGTGGGAGAGTCGAGCATATACCAGGAATGCGAGTGGGAATACTTCACGTACCGGTACGGCCCCCCGCCAGGTTGCGGCGATGCCTGTCCTTCGGGCATGGCCCGTATCGTGGGTATCGCGGAGACTAATAACGGCCCTGTACATCCGGCTTGCTTGTTACCAGACGATTCCATCATCATCATGTCTAAACTCTGGTTTATGGTTTCAGACGATCACTCGCTTGAGAACGAGTTCATACCGGTTGACTTCGTATGGGCCGAGTGCGAGGACAATTCGCTCAACAGCGAGCTGTGGGATACGCTGTTAACGGCGTATCGGGTCCTCGACAGAGAAGGACACAGAATAGTCGATAGCAATGAACTGCCGTCGTTCGCAGGTCCTCCGGATTCGTGCACTTTCTACAGCGGCAAAGTCACAAACCGGCGACAGGTCATCTTCCAGAACGGCGGCTGCCAGGTCATCAGAAGTGATTCAATAGAAAGTCGCGGCGATATCACTTTCGACGGTATTCCATACGGGCGTAACGATGTGCAACTCTTCGCCAGGTATCTTGTCGGGCATAATATCAATTATCCCGAAGGAATCTCTGCCGAAGACATAGCCGAGGCGGCCGATGTCAATGGCGATGGTATCCCGTGGACCATAGAGGATTTCACCTACATGGTTCGCGTGATGAATGAACTGCCACGCATGCCGCGACCTCCAGCGCCGTCACAGGATACACTGTTCACGCACGCCTTTGGCGACCTTAATTCCATAATTGCTACAGGCAGAGATTCACTCGGCGCTGCACTTTTCACGTTCCCCGCCGAAGTGACACCGCACTTCACGGGCGATAACATGACCATGATATGGAACACCGTCGCAGGGGAGACCCGAGTTCTCTTCTATAACGATCGGCGCGGTTTTGCCTTCATCAAGGAACTGCGTTTCTCGTATGATGGTCCGAACGGGCTGAAAGAGGTCGTTGCCGCAACATCCATGGGGCGCAGATATCCGACTCATATCGACACTCCCACCGAGGTCGTCGAAGAACCTTCGGACATTCTGCCCAAATACCCGGCTCTCTACCAGAATTTCCCCAATCCGTTCAATATCACGACTACTATCACCTTTGATCTGCCTCGCGCCGCTGATGTCAGGATCGACATATTCGATATCACCGGTCGCTGGGTGAACACGCTCCGTGACGGTTTCATGTCGGCAGGCCGCCGGAGTATCATCTGGGATGGAACCGACCATTCGGGAAATGTCGTCGCATCCGGAGTCTATCTGTACCGGATCAAAGCCGACAGCTTCGTGGAATCCAGAAAAATGCTACTGTTGAAATAGGTTTGTCCCCTCACAAAACCGTACAGCAGTACACGTATACGGCCGTAGCATAAACGCACGGCCGTATATTTATTTGTGTCCGGACGTTGTTGTCGCTATACTGTCCGAAACGCAACGGTGAACTCAGCGGACGGACGATGACAGCAAGAGCAGGAAACATCATCCTCATCGGTATGATCGCCGGCGCCGTTCTCGGCGCCCTCGGCGGTTACTATCTCCCCGGTGTCTTCCATCAGCTGGCCTTTCTCGGCCACATGTTTCTGAATGCGCTGAAAATGATCGTCGTGCCGCTGATCGTCGCTTCGATGATCGTCGGCGTAACTTCACTCGGCGATGTCAGTCGTCTCGGCCGCACCACAGGTAAGACCCTGCTGTACTATCTCGTCACAACGGGGTTCTCGGTTGTAATCGGTCTGCTGATGGTTAATCTGATTCATCCGGGTGTTGGCGTTGAGTTCTTCGGCGGCGAGATTCCCGAGGATGTCCTTCACGCGCAGGGGAAGACGCTGATCGATGTTGTGACAGGGCTAATCCCATCGAACATTATCAAATCCGCAGCCGAGGGCGACATCCTTCCGCTGATCGTTTTCTCGCTTCTCTTCGGCGGTGTCCTGACCGCCATAGGGGAGAAGGGCAAACCGGTGATCGCGTTTTTCGACGGTGTGAACGTAGCCGTCATGAAAATTGTAATCCTCATCATCTATTTTGCCCCGATAGGCGTTCTCTCGATCATCGGCGATATCGTTTCGCAAAAGCGGGACATGCTGGGTGAGTTGATATCCGGACTGGGGCTTTACATAGTCACTGTCCTCGCCGGACTGACCATACACGCCTTTGTCATCCTCCCGCTGATCCTGAAACTCTTTGGCAAGAAGAACCCGGTGGAGTACGCGGTCAATATGGGCCAGGCGCTGGCGACAGCCTTCACAACTGCCTCTTCTTCGGCAACTCTGCCCCTGACAATGGAGCTGGTCGAAGAACGAAACAAAGTCGATCATCGCGCCGCATCGTTCGTGCTTCCCCTCGGAGCTACGATCAACATGGACGGCACTGCGATGTATGAGGCGGTCGCGGCGTTGTTTATTGCTCAGATTTATGGTGTGGACCTCTCGCTCGGCCAGCAAATCGTCATTTTCCTTACGGCCACGCTGGCATCGATCGGCGCCGCGGGCATCCCGCACGCCGGAACGGTCATGATGGTCTTTGTGCTGTCGGCGGTTGGGCTCCCATTGGAGGGAATAGGCCTCATCTGGGCGGTGGACTGGTTCCTCGACCGCTGCCGGACAACCGTAAATGTGTGGGGCGATTCGGTCGGCGCGGCGGTCATCGGGGAGACATCGGAGATGAAGTCTTTTGTCCCGATAGAGCCTCGGGCGGATTGAACGCTCAATAGCCTCCTTTTAGCATTGACATCGATTATCACACCCTATTATTTCTCTGTCGACTCCGAATTTGAACAGCCTCAACACGCAGGAGAGACAGGATGGATGTTGAAATACTGTCCCGGATCCAGTTTGCATTCACGATAGGTTTCCATTATATCTTTCCGCCGATGACCATCGGCCTTGGCCTGCTGCTCGTCATTATGGAGGCGATGTACCTCAAGACGAAGAAGGAGGTCTACGAACACATGACCCGTTTCTGGGTCAAGGTCTTCGGCCTGATTTTCGCCCTGGGCGTGGCGACCGGTATCGTCATGGAATTCCAGTTTGGCACGAACTGGTCACAGTATTCGCGGTTTGTCGGCGATGTGTTTGGCAGCGCCCTGGCCGCCGAAGGCGTCTTTGCGTTCTTTCTCGAGTCCGGTTTCCTGGCCATATTGCTCTTCGGCTGGGATAAGGTCAAGCCGGGGACACACTTCTTTGCGACCATAATGGTGATGTTCGGGGCTCACTTCAGCGCCATCTGGATCGTGGTCGCCAACTCCTGGCAGCAGACACCTGCCGGATTTCAGCTTGTGGAGAGAGGCGGCATGATGCGCGCGGAACTCGTCAATTTCTGGCAAGCCGTCTTCAATCCGTCATTCCTTGATCGTATCAGCCACGTCTTCATGGGGACCTGGCAGGCCGGCGCATTTTTGGTCATAAGTGTCAGCGCGTTCTACTTACTGAAAAACAGACACAGCGAGTTCGCCCGAAAATCAATCAAGATCGCGCTCGTACTGGCAGCTGTGGCCTCGATTCTTCAGCTTGCATCAGGCGATCAGAGCGGAAAAAAACTGGCCGACACCCAGCCCGCCAAACTGGCGGCCTTCGAGGGTATCTATCCGCCTGACGAGCCCGCCGGTCTCTGGCTGTTCGGATGGGTCGATGAAAACAGCCAGGAAGTCAAATACGGCATCCAGATTCCCGGAATGCTGAGTTGGCTGGTGCACGGCAGCAGCGACGCGCCAATCAAGGGTCTGAATTCCTTCGAGCCCGGTGACAGACCGCCCGTGAACACCGTCTTCCAATCGTACCACGCCATGGTCGCAATCGGCTTCGCCTTGATCCTGATTGCTCTGTTAGGCATATTCTTCTGGTGGCGAGGCACCCTGTTTGGACACCGATGGCTTCTATGGATATTCGTCTTTTCGGTTCTTGGCCCTCAACTTGCCAATCAACTGGGTTGGTTCTCAGCCGAGGTCGGACGGCAGCCCTGGATTGTCTACAATTACCTGCGTACGTCCGAGGCATTCTCGGTCAGCGTGACTACCGGTGAGGTGATCACGTCGCTCATACTGTTCGGATTGGTGTACCTGCTGCTGTTCATCCTGTTCATCTTCCTGCTGAACGAGAAAATCCAGGCCGGACCGGAACACGTCAAGACAGAGGAGGGACACAGGGCATGAGTTTCGATCTCAATACTATCTGGTTTATCCTGGTCGGGATACTTTTTTCAGGGTATGCTATCCTCGACGGTTTCGATCTGGGTGTGGGTGCCCTTCATTTGTTCACCAAAACCGATGAAGAACGTCGCCTGATGATAAACTCCATCGGTCCGGTCTGGGATGGCAACGAAGTCTGGCTCGTCACCGGCGGCGGCGCCCTCTTTGCCGCGTTCCCCGGGGTCTATGCTACCGCTTTTTCCGGCTTCTACATCGCTCTGATGTTCCTTCTATTTGCGCTCATCTTCCGCGCGGCGGCGATTGAATTCCGCGGGAAGCGTGAATCCCGTCGGTGGCGCCGAATCTGGGATATCAGCTTTAGTGTCAGCAGCATTCTCTCGGCGCTTCTCATCGGTATCGCCCTTGGAAATATCGCCTACGGCGTCCCCCTGACCGCCGAGCACGAATACATGGGCCATTTGATCGGTCTGCTTCGGCCATATCCCATAATCGTCGGGATAACAACCGTGGCGCTGTTCATGATGCATGCCTCGATCTATGTAGTGCTCAAGACCGAAGGAGAACTTCAGGCCAGAGTTCGCGAGTGGGTCAGGAATACCATCATCTTCTTCGTCATCACCTATATTATGACCACGATGCTGACATTGATATATGTGCCGCACATGAAGGATATGCTGGTCAATACCCCGGTCCTGTTTATCGTCCCGTTCCTCAACATCCTGGCCATTGCCAATATCCCGCGCGAGGTGTACCACGGTCGTGATTTTCGGGCCTTCCTGTCGTCATCGGTTTCCGTCCTGCTTCTGCTTTCGCTCTTCGGAATCGGCATGTATCCCGACATGATATTTTCGAGGCCGAATCCGGAACACAGTCTGACAATCTATAACGCCTCGTCATCTCACGCGACACTGGAGATCATGCTCATTATCGCCGCTATCGGCATGCCCCTTGTGCTCGCCTACACGACCAGCATCTATTGGATATTCAGGGGCAAAGTGAAACTGGATTCCAGCAGTTATTGACACTTGGTGCAACCGACATCTTATAGAAAGCCGCCCCGGGATTTGCCCGGAGCGGCTTTTCATTTGTCGCGGTCAGCTTGTGGGCGCTATTGACAGGGCGCCGTCTCCATGTGTGAGATATATATATTGTCAATGAGGCGCGTGACATCGGCAAGGTTAGCCTGGCCGTCGGTACTACCATCCGTGTTGCCGTTGGCATCACAACACAGGGGAGCGTGGCTCAGGTAAACATGATCAATGAGCGTGGTAATGTCGGCCAGGTTGCGTTCACCCAGTGTATCACAGTTGGTGTTGCCGGTATACCCGCCGGTATAGAGGCCGCAACAGCCGCAGCTCTCGCCCAGATACGTCTTGATCCATTGAGTCGCTGCCGTAACATCGGCCCGAAGGTCGGCGACCGTTCCGGATTGTGTGGTTGCGATCATGGCAAATATATACAGTGTATCATCGGGAAGCAGTGTAATATTGCCGGCATATGTCATGACCGAGTGAAGATCGGTCGGGCTTCCCGAGTAGGCCCGCAATCCGGCCTGGGCCATGTTGTTGTAAAGCTCCGTGGGCACGAATCCGCCGGTCGGGTAGATCCAGTAGGCGTTCAGGTCAACATAGCCGCTATACGGTCGAGACTGGTCAAGGGAACAGGTGTCATTGTTCTTGTACCAGCCCAGTAAGGCCATAGCGCCGAAACGCTCGTCGTTGGGCGTGCAGCCGCCACCAAACTCCGCGCCATACTGGTAGATCATCTTGTAGGTTGTGTCATACCCGCCGTAATTGTCCGATGCGTTATCCGATGGAATATCCCAGTCGACGGCGTCACCGACATAAACGCCTGCGTGGGACGCGCCGTCATAGGAAAACACCTTCAATCGCTGAATGACGTAACCACAATTCGATGGTTGTTTGGGGGCCCACCATGTCTTCTCAAGTGCGATAGCCATATCTTTCGTGAGCATCGTTCCTGACTCGAAAACATCGTAATCGGATGTCGTGACTGTCGGAACAGTAGGATTCAGGTCATTGATCAGGAGGAAGGGTTGACTTCCAAAAGCCGATGTGCTGGCGATTACCTCGGTACCGTTATCGTATGCGACAACGGCTGATGCGTCGAATATGTAGACGCCCGCGCCGGGATCACAATCGCCGACATCCAGGTAATCTAGTGTCGCGCCTTCGTCGTCGGCTCCGAACCGACCGTTATTCGCGACCAGCAGTTTCTTGCATGTCGTGGCCACCGTGTCGAATGTAAGGGTTCCAAAGTCGCATATGTCGCCGATGCCGTCATTATCAGCGTCTGCCTGATCCGGATTGTAAACGTACGGGCAATTGTCATCCGGACATGTGTTGGCCGCATATCCCGGATTCCCGAACCCGTCGTGGTCCGTATCAGTGCACGAGTCACAGGCATCGCCGACCATGTCATAGTCGGCATCCTCCTGGTACGGGTTGTAGACAAGCGGACAATTATCGCAGGCGTCACCGATTCCATCGCCGTCGGAGTCGGTCAGGTCGTCACATTCTATGGTCGTTTTGAATGTGGACCGGCCGTGCGTTCCCGCTACGAGGATGCCGGTCGGATAATGATATGCCAGGTCGTGTACCGTGGTTACGGGCAGACCCGTGCCGAACGGCGTCCAGGTGGTACCGAGGTTCTTGGTTACGAAAACGCCGACGTCCGTGCCGACATACAACGTGCTGTCGTTGTGAAAATCGACTATGACGTCATTCACCGGTGCGTCCGGTAGATCGCCTGAGATCGGCGTCCAGGAAGCCCCATAATCTGTCGTGCGTTGGACGTGTGCGTAAAACTCGCCGTATTGCCGGTAACCGGATAACGAAACATACGCAATCGAGGCGTCGAAGGGATCGACCGTGACCCGGGTCACCCAGCGATTGGGCAGCCCGTAGCTCGGATTCCATGTTGCGCCACCGTCGGTCGTCACCCAGACCTGCCCGGTGGTGCTGCCGCAGTACACGACATCGCCGTCATCGCGTCCCACATCGATTGTCGTGATAGTGCCGCTTGTCAGGTCCGGGCTTATTGCCGCCCAGCTATCAGCGCCGTCGGTCGTCTTGTAGATGTGATCGGATCCGTAATAGAGCACTTCCGGATTATTGGGATCCATGGCGATAGGCGTATTCCAGTTGGTAGGATCATCCGGATTGATTCCGTTCAGTGCCGATGAAAACGACAGACCGCCGTCGGTCGATTTTCTGAGACTGCCGTACTGGTACTCCGCATAGACGATATCCGGATTGGAATAATCCACGAGCGCGTAGAACCCGTCACCGCCGAGAATTTGATCCCAGCCGTCGAGAGCGCCGGTCTTGGTCCTCATCGTGCCGTTGTCCTGGGTCCCGCCATAGATGCGCTCGGGATTCTGGTAGTCAAGAGAAATCGCGTAGAATTGCGTACTGGGCTGGGATGTGAGGTGATTCCACGACGCTCCACCGTTGTTTGAGTAGTACACGCCGCCGTCGTTGCCGATATAGAGCACATTCGGATCAGTGGGGAGTATGTACATCGCGTGCTGATCTACATGAGGTCCACCGGTCGTGATGTTCGAGAGACTATTCCCGCCGTCCGTGCTCTTCCAGACATCGAGTCCGCTGGGATAGACTTGATCAGGATAACCCGGTGCAACTCTGATCTGTCCGAAGTACCAGCCTCCCGACCACGAGGCATTGAGGTCCCCAAGAACGCCGTCATTGGTCCTGGTCCAATTCACGCCAATATCGGTGCTCTTGTACAGGCCGTAGAAGTTGCCGTTGCCGTCGTTGATGAGAAGATAACATGTCGTTGACAGGGGATCTATTGTCACTCCCATTCTGCCGGCGTCTATTGACGTCGGGGGGAGACCTCCGGTGCCGGAGACCTTCGTAAAGGTATCCCCGTGATCGTCCGATCGCCACAGCGCCGAGTTTGGACCGGCGTAACGTTCCCACATGGCGGCCAGGACTACGCCGCTGTCCGGGTGTATCGCAACATCGATACAGCCCACGTTATCCGCTACGTAAAGCATCCTCTGCCACGTTGCCCCGCCGTCTTCCGAACGGTACAAGCCTCTATCGGGATTGTTGCCGCCGAACGTCCTGCCGAATACCGCGACAAATATCCGCTGGTTGTCATTTGGATCCACCACGATGCGCCCGATTCGATAGCTGTTGGGCAGTCCGATATTCGTCCACGTCGCGCCCGCGTTGGTCGATTTGTAGATGCCGGTTCCCTCGTAGGTATCCGAGGCCGGGTTTACCTCGCCGGTCCCGATATACACTGTGTTGGGATCGGTCGGGTCGATTGCCACCGCTCCGATTCCGGGCGTTCCCTGCTCATCGAATATCGGCGTCCACGACGCACCAAGGTCGGTGGATTTGAACACTCCTCCGGCCGCTGCCGCCGCGTAGATCGTACTCGGCTGAGAGGGGTGAACGGCGAGATCCGTGATTCGTCCCGGAATATTAGTCGGTCCGGACTCCTCCCATGTTGGCGTTGTCGCGCCGAGGGCAGTCTGCCGCGCAACCATCCGTGCTGCCTTGTCGACCGCCTCACGGTGCTCGAGAATCGGAATCGAGTCATAAGGGTAGGCCCGCTGACGGAAAAACCAGTCACTTGGCCGTCTCTCCGCTCGCGGAATCTTGCCGTTATTCTTCATCAAATAGTAACCGAATTGCTCGCGGTAGCTGACCGTCTTCTCGCTCTTTCCGGTCAGAAACAGCAGCGATCCGAAAGTCACAAGCAAAAGGGCCGCAACGCCGAACCAGAGCTTTTTCATCGGATTAGTCCTCTCGCAGGTATGGCTATTTCAGGTCGTTTGAAACTACACAGAATCGTTTATCGGAATTCCTCCCAACGTGTTGTCGAGAAAGGAAGTATGTGGTTGCCACTCCAATCTAAGTATACCAACTCAGTCTCGTTTGTCAACGAGAAATGGCCCCGGGAGCCATTCTCGACCGCCGCCAAGGGGAGCCTCAGTCAGCGATCATCACCCATATTATCCGGGCTCAAGAGATGGCCCTTTTCTGTCGAAAATCCGATAAACGAGCCTCATTTCAAATCACGCAGGAGATACACATGTCGTTGCTTATTGAAATTATTGAGTGGATGGACCCGTCCGGTGATGAGATGATACATCGGATTCCCCAGGAGGGCTCCGCCGACTTCAAAATCGGCGCCCAGTTGATAGTCCGCGACAGTCAGTCGGCCATATTCTTCAAAGACGGCAAACCCGCTGACACTTTCGGCACCGGCCGCCATACGCTGACATCCAAGAACCTCCCGATTCTGACCCGCCTTCTGGCGTTTCCGTTCGGCTTCAATTCACCGTTCCGCGCCGAGGTGTATTTCGTCAACCACAAGGTCTTCACGGACCTGAAGTGGGGGACACGGCAGCCGGTCGCATTCCGAGACAGCAAACTCGGGCTTATCCGCCTCCGTGGATACGGTGCTTTTACGATGCAGATTGTCGATCAGAGTCTTTTCCTCAATACCATCGTTGGCCGGCAGTCCCGCTTTACCACCGCCGACATTCAAAGCTACCTGCGTGACGTCATCGTTGCGCGCCTGAATGACCTTCTTGGCGAAAACCTTGACACCATCCTTGATCTGCCGGCGATCTACACCGAGTTGGCCGAGCAATTCAAGGAGATTGTCCGGGCCGAGTTCGAGAAGTACGGTCTCAAGCTTGTCGACTTCTATATCGCATCCATCACGCCTCCCGAAGAAGTCTCGAAAATGATCGACCAGCGTTCCGGCCTCGAGGCAGTCGGCAATCTCGATGATTTCCTGAAATTCCAGCTTGCGCGCGGCTTGGGTGCCGCCAACGGTGTGGCGGGAGCCGGAGCGGGGATGGGAATGGCCGCCGGCGTGGGGTTCATGATGCCCGGTATGGTGGCCTCGGCATTTCAACAGCAGCAGAAAGAGCCGGTCCGGGTACCCAGTGGCACTATGTGCGCCGCCTGCGGCCAGGCGCTGCCCATAGAAGCCAAGTTCTGTATGCACTGCGGCCATAAGCAGGAGGCCATGGATACCTGCCCGCATTGCCAGGCAAAATTGATCCCCGGCTCGAAATTCTGCGGTGAATGCGGCAAGCCGGTAAAAGGCGAGGATAGCGAGAAACATGAGGACTCCGACAAGTCCTGATGCGGCTGCGGCCGCTTCGCGTAAGAGCGGCTTCTTTATAGGCGTAACGTGCCCGGGCTGCGGCGGAGACCTCGAGCTCGAGGATGACTTCTCCGTCCTGACCTGCGTCCACTGCGGCTCTATTCTCCGTATCGTGATGCCGGAGCTGCCGCCGGCGTTCATGGCCCTGCCCAAAGTCACGGAGAGGGAAATCCGTTTCAACATTGATCGATTTCTCAAGGACAATGGATTGCCGCTCACCGGCCCCGGCATGCAGTTCAAGTTTATCTATTTTCCATACTGGAAAGTGGATGCGATTCTCCTGAAAGTACGCAACCGAATCGAAGAACGTCTGGTCCAGTCAGACGATTATGAATCACGCGAGGTGAGCTACCAGAAGGAAGAGACTGAAATCACCCTGATGCCCCACGTGGTCACTGTGCCCGCCGGCCACGAATCTGCCGGCGTGCCTGATTCGATCGGTGTGCGAGCCCGCTATGTTCGCCTGGAGCCGTTCAGCCGCGAACGTATCGATGACGCCTACGATTCGTTACCGATTATCCATCCCTGGGAAAGCGTGTGGCCGCGCATAGCTTCGGGGGTCGCCAATCTCAATAACATATCGCCGGCCCACTTTGGGAAAAATAGAACTGAGCTGATGCACCCGGTTCATTCTATCGTGTATTTCCCGTACGCTATCGCGGAATCTTATCAATCCGGAGACTTCGCCAGGTTTACCGTCGATGCCGTTACCGGGCGTGTCCTGCATCACGCCGGAAGGCCCGAGTTCAACGAAAATGAAGAGTCGGGCTCACCCCGGGACATCAAATTCGGAAGTCTGGAAGTGACGTTTCACCGGTGTGAAAACTGCGGTTTTGACCTGCCTCAAGAGAAGACTTTTGTCGCCGTGTGCGCGAACTGCGACTACGTGAACGTGATCGATTCCGGCGGCGTGGCTCTTGAGACGATAGCCGTAGCCAACGCGCCCCGGGATGGAGACAACCTGTACTTTCCGTTCTGGCAGTTCCATATTCCGCCGGAGAATGCCGGCCTGCGCCGGCTGATGGGAGGGATTTATCACTCCGAGTGGCTGAGTGTCCCCGCGTTTCGCATGACCAACCTTGAAGGCATGTACCGGTTGT
Source organism: uncultured Ignavibacteriales bacterium (assembly GCA_964396245.1). Classification (GTDB taxonomy): domain Bacteria; phylum Zixibacteria; class MSB-5A5; order GN15; family FEB-12; genus CAYNEO01. The sequence continues at coordinate 34,846 of CAYNEO010000024.1, forward strand.
CGAAACGCCTGACGGCGGCCATGCCTCACCTGGCCAGTACCGAGCTCGAATCAGTTGGAAACTCGTTCCTGCCGGTAAGTGTGAGCGCGGCCGACGCCGTGACGCTGGCCAAAGTCATATCCTTCCGCAAACGGTTGAAAAACGACAAAAAAGCCGAGTTTGGCGACCTGAAATTTAACCCGCAAACAGCCCGACTATTGTTCGTTCCCTTTCATGAAGAGAGCTATTTTTTCGTAGATTCTGCCGCCAAAGCCGTCACGTTTGAAAAAAGCGCCGTCCGGGTCTGAACCTCTCCGCGCTTCCAAACGGTTCTTTCTGACTCGCCCACCGCACAACCAAATTTTCTCGATTAATAGGAGAAACCCTGCCTGATAAAAGAGCACACAGGGGAGGGTACAGGCAGGGTTTAGGGGGATTTTTCTCTCTCTTACTGCGTAAAATATAGTTATTAAAATCCATTTGTCAAGGGCTGAGCCATTTTACCTCAAAAAAAATTCAGTAATGAGGTAATTTTTACCCCACACAGGAAAAGCCAGGTTTTTCCGATATCTGAGGACATTGAGTTACCAGCCCGCACGCGACATGTATGAGATTCACGGCTACCCTTTAGTTACCCACATTACGACCGCTTAGCCTGCCCCGGCGGGAAGCAGCCGATTTCACTATAACGCATTGTGCCCCAATGAAATATCGTTAACGGGAGATTTTGCCGGCGCAGCTGCCTATTCAGATGGTCAACTCGGTTTCTCATTGGGTGTCAAAACTCAAGGCTAAGCATCCTCGACATCAGAAGTCAGGGTCGAATACCGGCCGAGACATGAACATTTTTCGTTACGCTGAGACCGGAATATCATCGCGTCGAAATTTACTGGCAGGCAGGCAGCGGAAGCTTTTTTATGTAGATGTGATCTATCAAGGCCGTCACATCGGCAAGATTTACTTTGCCTTCAACGTCGCCACTCGTATTCGCGGCTGCTTTGCAACAGGGAGGATTTCCCGAGATATACACGTAGTCGATTAGGAAGGTCAGGTCGGCAAGGTTCACCTCACTCGCAGCGTCATTGTTGACATTTCCCGTGTATCCCGTGCAGCATCCTTCGCATGCATCTCCTGCGCCGTCCGCATCGGAATCTTTCTGATCCGGGTTATACGTGCACGGGCAATTGTCATATCGATTAAATATCAGGTCACCGTCAGTATCGGGACAAGTGACCGTCGCATCGGTGGTGCCCTGAACCCAGATGACGGGGTAACCGGGAATGGTAACCCAGTAGTCATACCACTCGTTCCACTGTCCGTCGGCGTACTGCCAATTGACGCATCGCTGCGGGGAGCGGTCGTTGTCAAACACCATCGAGGGATAAGGTCCGGCATGGGCATCGGTATATTCAATGCCGATGAAGAACCGTCGTCTCACACAACCCGGCACAGGAAAATTCACTTCCCCGATTCGCGGCGCAGAGAATTTTGCCGAATCACAGGTAGTCGCAAACCGGTAAATCTCCTTGCCCGGATAGGAACAACCGGCGCCGTCCGTGATTGCGTCAAACACGACGATGTCCACGCTGAGCGGCCAGTGATAACCTTCCAGCCCGATCAGGGCAAAGGAAACCGACTTGATTTGAAACGGATAAGAAGGCGAACTGCAGTTAACGGCATCAAACAACGTCACCGTTCGATCCCCTCTCGCATATCCCGAGGAGTATCCTGCAACCGTATCGTTGTCCATCTTGAGCAGACATGAACTCAGCGATTCCAGCGGTCTTGAATCCTTGATTGCTACAGCACGGGGGAGAAGAGTGACTGTCTTCGCATCATCGGCATGAAGCACCGGAGTTAAGCACGCAAGAAGCAGAATCCCGGTCAGCGCGGCACCCAGTCTGACTGTCATGTTGCACTTCCTTTTGCACTGTTGACATCAACGAAGTAATTGTGAACTCACGGCGGCGGAAGTTTGTGCTCACCCAGAGCCGCGACCAGAATCCCCCTGTGATGAATCATGTCAAACCCGCTACCATCAACCGCTAAAATACCCCAAAAGGCCCGGAATGTCAATGAATTTGGGCCTTTGCAGCCCTCCGAACCGGGAGAGCTGCATCGCTGTAATCTATTGTCGTGCAATAGAAAACGGCCGCCCTGTTGGACGGCCGTCTTTGTGTGCGATCATAAGTAAACGGTTAGAATTCCACCCTGATCCCCGTGCGAAGGATCAGCATCGAGCCGGTCTCGTCTCCATAAACATATGGCGCATCGTCAACAAGGTCATAGTATTCCGCACTGGCGGTATACGTCACGCCCTTTGAGAGGAGATATTCCAATCCAAGCCCGAACTGGTAGAAGTTGTAGTCCAGATCGGAATACGAGTTCATTCCTTCAAAGCCGAAATCCTGGTGACTGAGAACATCGGTGATCTCAGACGGCAGGACCGGCATGATTACCTGATCGTACTTGGAGTTGGAAAGATTGACGATGACATTGCCCATGAAACTGAGCCTGTCGGTCGCACTGAAATTCCCGTTGAGATACATATTGTGGACTTTGGTCTTGTAGTCGACCATCGTATATTCCGTGCCGAAATGTTCGGCGGTTATGACCGTGTCAGGCGGCTCACCATACCCGATGGTGAAGATGTGGCCTGCTCAGCCGTCGAAGAGCGCTACCGCCACCGGCCCGCGCGACTTCTTGTAGCTGTACGTATAACCCGCCGAGAACGACACCTTCGCACCCGGGACATACGTGATATTGAGGTTCGGCTGAATCGCGAAGTGGTTGACATCTAGCGAGTCAAGCTCGGTGTTCTTATCGTATGATCCTCTGACTCCGATATTCAGCGTGTACTCCGGCTTCGGGTTGAAGGACGTTCGCAGCTCGAACCGATGCTCATCGGTCGGAAGGGTCGTGATGTTCTGGTAGCGCAGTCCTTCGCGCTGGTAGTAGAAGATGAACGTCGGGTTGATGACCGCCGGGAACAGCGTTCCATACCCCGGAGCTTCGAACAGACCGCGTCCCGATGTGAACGGATCATCAGTCTTTTCATAACGGTACTTGAGCCAACCGGAGAATCTCAAGCCCTGCCGATACCGCAACTTGAACTGACCTGCATACTGGTTGGTTGTACGCAGTTCTTTGTCAGTCGGGTAGTGGTAGCGTTTCACCTGATCGTAACCGGCGAGGACCGATAGAGTAAGGCGTGATGCCAGCCGATGACTGAGCTCCGCGTACCCCTCGATATTCCGTCGGTCAAGCGTGGACAGGCGAATATAATCGAAATTGCTCCGGTAGTACTCGGTCGGCGTCCCGGGGCGTCCCGCCCTGAAGATAGGCAGGTCGATTGCCACGTCGTCATTCCACAATCGCATACCGGCGACCTTCGCCCGAAGCCGTGTTCTGGGCGACAGCAGGACGGCATAATTGACCGCGCCCGTCCAGCCGTCCGCAACAAGATCGACATTCTGGTTCTCAGTCCGGTGATACGTTATCGAGCCCGCAAGACGGCTCTTTCCGATATCCGCCTTTGCCCGCACCTTGTGCGCCATCTTCTCGATGGTCGGTGTTGTACTGGAAGGCAGTGACGTATCGCTGAACACCAGCCGCGAGGCGAATTCCGGACCCGAGGTACCGTTGCCGGGATTCACGGCCCGGTCGTAGTGGTTGTACGGTTCCGGCGCCTGCGACTCGAAGTGCCGGTAGTCAAACTGGTAACCGACCGTCACTTCCTTGACATCGGCCTGGACCCCGGCCTGCACCTCGTGTGTCTGCTGATCGACCTTGGCCGTCTTCGAGGTTACGTGGCAGCTGAAACAATGGCTGTTTGCCAGCGCCTGCTCCGTGCCGTTCTCCAGGATCGTCCGGTGAGCGAACATGAGCCTGACATTGTTGCGCCGTGACAGCAATACGGCCAGGTTGCTCAGGATCTCCTGGCGATGGATATTGTAGTCGGCTCCCTTATCGAACAGTTCGTGGGTCAGGATCTTGCCTCCCGGGGCCGTGCCCAGCCACTCGCGTGTCTCCATGTTGGCGAGATTGTCCTGTCCCAGCTGATGTATCAATGAACGATACTCGAACGTGCCGTTCAGGCGCTCGCCGACTACCGTTGAAACTTTGCCCCTGATATTTTTGTCGTCATAGAAGTGACCGTCGAGGACAAAAGTACCGTCTTTGCTTTTGGAAAGATAGTTGATAGTGAACTCCGGCCAGACATTCTCCTCGTCCAGGATGTATTCGCCGACCTTCTTGCGATAGTCGGTGAAATCGGTATAATGACCGCCAAGCCACACGGTGTATTGTTCCGTGGTACTGTCCTGGGCGAACAGGGCGGGCGCCGCGAGAAGAAACAGGCCGACACTGAGTGCTTTCGTACGTAGTCTCATGTCATACCTCTCATCTCGTTAAGGCGTTACCGCCGGATGAAATTGCCTGTGACGGAAGGTCGGCTCCGTGAATCGCGGTGTGACACTGCGTGCACTTGGTCAGGAAGCCTTTCTTCCAACCGTCGGGTGTCGATACGCCGGCTCGTTCGGGAGCCATCGGGACCGTGAACTCACCGTCGACCCCTTCTACCGTCGCGTGGAAATGCATCGCATGACAGTTCAGACACAACGCCGGTTCGTTTTCCTTGAGCAGGTTGTTCGCCACCGAGCCGTGCGGTGTGTGACAGATCATGCAGTCTTCATTGACCGGGGCATGCTCGTATACGAAGGGGCCCTCTTTCGACGCGTGACACGTGAAACAGAGTTCGCGATCCGTATCGTACATTTGCTGCCGGGCCGGTTCGCCGTGCGGACCATGGCAATCGTTGCAGAAGACCTTGCCTTCCTTGACCGGGTGATGCGACGGCATGTTCATCGCAGCCTTCACGTTCGAATGACAATCATAGCACAATTCCGGCTGGGGTTTCTTGAGCACGTGCTCGTACGACCCGTGCACATCATGGCAATCGGCGCAATTGAGCCCCGCGTTGTTGTGGGCGGAAAATGCCCAATCGTCGAAATGGGGACCCTGGTGACAGGTCAGGCAGAGTTCCTTTCCGGAAAATTCGCCCTGCCGCGCCGGGTTGATTATCGATTCGGCCGTGCCTTCCTCGATATGTCGCGTTCCGGAGCCATGGCAGGATTCACAGCCGTACTCCGCGAGGGCCGGACGGCTGTTGAAATAGATGCCGTGGGCCGTCTTGTCGAACGAGGCGGCGACATCCTCGTGACAACCGGCACAGACATCATTCGACACCCCCTGTGCAAAACCCGGCGATGACAGCGCGATCAGAACCATCGCGGCAGCTACAACAGCCGACAGCGCCGGGCACAGACAGGGGGCGTCCGTGCGGTTAGTGTGACACATGTCTCCTCCCAAAGAGAGTTGTGAAACGTTAATAATGAATCAAAAGCGCTCCTCGCGCCTTACATTATCTCGCAAGTCCGCGTGCATATATCGGCACATTGTTCTTTACGACATCTTCAGCCTTGAACACTTTTCCCTGCATGCCGCGAAACACTGTCTGACCCATGGCGCACTCGAATACCATGCCGACAAAACAGCGCGCCGTAATAACGTTGTTTTTCTTCACGATCCGCTTCGCCCGGTACAGCCGGTCGAGCTGCGTTACCAGAAGGCGAACGTACCGACCGCGAATCGCATCAAACACCTTCTGAGCTTTTTTATGATGATCCAGGGTCGAGTAGAACAGGAGGCGACAGCAGTCCTCGTTATGCACGTAAAAATCTATGATGTGCAGCGTGAGCTTTTGCAACAGAGGCTCGATGTCATGTTCTCGCACAAGCCGCTCTTCGAGCCCGTCGAGCTTCAGTCGCTCGGGAAGGGAATCGAGTACTGCCGTAAATATGGCTGCCTTCGACGGAAAGTGACGATAAACAGCCGGTTCGGTTATGCCGCATTCCTCGCTGATATGCTTTATGCTCACCTGGTCGTACCCGTGCTCGGCAAAGAGCCGGGTGGCAACCTCCAGAATCTGGTCTTTACGATCATGACGTCCAACCATATACACACCCATCGTAGTTAGTGATAACTAACATTGACGAAACGATCCGTTATGTCAAGGGCGAAACGTGATCATTTTCACAAAGTCCGACGTGAATTGTCTCGTTTCGCCGAATCCTCTCCGCTTATCTGTATCCGAAAATTTCCGCCCAGAGAATGAGCAGAATGAGTGACAATCCAATAAACAGGGCCACGCTGCCGAATATCTTGGCGGTCCGAACCACGACCCGGGGCAGAGGCTCAGCCAGGTGCTTCTTCAATTCACGCGATTTCACGAGCTCTTCGTACTCGAGCGGGCGGTCCTGCTTGAGCTCCTCGAGCGGAACCCGACCGGTAAAGATCACCGTATCCATCGGGAACTTGTCCGGACGGAAATGGGTGTTGAAGAAATGGACCGTGAAAATGAAAGCCACCGCCAGTAGAGCCTCGTCTGAATGAATGATAGTCGCGACATTGATAATCCATCCCGGCAGGAAAAGCGTGAAGAACTCAGGGAACCACAACATCAGTCCCGTCGCGCCGATAACCGCCACGCCCCAGAAGACTGCGAAATAGTCGAACTTTTCCCAGTACGTCCACCGACCATACCGCGGGCGGGGACCCGCACCGATGAACCACTTGAGCGTGCCGACCAGATCCTTCCAATCCTTCTTATTGGGAAGCATTGAGTTCTTGTCAAAGAGGTACTTCTTCCAGCTCTTCCGCGTCTTTCGCTTTTCCCGGATCAAATCGAAAATGTGAATACCGAAATACGTGAACGTCACAATCGCTGCAATCCGGTGAATGTAGGACGCCGACTCAAAACCTCCGAGCAGACCCGAGAGCCATTGTGCCCAGCCCAGGTACGAGAACTTCAATGTCATGCCGGTAAGCGCCAGCGCAAGAAAACTCGTGACAACCATGATATGCAGTCGGCTGTGGAGCGGCTTGAACCGGCGGTATTCCAGGCGCCCGACATTGGCCATGCGAAGGTGCTCGTGTTGCTTCATTGCCTGGAATGACTTCGGCAGCCACAGCAGGGTATGGGTACCGGCCACGGCCAGGGTGCCAACCAACAGCGTAGTCATAAACCAGAACGTATAGAATAAGATCGGGTACTTCGTCCGGTCATGGTGAGTCGCATGCGTGAGATATCCGGCAAACTGGCGATGTGAACCCTTGTGGCATTGCCCACAGGTCTTTACGATATTTTGCCGCGACAGATGCGACTTCGGATTCGAGGGCGGCAGGATATCATGTGAGCCATGACAGTCGTAACACTTGGCGGCCGCGGCATACCCGAGCTTTGACACCTTGCCGTGGAACGTTTCGAAATATGACTCGGCGACATCCTGGTGGCATCCGCCGCACTGATTCATGATGTTCAGCCGGAACCCAATCGCATCCGTGCGAATAATGCTGTGCGATTTATGACAGTCACTGCATGTCGGCAGGGAATCCTGTGTATCGGAAACTTCCGGGGAATGGATACTCTGTTCGAATTTTTCGTAGATGCCGTTGTGGCACTTGGCGCAGGTTGCCGGAATATTGTCGCGGTATACCGTCGACTGAGGATTGTCTTCCGGCAGCATGTGGTGCGGTGTATGACAATCCGTGCACATGGCCGTAACGACGAGACCGCTCTCGAGAAGTCCCTTCCCGTGGATTCCGTTCTTGTACTCGTGGACGATATCGCGCGGACCGCCCGGGTATCGCAGACTGGCGACCCCGTTCTCCCCGTGGCATTCTCCGCACAAATCGGGGACCGCCGTTGGATATGTCGGCGATTCGGGATCGGTGTGCAGGAGTACTCCGTGCGTGCCGTGACATGTACGACATTCAGGTGCATCCGGGTCACCACGATTAACCAGGGTGCCGTGAATACCCGTCTGGAAGGTCTGCATCACTTCGCTGTGGCAGATTGAGCAGTCGACCTTGGCGATTACCGTTGCGCACGGCCGTTCCTCGTGGCCCGGGGTAGCCCCCGTGTGGCACTGAGCGCATGTCACGCTGGTGTGGGCCGAATTATGGACTTCGACCGTGTCCACGAACATCGAGACCGTATCACCCTTGACGATTCCAACAAGATTTGTTTTGCCGTGGCACTCCATGCATTGCTTGTCGGCGACGCCCTCCTCATACAGCACCTTGCGAATCCGGTGAGGGGAGTGGCAGTCCACACATACCGGGACCTTGTTCGGTTCCTTCTCCCACAATTCTCCCCGGATAACCTTCTGGTGTACCCGCTCGATCTGCCCGTGGCATTTCTGGCACGTTTTGGGCACATTCTCTCGGCTGATGCTCGACTTGGGATCGTCGGTAGCCCGGACATTATGAGCCGTGTGACAATCCGAGCAGACCGCTGTTACGATCAACCCCTGCTTGTATAACCCCTGACCGTGGATACTCTGTGAATAATGAACGAAGACACTGTCCTGCGGGATATTGTACTTCCGCGTGACCGGCGTGCCTTCCTTGTGACAGCTGCCGCACATAAAGGGAATGTTGAACTTGGTCACCCGCGATTTCGGGTCCGAGGGCGGCAGGATATCGTGCGAGCCGTGGCAGTCCCAGCAGCGGGGAGCCAGTTTCTCGCCCGCTTCTGCCAGCTGTCCGTGAAGACTGGCATTATAGGTAGAAGCGATATCGTCATGGCAGAGCCCGCAGTCAACCGGTCCGACATTTTCCGCATGCGGAAACTCCGTATCCATGAGTTCGGTGTGGCAATCGACGCACTCCAGCGAGCCGTGTACCGATGACTCAAACTTGTCCAGATTCACATAAACGGAAATCTCCTGACCGTCGCGCTCGCCGGTGAGGGATTCATCCTCATGACAGAGCATGCACTCGTCCACGCTCTGGCCGAGAACCGGCAGCCCCAAAGCAGAAAGGAAGAGAAAAACGATCACCACTGCGGCGAAGCCGTGCAGTGACCTCAAACAGCTATGCTGTCTATTCCCCCGTTGAACCTGTGCCAACACCTCTTACATCCCTAATCGTGACAAAAACCCGATGTTAGTTTTGACTAACTTAAATGATTATCCCCTCCCGTCAAGCAAAAAACGTGATTTTTTTCACTTTCTTGGGTCGAACATACCTTTTTTGTGTTATTTCTAACGAGGCCGATCGCAAACGGTGCCTCCGGAAAACAACGAGAGGCAGGGACGCCGAGACGCCCCGGTGCTGGGGATACGCAGGTTAGACTTGCATGTCGGCAAAAAACTAAACAACTTACGGATGCGGGAAGTCCTTAATGATGGGAGATAACCCCAATCCGATATGCACTATCGATATCTCGGACAATCCGGCCGGTTGCCGGGCACAACTGTCGCACTCATAGTGCTCGGCCTCATGATTGCATTCAGCTGTAGAAGCCGGTATATGGTGCGCGACGACCATGGGCGATTTATTCCGCCTCTCGAACAGAATATAGCCCACGGTGACACCCCGTTCGAGCAAAGCCTCTATGCATCGTATGAGGACCTCTACGACGTTGAGAAAATCAAATACTACATAATGCTGGATCTCCTTAAAGGACTGGCCAAAAATGACGGCCGTAACACGAGCCGCTATGTCCTGCTGGAAGAACTCAAGAACTTGCACGTTGTATACGATGCCGCACGGGTTCGGCGTATCTTTCACGATGCCCTGCTGGAGCTCGACCGCCGGTGGGGTAGTCCAGACAGCAACTACTTTATTGATATCGAATTGGCCAGGCGGGCCGAGCAGATTCGCCAGTGCGGCTGCTTCTTGCCCCAGAGCGAGCGGTATTTCGACGAACTCGGACGACTGGTAGCCCGCCTCGGGGTTTACGAGATTGTCGCGCTCGATGAAGGCGGCATGATCGTCGCCTTCAGCAACGGACTCAACGTTACCATCGGTCTGGATCAAACCTTCGAGCATCGGGTTGTGCGGGCCAGCAAGACTCTCGACAAACTTCTGAGCAGGCGTGACCTTGAAGATTTGAAGTCGGCGGACCGAACAAGCGGCGGCAAAGAATCCGGAAGTTTTGATGTTGCCGAGATGCAGGATTCTCACAGCTTAAAACAGGATGAAATGGACAGCTATGGAAAAGTCGCTCTCGACCTCGGGTACGAAGAACTGGATATCAACCGGATCAACCTGCATATCCTTCCCACAACGTATGGAAATGGTGCCTGGAACGGAAAAGCGTCTGATGCAGAGGACTCTCCCTGGGCCTGGAGCCGGGCCTTCCTCGATTTCTTCATGAATATCAGAAATATTGCCGCCCGCCGAACACAAGGCCAAGACAGCCTGGACCTCACAATCGACTACGAAATAATCCGACAGACCGATACCGGCATCGTCGACGTAGCCGATGAGACCCTGCTGTTCCACCACGTGACCTCCGGGACAGAAAAAGACGACGGAATCAGTTTTCGACTGTTCACTCTCCCGTTCGTGAGCGTCGGTTCACAAGCCGCAGGGGATTACCAACTCAATCTAAAGATATCTGACGGCGAAAAGGCGGCTGTACGCAAATACCCGTTCACAATCGCCGACAGGCTGTATGATCTGCTGATAGTGGATATCGAGGGGCCGCAGTATTCAGGCATACCCAAATGTCCCCGAATAGCCGAGTCCCGCCCGGGTAAGAGTATCACCGTTTTGATACCGGTCAGAGACCTGCCCTATATCATCTCGGATAGCGCCTACTGCGCCACCGTGAGCATTTACATGTTCAGGAATGATGAAATCAAGAAAGGTTCGGTCCGCGTAAGCGATCTATATGCCTTCACATTCGATGATTCAGCCAGGGTCGACCTGCCTTCAGCTATCGATCAACCGGTTGATTCGAGCAACATCCGGCGCCCGGTCGCAACGATTCATGTGTGTCAACCCGCCCCTCAGGCCTATCTCACGTACACATTCGAGGTTCCGAAGTCGCTTCCCGATGGCACCCGCGTTCGCTCCGGCAAGTATACGCTGGCCGCCATGGTCACCTCCGGGTCCATGAGAATAGCCGAAGCGGTCATGACCGACCTGCAGATTCGCTGAACTCCGCCTGGTATTCATGCGGCCTGCTACTGATCGTACGATGTCAAAGCAGGCTGTTCTATCCACGTTTTTGTATTGACAGCAGAACCTGTCATGCCAATCTTGCGTTGTAGAGAATAGCTCGTTGCGCTCTCCGGGATTTGCAGCCTTCTTTGAGGTAAGTACAGCGCACGGAAAGGATGTATGGATGAAAAACCTCAGGGCTGAGTCTGCTCGATACCCGATTATCTTCCTTCTAGTACTAATATTATTCGCCGCGACCGATCTGTACGCTCAACATCCCGATATTACGCTCCTCGACAAGGACATGAATATTATCAATCCGATATCGGATAGCGTCACGGTCCCATTCAGCACCCGCCAGACCTGTGGAATGTGTCATGATTACGATAAGATCACATCGGGATATCATTTTCAGGCAGGCTGGGAGCACATCTCCGATACATTCGGCGTGTCCGAAGGGAAACCCTGGATACTCTCCGACGGGTTCCTCGGCGGCTGGTATCCGTATGCCTTCCGGCAGTTGGCCAGGAAACACAACACGACCGCCGATGAGATCGATTTAACCGTATATGACTTTGTCGGTTTTTCGCAATATGCCGAAGGCCAGCCTCCCTGCGGCGCCTGCCACCCCGGAGGAGGCGGACTCGAGACCGATCGCAACGGCAACCGGTACGACGAATACCTCGCCAGCCATCCCGACCTCAAGGATTCTCTCGATGGCGATTACTATCAGAGCAACTGGGACAAGAGCGGCGTGGTTGAGGCGGATTGCTTTATCTGCCACTTCAAGGGCTATAACTTCGACGTCCGGGTATCACAACTGGAAAAGGGCAACTACCAGTGGGCGTCGGTAGCCGCTACCGGTATTGGTATCGTCAACGGATCCGTCAAGTATGGTACGCCCACAGTCGACTACAACAAGCGCTTCTTCAACGAGGACGGCACCATTACTCTGGACCTGTCCTGGCCGCCCCCGTCGGACAATTGTGTCTTCTGTCATGGTAAAGCCGAAGAACGCAAACGCGGCTTCTCATGGGATGACATCTTCAATCCCGATGTTCACAATGAGCGCGGCGTCAGTTGTTCGGCGTGTCACCCCGCCGGCCTGGACCACCAGATTGCCATCGGTCGCCGCAACGTCCGGCCGTCATTTGTTCCTCCACAGGGGAACATGCGGGGCTGCCGGGAGTGTCACCTCACCGGCTGGCTCGGGTCGCCAATCCCCAGGCACGCCAAGATAAGACCGTCGCACATCAACAGAATTGCCTGCGAATCCTGCCACATTCCGGAACTTCATCGCGCGGCTGCGCTGGGCAATGACGCTACCACCGGCGAGCTGCGTTTTATCAAGAATCCGCCGTCGGCAAAGTCGTTCGGCGCCGAGGCGGCGTGGAAACCGGTCTATGAACGAGATGAACTCCAGCGTGTATATCCGCTCAATGCGGTTCTGTCCGTGTACTGGGGTAATGTCGACGCCGACTCCATCATGTATCCGCTCTTCCTGAGCGAGCACAAAGCTGCGTGGAAACTCTACGGTGACTCTGTGAAAGATCACAACGGGGACGGTAACCCCGAGGTATATACCGACAACGAGATTGTCGCCGGCCTGAAAGCGTTCGAAAAAACCCTCCAGGACAACCAACGCTTTACCAGGGTTCACCCGGTCTATCTGAAGGACAATAAAATATATGACCTCGATGATTCGGGGAAACTGAGAACGCGCGACTATAACCACGAAGACATGACGGTCAGCAGATTTTCGATCAATCACAACGTGGCGCCCGCCGGATTGGCACTGGGTAATAAGGGGTGCGAAGACTGTCACGACTATCACGCTCATTTCTTCAAGGGTCAGCGAGTTGTCGACCTCTACGGTCCGAACGGAAAACCGGTGACCAAAAGCGTGGGGTACTGGTACGGCTGTCGTCCGTGGTCCTTTTTCATTAACACGTTTTACCAGCGCGTACTCAGCCCGCTCGTCAGCGGCGGGGTCATTCTGGTGATCTTTCTTATCACCCTGCACTATCACAGCTATGGCCCCAAACGAATCCAGTTCGTTCCATACAGCGGCGAAGTGAAACGGTTCTCTCTGGTCGAACGCGGTATCCACCTCTTCCGGCTCATCGCTTTCGTTATTTTGGCCGGTACGGGGGTTATTCTCGCGTTTAACCTGACGGCCTGGCAGGAACTCTTCTTTGGCACTCCAAACCAGTTGCACTGGACTCATGTGGTTGCAGGTTTTGTTTTTCTGGTCACTACCGTCATGGGGATAATCGTCTGGTTCAAGGACGCGATGTTCGCCTCCTACGACAAACAATGGGTCCGCGATCTGGGCGGCTACCTCGGATTTAAGGGAGAGGTACCGGCAGGAAGATTCAACGCCGGGCAAAAAATGTTCTACTGGTATACTACCATCTTCGGTTCCCTGATCTCCATCACCGGTGTTTTTATGGTCTTCATGTACGCCTTTCAGCTGTCGACGATATGCGTAATCGTCACCATCCACGCTTTTATCGCTTTCATTCTGATTGCCGGAGTGCTGGCTCATGCTTACCTGGGCACAATCGCCAATCCCGGCACCTGGCGGGTCCTGGTCGACGGCTATGTCACAAAGGCGTGGGCGAAGCACCACCACCCGCAGTGGTTTAAGAAAATTATGGCCCAGCGAGGCGAGTCCGACAAGCTGGAAGATGAAGAAGAAACCGGAGAGGGCAAGAAGAGAGACAATAACAAACCTGATCGACCCTCCGGCCGCACCCCGGGAGCCGGCTAGCGTACTTGAAAACTGATCTGAAAATGAATAGCGCCGACTGCTTTCGCGGTCGGCGCTTCATTTTTTGTGCGATATTGCAGGCAGGAGGTTACTGATTCTGAGGCCTTGAAGTGACCTCCTCTTTAGCCTGACCGGTGGTCTTATCGCGACGGCTCAAAGCCATACGTTCATCCGCCTGCAGCGACGGGTCTTCCGGATGCTCGTGACGCAGCATCTCCACCGGCATCTTGCCGGTAATCCAGGACGGGTTCATCGGGTAGACCTTCGGATTGAACACCGTCGAATACATATGCCACACCAAAATAGCCAGTGTCGCCAGCCATGCCTCGTAGTAGTGGATGACCAGCATCACGTCCAGGGCCCCCTTGGGGAACCACTGGACCACGATATTGTCGAACCAGAGCGCGAGGCCGGTAATACCCATGATGACCGTTCCCCAGACCAGCGCCCAGTATTCGGCCTTCTCCACATAGCTGAACCGGCCGAAACGCGGCGCCGCTTTCCGAATCCCGAGGTTGTAGCTGACCATCTGGAAGAACTGGGCGAAATCTTTCTTTTCCGGCCAGATATCTTTGAAGAACTGGCGTCCCCGGCGTGAGGACAGGTACACAACGTGCCACGCAGCAGTGAATAACAGGATTACGGCGGCAACTCGATGGATGACGCCCCTGAGTTCAAAGCCGCCTTCCCATCCGAACAGCAGATTCGTCCACCATGACTCCGAGTATCGTAATGAAAAGCCCGAAATCACAAGTATGATGAATGAAACCGCCAGGAAGACGTGCTGCCAGACTTCGTTGTAGGTCATCCGCCGAATTTGCGGCACCCGGCTGACATCCCTGACCTGCTTGAACAGGTCGATGAGCCAGTGAATGATCATCAGGCCGATAATTACGAAGATGACGACGATATATATGCTTCGCACAACATTGGCGATCGGCGTCGATGAAGTTCCGGGGGTGCCGTGAATCTGCGTCGCCGCCATCTGCTCCGATATGCCCGGGTGACAGCGACCGCAGGTGTGTTGCAGGTTTCCGGGATAAATGGATGACGTCGAATCGGTGTGGGGCAGAATCCGATGGGCGCCGTGGCAGGAAGCGCAGTTGGCTACAGTCAGGTCGCCGGCTTTACTCTTCAGGCCATGGTAACTGTCCACCCAGCTCTGCAAACGGCCCCTCGGCGTGCCGTATTTCTCGTTCAGACGCGCTGACTCATGGCATGGGGCACAGGTGGCTTCAGCAACACGGGTCGGGCTCACCCGCGAGCGAGGGTCATCGGGCGAGATGATTCCGTGCTCTCCGTGACAGTCAGTGCACACCGGGGCGTCCGTTTCACCGCGCTCTACCAGCTTGCCGTGAATACCTTCCCAGAAATCCATCTCGACGTTGTGGTGGCACTTGCCGCACGTATGCGGGATGTTGAAATGGTTAATCGATGACTGCGAATTGCCGGGGGGGAGGATCTTGTGCGCCGACCCGTTACTGGAATGGCAGTCATTGCACGTCGCCGCAAGGTAGACTCCGCCCAGCGAAGCCGCCCCGTGGACAGAGCTCTTATACACGTCCACGGCGCGGCCATACAATATTTCGTGTTTGCGGGTAAGGTCTATATCCTCGTGACACTTGCCGCAAGTAGCCGGCAGATTTATCGGGTTGACCTTCGAAGCCTTGTCGTCGGGCGCCAGGATGTCGTGGGTGCCGTGACAATCGGCGCAGTCCGGGATATCTTCCCCGTTGGGAACACGCAGCCGTCCATGCTGCTGGTACGCCTCGGCCGCATCAGCGTGGCAATCACCGCACTGCACTTTCGGAAGAACATCCGCGTGCGGCAACTCCTCGATACCGGAGTGGCAGTCAATGCAGTCCATGTCCTGATGAACCGATGCCCGGTGTGCAGTCGGGATGGGCAACTTGGAGGCGTCCAGCGTCTCCTCGTGGCACATCAAACAATTCTCACTGTTGCCGGGGTCCTCTTCCTGTGCCGATACCGGAAAGGCGGCCAGCGTAAGCAGCAAGAATGTGAATATCAAAAGCAGTGGGAAGGGCCGGACACCTATCCGCCCCGAATTTGAGGGTGCTGTCGAGCTCGTGGCAGGCTCGATTACCTCGACCGTAGTCCCTCTCAGACCATACATTATGTCTCTCCTCAGTTCAACTGACTCATATTGCCGGCTGGCATTCCCAGTTGGTTAGTCCACAAATATGTCCAGTCTGCAACGAAGATAACCCTAGTCCGACATGAGCGCAAGTGAAAATATTCACTTTATGGACCACAGAAACAAACTTAGTTGCCTTTCCAATAGCTATCGGCAACAGGTCGGACAACCTGAGCAGAGTAGCGCACATGGTCGGGAAGTCACAGCATAACAACAACATAAGACACGATCTTATTGCGTGTTATGGGGGATAATTGAAGTGTTGCATTCAGCTGTGCGGCTCCCGCCAATCAGCAAGAATCGATAATGGCGCGACAAACTGCCTAAATGCTCGCGCCTCGACGGACCTTCAGTAATCCCGACAATTCCCCTAAATGACAAAATCACAGCCGTTTTTCCCAAAGTACTTGTATCGACCCGGATTTTCGCTTAATTTCCGCCTCGATATACATGCGTAAGTAAGTACTAATCTTTGCACGAGGCTGATGCCGTTGAACACCGAACCGTTTAACCCCGAGGACAACTATCGCCGAACCCGGAAGTTGATCGGCTACCTCGAAAGAAAATCCACTCCGCCGGAACTCTATGCCGAACTTGGGTTTCGATGCGGTCTTGAGATTCACCAGCAGTTAAAAACACCCACCAAGTTGTTCTGCAACTGCCCCGCAGGAATTTATCAGGGTCCGGACGAATATGACGCCGAAGTCATCCGCCACATGCGGCCGACACTCAGCGAGATGGGGGAATACGACGGTACCGCCCTCATGGAGCGCAAGACAAAAAAAAACATCGTGTATCGGATCAAAAGCGAGACTGCCTGCACATACGAATTCGATGATACCCCGCCGTTCAAGATCAACCGCAACGCCCTCGATATTTCAATCGAAATAGCCCTGATGCTCAAAACAAATATCGTCGGCGAGCTCCATGTCACGCGAAAACAATACCTCGATGGCAGCATCCCGACCGGATTTCAGCGCACCGCCATAGTCGGGATCGAGGGGGAAATTCCTCTCGCTCAGAAGAAAGTGCGCATAATCCAGATCTCTATCGAGGAAGATTCCTGCCGCGAAGTATCGGATATCGGCCATTGGCGAGTATTCACGACCGACCGGCTCGGGATGCCCCTCATCGAAACGGTAACATACCCCGACATGCTGACCCCGGATGAGGCGGCGGAGGCAGCCCAGTATCTGCGCTTTCTCGCCCGAAGCTCGGGGAAGGTTCGTACCGGTATCGGCGCTGCCCGCGAAGATGTCAATGTCAGCATAACCGGCGGAACCCGAGTGGAAATCAAAGGGGTAGCCCATATCAAGTGGATCCCCGAATTGACGCACAACGAGGCCTTTCGCCAGAAAGCTCTCCTGGAAATCGCCAAAGAACTGCAAAAGCGAATATCGGCTCCGGCCTCATGGGAAATCTCGTGGCGCGACCTTACCTATGAAATGGTGTCGGCCGACCATAAGCCGCTGAAAGAGGCCCGGGAGAAAGGCCATCGACTTACCGCTGTCAACCTTGCTCGATTCAGATCGATCCTGTCTTTCTTCACTCAGCCCGGACAGTCGTTTGCGGATGAACTCAGCGGCCGCCTCAAAGTCATCGCTTGTCTGGAGCGGCCCAATATGATCCACAGCGAACAAATCCCACCGATTCTCTCCGAGAGTGAGCTCAGCACCATCCGCGAGCTTCTTGAAGCGGATGAGGGAGATGCGCAGGTGATCGTGTGGGGCGCCGACGAGGACGTTAAGACCGCGCTCGAGACAATCCAGGAAAGATGTCGAATGGCTGTCGAGGGCGTGCCGAATGAAACACGGAAATCACTACCCGACGGCACCACGGTCTTTGAGCGCGTGTTGCCGGGTCCGGATCGTATGTATCCCGACACCGACTCTGCTCCGATAGCAATTGACGATCACGCTATCGAAAAAAAGAAATCGCTGATCCCGCCCGAGGTCTCAGACAGCTACTACCACCTGCGGCACTGGCAGGTCCCTGAGGATACCTACACCTATCTGCTCAAGCGCAATTTAGTGCCGCTGATGAAGCAGGTTGTTGATGATTTCGACCTTGACCCGAAGTTCGTCGGGACTCTTCTCGGGCACGTACTCAAGCACGCGGAAGGACAGGTTACTTCGGTCGGACCCCTCGATCACGAGCACCTCTACCGGTTATTCGAGTTCGTTCACGGCCGGCGCCTCCACCCGGAAATCCTTAAAGAGATGCTCCCATATGTTCACGCCCGTCCGGAAAGCCGGTTAGAGGATATACTCGATGAACTCGGTTATTCATCCGGCAGCCTCAAGGATATCACGGAGTCGATTCCGGAGTTGAAGCACAAATTCGTGACCTTCAATCATGCCGGCGACCGCTCCGCAGCCGTACGATGGATTATGGGCAATCTGCGTCCCCACGCACTTGGAAACGTCCCGCTGCATGAAGTGAGAAAGCGGGTTGAAAAGGAAGTGGCCCATGACTGAGGATACGACACACGGATACAAAGGTCACGCCCTCGATGCCTTGAAACGGTACCGGATACGGGTCTGGAGTGATTCCGTCATCAAGACCACTCGCGGTGACTTCCAGGGAATCGTGCTCCCGCGTTCTGAGAGTGACGACGATCGTCATGTTGTCCTCAAGCTGATAACCGGATACAACATCGGAATCGACGTCGCTACGATTCTGGACATGCAGGAGCGCGGATACAAGGAAGCCCACTACAAAATCCCCGAACAGGAATTCCCGACTTCGCCGGATAAACCGAATATCAAACTGTTTGGCACCGGCGGCACCATCGCTTCCAGACTCGACTACCGGACAGGGGCCGTGATTCCCGCGTTTTCACCCGGTGAACTCTATGGCGCCGTACCCGAATTGGCCGATATCTGCAACCTGACGACCGAGAAACTTTTTGCCGTGTTCAGCGAAAACATGGGTCCGGCCCAGTACACGGAATTGGCCAAAGCCATCGGCAGGGAAATCGAGAAGGGTATTGATGGCATCGTCATCGGTCACGGTACCGACACCATGCACCACACCGCATCGGCGCTGTCGTACATGGTACAGGATTCCCCCGTGCCCATTGTCATGGTCGGCTCACAGCGCTCATCGGACCGACCCTCCTCCGATGCCGCTCTGAACCTCATTCACGCCACCAGGACGGCGGCGGAGTCAGATATTGCCGAGGTTATGGTCTGCATGTTCGGTCCCACCTCGGACGAGTACGGCCTGCTGCACCGGGGAACGCGGGTTCGCAAGATGCACTCGTCGTATCGGTCAACTTTTCGCACCATCGGTGACATTCCGTTGGGGATGGTCGATGAGCAGAAAATCACACCTTTACAGACGCATTATCACCGTCGGCGCGATGATCGAAAGGTCAAAGTCACCCCGGTATTCGAGGAGAAAATAGCCCTGATTTATTACTACCCCAATATGCAGCCGGATATAGTCGATTCCCTGATCGACAACGGCTACCGGGGGATAGTGATCGCCGGAACCGGCCTCGGACACGTCAACAAGCCGCTCTATCCGGCTATTGAACGAGCCCGGGACGCCGGAGTTGCGGTCTACATGACCGTCCAGACACTCTGGGGCTATGTTCACATGTTCGTATACGATACCGGACGGGATCTGATGAGCAAGGGTGTCATTCCGCTCGAAAACATGCTGCCGGAAGTTGCCTATATCAAGCTTGGCTGGGCATTCGGACAGACAGACGATCTCGATGAAGTCAAGAGAATCATGCTCACACCCATATGCGACGATATGACTCCGCGGGAGCCATATAACGGCTACCTGATTTTCCAGGGCGGACTTCCCGAAATCGAGAAATTCCTGCGCACCATCCACAAATAAAACACGCCGGAAGGCCAAAAGAAAAGCCGCCTCCCATTCGGGAGGCGGCTCGTTTTACCAGTAGACTGAGTGATTACTTCTCAGCAGTATTTATGGACACAGTGGCGTGTCTTGTTGCGAAATGTACACGTGGTCGATAAGCTTCG
>CAYNEO010000025.1:0-10593 GCA_964396245.1 uncultured Ignavibacteriales bacterium
AAAAGACCCAACGAGTCAAGTAAAGATGCTCTCTGTCAAGTATCGGCTCCGGGGCGCAATCGCTTGACTTGCCTATTGTAAACCGATCGTGCCCAAAAAAAGTTCGGTAGTACGGGTGGTATCAGTTGTGTAGAAATACACGATTTCGATATGCTGCATATCCAGAGCGCTGCTATCGGGCAACCGACTTGTCTGCTCCAAAGGCACGGAGACCAGATTCGCCCCGGGCGAGATTTCGGTCTGATACGTAAACCGGTCCGCGTCAGTTCCTCTGTACTCTCGATCCTGGATCTGGATGAAAAATCCGGTTGGCTCAGTTTCGTTCAGGTAAACAGGCACCTCCAGAAGTCTGTATTTTCTCCAATCCGGGTAGGCTTGATTTATGGCAAATCCGGAGCGCGGGGACGGCAAGCAAGTCATTTGTCCTACCAGACTGTCAGTGCCCCGATTCCAGCTATCCGGCGGGGACACGCGCTCCAGAGTAGCGTCGCGATATGTCCAGAAAAGCGGCTCGCAACTCGAGTTGAAGGTACAGAGTGTCGGGAAGATGCTGTTTCGATAATAAACCGCGGCTGTCCACCTGATAGCCGGAATTGCAGCCACGAGAATGATTCCTGCCGCAACCACCGGAATCGCCGCTTTTGTCCACCCCTTCCATTTCGAGCGGATTGCGTGCATTTGCGGGTCAAAGAGCATGTATATGCTCAAAAAGGCGAAGGCGCCCGCAGCATCGCGAACGAAATCGACAATATCGGCGTCCCGCGGCCCCGGGATCTGAGCCAACTCGAACAGCCCGCCTACGGCGACCGTGATTCCGAAGGCAATCAAATACTGCCGCAACCGATTCGGCACGCGGGGGCCGAAAAGATCACCGGTGATGCCGAGCGCGATCAGAGAGAAGGCCCCCATCATGAATACGTGACCGAGGTTGAGCACTTCGGCCCACCAGCGCGAGACGCCGGGGAGTACTATCAGGTGCGCGGCGGCCAGCACACCCATAGCCAGAACAAACCGGATAATGGCTGCGGAAACGCGGGTGAATTTCATCCGAGCAAGGTAATCTCGATGTCTTCCGATTGTCAAGCGGCCCGAATGTCGGGTGCACGTAGAAAAAACCTCAAAGCGCTTGGCATATTTCGGTGCTGTTTGTACTTTGAGAGCCGATAACTTAATAAGCGGGGCTAAAGAGGTTGGAGGAACTACTGTCGTGTATGAGGAAGGGCCCTTGTGCCATGAGAATATCGGGTCAGGGATCGGTCCGCTCTTCCGCATCCGGGCGCCATGGCTATGATAAAAAAAACGGATTTTACGCCGGCACTCGTGCTGGGAAACGGTGTGACTGTCCTGGGTACTGCACGGGCCCTCAGACGGTCCGGTATTCGAGCGTACTGCATCTCCCGTGATCTGGGCTTCGTAAGATATTCGAGATATTGCAGGACGTTTTCTTCCGGCAAAGGTCGCCTTACGGAGGATGGCGATCTGCGTAACTACTTGCAGACGCTGCCTATAGAGCGGGCGGTGCTGATTCCGTGTTCCGATCATTGGCTTGAGGAAGTTGCCGCGCTGAATCCTCAGGACGGCGGTCACTTCGTCAGCAGCACACCCGGTCTTTCGGTTGTGCGACTGCTTACCGACAAGCAGAAATTCTACGAGAAACTTGCGGATCTCGGCATACCTCACCCGTTTACCGCGCCGATCGGTAATATCGAAGACCTGGATACAATCGATGATCACTGCTTTGAGCATGCTTTCCTGAAACCGACCAATTCACAGAAGTTTTTCCGAACATTTAGAGTCAAGGCTTTAAAAGCAGGTTCACGAAAGAAAGCCAGGGAGCACTACGAGCGGGTACAGTCGGCTGGCCTCTCCGTCATGCTGCAGGAATTCATTCCGGGTCCGGCAGATCAGCATTATTTCATCGACGGGTTTATCGACCGCCACGGAGCGCTCAAAGGGTCATTCGCCCGTCAACGCCTGCGAATCAACCCACCCGACTTTGGCAACAGCTCATTTATGCGGTCCGTGGCAGCCGAGGATGTACGCCCCGCCCGGGAATCGCTCAGTGAATTGCTTGACAGGATCGGATATCGGGGGATTTTCTCGGCGGAATTCAAGAAGGATCCGCGCGATAACGTGTTCAAGCTGCTCGAAGTCAACGCAAGGCCATGGTGGTATATTGAATTTGCCGCGTCGTGCGGAGTCAATGTCGCCAAAATGGCTTATCAAGATGCCCTTGGAGTGGATGTTGCACCGCAGATGGAATATCCGACAGGCATTGGCTGTGTGTACCCGTACTTCGATCTCGACCCTTGCCGAGAGGCATATCGGCGGGGAGAACTGACGGCCCGCGAGTGGCTCAGTTCCTGGGTCACCTCACGGCAGGCGGTGATGAGTATTACCGATCCGCTGCCTACAGTTGCATTTTGTCTGTGGCTTGCAAGACTGAAATTGAAACAGATACTATCCCGCTGATAGCGCCATGACGATGAGTACAATCAACAGATCAACCGGTTCATCGAGGGGCAAACAGATAGAAGTGCGGGTTATTCGGGAGGTGGAATATCCCGAGTGGAATCAACTGGTCGCCAACGGAATAGGGGGCAGTATATACAGCACCCCGGAATATCTCGACATTCTTTCGAGCGTGACGGGCGCCTCATTTCGAATCCTGGGGGCTTACCGCGGGGACGAACTTGTTGGCGGAGTCGGATTATATGAGACAACCTCTGCGGTTGGTCGGGCCGTATCAAACCGGCTTCTTCTATACTACAATGGAATCGTGCTGCGCGAATACGACACCCGCTATCCCTCCGAGCGGACATCGCGACATCTCGCGATAATCGATGCGCTCGAGCGGTGGTTTTCGTCTTCAGGTTATGTGCATGTACTTCTGCATAATCGCGCCGATATTGCCGACCTGCGACCGTTCGTTTCAAACGGATGGATCGCCCGCCCGAGTTATACGTATGTTGTCGATATCACCGATATTCACGAGACGTGGGACCGGATCGAGCAGAACCAGCGCCGGTTGATCAAACGCTGCGAGTCAGAAGGCGCGACGATCACGGACGACGGCGATTTTGAATCGTTCTTTGGACTTCACTACCAGACGCACGAGCGGAAAGGCGCCCCGCTTTACCTTCCGAAAGACCGTTTCACAGAGTATTTTCAGCGTCTGAAGGAAGCGAATCTTGTCAAGCTTTTCGGAGTCAGGCTGGCAGACGGAAAGATGATCGCAGGACAACTGGTACTGCTCGGGAAGCACCCGGTCTGCCATACGGTCTGCGCCGGGGCTGATCCTGATTATTTGAAAATCGGATCCACGCCTTTCCTTCGTTGGAAAGCATTCGAGACACTATCGTCGTTGGGTTATGGAGGCAATGATCTGACCGATGCTGCGCTCAATCCGGTTACCCGATTCAAGAGTCAACTCGGCGGACGGCTCGAAATGGGGTTTGTCCTGAGCAGGCCCGATTCATTTGTCTATCGAATCTACGAGGGATCGCGGCAATTCAAATGGCGGTCGGCATCCTTGATTCGTTCGCTGGCGAAACGGCTCATCGGGAGGAAAGATCGATGAGTCGCAAAGTCTGCAATGGTGCAGAACTGATCTCGCTGGCACTGGAGAAACTCGGTGCACGAGTCATCTTTGGGCTACCCGGCACTCAGAATGTCGCTCTCTTCGAGGCATTACGTTCATCCGACCTCAGGGTGGTCGTGCCGACCAGCGAACTGGCGGCCGGGTTTATGGCCAACGGGTATGCGCGGGTGACCGGGAAGACCGGTGTGCTGATCTCGATTCCGGGGCCGGGATTCACGTGGGCGGTGACTGCGCTTGCCGAAGCACGGGCAGATTCTGCGGCCGTGGTTCATGTCGTTGCCGGTATCGGGGAATCGTCCGAGCGCAAATTTGCACTGCAGTCGATTGATCATAAGGCAATCGTCGGCTCGATAGTCAAGAAGGTTATAGCGGTCGATTCAGCGGAAGACATCGCAGTTTCGCTCGGAGAGGCACACGACGCCGCGCTATCCGGCGAACCCGGACCGGTAGTGGTCCTGGTCGGCAAACCAGCGATCAGGGGACAGGCAGGTTGCGGGGCGATCGACCACCTGACCGGAGAAACTCAACGGCCGGCTGTCTCACCGGAGAAACTGGCCGAAGCCGGTGCTTTGATTAGCGATGCTGAGCACCCGGTGCTCATGCTCGGTCAGGGAGCTGCCGGGGCTTCAGATGCCACTGTCGCACTTGCGGAAAAGCTTGGCTGTCCGGTCCTGAGTACGTGCTCGGGACGCGGAACAGTTCCGGAGGATCACCCGCTGTCCTGCTATTATGATTACAGCGCGGGTGATGGCGATGCTGTCAATGCCTTGATTGAGAGGTCTGACCTGCTGATTGCACTCGGGTGCAAGTTTTCTCACAACGGTTCCGCGGGTTACAATCTTCGCATTCCACAAGGGAAGTTACTTCACGTTGACACGTCTGAAGAAGTCCTCGGCGCCAATTATCCTGCGAGGCTTGCGATTCAGGCTACGGTCGAGTCATTTGTTGCCGGTCTTCTGTCAGGCTCGTACGATTTTGGCACTGAATGGCAGGCTCAGGATATCGCTGAGTGGAAGAAACGATTCACAGCCGAGCTGCGGAAACAGATACCCCCGTTGCCGGTAATAACGGGCTTTGATGAGGAGGGTCTATCCGTATTCTTTTCGGAGCTCAGAAAGCAACTTCCGCGCAACGCCTGTATGATCACCGATTCCGGTTTGCATCAGGTTGTGGCCCGCAACCTCTTTCCGGTTTTCTCGCCGAGAGGAATGATTGTCCCGAGTGATTATCAATCGATGGGATTCGGGATACCAGCCGCTATCGGCGCGGCGCTTGGTGCGGCGGGACGTCCGGTAGTGGCGGCGGTCGGCGATGGCGGGTTCGGTATGAGCGGGCTCGACCTGATGACCGCCTGCAAAGAGCAGTTGAACCTGACTGTCATCGTTTTCAACGACGGTCATTTCGGATTGATACGCAACCAGCAATTGACCGACTACGGTCAGTCTTTTGGAACGCAAGTGACCGGAGTCAACCTGGAGTCATTTGCCGACTCGGTCGGTGCGCACTACGTGCAGGTTGAGAACAGCATCGCTGACGCCGTAACGCTCGCGCTCAGTCGTCCCGGGGTCTGCATAGTGGAACTGCCGTTGCGGGACAATCCAGCCACCAGACGGCGGCGCGTGAAATCTCTTGTACGGGAACGGGCGGCAAAAGTGATGGGACCGTCGCTGGTCGCTCGCCTCAAAAAGTTTTTGCGGCGGAAGTAGTCTTTTCCCCTCGACAGGTTCTCCCAATTCAGAGCTGTTCGATAACTTTGATAACGCTCTCGGCGTCATTCATGATGTAAAAGTGAATGCACTTGACCTTGCTGTTCAGTAGCTCTTCGGCCTGCCCGAGTGCCCAGCGGACACCGATCTCTTTGACATGTTTCGGCCTCTCCCGCACCTCGTCATCGAGTGCTTCCGGAATAGTGACATGGAAGTTCTTCGACAGACTGGTCAGGTGTCTGGCACTGCTGAGGATTTTTATTCCCGGAATGATCGGAACATCGATACCGGCCTTACGGCACTCCTCAACGAAGTTGAAATAGTACCTGTTATCAAAAAACATCTGTGTCACGACATAATCCGCCCCGGCGTCAACTTTTTCCTTCAGGAAAGTGATATCACGCTTCAAATTGGGAGACTCGGCGTGTTTTTCGGGATAGCCGCCAACACCGATGCACATGTCGATCGGGTCAGAGTTCACGATTTCCTCGAGGTACCGGCCACGTTTGAGGTCATTCAGTTGCCGAACCAGGTCGACCGCGTATACATTGACCGAGCGACTGCTGTCAACCGGCTTTTTGTAGTTGGTTTCATCGCCGCGGATGGCCAGCACATTGTGGATGCCAAGATATCCCAGCTCAATCATGGCATCCTCAGTTTCTTCCCGCGTAAAACCTCGGCAGAGCAGGTGCGGCACGGTATCGATATTGTACCGATTCTGGATAATGCCGCAGATGCTGATTGTCCCGGTGCGTTTGCGGCGAACTCGGCGCTTGATATTACCGTCGGGGAGTTCTTCATAATAGGCTTCCGCCGAATGGCTGGTAACGTCGATAAAGGGCGGCTTGTAGGGTAAGATTTGCTCGACGATGCTGAGGATATCGCGCGCACTTCGGCCTCTCGGCGGGGGAATAATCTCATAACTGAACAGGGTGCTGTTCGCTCTGTCAAGATGTTCTCTAACGTACACGCTTTATTTCTTCCAATTAGCGGGCTTTCCGATACGGTCGGTTGTTTTCCCTATTTCTGCACTGCAGCGCGGTCGGGCACATAAAAGAGGTTGGGCGCCAGCCATTTCTCGATTTCCGCTACGCTCATTTTTTTCCGACGGGCGTAATCGATAACCTGATCGCGATCGATCTTCCCTACCCCGAAGTAATGCGATTTCGCGTGGGAGAAATACCAGCCGCTGACCGAGGCCGCCGGTTGCATGGCGAAGCTGTCGGTTAACCGGACGCCGATATTTTCCTCAGCATGAAGCATGTCGAACAACAGCCGCTTTTCGGTATGGTCCGGGCAGGCCGGATAACCGGGAGCCGGGCGGATGCCGGCGTACTTTTCCGCTATCAAGTCCTCGTTGTCCAACTTCTCACCGGCTGCATACCCCCAGAATTCCTTGCGAACCCTTTCATGCATTCTCTCGGCAAGGGCTTCAGCAAGACGGTCGGCCAAGACCCTTATCATTATCGCGTCATAGTCGTTATGGTTCTTCTTGAATTCCGAGGCCGTTTCATTTGCCCCGAATCCGGCCGACACGACAAAAGCACCCAGGTAGTCTTCTACATTCGTGTCCTGCGGAGCTACAAAGTCACTGAGGCAGGTATTATACCGACCGGGTTTTTTTTCCTTTTGCTGACGCAATCCGTGTACCGTCCCCAGAAGAGCCCCCCGACTGTTATCGGCGAAGACGTCGATATCGTCTCCCGATGCATGTGCGGGCCAGAGCCCGATCACGGCTTTTGCCGTGAGCAGTTTTTCCTTCACTATCCGTTCGAGAAGCCGGTTGGCATCGTGGAACAAGTCGCGCGCCTGTTTTCCAACATGCTCGTACTCCAGTATCCGCGGATAACGGCCGGGCAATTCCCAGGCCTGGAAGAACGGGGTCCAGTCGATATAATGGAGCAATTCTTCGATGGGATAGGGCTCGAAGACGGTTATCCCGGGTGTTTTGGGTCGTGGCGGCAGGTAACCGTTCCATTCGATGGGGAATCGATTTTCCCGGGCTTCTTCGATAGACAACAGGGCGGTCGCCTCGTGGCGTCGCTGATGTTCCTGCCGGACTTCGTCATACTGGCTCCTGACATGTTCGGCGTACGCGGCCGATTTGTCCGCGTTCAGGAGATTGCTCACGATCCGGACACAGCGCGACGCATCCATGACATGGACGGTCGGTCCGTGGTATTCCGGCTCAATTCGAACAGCCGTGTGCACGCGAGAGGTGGTGGCGCCCCCGATCAGAAGCGGGATATCGAAATGCTGGCGCTCCATTTCCCGGGCGACGTGAACCATTTCGTCGAGCGAAGGAGTGATCAGTCCGCTGAGCCCGATGATATCGACATCCTCGCGGCGGGCCGTGTCCAGAATCTTTTCGGCGCTCACCATAACGCCGAGATCGATCACCTCGTAGTTATTGCACGCAAGGACGATTCCGACAATGTTCTTGCCGATATCGTGAACGTCGCCTTTAACCGTCGCCAGCAGGATTTTCCCTCCGTTCGACGAGACGCCCTGCGCTGTCTCGGCCTCCATATAGGGAAGCAGTACAGCCACCGCTCTTTTCATCACCCGGGCGCTTTTCACTACCTGCGGAAGAAACATCTTGCCTGAGCCGAACAGGTCGCCGACTATGTTCATGCCGTTCATGAGCGGGCCCTGGATGACCTTGAGCGGTCGTCCGTATACCTTCCGCGCTTCCTCGGTATCCGGCTCGATAAATTCGACAATGCCGTTGACCAGGGCATAGGACAGGCGCTCATCGACATCAGTTTCGCGCCACGACAGATCCTCGGTCTTCTCTTTTGCTCTGCCCTTGATTCCGGACGCAAGTTCGGTCAGGTGCGCCGTGGCATCTTTACGTCGATTGAATATGACGTCTTCGATCGTCTCGCGAAGCTCTTCGGGGATTTCATCGTACACCGTAAGCTGACCGGCGTTGACGATCCCCATGTCCATGCCGGCTTGAATGGCATGGTACAGAAACACCGAATGCATCGCTTCCCTGATCGTGTCATTACCTCTGAAGGAGAATGACAGGTTGCTCACGCCGCCGCTGACCAGGCAGTACGGAAGCGTTTCCTTTATTGTCCGACAGGCATCGATATAGTCTTTCGCATATTTGTTGTGTTCGTCGATACCGGTGGCGACTGCGAATATATTTGGATCGAAAATGATATCCTGGGGTGGGAACTTGAGTTCTTCGGCGAGGATGCGATACGCCCGGGTGCAGATATCGACTTTGCGTTGGTATGTATCCGCCTGCCCGTTTTCATCGAATGCCATGACAACGGCCGCTGCCCCGTACCTGCGAACCAGGGACGCGCGTCGCCTGAATTCCTCCTCGCCGTCCTTGAGGCTGATCGAATTGACCACGCCCTTTCCCTGCAGGCACTTCAACCCGGCTTCTTTCACCTCCCACTTCGATGAGTCAACCATGATCGGCACACGGGCTATATCCGGGTCAGCGGCAATGAGATTCAAGAACTTCGTCATGGCGGCTTGCGAGTCCAGTAGGCCTTCGTCCATGTTGACGTCGATCATCTGCGCACCGTTGCGGACCTGCTGGCGGGCAACTTCCGTGGCTTCCTCGTACCTCTCTTTCTTGATCAGCCGGGCAAATCTTTTCGAGCCGGTGACATTAGTTCGTTCCCCCACATTGACAAAGAGTGAATCCGGACGGATTATCAGCGGTTCAAGCCCGCTCAGTCTTGTGAAGCGCGGGATATCGGGAATCCTGCGAGGCGGAATATTTCTTATGGCTTCGGCTATAACCCTGATATGCTCCGGCGTAGTACCGCAGCAGCCGCCCACGATATTAAGAAAGCCGCTCTGCGCAAACTCCTCAAGGACGCCGGCCATATACTCCGGGGTATCGTCGTAGCCGCCGAGTTCGTTGGGTAAACCGGCGTTGGGGTGAATCGAGACGAATGTATCTGCAATCGCGGATAGTTCTTCGATATACGGTCGGAGCGCTTCGGCTCCCAGCGCGCAGTTCAACCCGACACACAACGGGGCAGCGTGACTGACCGAGATCCAGAAAGCCTCGGTAGTTTGTCCCGAGAGCGTGCGGCCGCTGGCGTCGGTAATGGTTCCGGAGATCCAGATCGGCAGGCCAAGATTGCGTTCGTCGAGTAGCGTACCTATGGCGAACAGCGCCGCCCTCGCGTTAAGGGTGTCGAAAATGGTTTCGACCATGAGTATGTCGACGCCGCCGTCGATCAGGCCACGCGCCTGTTCTGCATACGCATCACGCAATTGATCGAAAGTGATATTGCGAAATCCCGGCCGATTAACATCGGGTGACATCGAACAGGTACGATTGGTCGGCCCAAGTACGCCGGCTACAAAACGCGGTTTCTGCGGGTCTCTTGCGGTGAAGTCATCTGCCGCCCGACGGGCCAGCTGAGCAGCCGCGAGATTGATGTCATAGACATAGGTTTCCGCCTGGTAATCCGACTGTGAGACCGACGTACCGTTGAATGTGTTCGTTTCAATGATATCCGCACCGGCCGCAAGATAACCGCGATGTATGGAATCGATAACATCCGGTCGGGTCAACGAGAGCAGATCGTTGTCGCCTTTCAGGTCGCGGGGATGACTGGCGAAGAGTTCGCCCCGGAAGTCGGCTTCCTCGAGCTTGTACGATTGGATCATCGTGCCCATGGCCCCGTCGAGAACCAGGATACGCTGCTCCATCGCTCTCCGTAATTGGTCTGCTTTGCTTGTGTTCATGATAGCCACACCGGACAATAGTA
Organism: uncultured Ignavibacteriales bacterium; assembly: GCA_964396245.1. Taxonomy (GTDB): domain Bacteria; phylum Zixibacteria; class MSB-5A5; order GN15; family FEB-12; genus CAYNEO01. Next base: position 10,059 of record CAYNEO010000025.1, read on the forward strand.
GCGATATATACTACGCTATATTCGGCTGATGTCAAGAAAGGTTTCACGCCTATCGTGATAAACAGGGATTCATTCAATCGATGTTTTCAGCACTCGCGTACGAGAACGGCTCGCAGCCGAGAACACGCGCCCGGTCGTCGGATGAAAGCCCCCGCCGTTTGACTCAGCGCCGAAAACCCATTGTGTCTGATTATGGAAAAAGTGTCCTAGGCACAGAGCTGAGTGACCGAAGGTCCAAGGTACCGCTTGAGGACGTCGCACATCCCTTCCGGCCAGCCGGCGGGATTGTTTTTGATAAAATACAGATGCCATTCGGGCACGTTTTTCAAGTCCCGGTCTATGGCTCGATAGGTCTCTATCGGTATTTCAGCCAGAAGGCGCACTCGTTGCGGCCGATTGGCGGGGTCGGTTATGATATTGTCTTGTACTTGCATCGCTACACCTCATCAAGGGCTATTCTGTTACTTGAGACCATACCCCTTAGGCTGCCAAAACCCCCTCCGATTCAATTTCAGGCAGATTATTTTAAGTCCAC
>CAYNEO010000025.1:10693-13333 GCA_964396245.1 uncultured Ignavibacteriales bacterium
GCCTGCCTCGTTCGCGACGGAGATATCGTTGCGGCTGCCCAGGAGGAGCGGTTCAGCCGAGTAAAGCACGATGCGTCCTTTCCAATCGGTGCTGTCGACTACTGTCTTAAAAGTCAGGGTCTGTCCTGGTCGGATATCGATTATGTCGCTTTCTATGACAAGCCGTTTATCAAGTTTGAGCGGATTCTCGAAAGCTACCTTGCCTATGCGCCGGTCGGTATCCGATCTTTCATCAAAGCCATGCCGTGGTGGATCAAGCAGAAGCTCTGGCTAAAAGAATTGATCCGGCGCAATCTCGATTTCGACGGGATCATCACCTTTCCGGAACATCACCAATCCCACGCCGCCGCGGCATTTTTCCCGTCGCCCTTCCGGAAGGCGGCGATTCTCACGATCGACGGCGTTGGGGAATGGACAACGACAAGCTTCGGTATCGGGCAGGGCAATACTATCGAACTGCTTGCCGAGCTAAGATTTCCACACTCGCTGGGCCTGCTGTATTCGGCTTTCACCTATTTTACCGGCTTCAAGGTGAATTCAGGTGAATACAAACTCATGGGCCTGGCGCCATACGGTAAACCGATCTATCGGGACCTGATTCTCAATGAACTAATCGATCTCAAGGAGGACGGCTCGTTCAAGCTGAACATGAAATACTTCAGCTACCCGGCCGGTCTCAGGATGACAAATTCCCGCTTCGAGAGACTGTTTGGCGGCCCTCCGCGCCAACCTCAAGGGGCACTCACGCAGCGAGAGATGGATATGGCCCGTTCCATTCAGGATGTAACCGAGGAGATCATGCTTCGCTGTGCCCGCCATGTCCACAAAGAGACCGGGCAGGAGTATCTGTGTCTGGCCGGAGGAGTCGCGTTAAACTGCGTGGGCAACGGGAGGATTCTGCGTGAATCCCCGTTTCGCGATATCTGGATTCAGCCGGCCTCGAGCGATGCCGGCGGCGCCCTCGGGGCGGCGCTCCTTACGTGGCATCAGTATCTGGGTAAGGACCGTCAAGTCAACGAATCACGCGACAGCCAGCATGGTTCGTATCTCGGTCCGGAATACGACAACGAACACATTCTGCAATTTCTTCGCGATCGTGAGATCGCCTTCACCGAACTGAGTGACACCGAGTTGTCGGAGATTGTGGCTGATCTTATCGCGAAGGAGAAGGTGATTGGATGGTTCCAGGGCCGGATGGAGTTCGGGCCGAGAGCGCTTGGTAACCGGTCCATTATCGGTAACCCGCGATCTGCAAGCATGCAGGAGACCATGAACCGCAAGATCAAATTCCGCGAGAGTTTTCGTCCATTCGCGCCATCGGTTCTCAAAGAACGTGTCGGCGACTATTTCGAATTGGACCGGGAAAGCCCGTATATGTTATTGGTTGCCGAAGTAAACGAAGCTCACCGCCGGGAGGACGTCCGCAGCAGGGACGCGGCGGGACTGGATATGCTCAAAATTGTTCGCTCCGACATTCCGGCAGTAACACATGTGGATTACTCGGCAAGGATTCAAACGGTCAGCCGTGAGGATAATCCCCGTTTCCATGACCTGATTGCAGCTTTCGAGCGAAAGCACGGCTGCCCGCTGGTTATCAATACCAGCTTCAATGTGCGCGGTGAACCGATTGTCTGTACGCCGGAAGAGGCGCATGAATGCTTTATGCGCACGCAAATGGACTATCTGGTCATGGGCAATTTTCTTATAGAAAAGACAAGACAACGACGAGCGGCGAGCGGCGACACGCCCATGCCGAGTTTCGAGCCTGATTGATTATGTCACTGTTAGACGAGATAAAACTGATTCGCGGAGGCCGCAAGGACTTGCGCCGGTTCGGCATTATGATGGCGCTGGTCCTCGCGTTTGTGGGCGGTCTCCTCCACTGGCGGGGACATGGCATATTCATCCTGTTCTACATCCTGGCCGGTCTGTTCTTACTGGCCGGGGTTTTTGGACCGGTTCTCCTGCGGCCGATTCATAAAGTCTGGATGAGCCTGGCGCTTATTCTTGGCTGGTTCACTACCCGAATCATTCTCATCCTGGTATTTTACCTGGTATTCACTCCGGTGGGTCTTGTCGGACGTTTGTTTGGCAAGGATTTCCTCGATGAAAAAACCGACAGGACCGCACCGAGCTACTGGCATATCCGAAAAGACACAAAAACCGACCCGGAGCGCTTCGAGACTCAGTTTTAGAACCTGTTCCGGGGACTAATACGATTGGATAGCAAACCATGAGCCTTAGAGTTCACGTACTGGAACAATATGAAGAATCGGTTCTCGACGATCTTCGCGCACGCCTCTCCGGAGAGATTGCGCTCAGCACCGGTGATATTGCCCCCGAAGCCAAGGATTACCAGGTGCTGGTGGCTGGAGTGCCGTCGCGAGACCACCTGGAATCAGCTCCCAACCTTCGCACCTTGATCATCCCATGGTCCGGCATCCCGAAGCGGACCCTGGCGTTACTCCAGGAGTTTCCCAATATCGCCGTGTACAATCTTCATCATAACGCCGCCCCCGTGGCTGAGATGGCGATGACCTTGATGCTCGCCGCCACGCGCTGGTTGATTCCGGTGGACCGAAGCATGCGACGGAATGACTGGCGGGCAAGGGAAGCCAAAGACATCTGCCTGTTGCTCGA
>CAYNEO010000025.1:13433-53790 GCA_964396245.1 uncultured Ignavibacteriales bacterium
CGCCCTCGGCGTATCCCTTTCATCACCTTGACAACGTTGTCATGACGCCGCATATCGGCTTCAAATCCGATCGCACCGATGAACTTCGGGTCAAGGAACTGGCGGTGATGCTCAACGAGCTTGCTTCCGGGAAATCTCTGCCAAACCGGGTCGACATAAGCAGAGAATACTGACAGAAGGTACTTTCCTTGCGCACCGGCAATTGACAACCAGCCGGGAGTGTTTATTTTCAGGGTTGTCCAGATCGGTCAAACAGATCGGCATTGAATTAGAAAAGACCGGGGTCTCGCCATGTACCGACTATTCGTAGCCATTGAACTGCCGACGGTAGTGAAGCAACATCTTTCATTGATGCTTTGCGGCGTACCGGGCGCGAAATGGACGGATCCGGACCAGATGCACCTGACCGTGCGGTTTATCGGCGAGGTCGACGGCGGCGTTATGGAAGATATTCTCGGTGCTTTGGCAACTGTCAGGGCCGACTCATTCTCGATTCATCTGAAAGGAGTCGGTCACTTTCCGCCGCGGCAGGACCCGCAGACATTGTGGATCGGGGTCGAGAAAAGCGAGGGACTGTCACTGCTTCGGAGCAGGGTAGAGTCAGCCCTGGCGCGGGCCGGTGTGCCGCGCGAACGCCGCAAGTTTCACCCCCACGTGCGGCTGGCGTATCTGAGGAACAGCAAATTGTCAAAAGTCGCGATCTATCTGTCGCAACATGCGTTATTGGAAGTAGCGCCGTTCGAGGTGACCGAATTTAGTCTGTATTCGAGTCAACTGGCGTCGAATGGCGCTATCCACCGTCAGGAGGCCGTATACACGTTATCGACGAAAGGAGTTATAGACGCATGAAATCGTATCGCAAGGAACTCTGGTTCAACATCCCTCACCGGCGGGGATTCGTGAATATTACCAAGGACGTTCGGGATGCCGTCAAAGAGAGCGGTGTCAAGGAAGGCTTCGTGCTGGCCAACGCCATGCACATCACCGCCTCGGTGTTTATCAATGACGATGAATCGGGTCTGCATAAAGACTATGAAAAGTGGCTCGAAAAGCTCGCGCCGCACGCGCCGATCGATCAGTACCGGCATAACGACACGGGCGAGGACAACGCCGACGCCCACATGAAGCGTCAGATTATGGGGCGCGAGGTGGTGGTGGCGATAACCGACGGCGAACTGGACTTCGGTCCGTGGGAGCAGATCTTTTACGGGGAGTTCGACGGTCGCAGGCGGAAACGGGCGCTGATCAAGATAATCGGAGAATAATCCTGTCCGGGCAACAAATTCATAATGATGGACGTATCAGACAGAAATCAACCATCCGTTTTATGCTGATAGCATTTGAAGGAAGAATATGAAACAACACGGAAAACTCCTGGGACTGCTGTTTCTGCTGGCAACCTTGAGCGCCATATCGGTCAGTGCTCAGGACATGCAAATCCCGGTGAAGCAATTCAAGCTCGACAACGGCATGACTTTTCTCGTGGTCGAGCGCAGTACCGCCCCGGTCTTCTCGGGCTACATCTCGGTCGGCGTGGGTTCGGGATACGAAAAGATCGGCAATATCGGCACCGCCCATCTGTTCGAGCACATGATGTTCAAGGGCTCACAGACAATCGGGACGACCGATTACGGGGCCGAGAGGATTTTGATGGACAAGGAAGATTCTGTCTGGGCGTTGATCGACAAGGCCCGGCAGCGCACGCGGTACATTAAGTTGAATCACCCGCAGACGCTGGAAGCGCACCTGAAGTATATCGAGAATCTCCGGGCGGCGCTGGATTCACTGACGCAATTGAGTTCCCAGTATGTCGTGCGCAACGAGTTCGACCAGATTTACACCCGCAATGGCGCGGCGGAGTTCAACGCCAACACCGGATATGATTTCACCAACTACTATGTCTCGCTGCCGTCAAACCGGGCCGAGTTGTGGTTCGCGATGGAATCGGACCGCTTGAAACATCCGGCGCTTCGGGAGTTTTTCCCCGAACGGGCAGTGGTTAGCGAGGAACGCCGGCAGTCGGTGGAGAACAGCGGCGATGCCAAGTTGTTCGAACAGCTGGTCGGTACCGCGCTGATTGCTCATCCATACCAGGTGTTCTGGGAATGGCAGTCGGAAGAAAACAATCTCACCCGCAGCGATATCGAAAATTTCTACAAGACCTACTACGTACCGCAACGGATCGTCGTGGCTGTAGTAGGCGATGTCACTGAAGATCAGGTTCGCGGGCTGGCCGAGAAGTATTTTGCCGACATGCCGAAGGCTACTGACCCGGAACCGATCTACACTGTCGAGCCCCCGCAGACCGGAGAGAGGCGTGTGACGGTTGAATTCGACGCCAACCCGGCGGTATCGATTGCTTATCACAATGTCGCCTTCGACGACCCCGCTCAGCCGGCGTTTGAGATCATCTCACGACTGCTGAGTTCCGGACGCACGTCGCGCCTCAATAAGGCCCTGGTGATCGACAAACAGCTGGCGCTTCAGGTTTCGGTGTCATCGTATCCCTGGGGTGATTTCGGAAGTGAGTATCCCGGCATTCTATATATCGATGCGTACCCGAAAGAGGGTGTGTCCACGGATCAGGTGGAGGCGGCGATTTACGAAGAGCTAAACCAGTTGGCCACTCAGCCGGTCGATGAAAAGGAATTGACCAAGGTGAAAAACCAGATCGAAGCCGAATTTATCTGGGCTTCCTATCGTAACATCGGTCTCGCCGGTTATCTCGCGACCGCACAGAACCTCGCTAAAGACTGGAAATATCTTTATAAGCTGCAGGATGATTTACGCAATGTTACCGCCGAAGATATCATGAAAACGGCGAAGATGTACTTCACGCCGGAGAATCGCACCGTAGCTGTTCTTGTCCCCAAGGAGAAGGGAGGTGACCAGTGAAACGCCTGCTTATCATCTCGCTGTTGCTGGTTGCCGCGGCAGCCTTGGCGGTTTCGGCTGAGAACCCGCGAGACATGAAGTTTCCGGAGTTGACTTTCAAGCCTACCGAGCCGACACGCTTCGTGGCCGACAATGGTATGGTCGTCTATTTTCTGGAGTACCATGAACTGCCGGTGGTGAGCGCTTCGGCATATTTCAAGGGAGGCGAGGTTTATGATCCCGCCGACAAGGCGGGTCTTGCGGAGCTCACGGCAACCCTTTTGCGAACCGGCGGAGCCGGGGCGCGGTCGCCGGAGCAAGTTGATCAAGACCTCGATTTTATCGGAGCTTCGGTGAGCAGCGCCGCACAGTCGGACTATCTCATCGCGAGTATCAATGTGCTGAAAAAAGACCTCGACCCTGGATTCGGTATCTTCTCGGATATGCTCCGGAAGCCGGCGTTCGACTCCTCGAAAGTCGCGCTCGAGGTATCGAACAAGGAAAACGGGATTCTTCGTCAGAACGATGATTCGTGGTCGATCAGCCGCCGCGTCTTTTATCAGACTGTATATGCGGGACACCCGTACGGACAGTTCCCCACACTGGCGACGGTTGGCGCGATTACCCGGGACGATATGGTCAGTCAGCACAAGGAATTCTATGCGCCCGACAATTGCATCCTGGCGATGACCGGAGATCTCAGCCTGGAGGAGGCGAAGACACTCGTGAATCAGTACTTTGGCGAGTGGGAAAAGAGCGGACGGGTCATCAAGGATTTGGCGCCGGCATCGCAGCAGTATCAACCCGGTGTCTACTACGCCGAAAAAGATATCAACCAGGCCAATATCCGCCTGGGTACGCTCGGTCTCGACGACAAGAATCCGGATCGGTTTGCCGTCGAAGTCATGAATTTCGCGCTCGGCGGTGGCGGTTTCACTTCGCGTCTCACCGGCGAGGTGCGTACCGGCGCAGGACTGGCCTACTCGGTCGGGAGTTATGAATCGTTCAAGCCGCTGGGTGGAACTTTCTTCGTCTATTGCCTGACGAAGGGCGAGACGATGTCAAAGGCGGTGAACATGATGCTTGATATCATCGCCGAGGTCAAAGCCAACGGCATCACCAAAGAGGAGATGGACCTGGCCAAGGAGTCAATCGTCAACAGTTACATTTTCAACTACGACACCCCCGGTGAACTGGTGGCCGCGACAGCCGCTCTCCAGCTGCGGGGATTTCCGGCGGATCAGTTGCAGAAGGATATCGAGAGCTACAAGGCAGTGACTCTCGAAGACTGCCGCAGGGTGGCAGCTAAGTATCTGGATACCAGCAACATAGCCCTGGTCATCACCGGCAACAAGGAGCTCTTCGACGCCCCCCTCGGTGACTTTGGACCGGTGACCGAAGTGTCCATGGAAATAAAATAGCGTAAATCATCCCATAGCTGTTTCTCGACTTTCACCGCTCTCATGAACGCTTTCATGGGAGCGGTTGTTTATTGTGTAGGTCTGCGACGATTGCCTGAGTTGAACCGCCTGTTCTGCCGGCACGCTTGACAGGAAGCCAACAACTCGCGTATAATCCGTTGCACGACAAGCGACCCAAAACAGCAACTTTTTCGAACGAGAGGTCAATGACACAAAGAGTAGCGCTGTTGTTCGTTCTGATCGCAGGGTTGAGTCTTATGACAGATTCATGCAGCAAAAGGGAAAGCGTGACGCCCCCGCCGGAAGAAATACCGGAGAACATAGTCGACACCGCTTTGATGGGCGTACATCGGGTACCGCCCAAAGCCCAGATCGAACAGGAGATCGATACCCTCTTCGGTCATGAGCGTGTGGACAATTATTACTGGCTTCGGGAGCGCGAGAATCCCGACGTGGTATCCTACCTCGAGGCGGAAAACGCCTACACCGACGAGGTCATGAAGCATGCCGAGAAGCTGAAAGATGAATTGTATGACGAGATGGTCGGACGAATAAAGGAGACCGACCTGACTGTCCCGGTCAAGCGCGGAGATTACTATTACTATTCGCGGACCGAAGAAGGACTCGAGTACAAAATTCACTGTCGCAAGAAAGACAGTCTCGAGGCGCCGGAACAGGTAATACTTGACGTCAACAAGCTGGCCGAGGGAAAGGCATACACCAGCCTGGGTGTTTTTGAAATCAGTCCGGACCAGAAGCTGCTTGCGTACGGTATTGATACGACCGGTGACGAACGTTATACGCTGTATGTGAAGAACCTGGAAACCGGGGAGCTCCTGTCGGATACCATTCCCAATATTTCGACCTCGGCAGTGTGGGCGAATGACAATAAGACCCTGTTCTATTCCCGGCCGGATGACGCCTGGCGGCCGTACAAACTATTCCGCCACACGCTGGGTACGAAGCCTGAGAACGACGTGATGGTTTATCACGAACCGGACGAGTTCTTCTGGCTTCGTATTGCCCGGTCCAAGAGCCAGGAGTATTTGTTCATCGTCCTCTCCAGCCAGACATCGACAGAAGTGCGATTCCTTGATGCCAACACTCCGGATGGCGAGTTCCGGCTGGTGAGTCCGCGAAAGAAGGATGTCGAATATTACGTTTATCACCACGGGAAGAGCTTCTATATCCTGACCAACGACAACGCCAAGAATTTCAAGCTCATGCGTGTGCCGATATCAGAACCGTCCATGGTGAACTGGAAAGAAGTCGTGCCGGAGCGTGATTCGGTCAAGCTGGACACGATCGATATGTACCGCGACTATCTCGTCCTGTACGAGCGCAAGAACGGCCTGAGGCAGATTCGTGTGCGTGATTTCGCGACAAAAAAAGGCTACACGATCGACTTTCCGGAGCCGGTCTACACCGTATACGAGGGCGAAAATCCGGACTACAACAGCGATTGGTTGCGGTTCACGTACATGTCGCTGGTTACGCCAAGTTCGGTATACGACTACAATATGCGCACCCGGGAACGTGTTTTGAAAAAACGGCAGGAGGTCCTCGGCGGGTATGACCCGGACAACTACCAGGAAGAGAGGTTGTTCGCTACGGCAAAGGACGGTGCCCGGGTGCCGATATCAATCGCATACAAGAAGGGGATGATACGTGACGGTAACAACCCGTTGTATCTTTACGGCTATGGCGCTTACGGGATCAGCATGGACCCGTATTTTTCATCGAATCGAATCAGCCTGCTCGACCGCGGGTTTATAATTGCCTTCGCGCATATTCGCGGTGGGGGTGAGATGGGACGACGCTGGTACGAAGCCGGGAAACTGCTAAACAAGATGAATACGTTCACCGATTTTATCGCATCGGCAAAATACCTTATCAAAGAGAAATACACGAATCCAAAGAAGCTGGTCATAAGCGGCGGAAGTGCCGGCGGTCTGTTGATCGGCGCCGTCGTGAACATGCAGCCGGATCTTTTCGATGTCGCCATCGCCGACGTGCCGTTTGTCGATGTTGTCAATACGATGCTCGACCCGGGTCTGCCCCTGACAGTCATCGAGTACGATGAGTGGGGCAATCCGGCTGAGGAGGATTACTATAATTACATCATGCAGTATTCACCGTACGACAATGTCAAACCTCAGGCCTATCCGAACATGCTGGTGGTGGCCAGTCTCAATGACACCCGCGTACAATACTGGGAGCCGGCCAAATGGGTGGCAAAACTGCGCGCCCTCAAGACCGATAACAATGTGCTTCTATTGCGAACGAACATGGGTGCGGGTCATGCCGGCGTATCGGGACGGTACAGCCAGATCGAGGAAAAGGCGTTCGAGTACGCTTTCATTCTCGATATGCTAAATATGGATTGAGCTATTCTTGGTATGTAGATTGCAGACGCGCCCTGTCGGGCGCGTTTTCTATTTAGTGGACTTATGGCACGGGGCAGATGCCACTGCTCATTTGCAGAATGAATCCGGCGATAATAAGAATCGTGGCTATCGCGCCAACGATGGAAAAGGCTCGTCTCAAAACAGCGGCGCCGGTCGGGCGTTAATGGTCAGCGGCAACTTGTGCTCACCGGAGGACTTGACCGTTACCGGGACATGCAGTCGCACGTTGTCCAGCATACAGACGCTCGAACCTTCCTCGCAGAAATACACGACCGCGTCAAAATTCAATTCCGATTGTCCCGGCTGCGCCGTGAAAGGGACATCGACCGGAAACGTGATATGTCCGCCCATGAGTTTGTCCGGCTCGACGCTGAAAGTCAATGCCTGGTCATCACTGGACGTGTAGTTGAGGAAGAAAGGAGCTTCCTCGGTCAGCTTGTATCCGTTCGGCAACGACACCCTTAGTCGGGCAGTGCCGGTACCGGCGGCGATTGTCCGAGATGGTACCTCGACTGTCCTGCCGGTGAATTTCCCCTGGGTGTGCTTCATCAGTTTGTCGCGGTTGGTAAACTGGAGGGTCGATACCTGCTTGGTATTCAGATCTATCAGACGAATGGCCTGGTTGTTGGCATCGGCGACATAGAGTGTATCACCCAGAATCGCCAGCCCGGACGGTTCGTTGAATTGGGCTTTGCGCAATTCGCCGTCTTTCAGGCCGTGTTTTCCGGTCCCGGAGAAGGTCTCGCTGATCTTTTTATTTGGGTCAATAATCTTGATTTTTGAATTGTATGTATCGGCCACATACAACAGGCCGTTGTGATACACGATTCCCAGGGGATGCTGCAAGCGAGCTTTGTCTGACGACCCGTCGATATCACCGTAATCAAACAGTCCGGCGCCGACTATGGTCTCGACTTGTCCGGACCCGTCGGCGGCTGTCTTGCGTACGGAACTGGTCTCGCTGTCGGCAAAATAGATGGTTTTGCCGTCGGATGTCAGTCCGCTGGTCTGCGCCAGGGCGGCCGTCGTCGGCGTACCGTCGATTATATCTTCGCGCCCGGACCCGGCAAACGGTTGTGCATAACCGGTGCTTATATCCATCACCCATATCTGGTGAAAACCGGCCATGGCGATATACAGTTGGTCACCCAGCACGAGTACGTCCCAGGGGGAGTTGATAGCGACGTCGGTCGCGGTACCCGGTTCGTTGAAGTGCCGCGCCTGCTTGCCCGTACCGAGCACAGTGGTCACCTTCCGCGTGGTCAGATTGGCGGCGCGGATCAGATGGTTTTCGGTATCGGCGATATACAGCGTGTCGCCTTTGAGCGCGGTACCTTGCGGGTGGTTGAATTCAGCGCTTTCGAATGCGCCGTCGGCCGGGCCGGATGAACCGCTGCCGATGACATCGATGATAGCCCCCTTCGGGTCGGTGATCAGGATGCGGTCATGGTTGGAATCGGTAATAAACAGCCGCCTACCTGTAGCATCCGCCGTGACTTTGCCCGGATAAGACAACAGGGTATTCGGTTTGGAATGTTCTTCCAGCGAGAGATTCAGGGGTTTGCGTTTCAGTTCGCCTTTTGCATCGAAATACGCGATTCCTTTCTGCAGGATGGCATCGAACGGATCGAATATACCCTCACCGGAATGCACGCCGATTATTTTCCCTTGAGGGTTTATCAGCACGAGAGTCGGCCATGCATGGGCGTCGTATTCCCGCCAAATTTCGAAATTCTTGTCGTTGACGACCGGATGTTCGATTTCATACCTGAGGATGGCCTGGCGGATGGCGTCGCTGTCTTTCTCGTTGGTAAACTTGGCCGAATGCACGCCGATTACCACCAACTCTTCAGGATATTTGTGTTCAAGACGTTTCAAGTCCGGGATGATATGCATGCAGTTGATGCAGCAGAAGGTCCAGAAATCCAGCAGGACAAACTTCCCGCGGAACTGTTCCAGGGTCAGGGGATGGTCAGTGTTCAACCACTCGAGACCGTCGGGAAAATCGGGAGCGTTGACGTTTCCTTCGAGCTGTTTATCGGTAATCACGGTATCTCCGGAATCGGCGTCTGTTTCTGTCTGAGATTGGGTACAGGAGGGCGCAATGAGAAGCGCGGTTAATACGAGAACGAGAATGGGCACGAGCGACTTTTTCATATGACTCACCTTCCTGATGATTCGCCCTGTCCATCCACCGTCCCTTAAACACGACCAAATAGGTCCGGTTCCGTGCTGATTTCTGCGCTGTCGATTACAGGAACTCGGCGGCTGCAAGGGCGGCGCCCACGAGGCCGGCTTCGTTTTCCATTTTGGCTCGCACCAGTCCCGCGTTGGTCTTCAGCATGTGAGAGAATTTATCCCAGCTTTCGGTGACCCCGCCGCCGAAGATTATGAGGTCGGGGGAGAAGAGCTTTTCGTATTCGGCCAGCACCTGGTTGACCCGCTCGGTCCAGTCTTCCCAGCTGAGGTTGAGCCGTGTTTTTACGCTGGCGGCCGCGATTGATTCCGTCTCGCTGCCCTCGAGGTACATGTGTCCGAGTTCAGTATTGGGGACGAGGTGGCCGTTGATAAAAATGGCACTGCCGATCCCGGTGCCGAAAGTCAGCATGAGAACGGTGCCGCCATCGGGACCGCGGTGTTCTTTGCCGGCGCCGAAGCGCATTTCGGCCATGCCGGCGGCATCGGCGTCGTTGATAACATATACCCGGCCTTTGGCGACCGATTGAAACGTATCCCTGATATTTACGCCCAGCCACTCCTTCGAGACATTGGCGGCGGAGAGGGCCGTGCCGTTCTTCACGACTCCGGGATATCCCACGCCGATGGCTTTTTCCCATGAGAACCGCTCGATAAGTTCTTTGACCTGTTCTTTGATTTTATCCGGCGTGGCTTTCTCGGGCGTTTCGAGTTTTGCCTGCTCGTCGAGGAGCCTGCCGTCGCTGATTTGAACCGGGGCCGATTTGATGAATGATCCGCCGATGTCAATGCCCAGGGCTTCGGTGATCTGTTTTTTGCTCATGATAATTGAAGCCTCTGTTTAGAACGTGAAGCGACAAAAAACGGTCACCCGAAACGAGTGACCGTTCACACTATGCGGCCAGTTCAGCGGCCTGTCAGTCGCGGGACAGGTGGCTCTGAAGCATCAGGAGCTGACCGGGCGACTGGGCCATCTGAACCATGTTCAGCAGGTCCGTTGCGGTCGAAACTTCCTCGACCTGCTCTTTGATAAACCAGTTCATGAACTCGCGGGTGGCGCGGTCGTTTTCGGACTCGGCCAGGGCCGCGATTTCGTCTATCTGCTTGGTCACTTTCTTTTCGTGTTCGAGTGTCGCCTTGACAATTGCCTCGGCGGATTCATAATCCCCCTGCGGCTCGGACAACTGTTTGAGCTTCACGGTGCCGCCCTGGTCAACGATGTAACCGGCGATCTTCATGGCATGGCTCTTTTCCTCTTCGGCCTGGGCAAAAAACCATTTGGCGAATCCCTTCAGATTCATCTCTTCGAAGGAATAGGCCATCGCCATATAGATCCAGCTCGAGTAGAACTCGTTGTTTACCTGTTCGTTGAGACGAGCGGCCATCTTGTCAGAAATCATCATGGTGGTTCTCTCCTTCCGTCATCCTAAGTCGTTTTAAATCAGAATTATGCCTAAAACATACCCACCCTCGATCGGTTCCCCAATTTTGACTGATAATTCTGAAAAAGCAAGCCCCGATTGACATAAAAGAGATCATGGATGGCGTTGTCGGCGTTGCTCCGCGCTATTTCAGCAGGATCATCTTCTTTGTAGCGCGAAATTCGGTTGTCTCTATCCGGTACAGGTACATGCCGGTGGCGACCGCATGTCCATCGGATGAAGTGCCGTCCCACGATACCCGGTGTAAGCCTGCTGATTGAGACGAAAACTCCCATTGGCGGACAACCTGACCGAGCACATTGTATATGGTAAGCCTGACCGGGGCACGGTACGGCAGGCTGTATTCGATTGTTGTCTCGTTGTTGAATGGATTGGGATAGTTCTGCGCGAGTTGGAAATCCTCCGGAAGTATGTCGTCGGACGGTTCTTCGACGGGTGTCGCGCTTTCGACCTGTATCTTGAGGATGTAGATATCGGATGACCCCGCGGTGAACGAATGAGAGCTGCCCAGCAATACCAGTTGTTCCGGCGTATCCTCGATTACCGCGCGGCAGACATCCGACTTTGATCCACCGTATGTCTGACTCCACAACGCGACACCGAGCGGGTCGGTCTTGACCACGTACATATCGGTTCCACCCGAGCCATAAGACTCGGTCGAGCCGGCCAGCACATAGCCGCCGTCGATAGTCGGCCTCACGCAGTACGCGATTTCCTCGAAAGGCCCGCCGTAGGTGTTCTCCCATTCAATCACGCCTTCTTCGTTAAGCTTCACCAGATAGGCTTCGGAGTTGAGGGTTGCGAATGACCAGGAATTGCCCGCGATGATATAGCCGCCATCGAAAGTTGTTTCCACCGAATAACCAAAATCGGCCTTTGCGCCGCCGTAGGTTGAGGTCCACCGAGCATTCCCGGACAGATCGGTTTTGATCGCATACACACTGGAGTAGCCTTCCCCGAACGAACCGGTCGACCCGACTATGATATAGCTGCTGTCGGGAGCCTGCCTGACAGCAAAACCGACATCGCCGCCCGGTCCGCCGAATGTCCTTGTCCAGATTGTATCGCCGGTGCGGGTGAGTTTCAACAGGTAAACATCGGTGTAGCCTGCTCCGTATGATTCAGTTGTCCCACAGACGATAAAGCCGCTGTCCCGTGTCTGTCGAACCGACCAGCCTTCGTCGTTGGCGGCGCCGCCGTAAGTTCGCGACCAGAGTTTTGAGCCGAACTCGTCTATCTTGAGCAGGTATACGTCTTCTTTCCCGGCGCCCGAGGATGTTGTCGACCCGACGATAACAAAGCCGCCATCGAAAGTCCGGCAAATATCATGACCGTATTCGGTCAGAGTCCCGCCAAAAGTCCTGGTTCTCAGGGTGTCGCCGTCGGCGTTGACGCGGAGGAAGTAGATGTCGAAATCCCCCTCGCCGAATGAGTAGGTCGAACCGGCCGCAGCATAGCCGCCGTCGCCCGTCGGACAGACAGCGCTGCCTTCATCTTTCAACCATCCGCCGTAATTGGTGGACCAGAGGAGAGTCTGGGCGCCGGTGTCCAGCGGCAGGATGACTGAGAGGAGCGCTACCGCGGTCAGGGTCGCTTTCCAGCGTGCTGATATAGCCATCATCAAAGTCCTATTTGTATGGCTGTTTAACTTTTGAACAGTCCGTTCTCATCAGGTTTATCGGTCGCCGGTCCCGGAAGTTTAGTGGGCGGAAGGCGATATTTTTGTGTTTCAGGCTGTTTCACCTGTCAGGCGGCTGTTTCCCCGAGATGTTGAGATCCCCCCATATTGAGGCGTCTGAGAAGTGTTCCGCAACGGCGCCCAACCTCAGGCAACAGAATGTATAGCAATGGATTACAGTGGGCCACGGGCTGCGGCAAGAGGCTTGCTCTGATACTGTTTCACGTACACTGTGAACTGTTCACTATTCGAGGAGGAGTCCATGCGTAAGCAGACTCTTTCGCTCATCCTGGCCGTGAGTCTACTGGTCGCCCTGGCGGCGCCCTCACCTCAGGCGCAGGAGAGCGCTATCATACAGGCAACGGCGACCGTGCTTCCGTCGTTGACTATCATCGGCACCAACAACCTTCAGTTCGGGACTGTTATTCCGGGGGTCAATAAGTCGGTCGACAAAGCGACGCTCGGGTTTGCGGGCGAATGGTCGATCACCGGTCAGGCACTGGCAGAAATCTCGCTGGATTTCACGCTGCCGGACTCGCTCATTCTGGTTGATTCGACGGTTGGCATGCGGATAACGTTCACCAATACCGATGCGTCATACGAAGACGGCACCGGCGGCGGACAAACAGCTCCGGCGGGAATAGTCAATCCGCTCGGTCCCAGCGCGCTGAATTTGGCGACGGACGGTACCCTCTGGATATGGATCGGCGGAGAGGTGTTGCCGAGACTCACCCAGACCGGCGGTGATTATGCAGCCGATGTTGTTCTGACCGTGGCTTATACCGGAAGCTGATCCAGTCTTAATTGGAGTCGCGAGCCGAGGGGAAATCAATGCCTTGACGATTTTGTGATTTACGGTATCTTACTGGTGTACTCACGCAATTGCACCAGATACCGTAATGAAACAGAATCTCAGGCAATTCACGCTTTTTGTCGCGTTCGGTCTGGCATTTCTCGTTGGGCTGGTTTACGCCGGTGACACGAACCAATCACCGTCCGTTTCGGCGACAATACAGGCCACCGCTACCGTGATATCGCCGTTCGGAATTGCCGAACCCTCGGCCGGGGATGATTTGTTTACCTCCACTCCAAACAGCGATTGGCTGCTCAGACTTTCGCGACCGGGGGATATTGTCATCCAGGTCGAAGCAGACGGGCAGTCGGTTGATGCTCTCAATTCGTGCGATTGCACCGACATTGTTCGTCAGCGACATTTTGATCTCGCTGACAATCCGTGCTTTTCGCTGCTTGATCGCGACATGATTCTCTCGCAGGTACCTGCCAACCGCAATGTCTGTCAGATTACAATCATCTTCACGGATGATTGATTTCTCCGACAAAGTTAGAGTTGACTCGTGTTCGCGGCGTCTATAGGTTGCATGCAAAAGGACGCCGACTTATGCGAGTGGTTATCATCCGGACTATCATACTGACGCTGACAGCTGTCTTCTGTTACGCGGGGACTGGTTTGGCGCAGACTATCACCGTGGTTAACGATCTGAATTTCGGCCCGGTCTTTCCGGGTATCCCGAAGACCATCTCTAAGAAACAAGCCGGAGCCGCCGCCGAGTACCATATTTCCGGTTCTCCCGGCAGCGAAGTAGCCGTCGAGTTCACCCTTCCCACCTACATGAACAAAAGCGGCTTCAACATGCAGATGGTCTTCACCGATACCGACTGCGCCATCGATTCCAGCGCGACGCCGGATCAGTCAAATCCGCTTGTCGATAATGTCGACCCCTGGCACGTTATCACCTATCGACTCGGTTCCAGCGGGCTGACAATCTGGCTTGGTGGAATGGTCATTCCCAAGCTCGTTCAGCCCGAGGGAGACTACTCCGGGACGATTGTGTTGACGGTCTCCTATACCGGCAATTAGCCTGTCTCTTTTCCTTTGTTCAATCTTCACCCAGAGTTGGCCGAAATCCGCGCCGAATAAGGTCGAATTCATAACCGATCAGGCCCAATCTGACGACAAAAGGACAACGGGCGAGAGACGTCCGAACAGGTGAGAAAATGCTGAATAAACATCGCAATACGAGGGAAGACGTCATGAGGCAAAAAAGGGAGCGCCGTTGTATACGATTGCTCACGGCGCTGATCGTTCTGGGGCTGTTGCCGGCAGCGGGCGAGGTTCCGGCACAGGACGTGGCTAATGGCCGGGCGACGGCAAACGTTCTCTCCGGACTGACCGTTGTCGCCACCCAGGACCTGCAATTCCAGGAGGTCCTTCAGGGAGTCGCCAAGTCGGTGGGGTACAATGTCGACGCTCAGTCGGGCATTTTTACGATCATGGGCAACACCGGCTCCGGAATCTCGCTATATCTGACCTTGCCGGATTATATAGCCCTGGCCGATGGTTCCGATCGGATGGTGATTTCGTTCTCAACCACGGACTGCGCTGTCGACCAGAACGGCGCGACGCCATCGACAGTGGGCGCGGGAGACGGGTTTATCGATCAGGATCCCCATAACCTGCCAGACGGGGTTGTGATCGGCGTCCCCGATACCCGAATTTATCTTGGCGGGCGGGTTACGCCCAGCATCGATCAGTCAGCCGGCGCTTATTACGGCGATATCATCTGCAGTGTGGCGTATAACGGCACCTAGACCGCGTTTTCCGTAATCAGTTCTTACAGGGAGCCATCGGCTCCCTGTTTTTTTGCCTTCCGAGCAGCTTATCACGTTACGATGCAATAGGTTAAATTCTCTGGCGGGGTGCGGCTTACTCCTCCTCCCCGGGTGTTGAAAGTTGAAACGGTCCGGATTGGGGCTTCTCCACAGCAAATTGCGATTCGCAAAATGCGGCGTTGCATTTTGCAGTTTTTTTGTCGGCGGCCTGTTAAGAAAGTGAACTGGTTGTCGATCAAACAGAGTAAAGACCCGATAAACAAAGGCTTTAGACAATATTGTGCATTCAAAGGAGTGTAACATGAATCGCAATTCACGGATGAAACTCGTTTCCGGCCTTCTGCTGTCGTTCCTCGCGGCGGTGGTTATCCTCGGGCCGGCGGCGGTTTCTGCACAGGATGTCGCTGTTGGTCAGGCTACAGCCACGGTGCTGACCGCCCTGACTGTGACGGCTCCGCAGGACCTGCAGTTCGGTGATGTTCTCCAGGGTGTCCCGACCTCGGTCGACAAGACCACTGACCTGGCGGGCGGCGTTGGAGCCGGCATTTTCAGAATCGCCGGATCGGCCAGTAACGAAGTATCTGCCTACATGCAGTTGCCGGATTACATCTCGCTTGCCGACGGCTCCGACCGGATGGTCATTTCGTTCAGCGCCACTGATGGTAACTACAACGATGCCGCTGCGGCTGCCCCGAGCACAGCCGGCGCCACAAGCTTCGACCCGCACAATATCCCGACCCTGACTCTCTCGGCGGCCGGCGATATGGCTCTGTTTTTGGGCGGTTCGGTGTTCCCGACGGTCGACCAGACTGCCGGTGCTTACTCGGGCGATATCGTCCTGACGGTTGCCTATAACGGGAATTAAGGGGAGCTGTGAGATTGGACAGCATTTTGAATTGCACACGTTCTGAGAAGGAAAATGGTCATATGCGTTCTCATAATCGAATTTCCATGACTGTTTTGTTCGTGCTGCTGGCCGTGGCCGCAGCCTGGTTTGCCCCCGCCATGGTGAGCGCCCAGGATGTCGCCAACGGCCAGGCCACGGCCAATGTTTTGACCGTGCTGGCGGTGACGGCGGACAGTGATCTGAATTTCGGCGACGTCCTTCAGGGCGTTTCCAAGGCGGCCGACAAGACGGTCGTCGGTGAAGCCGGCGTCTTCAACATCACCGGTTCGGCCGGTAACGAAGTCTCTATGTACATGCAGTTGCCGGATTACATCTCGCTGGCCGACGGTTCCGACCGGATGGTCGTATCGTTTGGCGCCACCGATGCCGATATCGACTTTACCGATGCGGCGACTCCGGCGGCCCACACTGCTTCGGCGGTAGTGGACCAGGACCCGCATAACCTGCCGGCGACGGCGATCAACAATGCCGCCGCTCCTGATAATAATATCAAGATATTTCTTGGCGGTATGGTGTATCCGACCGTGGATCAGACGGCCGGCGCCTACTCTGGGGATATCATTCTGACAGTCGCCTATACGGGCAGCTGATCGGGCTGTGACTTTGACGAAATAAGACCTTATAGACAGGTTTCCTCGGGCATCCCGATAATGGGACCCGAAATCTCAAACCGTAAACATAGGATGTGCTTACGATGAGACAGAAGACACGTTTTCCCCGCGGGCAATATTGGACCGGCCGGCGGGGTATCTTTATTCTTGCCCTTTTGCTGTGGCTGCCAATCGGTCGGGCGTTTGCCAGCGTGTTGGTAGCGCCGACGGTGGTGATCATGTCCGACAAGAACCGCACCGGACGGATGATCCTCCAGAACCCCACCGATCAACCGAAGGAAGTGTCAATCCACTTCAGCTACGGCTTGCCGGAATCGGACAGCCTGGGCAATGTCACGGTGCGCCTCACTGACAGCGCCGTGACGGACCCGCACTCGGCTCTCGGATGGATACGGGCTTTCCCACGCCGCATTGTCCTGCCTGCAGGAGCCTCGCAGACAGTACGGTTTGTGGCCACCCCGCCGAAGGACCTTCCCGACGGTGAGTACTGGGCCCGAATCGTGGTCAGGTCGCAGGAAAGCCAATCGACTATTCCGGAAGCAACGGAAGAAGGCAAGATCACCACGAATCTCAATATGGTGATGCAGACGGCGATATCGCTGAAGTACCGTACCGGCGACCTGGTATCCGAGCTTCAACTGACCGACAGCCAGGCGGAACTGACCGACTCAACGGTCATCGCGATGCTCGACATGACCAACAAAGGCAATGTCTCTTATCTCGGCGTTGTAACCTGCCGATTGCTCGACGCCGACAACAAGGAGATCAGCTCCGAACAGTTCGACCTCGCCGTCTACTATGACCTGCGCAAGCGGATCGACCTGCCGGTTACGGGCGGCAATTTCAAACGGCCGTTCCGGGTTGAACTGTCGATTACGAATGAAGGACGAAGCGATATCCCGCCTGAGGATGTGGTGAAAGGCAATCCGATAGAGTACACCATGACGGTAAGATAGACTCGCGCTAAACAGTTTTGTACAGGCAGGCGAACATATGGACATGTTCGAAAGCACATATTACAGACGTGTACGGAATCCGCTGTTGCCGATTCTGTTCCTGTGTATCGTGGCAATCACGCCGACATTGACTGCACAGGAACGATACAACGAAGAGATCATCATCTCGTTCGAGGTACCGCGCCTGATCAAAAAGGATATCTTCGTTCAATACGACGGCACTACGGTATATCTCCCCCTTATCGAAGTCTTCACGGTACTTGACATCAATGTCAAATCCGATATCAAGAAGGGTCGATTCAGCGGCGAGTTTCTTGGAGAGGATGCCCGGTACGACATCGATCTCTCCCAGGGTCGGGCGGTAGTCAAAGGGGACGACTATGTCATTAATAGTTCCATGTACTTTCTGAGCGAGACGGACCTGTTTCTGCGGATTGACTTGTATAAGACGATGTTCGATCTGCCGATGAAGTTTGATTTTTCGAATCTGAGTGTCAACCTGCCGCTGAATACAGATTTCCCGGCGTACCGGAAATTGAAGAGAAAGCTTGCCCACGAGAGTCTCAAGAAGACGACAACGGCGTTAAGGGATGTCAAGCCTTTGCCTCGGCGTCGGGAGTATCTCAAGGGCGCCGTAGCCGATTGGCTGTTCTCGGCCAGTCCTGTCGGCGGCAACCGCGTGCAATATTTCAGCATGACGATGGGAGGGATGCTGCTCGGTGGAGACCTGACGGTTGCCGGTACCGGCAACACCAATGTCGGCATTCAAAGCGACCAGTTGAAATACCGGTGGCACTATTTTCTCGACAAGTCGCCCTATATCACGCAGTTCGACCTCGGGCACGTCAGCACCGACGGCATGCTGTCACGAAGTCTGACCGGCGTGAAAGTGACCAATCGCCCGCAGGTACAGAGACGATATTTCCAGACAGTACGTATCAGCGATTACGTGGGGCAGGGGTGGGAAGTTGAACTGTATGTCAACAACCGGCTCACCGATTATGTGTACACCGATGAATCCGGTCGATACGATTTTCTCGTCGATATATACTACGGCTCCTCGCAGATCCTGCTCAAATTCTATGGTCCTAACGGCGAGATCAAGACCGAAGAGCAATATGTCAAGGTCCCGTATACCTTGATTCCGAAAAACACGTTCGAATATACGCTTGCCGGCGGCGCGGGCAATTACGCCGACTCCGACAAGAGATATATTCAGGGTAACGGCTACTACGGTGTGCTGTCGAATCTGACAATAGGGGTCAACTCGGAAATGGCGCTGAATCCCGAAGAAGGCGAGAAGCCGGTCGTTGCGGGCGAGCTGAATCTTCAGGTTACCGGCAACACAGTCGTGAGTGCCGCGTTGTCGCCGTCGAACAGCATGAAATACAGCCTGAATTTCAGCGAACCGTCGATTGTCAACCTCAACGGATCATTCACCAGGTTCTTCGAGAACGATTTCCATAATCCGTACAACCACGAATACAACGCCATCTTCTCGGCATCATCGCCGCTCAGAATCGGCAGCCGGTATTTCGGTCTTCGCTACTATGTCTCCTACGACAAATATCGCGACCAGCGGTCGCTCAGCATGAACTATGGTTTCAACAGCGGACTATCGATTTTTCACCTGAATTATATCGGCAAGTATAAGATGACCGACCAGAACGACCGCACCACGACGAATATTTCGAGCCAGTTGATCGCTTCAATCCGGCGCGTGCCGCTTGTCACGCCGCAATTCCGGGTGGACTACGATCACTCGACGAAAGAGATAACCCGCTACGGCGTGAACCTGACCAAACGGCTATTCCGTTCGGGTCAACTGTCGCTCACGCTCGAGCGCAATGCCATATCGAAAGTCAATATGATCACGATGACTTTCAATTTCTTCAGCAGCTTCGCCGATTTCACCTCGCGCGCCCTGTACTCGGCCAACCAAATGAGCGTTAACCAGGTTCAGCGCGGTTGTGTGGTGTTCGACCAGGAATCAGGCTCGGTCCGGTTTGACCGGCGCGCCGGCGTTGGATACGGCTCGGCAGTGTTGCGGCCGTTTCTCGATGACAACTATAACGGACAATTCGACGAAGGAGAGGAATACCTTTCCGGGCTGAAAGCCAATATCAAGGGCGCCGGTGGACGGCCGTTTGGGGCCAACCGGTTCTACTACTACGACAGGTTGCAGCCGTACGATGACTATATCGTGCAAATTGACCCATACAGCCTCGACAATCCCCTGCTCAAGCCGGTTCACGAAAACTACAAGGTGAGTTTCAGTCCGAATGTCGTGACGTCCATCGATGTCCCGCTCGTGATGGGCGGCGAGGTCAACGGTTTTGTTCGCAGACAGACCGCCCAGGGTAATGTCGGACTGGGCGGAATCCGGGTAACTTTCGTGAACCTCTCCCGAGAGACCGTTACCACCGTGACAACCTTCTCTAATGGTGAATATTACTACCTTGGCCTGCTGCCGGGAAAATATCGGGCGTATATAGATCCCGAGCAGCTCGAACGGTACGGCTATGCCACCGAACCGGGCGATATCCAGTTTGAACTCGACCAGGTCGAGGGGGGCGCGATTGTCAGTGATCTGAATTTCCTCCTCGTTCCCAAAGGTACACAATAGAGGGCGTCAAAAGGGCATGCTCAAAAGAAGGGCAAAAGAAAACGCCGGTCATTGACCGGCGTTTTTATTATCGATTTTTCGACTGGATCAGAATGGATCATCCTTCGTTAAGGAGTTGCTCCATTTGGTCGACCAGCCTGCTGAACAGGTCGATGGTTCGGTTGATCGGCTCGGGAGTTGTCATGTCAACACCGGCCTGCTTGAGAATATCGACCGGGTATTCGGAACTGCCGAGCTGAAGGAAACGAAGGTACGCATCGAGAGCGCCTTTGTCTTTCTCACGAATCCGCTGTGAAATCGCCAGCGCCGCCGAATAACTGGTGGCATACTGGAAGACATAATACTCGCGATAGAAGTGGGGGATACGCATGCCGCCGAGATCGTAGATATCGCCGATCACCAGTTCCGGACCCCAGAATTTCTGGTAGATATCGCGATATGTCTGGCGCATGAAATCCGCGGACAACGCGCCACCGTTCTCCACCTGCTCATGAATCGCCAGTTCGAACTCGGAGAACATGACCTGCGTGTAAAATGTCCCGATGATCTGCTCAATATACTTGTTAAGCAGGAACATCTTCTCCCGCTTGTCGGTCGTGTTCTTGAGCAGGTAATCCATCAACAGCGCTTCGTTACAGGTCGAGGCTACTTCAGCCGTGAACAGGTAGTGGTTGCTGTAGACGTAAGGTTCATACCGGTTGGTGTAGAAACTGTGCATGGCGTGGCCCATTTCGTGAGCCAGCGTGAAAACATTTTCCAGCGAACTGTTGTAATTCATCAGGACAACCGGGTGCGCGCTATAGGTTCCCCAGGTGTAGCCGCCGGAGCCCTTGCCCTCGGTTTCGTACACATCGACCCAGCGGGAATTCAATCCCTTCTGGAGATCGGACACGTACTGATCTCCGAGGGGGGCGACTCCTTTGAGCACCATGCTCTCGGCTTCTTCGTAGGGGTATTCCCGCGTGTAATCGCTGACGAGCGGGACATACAGGTCGTATGTGTGAAGCGTGTCCAGGCCGAGCATTTGCTTGCGAAGCTTCGCCCACTTGTGCAGAGGCGCCAGGTTGGAGTCCACGGCACTAATGAGGTTGTAGAACACATCCGGTGGAATGCTGTCGCCGTCGAGTGACATATTCAGGCAGGTCTTGTAATTTCTGGCCTGACGAAGGAAGTTGTCCTTCTGTACCGACGAACCGAGCGTTGTCGCCAGCGTGTTTTCTACTTTCAGATAGGCTTCGTTGTATGCCCGGGCGGCCTTCTCACGCATCTCCCGGTTGGGTGACTCGAGTATCTTGTAATACCGCTCTTTGGTCAGTTCAATCTCGTTCCCGGCCGTGTCGGTTATCATGCCATAGGACATATCGGCATCGTCAAGCATGGTAAAGATGCGGCTCGGCGCGGCGGTTACGGGTCCGGCCATCGCCAGGAGCGCTTCTTCCCTTTCCGACAGGATATGTGCTTTGCTTCTCAGGATATCCCGAAGGTAGAATTCGTATATCTTGAGTCCCGGATTTTCTTTCAGGTAGGTATCAAGTTGATCCTCATTGATCTTGAGAATCTCCGGTCTCATAAATGCCGCGGCGGTGTTGAGCTTTGAACTCAGGTCGCCGGCCCGGCCGCCGAGTTCCTGGTACTGGCTGGCCCGATTGTCCTCGTCAAGCTTCAAGTATGCATAGACATACAGGTTGTCGCTGATCAGTTCCAGGCTGTCCCGGAGCTCAAGACAGTTGTACAGGCTGTTGGCCGAGGTGGCCAGTTTGCCCTTGTACTGGTCGAGACGAGGAATATTGTTCTCGAGGTAGGTGTAGGCTGCTTCCCAGGCGGAATCGCTCGGGAAAAAGGCGGTCAGGTCCCACTTGTATTTTTCCTCGACCTGGGACCGCTGGGGGATTGCGCCCGAATCGGCGAACGCCGGGAGGGCAGTCATAATGGTCAGCGCGAAAAGCAGTACAGAAACCACGATTCGGCCGGTAATTTGTTTTTGCATGGGCAGTACTCCACAGTTAGTTTATAGGCGAAGTTGTGAGAAGCAAATCTCGCATGCATACCATGTATTAAACGAAGAATGGCCCGAAATGTTTACAAATAGATGAGGCTTAAGATGTTCACCTACGAAACTTCCGTCAAACTGCACGATACCGATGCCGCCGGCCTGCTGTTTTTCGCCCACCAGTTTACGCTTGCGCACGACGCCTACGAACTGTTTATGGAATCAATCGGGGAGAGTTTTGATAAGATCATCAACCGCTCGGACTATCTGCTGGCAATTGTCCACGCCGAGGCGGATTTCAAGAAGCCGCTGTTTTCCGGCGATCATCTCACCATTAACCTGACGCCCCAGCACCTTGGTAATACGTCATTTACGCTGATTTATGATCTCCGGAACACGGACGGAGTAAGCGTTGGGACCGTGCGGACGGTGCATGTCTGTATTGATAAGCAGACGCGGAAGAAAAAGCCTCTACCGGAAGAACTCAGGAAAGCGCTGCTGGGACGACATCAATGAGATCGGCTCAATAGCCGCCAGGCGTGTTGCTGCAATTCCCGGCGATCGGCCTTGATACCGCTCGAAACGGCAGTTTCCGGCCACGGGAAAAACCTGTCGGGCAATTTGAACCGGGCTAATTTTCCTTCAAGGGCGGCACGCAACTCTCTCTCGTCCGGGCTGTGACCAGATGTGCAGCGCACAAATGCGACCGGTCGGCTGCCGTAATCATCATGCTCGACAGGCACGACCATCGCTTCGACAACAGAATCCAGTTCACACAGAGCGGCCTCGATTTCCTCCGGATAGATATTCTCTCCGCCGGAGACAAACATGTTGTCGAGCCTCCCGGTCACCACCAGATACCCGTCGGGATCGAAATACCCGACATCGCCGGTTGCGAACCAGCCGTCGGTACCGAAAAATAGATCGAGCCCGTGATCGGTCATGTACCCGCTGAAACGGACCTCGCCGCGAACCAGAATCTCCTTGTCCGGTGAAATCTTCACCTCCCGAAAATCCAGCGGCACACCCGAAGTGAGAAGTTTCTCTACCGGGTCGCCGGGTTGTGTCGTTGCGACCTGTGAACCCATCTCGGTGAGGCCGTAGCTCGTGAAAATCGGCAAGCCGATTTGCCGGGATATGTGGATGAGTCTCGGGGGGACACTGCCGCCGCCGAGAAGAATTGCCTTTACCTGGCGGGCAAAAGCATCGGGATTTTTCGCTGTATCGAGCAACCGCCGCAGCTGTGTCGGTACGAGGGAGAGGTGGGTAACGCCATGTTTCATCGTGGTCTCATGAAGGCCGGCTTTTCTATTCACTATGACCACTGCACCGCCGCCGATCAACCCCCGAAACAGAATAGCCAGTCCGCCGACGTGATAAAGCGGCAGCGAGAGCAACCACCGATCACCGGGATTGAACGGGATATTCCGATTGGAGCCGAGAGCGTTGTAGTAATGGTTGCCGAGCGTGTGAAGGACGGCTTTAGGTCTCGATGTGGTGCCTGAGGTTAAGATGATCGAAGCCGGCTGCTCGAGGGAAACGTGAATATCTACTTCTGCCGGCGATTCTTCCTCGACGATCAGTTTTCCAATGTCCATGATCCTCAGGGCGTCATCCGGTAACGATGTTTCATCATCGTCGACAATCAGGAATTTCGCGCCGATCCGTGCGATGGCGTCCTTTACTATGTCGACCGGCAGTCGCGTACTTATCGGACAGGCAACGGCGCCGATTCGAATGAGTGCTAAAAGCAGTATGCCGTATTCGATGCTGTTGCCGGCGAGAATCGCGACTCTCTGTTCGCGGTCGACTCCGGATGACCGGAGCCGATGGGCCACGCGGGCCACCATCGAATCATACTCTTTGTATGTGATCGTTCGATGGGAATCGATAAGCGCCGGATGTTCTCCATATCGCAAAGCGGCTTCCGCAAGCAGCCAGGATCCTTCAGTCATTGGGTAACTCCGAAAGCAGGCTCATCTTGAGCAGGGGAGATGATGTCAGTTTTCTCAGGTCGAGGCTGCCGGATTCGATATCAAGCGGCTCGACCGTGAGATCATCGGAAAACCAGTTGAGCGTGTCGAGGCCATGGGCTGTTTCCGGCCGGTTGAAGGCGCCTGCAAGATGGGCGAGACCGGAAAGGCCGATGCCACTCTCATAGGAGGAACTGATCACCGCCTTAAGGTTTGAGCGAATTGCTTTACGGGCGAATTTCATCGCAATTTCGAAACCGCCGATCAGCATAGGTTTGAGTACAATCGCCCGAATTCCGCTCGATGCCAGGAACCACTCGGGGGACAGGCCCACCATGGTTTCGTCGAGCGCGACCGGCATCTCGGTTTCCCGAATCAAGCGCCCGATCTCACCGCTGTTTTCCAGTGGCTCCTCGACATATTCCACGTTGCAGTTTTGCATCGCCTCGGCAAACACCTTCGCATCGTTGTAGGACCACGCCCGGTTGGCATCGAGTCGTATCGCCACGTCATCGGACACGACATCGCAAATCTGGTGGAGCAGCTTGATATCCCGGGCCATCTCCTGCCGGCCGACTTTCAACTTCATGACCCGGTATCCGAGTTCGAGGCGTTTCTTCACGCCTTGAATGATTTCATCGGCCGTTCCGGCCAACATGGCGTTGATAAGGATTTCGTTGGGATGGTCGTCAGCCATGACATCGACCAGAAGAACGGAGCGATCCGACGCAGTCAGGTTGAGAATCGCCATCTCAACGCCGAACCTCACCGACGGGTACAGCTGGTACTGCCCCAGCCAACGGTCGAACCCGCCCGACAGCTCATCGAGATTCTCCGGGACAGGATAGCCCCGGAGCGATGATCGAAGCTCGCGGAGCTGTGACTCCGCCTGCTCGAGGGATTCATCGCTAAAACCGGGCAATGGTGCGATTTCACCCCATCCAAACGCCCCGTTTTCATCCTCCAGTCTGGCAATAATGCCGGAACGGGTCGTGTACCCTTTGCCTTTCAGCATAAGAGACCGGGACAGGGGAAGTTCATATCGATACAGGTCGAAACGAGCTAATTTCATAATAACCACCCGACTCCGAATAAAACGCTGTACAGCAGCAAAAGTTTGCCGGTATCGGCGAGCGCATCGTTGAGTACGGTCCCGTCGGTCGATGTAAATACTTTCACTATCACCGGCTGTGAGACCATTATTGTCACAAACGCCCCCATACTGAAATAGTGCCGGCCGGTCATGATCACAAGCAGTATCGGGACCAGGCATGCCAGCACGATGGAGATAAGATACTCGGCACGGGCAAAACCGCGGCCGAATCTCACCGGCAGCGTTTTCTTTCCGGCCTGATGATCGCTGTCGATGTCACGAAGATTGTTTACCGTCAGTATCCCGACCGAAAACAACCCCGGGGCCAGGCCCGAAATCACTACCTCGGGCGTGACTGTCAGTGCCTGCACATAGTACGTTCCCGCGACGGCAACCGGCCCGAAA
The DNA here is from genome assembly GCA_964396245.1 of uncultured Ignavibacteriales bacterium. Classification (GTDB taxonomy): domain Bacteria; phylum Zixibacteria; class MSB-5A5; order GN15; family FEB-12; genus CAYNEO01. The sequence goes on from CAYNEO010000025.1 coordinate 38,645, forward strand.
TAGATCAGGACGAACAAATCGCCCAGTCCGGTGTATCCCAGGGGAGCCGGTCCGGCGGTGTACAGCACGCCGAAGAGAATGGATGAAAGCCCGATCGCCACTATCGGCCAGCCGCCGCGATAGACGAGATATATACCGGCCAGAAAAGCCAACCCGAACGCCGCGATGGTAGCGACTACCATTGCCGACGGTGTGATCAGTCCCGCCTGCGTTACACGCGTCGGTCCGATGCGGTGAACGGTATCGCTGCCTTTCTTGAAGTCCCAGTAGTCGTTGGCGAAATTGGTCCCGATTTGAATCATCACCGCCCCGAACAAGGCTGCTAAAGCCGCGGGCCAGTACCCGCCCCGGTCCGCATACGCCATGCTGATACCAATCAGTACCGGCGATATCGCCGCCCACAATGTTTTGGGGCGGCTGGCCATGACCCAGGCGGAAACGGGTGTCTTCGGCACGTGTCGGTAGCTCCTGAGCTGATAGTCGTGATGATTCCAGGCGATCAAGAACGGCGAGGAAACTTGCTGAAATCCGGTTTACGCTTCTCGACAAAGGCGTTGCGGCCTTCCTGCCCTTCCTCGGTCATGTAGAACAGCATGGTCGTGTTTCCCGCCAGTTCCTGAAGTCCCGCCTGACCGTCGCAATCGGCGTTAAGAGCCGCTTTCAGGCAGCGGATAGCTATCGGCGAGTTGGCCAGTATCTCCCGGCACCACTGAACGGTCTCTTCTTCGAGTCTGTCGAGCGGCACGACCGTGTTGACCAATCCCATGTCCAGCGCCTGTCGGGCGTTGTACTGACGGCAGAGGAACCAGATTTCGCGGGCTTTTTTCTGGCCGACAATCCGGGCCATGTAACTCGCGCCGTACCCGCCGTCGAACGACCCGACCTTCGGACCGGTCTGACCGAAAATGGCATTATCGGCGGCGATTGTCAGGTCGCACATGAGATGCAGCACATGACCGCCGCCGATGGCGTAACCGGCCACCATGGCGATAATCGGTTTCGGACAGGTCCGCATCTGCCGCTGGAAATCCAGCACATTCAGCCGATGGACGCCTTTTTCATCCTTGTAACCGGAATCACCGCGAATTTTCTGGTCACCACCCGAACAGAATGCGTCGGGTCCCTCACCGGTGAGTATCACGACGCCGATTGTCTGATCTTCTCTTGCGTCGGCGAGTGCCTCGGACATCTCCATCACGGTCAGCGGGCGAAAAGCGTTGCGCACCTCCGGACGATTGATCGTGATTTTCGCAATGCCGTCGGTCTTGTGATACTTGATATCGGTAAACTCGCGCACCGTCTGCCAGTGTATACTTGCCATAACAGCCTCATATCTTCGTTGAAAGGAATGACTTCACTGTCCTGATAAATTCGGCCGGCTGTTCTGCGTGAACATTGTGGCCGCAGTTCGATATAATACGCATTTCCGCCGACGGACACAAGCGGCTTACCTCCTCGGCAATGCCGACAAATTTCGTGTCCTGTTCGCCGGTGATCAAAAGCGACGGTGAACGCATTTCGAGAAGCCGCTCCCACAACGACGCTTGCGTTCCCGTTCCCATGTACCGGAGGGACCTTGCGAGCCCGGAGGGATCATTGTTGAGTCGACGGCGATACAATTGCTCAAACGACTGCTCATCTCGCCGGAGCGACTCAAATAAGGGTTGGCTGTACCACTCACGCAGGAATGATTCCAGCTCGATGGTTTCCAGCTTGCGGGCGAGTTCGGCATCGTGTGTTCTTCTGATTTCCCGCTCATCGGATGTTTTTAACCCCGGTGAAGTTGACTCGAGGACGACCGACGCAAACCGTTCCGGGTAGGTTATCGCCAGGTAGAATGCCAGTCGACCGCCCATAGAATAGCCCGCCACGTGACATGACGAGATGCCCGCGTCGTCCAGCCACTTCACGAGTCCCGCGGCGCAGTTTTCCATTCGGAAGAGGGAATCATCGGCGACGGCAGTCTCTCCGTGCCCCGGAAGGTCGATCGCTATCGTGTGAAAGGAATCTTCAAATGCCGGACGGATATTGTCCCAGTCATTCTTCGAGCCAAGAAAACCGTGAAGGAAGAGAATTGCGGGATGTCCCGGCTTTCCTCCCTGCACCGCTCCGAAGGAAAAAGGAGAAGCCATGAATGAACTAATCACCGAGTTTTGCGCGCACCGCGTCAGCGATGGCGTTGTGGGTTTCCACTGTCGTGCGGCGGTCGATAGTGATTTCAATCAGCGAGGGTTCCGCTGACTGAAGCGCCCGCGCGTACACGTCGACGAACTCCTGTTGCGATTGTACCGGGATGTAGTTGATATCGAACATGCGAGCGACATGTTCGAAAGTGTAACCGTGCGGAGTGATGAAGTACTTCTCGAATACGTCGCCGTGTGCCGCAATCGGCAGAAAAGAGAATATATTTCCGCCGTTGTTGTTGAGGACCACCAGTACAACCGGCGTCTTGATTGACTTTGCCAAAGCCAGCGAATTGAGGTCATGGAGGAGCGCGAGGTCGCCGATGAGCGCTGTCACCGGTCTGCCCAATCCGGAGGCAAATCCGGATGCCGACGCCACCGTGCCGTCGATACCGCTCGCCCCGCGGTTGGCGGCGACGTGCACGAGCGGTCCCACGCAGTCAGCGAACAGGTCCATCTCCCTTATGGGAAGACTGCTTGCAAGGAACAGCCCGGTGTTCGCCGTGATATTTCTCGATATGAGCCGCGCGACCATCGGTTCGGTCAATCCAGCTGAACTGTCCATTATAGAATCAATCGCGTCGCTGACATGATCGCAGGCGTTTCGAAATTCGATCATCCAACGGCCGCCCTCCCGCTCCGGTACCATGGGGGCGAGATGTTCACAAAACTCAACAATATCGGAATTCAGTGTGTCGGTGACATGATGCGACGGGTCAAGCCGACGCGGGTCGGTGCTGACATGGATATACCGTTTCAGCGTCAGGCTGTCCAGGTACTGCATCAGTCGTTTCGACGTTACCGGCCCGCCGATATGAAGACATAACTCCGCCTGATGGTTGCCTGCAAAAGTTGGCGAATTGAGCATCTGATCGTAACTGGCGATCAAGTGGCTGTCGTCGTTTCCGAGACGAAGTTGCGAGAGTATGTCCGGCAGTATCGGCCACGATAGTCTGCGCGAGAGTTTCAGGACAGCCTCTGCTTCCCGGTCGTCACGCAGCCGGCCGACAACAATCAATCCTTTCTCGATCTTTCCGGCAGACTCCGCGATTTTCCAGAGGTCAGGTTCCGACGTCGACCCCGAGTGGATGCCATGTGTGGTGAAGGGAGCGTCGGAATTGAGCCACCGTTCGACATCTCCCGAGAGATACTCCGAGAAGTCTTCGTACGTGTCGGTTGGAGCCAGAGGTTCGCGGAACATGCAGTTGATATGTACCGGCCCGGCCGGAGAATCCAATGACCGGTAAACCGTTTCGTCAATGGTAGAAAGGACAAATTCCGGCTTTATGCTTGTGTTCGGGCAAGGCATATCGACATGCCGCCTTACGTATGTCGAATACAGCTTCACCTGATCGATTGTCTGATTCGCCAGCGTGCCGCGCAACTCAGGTGGCCTGTCGGCCGTGAGAACGATCATCGGCGCCGAGGACATGGATGCTTCCACGATTGCCGGCAGATAGTTCGCGGCGGCGGTTCCGGATGTGCAGATCAAAGCCGCCGGTCGTCCGGCTGCCCGGGCGTATCCAAGCGCGTGGAATGCCGCGCCGCGTTCGTCGAAATGCATCAGCACTTCGACCGATTCACTCTGTGCAGCCGCGACCGTCAAAGGAGCGGACCGCGAACCGGGGGAGACGCAGAAATACGTGACGCCCAGACGAACGAGTTCCTCGACAATCAGGCTGGCCCAGAGGCTGTTGATATTGGCCGTGTTCACTATCAGCGACCGGTCAGTATATTGAGAAAACTGCTAATTTTATTCTCGAGTTCATTCCATTCGGCGTCGGCGCGAGAGCCTTCAACAATCCCCGCCCCGGCATACAACTCAACGCCGGAGCCGCGGACCAGTGCCGACCGTATGCCGACCGCGAATTCGGCCCCGTTCGCCCCGACCCATCCGACCGGACCGGCATACCAGCCACGGTCGAACGTCTCCAGTCGCAGCAAGTGCTCGAGAGCTCTCTCGCGCGGGTAACCGCCGACGGCAGGCGTAGGGTGCAGTGATTTCAGGATATCCTCGTCGGTCACGCCCGGTCGGAGCCTGCCCTTCAGTCGCGAAAGGAGATGCTGGACCGAGGGCAGTTTCAGAAGGGCAGCGTCCTCGTGAATTACACTGCCGCTACAGAAGCCGGCGAGGTTCTCGACAATGGTGTCCAGGACGTACCGGTGCTCACGTACGTCCTTTTCCGAGTTCAATAGCTCGCTGCCAAGCGCATCGTCTTCCGTTTCGGTTTTTCCTCTCGGGCGCGTTCCCGCCAGCGCCTCGCATTCGATTTCGTCGCCAAGACGACGGAACAGCCGTTCCGGGGTGACGCCGATGAAGGCGCTGTCGGGTTGAGGCTGTAGCCCAAAGACGAACTGTCGGTCCGATTGCTCGCTGTGCCGGGACAGCAAAAACCAGGGGTCGAGTGCGCCGTCAAAAGTGAGGGCTGTTTTACGTGCCAGCACGATTTTCTGGAGATCTCCGGAATGAAATATGTCCATGATCTGACTCAGATTTTTGTTCCATTCCGGTTGCGAGGGGCTGTCGAGGCGCTCCGAAAGTCGGGGGATTGTGCCGGATATGTCTTCAGTTTTCAGGGTCATGTTTGACAGTACGGTTTGCACGTGGTGTATCGCTTCCGGGTTGTCCGCTCCCGGCACGATGGTGCAGACCAGCCATGCCCCCGTATCGTCGGTTATTACTTCAAAGCGGGGCAGCCATAGACAATGCTCACCAAACGCCTTCCAGCCGTCCTCGCGGGCGCCGTCGCGTCCGGCGAAGCGGAAGCCACCGAAATATCTTATGGTCGGATTGTCAACCGGAATGATGGCACGCAGGCAGGCGAAAAGGTCACCGGGCTCACTCCCGGCGCTCGTTCGAACGGTGTCAGCGTATCCGATACCGGCCACGCGAAAACGGTCCCTGCGGTCCCGCCAGTAGATTTTAGGGTACTCCGTTTGCGCCGACAACCAGGCAAGCGGGTCGACATTTTCGAGCGGCGCCGACAACCGGACGACAGGCTGCCGCCGCCCGGCGAGGTCACCCGCTACGGCGCGCAGGCGTTCGACAAGCTCCTGGCGGGCGTTATCGATTCCACTCCGTTTGGTATCTGTCGTACCCATATGTTATGCATCTCCCCGGTAAAGTGTCGCAATACCGAATGTAAACGGTATCGCCTGCACGTTACTGAAACCGGCGTCGCGCATCAACCGGCAGAAATCCTCTCCGTACGGAAAAGTCTCGACGGTGTCGTTGAGATATTGATACGCCTCGCGGTCGCCGGAAATCAAACCGCCGAGTCGCGGGAGAATCTTTCGGAAATATACCAGGTACAGGCTTCGTATCCAGCCTGCTTTTGGAAGCGAGAATTCGAGTATCAGCGCGCGCCCGCCGGAATTCAGGATACGGTGCATTTCCCTCAGAGCATGCGGAACGTCAATTACATTACGAATGCCGAATGAGATACTCACGGTATCGAAGCTGTTGTCGTCAAACGGGATGTTCTCCGCGTCGCCAATCTGAAGTTCCAATGCGGACTCCAGCCCGCGTGTCTTGATCTTTCGTCGACCAACCTCGAGCATCCTTTCAGCCAGATCGATTCCGACGCCCGACTGGACTTTACCGCTGTCGTAAAGACTCAGCAGCTGATCAGCGGTGCCGGTGGCAAGGTCGAGTATTTTCAGGTTAGGTCGGGCGGGCAGGTGGTGGGACATCCGCTTCCTCCAGGCGACATCGCGGTTCATCGACAGCAGGTGATTCAGCAGGTCGTACCGGTGTGAAATCCGGTCGAACATCCGCCAGACATCGCGGCGAGACGGCGATCGGTTTTCGGTCCTGTTCCGGCTCACTGCTTCACTTTCTGTTCGAGACATATTACATCAACACCGCCGGGTCACTATCGTGCCGGGCGATATCAGCCTGTTAGATGCTGGAATATACGTGCCTTTGCGCTCTGATTCAAGCGGTTACGGAGGGTTGCCGATGTCGGCGCGACCGGCCGTTTCGGCTCTGCGATTGCGCCCACGAAAAAACCCTCGCACCGGTTGGCGGGAGGGTCAGCTTTTCGCGGCAAGAGCCGGGCTACTTGTAGATCTCGTCACGATTCTGGTCGGTAACCTCGACGATGCTCGTCTGGAATTTCCAGGCGCCGTTCTCGCCTTTGTAGGCCTTGACGACCTTCACATACTCGCCGCCGCCTTCTTTTCCGCCCTTGCGCAGTTTATCAACGAATGTCTGTTTCTTGGCCATTCGAGAAAACCTCCTCAATCACCAGTTCATCATCAGACTCAGGTTCCGCACCCAGCTCTCTTTTAACCGCCAGCAGTAACCGGGTTGTTTCCCGGTAGAGGTTAAATTCTTCGTTTTCCACAAAAAACGGTGCGGCCCGGTCAAAGTACTCGGCAGCTTTCCGGTAGTCTTTGTCCTTCAACGCCTGCAGGGCCAGGCAGTAAGCTTTTTCCGATGCATTCAGCATTACTGACTCCTCTGTTTCTGGCTCCGCTCGGCCTCTTTGAGGCGCCTGACGTACGGTTCCACCTTGTACGTGTTTTGCTTGAGGTAATATATGATGAGGCCTGACAAAATCAAGGCTTCTTTGTCGTTCTGGAGCTCGGCCTTTTTCAGGGCCTCGTCCAGAACCGTCAACAGATGGGGCTTCGTCCCCCGAAGCTCGGCAAAGAGGTCATAGATGCGGTCGAATACAAGCCCGAACTGCTCCACGGTTCCGGGCGTGGAAGTGATGGGCTCAGCCGGTTCCGGAGGTCGGCGAAGGATTATTTTCGGTGTCGGGGACCCGATAACGCCGCTCCAGCGATCGATTTCGCTGTTGATCTTGTCGAGTGCCGGCGTGATGTCGTCGGATTGGCCCAGTTCGCGGCGAATTTCGACCAGGATTTCGCCGATCCGATTCTGATCGCCCGTACGCAATACACCGCCGCTCAGCCAGCCGTTGTGTTCAGCGAACCAGTTTCCGATCTCCTCGGTGATATCATCGCCGGTCTGGATTTCCCGGGCGATATCGTCAAGCCGGTTGATTCCGCCCAGAACAGACAGCCTGTCTTCCTTGAGCTTGACCGCCCGGTCGAGAAATGACTCCAGAACCTTTTCGAGTCCCTGCAGTGATTCGGTACGGCTCACTTCGAATCTCCCGCGTAAGTGGTCGTGATATTACGATCGGCCAGCCGATTTGTCGTCTTTTCTTTGAGGTAGCTTTCGAGCAGGGTCGCCAGACGATTGACCATACCTTCGAGATTGCCGCCCGAGGGCGACGTTTCCTTTTTCTGGGTCGGAGTGATGAGTCCCGCCAGTTTCAACTGTGCCAGTTTCAGGAGCGTGTCGTTGCGGTCCTGTCCGCTCAAATCGCAAATTTCATTGATCGTTCGCTGACCGTTGACCAGGGCCATGACATTCCACTCGGTGGCTTCCAGGCTCAACTTGCGGGTGCGCTGACCCTGCGTCGCGGAAATAGTGTAGACTGCATTGAGGTCGGGGAGTGTCTCGCGAATCATGTTGAGTTCATCGAGCCGCCGCAGTCCTTCAAGAATCACATTCTCCACCGACAGGCTGACCGTAATCTCCTCTTCCGTCGGGAACTGATTCTCATAGAACTTGAACGAACCCGTCTGCCACGAGAGGAGCGAATACAACAGTTCCTGGATCTGCTCCGTGACAACTTTCTCGAGATCGGCGCGATCGATATAGCCCTTGTGGATCAGGATTTCTCCGAGTCGTTTGGAGTTTTCCGTCTTTGCCTGGGTGTTGATGGCATCATCGAGTTGCTGCTGGGTTAGCTTGCCCCGCTCTTTCAGCAGCCGCCCGAGATGATAGGTCTGACGTGGACCGTAGGCATAGATGATATCGCCGTTCTTGAAGTAGATCATTACGATTGAATCATCTTTTTGAATACCCAGTGTCCCCGACTTGCGGCTGGCCGCAACCAGCTGGAATATCTCTGTCAGGGTAAACTTTTCAATCCTTCCCTGGAGGTCCAAATCCATTTTATCACCCATCATTGATCCATGCCTTTTGTAAAGAATAGCTGTTAATCGTCTGTTTATTTTCCTATTATGTTCTCGAAAAACTTGCCAGTTCTAAAACCCCATATTATTTATGGGGTTATACGGGGTCACTCAACCTCTCCGAGGAACATATATGCCTGAAATTCCCTCGTCAATAAAGAACTTGTTCAATTCGACGGCTTTTTTGCCTTTGTTCAGCACTATAGGCTACTTTGCGGTACCCGGGTCGCCGCCGCGGAATTTTGTGGTTGATAGTGGTTATACGATGACTATACTCTCGGAGGATAGAATCCGGCGTATTTCATGGAAGAAAAAATCGTCTTAAAGAAGGTAGTCCAAAAGGGTGGACGTTACGAACTGACTGTATCCACACTCGATGAACCGCTGGTGGTCGATGCCGAAGTAATCCACCGCTATAGGCTTGTACCGGATATAGTCCTCACTCCCTCACAGCTGGAGCAACTTCAGGCAGCGGCGGAGTTGCTGGCCTGCGATAATGCCCTTTCGCGGGTGCTGGCAATCCGGGAACATTCCGTGCGGGAGGCAGAGTTAAAACTACAACGGAGAGGTTTTGGCCCTGATGCCATTCGCGCCGTCGTGCAGAAATACCGAAGGCTGGAGCTGCTCGATGATGCCCGGTACGCCCGGAGAGTAGTTGAGGCATCGCTCAAGCGAAATCCATCCGGTCGCAGATTCCTGATAGCGCTGCTGCGAAAGAAGGGTATTGCCCGGACGCTCGCGGAACGAACTGTCGATTCGACCCTGCGCGACGTAGACGAGGTCGAGCTGGCCACACGTTCGCTGGAGAAACGGTGGTCCGGCTACAGCCAATTAGAGCTTGAACGGGCGCGGCGGAAAGCGTATAATTACCTCTCCCGACGAGGCATCAGCTACCAGGCGGCCAAAACCGCGTTTGAAAAACTGTACAACCAGGAATGAGAGGCTACCACTATCAAGACCGCAGAGATCAGACAGTCATTTCTGGAATATTTCCAGAATCGTGATCATCGCCTTGTGCCGTCATCGCCGGTCGTCCCGTACGATGACCCAACGATTCTGTTCGTCAACGCCGGGATGAATCAATTCAAGGACGTTTTTACGGGGCAGCGGAGGGTCGACTACAGCCGGGCAACGAGTTCGCAGAAGTGCATCCGCGCCGGCGGTAAGCACAATGATCTCGACAATGTCGGTTTCACCGCACGGCACCATACTTTCTTCGAGATGCTGGGTAATTTCTCGTTCGGTGACTACTACAAGGAAGAAGCCATCTATTATGCCTGGGAATGGGTGACAAAATATCTCGAGCTTCCTCCGGACCGGTTGTATGCCACGGTCTATGAAACTGATGATACCGCTTTTGCACTCTGGGATAAGATTGCCCCGGCACTTCGCAACGGCCGCATACTTCGGTTCGGAAAGAAGGACAATCTCTGGTCGATGGGCGATGTCGGTCCGTGCGGTCCGTGTTCTGAAATACATATTGACAGGGGCGAAAAATACGGCTCAGGTCCGGAGGACGTGATCAACGGTGAGACCGACCGGTACGTCGAGATATGGAACCTCGTGTTCATGCAGGATGATCAGCTGCCGGACGGTTCTATCGTTCCCCTGCCGAAACCCTCGGTCGATACGGGAGCGGGTCTCGAACGGATCGCCGCAATCAAACAGAATGCTGCCACGAATTTCGGGATCGACCTTTTTCAGAATATCATCAGGGCGATATCGGAGCTGACTCACGCCGCCTACAAGAGCCATGCCACCTCACACCATGTCATTGCCGACCATCTTCGGGCGCTGGCGTTCGCCATTGCCGACGGCGCCGGCATTTCCAACGAAGGCCGCGGATATGTCCTGCGGCGAATACTTCGCCGTGCCGCCCGTCACGGACGCCTGCTAGGCGCGCGTGACCCGTTCATCTATCGGCTAGTACCGGTACTCGTTGATGAAATGGGTGATGTCTATCCCGAGCTTGTTGAAAAACAACAGCACATAACGAATGTCATCCTCGCGGAGGAGGAATCATTCGGGCGGACATTGGAGACCGGACTCGAGCTGTTCGAGCGCGTTGCGTCGAGTACGAAATCGGCCGGCAAGAAGGTTGTCGATGGCGAGGACGTGTTTCGCCTGTACGACACGTACGGCTTCCCTTATGACCTCACCGAAGTAATCGCGAACGAGCAGGGGCTCGAACTCGACCGCTCCGGATTCGATAAGGCAATGCAGCGGCAACAGGAACTCTCACGCGCCGCCGCGAATTTTGCCGCTCATACCACCGTACTTGCATCGCTTCTGGAGAAGCAGGATCTCTCTTTCCCAACGACCGAGTTCGTTCGGGATTCGTTAAGTATCGATGCCACTGTTCAGGCGGTGTATCGCGGTCCGGAATTCGAGACCTCGGAGCAAACGGTTGCAGTTATACTCGACCGTACCCCGTTTTATCTCGAGGCCGGAGGACAGATCAGTGATACCGGTACGCTGACAATCGGTCGTGCCGTTGTTCAGGTCTCGGAGATGTATGGCTACCGCGACTATATCATTCACATAGGCGAAGTTGTCGATGGCTCTCCGGCTGATATCGCGCCCGGCCGTCTCGCGAGGGCGCAGGTATATTCGACCCGTCGATGGGATATCATGCGAAATCATACCGCGACCCATCTGCTGCAGGCCGCGCTTCGCGAGGTATTGGGCGAACATGTCAAACAGTCCGGCTCGTATGTCGGCCCGGACCGCCTCCGATTTGACTTCTCGCATCATCAGCCGATGACTCCCGAGGAAATCGCCCGCGTCGAGGAAATTGTGAACCGCAAGATCCTCGAGGGTGGCATCGTCCAGACGGAAATTATGGATATCGACTCGGCCAGGAAAACCGGCGCCATGGCGTTGTTTGGTGAAAAATACGGCGACCGGGTGCGAGTGGTTTCGGTACCCGAGTTTTCGATGGAATTATGCGGCGGGACACATGTCCGCGAGATCAGCCAGATCGGTCCCTTCTTCATTACAATGGAAACAGGGATAGCATCCGGAGTTCGTCGTGTCGAGGCAATCACCGGCCGTGCCGCTGTCGATTATATGCTGCACGCTAAACGATTCCAGCAGCAGGTGGCGCAGATTGTCGGGCGACCGGTCGACGAAGCTGCCGCAGGGGTCGATCAGCTTCGCGAAACCAACTCGCAGTTGCAGAAAGAACTCAAGAAAACCCGTGAGGCGATGTTTGCGGGCAAGACCGGCACTGTTGGAGACGAGACAAAAATCGGCGAGCTGAGCCTTGTAACGCACGATTTCGGTCGGACTGACAGAGACACGATCGGTGCGTGGCTGGACTCACAGAAGGCACTGAGCCATCCGGTGGTGGCGCTGGCTGTCGGTGATGTCAACGGCAAGAAGACCGTCATGGCGGCAGCTTCCGGTTCGGCTGTCAGGGAATATAAGATCGATGCCGGTCGGTTAGCCAAAGAACTTCTGCCCATGTTCGGCGGACGCGGCGGGGGCAAACCGAATTTCGCCCAGGGCGGTATCGATGGGGATACCGATCCCGGAAGACTTTTCGACGAAGCGAAGACACTCCTTGAGAAAAGGAAATAACATGGCCGCTGTGTACGCCGGGCTGCTCGAGGTAAAAGCGAAACGCGGGGGCGGTTTTCTTCTACTTCTCGATCCGGATCGAACCGGTGAAAAAGTATATATTGGCCTCGCCGAGGCTGCCGAGGAATGCGGTGTCGATGCTCTGCTGGTCGGCACTTCGTTCATGTTCAATGTTAACTTTCACGACACCGTGAAGGCCATCAAAGGCGCGACCAATCTGCCGGTGATCATTTTCCCCGGATCTTTCGCGCAAATATCGCCGGATGCCGACGCGGTCTTGTTTACATCGCTGATCTCAGGGCGAAATCCAAACTATCTGATTGACGAACAGGTGAAAGGCGCGCCGCTCGTCTACCGGTATGGCCTTGAACCGATTCCCACCGGCTACATGTTGATCGAATCCGGGCCGCTTACCTCGGTGCAGTATATTGCCGGATGTCTCCCAATTCCCCGCGAGAAGAACGACATCGCCTGTGCGCACGCTCTTGCCGCACAGTATATGGGCATGAAGCTCGTGTATCTCGAGGCGGGCTCCGGTGCGGTCAACCCGGTTCCGATAGACATGATCCGTGAGGTTTCAAGCGTCACGGACATACCGGTCATGGTGGGTGGTGGTCTGCGCACTGTCGATGACTGCGCTGCACGTGTCGAGGCCGGGGCATCGTTTATCATCATGGGCAATCGATTCGAGCGCGACCCGCAGTTCACGTTTCTCAAGGAAATTGCGGCTTCGATACATCCGTCCGAATCCGTACGCGTATGAACAAATCGGAAAAAATCAACTACCTGAACAGGGTCGCCAAGGATTCAGCGCTCCTGCGCCAGTCGACCGTCGAGCGGCTCGGGCCCGGCATTCTCGAGACGGCCGATATTATGTCCGGTGTTATCGGATCGGGCGGCAAAGTCATGCTGGTCGGAAACGGGGGCATGGCCACGGCCGCCTCGCATTTCGCCGGCGAGCTTATCGTGCGGGTTCGGGCCGAACGCAACCGTCAGGCGCTGCCTGCCGTGGCTCTCTGCGTCGACCCCGCAGTGATGACGGCCGCCGCCAACGACTACGGTTATGAAAGTGTGTTTTCCCGGCAGATCGAGGGTCTCGGACGGAAGGGTGACATGCTGATGGTGCTCTCGGTGAGCGGAGAGTCGGCCAATATCGTCAAGGCTGTTCAAACTGCCCGGGAGCTCGGGATTATCACCTGCGCCATTCTGGGCGGAAATGGCGGGCGAGTTGCCGGTTTGGTCGAACGCTCGCTGGTCATACCCGAAACATCGCCCATGCGTGTTCAGGAAGAACTCATATTTCTCATCCATCTTCTCGTGGAAATGATCGAAAGCGATCTGTTTGCATGATTCAGGATCAGCCTAAGCGACTGACAAAAGCGCTGTTTTTCTTCTTTGCCGTCTTCGTATTCGGTTCGACGTTCTCAATTGCCCTGGCGCAGTCCATGCTGGGGATAGCGTTGCTGCTGTTTATTATCGTAGCCATTCGTGAACGTCATCAACCCTTCGTGAAAAATCTGAAATGGTTCTACATTTTCGCCGCGCTGTATGTCGGTTGGTTGATCCTGTCGGGCTTCGTGAACGGAACGCCGGTGAAATCATTGCTGATTATCCGGGAAGAGTGGCTTTTTCTGATAGTTCCAATCGGCGTCTATTTGATGCAGTACGAACCGTACCGGGGGAGACTGATCGCCGTTCTCGCCGCAGGAGTTTTCCTGTTCTCCCTGTATGCGTTGATACAATACTCGACCGGGGCTAACTGGGGCAGCTCCCATATCCTGGCCGAGGCGCCGAAATTCGGGTACCGCGTGCAGGGGACATTTTCCACGCGACTAACATTCGGCAACTACTACGGTACGGCTGCAATGTTTCTGATCGGGTATGTGGCGATCAGCGGCCGTGGGGTCAGTTCCCGTATGAGATGGGTATATGTAGCGATCGCCATTATTGCCTTGATCGGGACACTCCTCACGTTCAGCCGCGGCCCGGTACTTGCGGCAGTTGCGTCGCTGGTGGTACTGGCACTCCTGATGGGCAGACGATACTGGCTGCCGGTGATCATATCGATTGCGGCGATGGGCATACTTGCGATGACCGTGCCGGGAATCTCTGATCGGTTCCGCGGGGGAGCGGTCAATGACCTGAATCCGGATTATGAGGGCGGGCGGCTGTTCATCTGGAATAATTCGCTCAAGATAATCGAGGACAACCCTGTCTTCGGTGTGGGGCAGGGGAATTTCTACGATGTCTACAAATCGATGCTTCGGCCGGACATCCCCGAGTACCGTCAGCTGACTCACGCTCACAACGACATACTCAATGTTGCGGCGATCGGCGGCCTTCCGGACCTGGTTTTCTTCCTTGCCATGTGGGCGGCGGTGCTTTCGCTTTTCTGGAGGGGATTGCGGATTTCCGACCTGTCCGAGATGGACCGCCGTCTGTCGATGGCGGCGTTTCTCGGGTCGGTGATGTTTTTCCTGACTTCGATGATCGAGGCCACGTTCGCCGATGAAGAAGTGCGGCAACTCCTTATGTTTGTGTGGGCGGTCGGGCTCTCGGTATGGTATAAGGGGCGGATAACCGATGCCGAGGCATCGACACAATAGCTTGACAAAACTGCAGAAGATCCTATTATAGGCGATACAATTATGGCAACTCCGAAGAAAAGAGGCGCCCAGACGCCCAAAACGCCCAAACTCGAGCCGGTGAAAATCAGCTGGCCGTTCGGCAGGATCAACTATATTCTTTTCGCTATTGCGCTGGCCGTGATTGCCGTCGGCTATATCACCCTTGCCGGCGGGTCAATCACCCTGTCGCCGATTCTTTTGGTGATCGGCTACTGTGTGCTGATACCGATCGCGATTATTGTCCGGCCGCGCAAAGAGGCAGTCGAGACGGTCGAGACCGGCGATACGCTGGGCGAGCCGCGGGTCTGATTCCGGACCGCACTCACTTCCGACTTCCCGGCCACGCAAGCGTTTGACTGACGGGCGATTACTTACCATTGACGGATCCCCGGGGGCAACCATTTTCAGGGCCCGCGAGTTTTCCCTGCAGGCGATGCAATTTTCTTGATCTTTTGCCGAGAATTGTTATATTGTCTGGCCCGATGGCGGCCGATAGCCGTCCGGACGACAGATTGAAGCGAAAGCTGATGGAGGTTTTTATATAGAGGGCGGTTAGCTCAGCTGGTTAGAGCACCTGCCTTACACGCAGGGGGTCACTGGTTCGAATCCAGTATCGCCCATTTTTTTGGGGCTCCTTGCGTGAGTCGGTTGAAGAGTAAGTTGATCGAGCCTCCGACAGACATAGAATAAAGCATATTGAGCCGGGGTTGTAGTTCAGTTGGTTAGAACGCCTGCCTGTCACGCAGGAGGCCGCGAG
>CAYNEO010000026.1:0-53646 GCA_964396245.1 uncultured Ignavibacteriales bacterium
GTCTCTGGAGAGGAGCTTCGGTACATTGCAAAGGACAAAACAGAGTGGGCACGCCGCGTTCGCGAACTCCGAACGGAATATGGTTGGCCAGTTGTTACGCGAAACACCGGGCGTCCTGATTTGCCTGTCGGTGTATATCTCTTGGAGCAGGATAGACAGAGCCCTGAGCATGATCGACGGATTGCCGACCCGGTGCGTCGGGCCGTGTTGGCGAGAGACGGATATAAATGTACAAAATGCGGGTGGACCTTTGAGATGTGGAACCGCGCCGACCCCCGGTTTTTGGAGCTACACCATATTCGTCCACACGTAGAAGGGGGGAGTAACGAAGCAGACAATCTTACCACGCTTTGCACGGTGTGTCATGATGAGATACATCGACACATGTAGTCACATTGAACAAGGCCCGATATTCGTATTCCAAAGTTGAGAGTGGTCCCGCCCAACTGGTGGTACGGCTGCGTTGCACCGAAAACCAACGCCTGATTCTAGCGTAAAGTGACCCCGCCCTAGCCTGTCGCAGTTTTTGAGAAGTGTAAAGACCTAGTCTCTGCTATTCTCCATGAAGCGCCATCGGTTTGTATCCTCGTCGAACTCCGTGTCCGCACTTTCCTCCCTCAACATTGCCACGGCGAATGGTATGGCCTCATCGGACTCTTCGTTCGCGCCCTCTGGCACCTGCTGCAAGAGCCTCTTAATGGTACCACACCCCGGTTCAGCCGCCCCCACAGGTCCACTGAACCCCCGGTGCCCTACCTTCCAGATGCGCTGAGGTAGACCCCACCCGGAGGGTGGGGCACCATTGTACGAAATACAAAATGACGTATGGAAACCGGCATATCTGAGGACAGACATGCCCTGCAAGAATTCGCGATGAGGGGTTACGCCCTGATCTTATCGATCACTTTGTGGAAACTGATATACGTCACGGGGATGAGGATGAGCGTGATCATGGTCGAGACGAGCAGGCCGCCGATCACCGCCCGGGCCAGCGCCGCCTGAATTTCACCGCCCGACCCGGCGCCGAGCGCGAGCGGAAGCATACCGAGGATAGTCGTGCCGGAAGTCATCAGAATCGGCCGCAGCCGGAGCCGCCCGGACTGCACGACAGCATCCCTGATTCCCATGTTCTGTTCACGCCGCAAGAGGTTGAT
Source organism: uncultured Ignavibacteriales bacterium (assembly GCA_964396245.1). GTDB lineage: Bacteria > Zixibacteria > MSB-5A5 > GN15 > FEB-12 > CAYNEO01. Next base: position 1,155 of record CAYNEO010000026.1, read on the forward strand.
ATAATCAACCAGCACGATAGCATTGTTGACCACGATACCGATCAGCATGATGATGCCCATCAAACTCTGCATATTCAATGACGTCCCGGTAATCAGCAGCGTCGGCACCACCCCGATGATCGCCATCGGGACGGCCACCATCACGATGAGCGGATCGAGGAAACGCTCGAACTGCGCGGCCATGACCATGTAGACCAGCGCGAGGGCCATCAGCACCGAGAGGAAAAAGTCGGTTTTGGCTTTCTGCTGTTCCTCGTATTCGCCGCTGAAGATTAGCGAAAAGCCCCGTGGCAGCGGAAGGCTGTGCAGGCTGCTCTGAAGTTTTTCGACAACATCGCCGAGCGCGGCCCCGCTTTCGAGATTGGCCGTGATATAGGTAACGCGCTGGCCATCGACCCGCTCGATCTGGGTCGGGCTGCGTCGCCGTTCGGTTGACACCACGGCCGAAACAGGAATGATCTGCCCGCCGCCTGTCCGCACGGATACGTTGCTGAGGTCGTTGGTGCTCAGGCGGTCTTCCGGCTGGAGGCGGACCATAATCGGGTATTCTTCGCCGCCTTCGCGAAACACTCCGGCGCGTCCGCCGCCGACATTGGTCTGGATCACATTGGCAATCTGGCTGACCGACATGCCCAGGTCGGCAATCTTCTCCCGGTCAATAACCAGATTTTGTTCCGGGCGTCCTTCGCGCCGGCTGATCCGGACATCGGCCACCTGCGGAACGCGCTCGATAATAGTCTGGATATCTTTCGAGAGACGATCGGCGAGAGCAAGGTCGTAGCCTCGCAGTTCGAGCTGTACGGCCTCCGAGCCGCCGGAGCCGAACAACCGCCGAAGCATCCAGAGTCCCGACTGGGCGCTGACACGGGCATTCACCCCGGGGATTTTACCGGCGACATGCCGCCGGATGCGGTCGGCCAGTTCGAAACTGTTGACCGTTCGCGTGTCGGCATCCTTGAGGGCGATCTCGATCTCGGCGTCACCCGAGCGGACCTCCACCGACATGTGCTCGATCTGATCGGTCGGGACCACTTCACGGACAATGTCTTCCATGTCGTGGAGGTACTTGTTCACCACGGCGATATTTGTACCCTGCGCCATTTCGACATCGACACTGATTTCGTTGGCATCGGTCTGCGGCGCCAGCTCGACCGGGAGCAACTGCCAGAGGAAGAGGGTGATCACGAGCAAAGAGCCGGCCACGCCGAAGACGATTTTTTTGTGATTGATAGCCTTCTCTATGACGCCTTCGTAGATGCCTTCGAGACGATCGGTCCACCGGACAAATCGCGACTTCTGCTGTGCTTTAGACTGGCCGTTTCCGTCGACGGTGAGGTATCGGCTTCCCAGCATCGGGACTAACGTGAGCGCCACAAAGAGCGAGCACAGCAGCGCGAAGACAACAACCAGCGCCAGCTCCTGGAACAGCATCCCGGAGATCGTCTTCATGAATATGACCGGCAGGAAGATTACAGCGGTAGTCAGCGTGGAGGCGATAATAGCGCCGGTCACCTGTTTTGTGCCGATCAATGAACTCTCGCGGAGGGAGCGGCCCTGTTGCCTGATCCGGACGATATTTTCGAGCACGACAATAGAGTTGTCGACTATGAGTCCAATGCCGAGCGCAAGTCCCCCGAAACTCATCATATTGAGAGACACGTGGCTGAAATACAGCACCCCAAACGTGGCGACAATCGAGATTGGAATGGACAGCGCAATGATAAATGTCGTGGAGCCGTTCCTCAGGAAGAGATAGAGCACGAATATGGCCAGCAGTCCGCCGAAGAATGTGGCCTGTTTGACATTACTGATAGCGCTCTGGATAAAGTCGCTCTGGTCGATGATCATCAGCAGATTGATATCGCTGCGTTCGCGATTGATCTGATCCACGATTTTACGGGCGGCTTCGGCGACGGCAACGGTGTTCGCGCCGGACTGTTTGCGGATACCCAGGCGGATCATCGGGCGGCCGTCGACCTCCACCAGCCGGCCGACATCTTCGTAGCCATCGACCACCTCGGCGACATCACCGACCCGTATGGGTTTACCGTCGACGACAGTAACAATCGTGGAGGCAATCTGGTCGAGCGACTGGAATTCTCCCCGCGTGCGGACGTACATGTCGCTGACGCCTTCACGCATGTCGCCGCCCGGGAGAGTAACATTTTCACGCGCGAGCGCCTGTTGCACATCGGTCGCCGAAAGCCTGCTGGAGGCGAGGCGGTCGCGTTTCAGTCTCACCTGAATTTCCCGGTGGATGCCGCCCCAGACATCGACAGAACCGACCCCCGGGATTTGTTCGAAGCGTTGTGAGATTTCCCGTTCGAGCAGTTGTGTCAGTTGATCCATCGGCCGATCCGATTGAGCGCCGAGAATCACGACCGGGAAATTGTCGGGGTCAAATTTCCACAGCGCGGGGGATTCCACTTCCGGCGGGAAATCGTCTCGAATTCGATCGAGCGCGGCCCGGACATCGTTGGCGGCGGCGTCAATATCCGTTCCCTGAGAAAATTCCAGCGTGACCCGGCTGCGGCCCTCTTCTGATCTGGAGCGCACTTCTTCGACATTGGGGACGCTCGCGATCGCATTTTCAACGCGGTCGGTAATGATGGTCTCGATCTCTTCCGGTCCGACATTCGGATAACTGGTGGAGATGGAGAGCATGGGATACTCGATAGGCGGGAGAAGGTCAACGGGCAAAAACCGGAATGCCATGACGCCCACCACGATGATAATAAGGAACACCATCGTTGTGGCGATAGGGCGGTTGACTGCCAGCTTGGTGATACTCATAACTCTTGTCGCTGCTTCTTGCGGGTACTCAGATTCCGGGCATGGTCGTGTCGGTGCCGATCGCTTGTTTTCCGTTCACCATCTCTTCCAGGAGGTCCTCGCGCTGGAGATTCTGTAGCTGCTCGACCCATGACCAGTCTACCGGTCGCACTCTTGCCTGGCCCGAGTCGCCTGCCAGCAGGTCCTGGCCGATAGTCACCACCCAACTCTCCGGTTCAATGCCGCGGATACCGGCGCTCATTCGTCCCTTGGCGATAACTTCCACCGGCACAAATTCAAACGCCACCGGTTCGGTCAGATTCCGGTTCTGGCTGTTGCCACCCGAGGTCGGCTCAGTCTGGATTCGGGAGAAGGTATCGCGGCTGACATAGACGCCGGTGCCACCTGTCATGGGATTTTCGTACAGGGCGCTGAGCGGAATAAGCGTAGCCTTTTCACTCTCGCCGTAGAATACATCGACAGTGACGAACATCCCGGACTTGAGCACGTGACCCGGATTGGCGAGGTCGATTTCGGCTTCCGTGCTGTGGGTGACAGGATGGAGGAAAGGCGATATTCGGGAGAGCTTTGCGTTAAGGATCCCCGAAGGCGCGATACCTGCTTCAATTTCGGTTCGCTGTCCGGCCTCAATATAACTAAGCATTCGATCGGTCAGGACGATCTCGACGCGTACGCTGTCAAGCTGTCCCAGTGTGAACAGACGTGTGCCGGGACCGACCATCATGCCGACCTCGGCCTTACGGCTTCCCACGGTGCCGTCCACGGGCGCCCGGATGACCGTCTGCGACAGCGCCTCTTCCTCCTCTGCAACGGTGGACGAAGCTTGTTCCACGCGCGCATGAGCGAGCTCGACATCGGCCTCGGCGGAAAGTGCCTGAGTCTGAATAGATTCGAGTTCTGCGTCGTTGGTCAAGCCCTGATCGGCGAGAGCCTTCAGGCGCCGCAGCCTGGACTGAGTTTCCGTCTGCCTGGCTTCGGCCTGGCGGGCCTGCGCGCGGGCGATCTGGAGCGCTGCCCTGGCCTGGTTGAGCCGTTCTTGGAACTCTCTATCCCGGAGAGTGACCAGCGGTTGGCCCTGTTTGACCTCGTCGCCGTTTTGCACGTTAACGGCGGTGACAACGGCACTGATTTCGGGGAATATCTCGACCTGATTTTTGGCCTTCACCACTCCGCTCAGCCGCTCGATTAACGGCAGGGAGCCGTAACTCGCCCGGACCGCTTCGACAGCCGGAATGAGCTGATTCTCGCGACTGCCGGGGTTGTTTGAGTCCCCCGAACAAGCGATGAGCAGTATTACAGCACTAATGGAAACGGCAAAATAACCAACGAGTCGTTTTGTCACGGTTGTCTTGCGGTTACCCGTCGACAGCGTTACTGGCACGAGAAACCTCGCAGTTGGTTCATGTTAGCTCCGTTTTGCTCCCATAATAAGGATGCAACTATCGGGTATTGTACACACAATCCCAACTATACGTTCTGATCGACAGCGAAGAAAGGGAAAAAGATCGCGATTATGCACGTTTGCACGATACGACCGGCGAGGGCGGGGGACTCCGTATCCGGTTTTGCGGAACCGGCGGCGGTTTTTTTCGGAATTGACTGGACAATCGGCGGCGGAAGCGTATATTAGAAATAATGGGTCCACGTAGTCTTTTCTATCCCTGCAAGCAGCAAGTGTGCCTTCGCCATAAACACGGCGCGCGATGACAGCCGCCCGACTTTGAGGCGGGCAGTCGTCGACGGACAGTCGAGAACGACGAATCAGGAGGACAAGAAGATGAATAAATCAGTCATTTCCGAATTTGCCGCAGCCCTGCATGGTCGATTGGTGACACCGGAGGATTCGGACTACGATTCCGCCCGGTCGGTCTGGAACGGGATGATCGACCGGCGACCGCGGATGATCGCACAGTGCGCCGATACGGCCGACGTGGTGGCATCGGTGAAATTCGCCCGAGAATACGATCTGCCGATGTCGGTCAGGGGAGGCGGACACGGCGTGGCCGGAAAGGCGGTCTGCGATGAGGGGGTGTTGATAGACCTGTCGCCGATGAGGGCAGTGAAAGTGGATCCGAAAGCCAGGATCGCCCGCGCCGAGCCCGGAGCGACCCTGGCCGATCTCGATCGTGAAACACAGGCACACGGTCTGGCAACGACCGGCGGGCTCGTGTCCGAGACGGGGATAGCAGGTCTGACACTGGGCGGCGGCATCGGGTATCTCGCCCGCAGATTCGGACTGACACTCGATAATCTGGTTGCCGCCGATGTTGTCACCGCCGATGGCCGGCAAGTGCGAGCGAGTGAAAAGGAGAATGCCGATCTGTTCTGGGGCTTACGCGGAGGCGGCGGCAATTTCGGGATTGTGACCGCCTTCGAGTACAGACTGCACGAGGTTGGTCCCAACGTAATGGTGGCGCAGGTCTTCTATCCGTTTGACCACGCCGAACGGGTTCTCAACCATTACCGGGATCTGATGGCCAAAGCGCCGGATGAACTCGCCTGCTACGCCTTGGTGGCTCACGTGCCACCGGCGGAGCCATTCCCGGAAGAGTTCCACGGCCGAACTTCAATAGCGCTGGTGGCCTGCCATACCGGCAACGCGGGAGAGGCGCAGAAACTTCTGAATCCGCTCAAAGAACTCGGTAAGCCGATACTGGCCATGGTAGGGGAGATGCCGTATGCGCAACTTCAGCAGAGCTTCGATGCCGGTATGCCGCACGGGGCGCGCTACTACTGGAAGGCGCACTATTTAGATGAACTCTCGGATGACGCCATTAAGAGATTTATCAGCCTGAGCGAACCTCTGCCGGGAGAGCTTTCACTGGTAGGCTTTGAACCGCTGGGCGGAGCGATAAGCCGCGTGGATCCATCGGCAACCGCTTTTGCCCACCGTGATGCCAAATTCGCCCTGGGAATCTGGGCAGGCTGGACAGACCCGGCGGACGACGAAAAAATCAAGTCATGGACCCGTGATTTTCACAAGGCTTTTGTCCCGTATTCAACCGGTGGCGTCTATGTCAATTATCTCGATCAGGATGATGATGAACGGGTGAATGCGGCCTTTGGGGACAGCTATGCGCGGTTACGGGACATTAAGGCAAAGTGGGATCCGGAGAACTTCTTCTGTCTGAATCAGAATATCAGACCGAGGAAGTGAGATTGACAGCCGGGGGCAGGTGACACCGGACGGAAAGACCTGAGGAGAGGCTTCGACAAGCTCAGCCTGACTTGATCGTAACCGGGGCAGCAAAGGTGGAGTTTCAGCTAACATATCTCTGGAAGCAATTTGATTCGTTCGTGAAACGGTTATGAGAGGCCACCCTGAGCTTGTCGAAGGGTATCCTTATCTGCGAGCTGAAATGAGGTACGTTTGGTCCATCGCCCTGATCTGTTATCCATCAGCCATACTTCGTTGACAGCAGCTTCGATAGGAAACTTCCCGGCGCAGGAAATCCCGAATTTTTCACTGATTCGATTCAACGCCTTTTCGTCCTCCACCGCCGCTACTGTAAGGTGCGGGATGACTTCGTTGAACATGCCGCCGTAAGGAGGAGATTCGGGGAACCGATCCGCTACTTCCTTAATGAAGTCGTTCAAAGGTTGAGCGGGAAAAGGCGCAAGATATAGTACGCCGGGAAACCGGCTGGGCCTTTCAAGGGAAAGCGCAAAACGTGGATACAATAAGAAGAGCTCTCTAAGTTTATTCATTGCTCTAGGCTCGTCCTCTTGGGCAGGCAGGAACGGGTAATTAATGGTAATATGGGCCGGCATGCCGTCGGCGGCCGATGAATCGTATTTGGCCCTGAACGGGCCAACCAGCGACTCTGCCTCAGGGACCAGAATCACAAGTGCGGATTGATATGTCACTTGAATTCCCCGAAAGTAGTGCTTCCTTCCTGTCCACTATCTTACAAAGATTTAGCACGGAAGACAAGACGCAAAGTAGTGGTGATCAGCGGGAACATAATGGAATCCGGCCGTCTTATACACCGCCAGAGGTTTTTTTGATTGCGCCGGAGTTCCATTAACGCTGTAAAACGTATATATTTAGGTGATTAGAAGGGCCCCGACCGCTAAAGGAAAATCGGGGTGAAACCGATAACATAAAAGGTATGGAAACAGATTTCCTGATCCAGGAACAGAAACAGATCGAGACCCAGCGAGAGGCGCGCAAGTTCCTCAATCGCCGGGAACGAAAGCCTCTCTGGCGCGAGTATCTGGAAACCGGCATTATCGCCCTCGTGGCGGCGCTGTTGCTCCGGATATTTGTCGTATCCGCCTACAAGGTGAATTCGGGATCGATGGAAGACGCGTTGTACGAAGGAGATTATATCTTCGTCAACAAGCTGGCCTACGATTACGGCGGCGATCCGAAGGTCGGCGATATTATTGTCTTCAAGTATCCGAATAACCCGCAGAAGGATTTCATCAAGCGGATAGTCGCGCTTCCCGGGCAGACGGTCCAGATCGCCGATAAGGTCGTGTATGTGAACGGCGAAGTGGCGCCGATTCCGCCGAATTCGAAGCATATCGACAAGCGGATAATCCCGGGCGATCTTTCGTTCCGTGATAATTTCCAGCCCTATATCGTGCCGCCCGGCGAATATTTCGTGATGGGCGACAACCGCGATGACAGTCGCGACAGCCGATTCTGGGGCTCGGTGCCGGAGGAAAATATCCTGGGCAAAGCTGTTTTTGTGTACTGGTCGACGGAGCCTGATCCGGATCCGGTGAAATGGGGTTTTCCATACATTATCCAGGCATTTCAGTGGATGGGACGGTTGATCATTGATTTCCCGTCGCGGACCCGCTGGGAGCGTCTGGGTACCCCGTTGTAGTATGCCCGTTCAGCTATACGTCCATTTTCCATTCTGCAAGAACAAGTGCTCCTACTGCGACTTCTATAAGGAGTTGTACGAGGCGGGCTTGGAGCGCCGCTTCTATACAGCCCTGAAACGCGAAACCGAACTGGTCGCCGTGGCGCTTTCGGGCAAGAAGCGCGAGATCAGCACAATCTATATCGGCGGCGGGACGCCATCGATGACCAATATCGAGCTGTTCGCCGACTGGCTGGAGTTACTTCGCCAACTGTTCGTCGTCCCTTCGGGAATAGAATTCTCGATCGAGCACAATCCGGAAACAGTCACGCGGGAGAAACTCGAGTATTTCAAACTGCTCGGCTGCAATCGGCCGGTATTTGGAATCCAATCATTCAATCTCAAGCTGTTGAAGGTGTTGAACCGGAAGCACGATCCTCGGAGCAGCCACCGGTCGGTTTATCTTGCCAATGCTCTCGGGTTCGAGAACTTCGGCGTCGACCTGATCTATGCCCTGCCGGGGCAGACAAGCAAGATGATGTCATCCGATCTTGATCATCTGCTGGACCTCGAGCCCCCACACATTTCGCTATACCAATTGACAGTCGAAACCGGAACGCCGCTGGCTGCGAAAGTACAGGCCGGCAAGCTCAAAATGGTCGATCAGGAACTGGCCATGGCCATGTATCGGGGTGCGTGTGAAAAGATGGCCGAAACGGGATATGTCCGTTACGAAGTATCTTCATTTGCCAAACCGGGCTACGAGTGCAAGCACAACCTGGGCTACTGGGAGGGAGCGGATTATATCGGCCTCGGACCGTCGGCGCATTCCTTCATCGATGATCAGCGGTATTACAACAAGCCCGATACAGTCGAATATCTGAAGGCTCTCGAAAAGGGGGAGCGTCCTATCATGGCCGATCAATCCGGACTGGAACAGCGGATGGTGGAGGCAATCATGCTGGGACTTCGCACGGCGCGGGGTATCAATCGCCGGCAGTTCGCCAGCCGGTTTGGCCACCCGCTCGAAGAACGATTCGATCGCAGGCAATACGATATTTTCGTAGAATCCGGCCACCTTATTCCCGATCGGGGCAATTTGCGGTTGTCCGAAGAGGGGATACTGCTGGCTGATGAGATTACACGCCGGCTACTAAAATAAGCTCACGACCACAGCTGCCCGAATCTTCCTTTTTCATCTCCACAGCATTATGCGTTCTTGCACTGAAATCTTCCTGCATTCCGATTTGCCCTGATGCGGATTGGCGCGTATCTTGTGAAATGCGCTCGAGGTAACTTCGGGCTGAAAATCGACGTATGCGTAAAATAAGATAACAAGTTGCATGGCCATAGAGAGGATTTCATGAAAAGGGAATACGTCAAGACAATTGGTATGGTAGCGTTGGTGGTGCTTCTCCTGGCAGGTTTGGGATTGGCACAGGAGCCGACCGGAGGAAAGGGCTATTATCGCTACCCGGCACTGCATGATACAACTATCGTCTTCACGGCCGAGGGCGACCTGTGGCAGGTGGGTATCGGCGGCGGGATCGCACGCCGTTTGACGACGCATCACGGCGAGGAATCCCGGGCGGCGATATCACCGGATGGTTCAATGCTGGCGTTTTCGGCGCAGTACGAAGGACCGACGGAAGTGTATGTCATGCCGCTGATCGGCGGTGTGCCGCGTCGGATGACGTATGAAGGCGAGCGTTCGCTGGTAGTTGGATGGACGCCGGACGGCGATTTGCTGTATTCGACCAGTCATTTCTCGACCCTGCCCAACCGGCAGCTTGTACGGATCAGTGTCGCCGATGATGAGCAGACACGGATTCCGTTGTGGCAGGCCAACGACGGCGTATATGACCCCAGCGGAAATTCGCTCTATTTCACCCGCCTCCCGTTTATGGGGAGTAACACCAAGCGGTACAAGGGCGGCGCGGCAAAAAACATCTGGAAATACACGAATGGTGCCGATGAAGCTATCGAGCTGACTGGTGACTATCCCGGGATGAGCATGCGTCCGATGTGGTGGCAGGGGCGGCTGTACTTTGCCTCGGATCGCGACGGGATCATGAATATCTGGTCGATGGACACCACCGGCGGCAATTTGAGACAACACACGAAGCACGCCGATTATGATATCCAGTCGCCGTCGCTGTCAAACGGGCGAATAGTCTATGAACAGGGAGCCGATCTCTGGCTGTATGATATTGCCCGTGATACCGACCGGAAGCTTGATATCCGGCTGTCGTCGGATTTCGATCAGCTCCGCGAGCAGTGGGTCAAAAACCCAATGAAGTATCTCACGGCGGCCAATATTTCCCCTGAGGGAGACAAGGTGGCGCTTACAGCGCGGGGACAGGTGTTCGTGGCGCCGGTGGAGAAGGGACGGCTTGTCCGGGCGACACGGGAGGATTCGGTGAGATATCGTCAGGCATTGTTCATGCCGGACGGCAAGACGCTTCTCGCAATGACCGATCAGACCGGCGAGCTCGAATTCTGCACTATCGCGGCGGACGGTATCGGCGATATAGAGCTGCTGACCGGTAACGGCACGGTGTACCGGTATGAAATGACGCCGTCGCCGGATGGTCGGTATATTGCCTACCACGACAAAGACTACAAGCTCTGGATCTACGATACCAGGGATAAGAAACACACGCTGGTAGAAGAATCACCGGTCAGTAATTTCGCCGACCTGAGATGGTCTCCGGACAGCAGGTGGCTGGCATATGTGGCGTGGGCGGAGAATTTCTACAGCCAGATCAAAGTGTACAGCCTTGACGAAAAAGAGACGGCGACTATTACCTCTGACAGATATGACAGTTACAGCCCGGCGTGGACTCCCGACGGCAAGTGGATGTATTTTCTTTCGGATCGCACGTTCAGCACGGTGTACGGCAATGTCTGGGGAAAACGCGAGGAAGAGCCGTACGTTGACAAAACGACGAAGCTGTATCTGGTCGGTCTTGTCAAAGGTCTTCGGTCTCCTTTCGAGCCCGACAATGAACTGACCATGGCCGAGGACGGCAAAGCAAAGAAGGATGACAAAGAGGACAAGAAGGACGAGGAAAAGCCGGCGACGGTAACGATCGATTCCGAAGGGATACAGGACCGGGCGCAACTGGTTCCGGTCGAAGCCGGCAATTACAGCAACCTCACCGTCAATGACAAAACCGTCTTCTGGGAATCAAGGGGACCCGTGGGTGACCGGAAGCGGACCCTCATGGCCGCCGGTATCACTAACAAAGATTTCGAGGCCAAGGAACTGGCTGACGGTCTGAATTGGTACGAGCTGTCATCGAATGGCAAGAAGATATTGTTACGGAAGTCGGATGATCTGTATGTCATCGATGCCGGCACGAACGCACCGGGGAATCTTTCCAAGAACAAGGTTGACCTGAGCGCCTGGGAATTCCCTCTCAACCCACGCGAAGAATTTCGGCAAATGTTCGTGGAGGCGTGGCGCCTGGAGCGGGACTATTTTTACGATCCCAATATGCATGGCGTCGATTGGAAGGCGGTTCTGGACAAATACATGCCGCTGGCGAAGCGAGTCACCGACCGTCTGGAACTGAGCAACGTATTCGGGCAGATGATCGGTGAGCTGTCGGCGTTGCATATGTACGTGTTTGGCGGCGATATCCGTTCTGGCGAGGACACTATCGAGGTTGCCGGCCTTGGAGCCCGGCTGGTTCGGGATGACAAGGAAGAAGGTTTCCGGATCGAGCATATTTATCTGAACGACCCGGCGTATCCCGATGCCCTGTCGCCGCTGGCAAAGCCGAGCGTGAATATTCAGGAGGGCGACATTATCCTGGCGATAGACGGTGTCGATGCGCTGGCCGAAACACGCCCGGGGGTACTGCTTCGAAACAAAGTCGGAAAGCAGGTTCGGTTGAGGATTAAAGAGGCCTCATCGGGTAAGACGCGCGATGTTATCGTGGAGCCGGTGAGCTATCGAGTTGCCAGCGACCTGCGTTACGACGAATGGGAATACCGCAATCGGCTGACGGTTGAGCGCAAGGGCGGCGGCGAACTCGGATATGTGCATCTGCGAGCCACGGGAACCAGTGATTTCTCTCAGTGGGCGCGGGATTTCTATCCGGTGTTCAACCGCAAGGGATTAATAATCGACATGCGTCACAACAACGGCGGGAATATCGACAGCTGGATAATCGGCCGACTGCTCCGTCGGGCGTGGGCTTACTGGCAGGGACGAAAAGGTATCCCGGAACCAAACATGCAGTATGCCTTCACCGGTCATATCGCCGTTCTGTGTGACGAGTGGACGGTCTCGGACGGAGAGCTGTTCACCGAGGGGATCAAGAAACTGGGACTGGGCAAGATAATCGGTACGCGGACACTCGGCGGGGAGATCTGGTTGTCATACAGTAACGTTCTCGTCGATAAAGGCATCGCCACGGCTGCAGAGTCCGGTGTATACGGGCCCGAGGGGGAATGGCTGATCGAGGGACACGGAGTCGAGCCGGATATCGTGGTTGATAACCTGCCTCATGAGACTTTCACCGGCAAAGACGCACAACTCGATACCGCCATAGAATACCTCAAGGCGCAGATTTTGTCGAAACCGGTGGAGACACCGCAGCATCCGCCATACCCGAATAAGTCTCTGCAGAAATAGATCGCGGTTGCGCAGATGGTTATAGAGGCCCGGTTGATCCCGGGCCTTTTTCATTTCAGCGTTAGTTTGGATGAGCGATCAAAACGAAAACGTGACACGGAATATTACAGGTGAGGAGCTCCGGCTGTAGATCGTTTCGTTGTCGTCGTTGAAGGAGTAAAACAATTCGGCGATGAGGAACCCGGCGAGGGCGCCGACGGCGACATCGGAAAGGTAATGCTCATAGGACTGAATGCGGCTCCATCCTACGAAAGTCGCCCAGCCGTACAGCATGGCGGGCGGCAGCCAGCTCCAATCACGGTATTCACCGGCAGCCAGACGACTGCGCATGATGGAACGGATGCGTTTGTTGAGATATGTCACTGAGAAAAACGCGCTTGACGTATGACCGGAATAAAATGACTGGTGATCATAGCGAAAGCCCTCCGTGAATACAGGTCCGACAGTATCGTTTTGAAGCCGGACATATGGCCGGGGTCGTGCTACTATCCCTTTTGCCAATTGAGTCAATCCGGCATTTACGCCGAGGCCGGTTGCAAACAGAAACATGTCCTGGGCCGTCAATTCACCCGTATCTCCCATACCCCAGGAAGCGTCGATGACACACAGGCCGGCCAGGGAAACCAGAGGTGTTGCGAGGCCTCCGATTGGGCCGCTAAGGAAATTCCTTTTTCCCGGATGATATTGGCCGCCGAGAAGGCGTTCGATGGCCATTTCGCCGGGCAGGGGGTTGTTCCAGAGGCTGATTTTCGTCGAGTCGATTGAAGCTGCGGTGTGTCCGGCAAAGAGAATGCCGCCGGAGCCGACTGCGATCGCCGCGATTTCAACGGCATCAAGATGATCTCCTGAGCGAGTGGACTGCGCCTGGACCGAGAAAGCGTCGAGAAAGAAAAGACATATCACGCAAAGTGTCAGCCAAAGAACTCTTCCTTGATGCGTGAGAATTCCGAAGCAATGCATTGAATGGCTATCAGTCATCTGTCAGCAATATAGAGTCACCGTATCCGGCGGGCAAGTACAGGCTGCGCCCGGCGTCCCTGGAAGGAAAAAGGGATCCCGTCCGTTGACGGAACCCCTTACTATTCTCTGCGGTCAGGCGCCGATCTGTGAGATCACTGTCCGAACGGCGATGACATTTTCTTCTCGGTCAGCCCTTCCGGCAGTTCAAAGGCTGAAGCCGGCACGGTCTTCTCGTCGTATGACAAGAGCTTCATGCTGGTCTTCATCTCGGAGCCCATAACATTGACCGTAGTCTCGGACTCCACCGGGACGCCCTCCATCTTCTTGAGTTCGTCGATAGCCGCCGCGGCGCCCGGCATCTGGAGTATCATCATGTTAGTCAGTTTGGCGAGCAGGTCGTAGTCGACCTTGATATCACCGGTCACCCAGTAGACGCTCTTGGCACTGGCGGTGCCCATCTGAAGGTCAACATCGTATTTTTTGGTTTTGTAAGCTTCGATTTCTTTGGTCGAATCCGTCGGGGTGACGGTGGCCTTGACCTGCATCATGGCCATCATGCTTTCCATCATCTTCATCTGCTCGGCGTTGGCAGTATCCACTCCCTGGGCCGCCATCATGGCCTTGGCATTACCGAGGTCGCTGTATTTGACCTCGCTGTAAGTCTTGGTGGCGGGATCGATGAAGTAGACGACATTCTGGTCTTTGCGGGCAATCACGATGGCTTCATTGGATTCGAGCTTGGCCTTGTCGCCGGAAAGCCACATTTCAACGGTATCATTCACCGGTTCATAGTTCTGTCCGTTCATCGTGTAAGCGTCGGTGTGGGACAGCTGTTTCATGTAGACGTCGGCCGATGCGGCGGTCGGCAGGATCAAAACGGCCATGAGCAACATAACGGCAACAAGGCCGATGGTCTGGGTGGGTTTCATGAGAGTCTCCTTGATACTAAATTGAGGATTGTACGAATCGAGTTATTCGCCTGTTCCCGATCCCTTCCCGCCCACTTCGAGCGGAGGAAAGAGTCTCATCACGGTAGCACATAGCCGCAAAACAGTCAACAGAAAACTGCGGGGTATCGGCGACCGGAGTGGGCAAGACGAAGGTACGTAACCGGTTGTCATCGGGTTGCAAGTGTGGCAGCAGAAGTATTGTATCAGCAGCTCCAGAAAGGTTGACATCTCTTTTTCGACCGTTCCGGCGAGGATCCTGCTCAAAAATAAATCCGGGGCCGTTGCCGACCCCGGAATATCAATGAAGGTTGACCGATTATCTCATCTCTTCTTCGAGCAAATAGCGCCGATAGATTCTCTGGTAGTGACCCTCGGCCACCATCAGCTCTTCGTGCCGCCCGAACTCGAGAAGTCCGCCGTCCTCGAGCAGGTAGATCATGTCGGCCTGTTCGAGGGTGTCCGGCCGGTGCGTGACCAAAATGGCGGTCAGTCCCGGAAGGACGTCATGCAGGCGTTCCCACAGCGCAGCTTCGGTCCGGCTGTCCAGCGCCGACGTGCAGTCATCGAGAATAAGGATCTTCGGTTTCCCGACGAGCGCGCGCGCGAGGGCGAGCCGCTGTTTCTGGCCGCCCGAGATGGACATCCCATGCGTGCCGATAGGCGTATCGAGCCCTTTCGGGAAGGTCGCGATTTCATCTTTCAACTGGGCGACATCGACCGCCCACTCGAGCAGCGAATCGGAGACTTCGTCGCGTCCGAAAACGATATTGTTGCGAACGGTGTCGCTGAACAGTATCGGTTCCTGCGGCACGTAACCGATATTGCGCCGCAGGTCCTCGAGCCGAAACTCGCGCAAGTCATGACCATCGAGTCTGACCTGCCCGCCGGTCGGGTCGACCAGACGCGGGATCATCTTCAGCAGCCAGCTCTTGCCGGCGCCGACGCGCCCGACTATAGCCACTGTCTGTCCGGCATCGACCTGTATCGACACATTCCTGATGATCTTCCGACCGGAGTCCGGGAACCCGAAATCGACATTGTCGAATGTCAGGGCGCCCTTGATGTTGCCGTTTGCCGCCCGATGGCCGTTGTCCGCAACCATCGGCTTTGTCTTTTCCAGTTCAACCAGCCGGTTGATCGAGACTGCGGACTGCCGCGATTTCACGAGGAACTGTCCGATGTCAAACATCGGGAACACCAGCCAGACGACATAGTAGATGAAGACGGCCAGGTTGCCCTCGGTCAGGTTGCCGTGAATGAGACGATAGCCGCCGGCCATCAACACGATGATAATGCCGAACTGCCAGATGTACTGGTAGAGCGAATCTATCACGGTTGTGACACGTATGGCGTCGATCTCCGCGGCGCGACGGTCCAGGGCTGCCTCGTCGTATTTCTTCTTCTGTATCTTCTCCTGCACGTAAGCCTTGACCACCCGGATGCCGGAATAACAGGCCTCCATGATATCGTTGAACCGCGATATGCGGGTCTGCAGGTGATCGTATCGCTTATCCAGCAGTGACGATGACCGGAAAAAGATCACGATGAGAATCGGCAGGGGTCCGGCAGACCACAGGGTCAACCATGGATCGATGCTCGCCATCATCGCCAGGATGAATATTGTCGTCAACGACGCCTCGTAGAACCGGAATATCCCTGAGCAAGCGAACCACGACAGCTTCTCAGCCACGTCGTCAGTCATGCGCGTGACCAGATCACCGGTACGGAATTTGAGAAAGAAGTCCGGTCCCTTGTCGGTAATATTGTCGAAAGCGTCCTGGCGGAACATCCATTCCAGTTTCAGGTTCATCCACGCCCGGTGCGACTGGACGAACGTGTAGACCATGGTTGCCAGAAGGCCGAACACCATGAAAGCCAGGCCGAACGCGGCGGTCGGGCTGAGACCGAGATGGCCGCCGGCACCGGCAACAGCCGCGGCCAGGGCGTTATCGGGCACGACCTTGTTCTTCAGGTAATCCACGGTGAATCCGATCATCCGCGGCACTGTCACCTGAAAAGCCGACTGCACCGGCGTCAGGAACAGGAGCACGAACAGGACGTACTTGTGTCGCCGGTAGTATTTCCAGAACCATTTTATCTTGTCAAGCATTGCTAACTACTCCATTTCGTCGACCGAACTGCAGGTGGAACAGCTTCGAATAGTAGCCGTTCTGCAGGATCAGTTCGGTGTGGGTGCCGCGTTCGATAATCTCGCCGCGGCGGATGACCAGAATCTGGTCAACATCGAGTATGGTCGAGAGCCGGTGAGCGATGACCAGCGAAGTCCGCCCGGTCATGATTTTCTGGAGCGAACTCTGGATGGTCCGTTCTGTTTCCGGGTCGACCGAACTGGTCGCTTCATCGAGCACGAGGACATCCGGGTCAACCGCGAGGGCCCGCGCGAACGAGAGTAACTGGCGTTCACCGCGGCTAAAATTCGCGCCTTTTTCGGAAACCTCGGTGCCGTATTCATCGGGCAACCGCCGGATGAAACGCTCGGCCTCGACCGTTCTGGCGGCATCGAAAATCTGATCGTCGGTTCTCTGACCGCCGGTCAAACCAATATTGTCGGCCACCGTGCCGGGAAAGAGGATGATATCCTGGAGCACGAGTGCGAACCGTTTGCGCAGGTCGGCGATCCTGACATCGCGGATATCGATGCCATCGACGGTGATACGGCCTTTCTGCGGTTCATAGAAACGCAGTAAAAGCGAGATCACACTAGTCTTTCCGCCGCCGGTCACGCCGGCCAGCGCGACTCGACTTCCGACCGGTATATCGAAACTCACATCTTTTAATGCGTAGTTATCGTCGCCGGTGTAGGAGAACCAGACATTCTCGAAGCGGATACCCTGTTTCAGGCCGTTCCAGTTGACCGGGCGTACCGGGTCGATCAGGTGCGGTCGCCTGGACAGGAGGGCGAAAATCCGCTTGGCTCCGGCCACCGCCTTCTGGACGGTCGAGAGCTGTTCGGAAGTCCGGAACACCGGCTCGAACGAGCGCCAGATCAGGACGATAAACAGCACGATCGTCGCGAAGGGGATACTCCAGACCGAGGCCAGTATCAACACGGCGCCGATCTTCAGGTACTCAAAGAAGAAGACCGTGTTGAAGAAGATACAGACCGCCACGTTGACATACGCGTCCTGGCTGAACTTCGCCTCGTTGGCCCGATACACCCGAAGGCGGGCGTAATCACCGCGGTGGAATATCTGCACGATCGACATGCCGTGCAAAAACTCCGTCAGCGATGCCGTCACCTCGGCCATTTTCCGACGCACGTCGAAAAACCGGTGAGTGGTCACCCGATGGAAGATGTACACCAGCAGTCCGATGATCGGCAGGGACACGAACAACACTGATGCCAGCCTCCAGTTCATATAGAACAGGATGCCGTATATTCCGGCGAGCAGAATCAAGTCGGCCACGAGCAGGACGACGGTGTTGGTGAACATCATCCGAAGCGACTCGGTATCGGATTCCACGCGGGCCATCAGACGCCCGACCGGGTTGCGGTCGAAGAAGGAAACATCGAGCGAGAGGATATGATCGAACAGCTTGCGCTTGAGATCGAGCATGATATCCTGCCCGATGACTTCCAACTTGACCCGCATGGAATACTGCAGGACGAGCGTGATGATCTGTATGCCGGCGATAGCCAGGGCGAAGTACGCCAATTCGGCAAAGTCGCCCTTCTTGAGAGGTGCGCCCAGCGCTTTCTGCAGCAACAGCGGCCAGCTCAGCGACAATCCGGTCGCCAGTGCCAGCAACACGAGGCAGACACCCAGTCGTGTTCTGTATTTCCGGAGAAACGGCAGCAGCTTGGCGAACGCTTCGCGCGTGCCGATACGTTTTTCGCCGCCGGTCATCTCTTCATTTTCGTAAAAGTCCGCAACCATGATCAATATCCTATTTCGGTTTCAGTTACAGCCGACGAATCAGTTCAGTTCTTCGTCTCACGGTCCGGCGGAGGAACAAAAAAAACCCGCCGAACCAGTTGGCGCGGCGGGTGCAAACTTGCTTGTGAATATCGTCACAATCTACGTTTACACCTCCCGCCGCGGAATTCGCCCGCGAGTACGGGCGTCGAGATGTTAATCATCTGATTGAACATGTAATCTCAGTTTCCTTTCAGCGGTTTTCGTAGATTATGAACACATATTACGTCGACTTTATCGTCAGGTTTCAAAAAATATGCTGATCCCGGTCCGGCTGTCAAGCGAAAAGTGAACTCCGGTGCTCCGAGACGGCAATTTATTCCGACTGTTGACTATTTTCTCCGGGTGTCGCCTGCGCGGTGTCGACCTCCGACTCGATAAACAGCGTGCGGGTCGGGTATGCGAACCCAATACCTTCCTGCTCGAACTTCCTGAAGAGCTTCAGGTTAATTTCCTGCTGAATGTCCATGTAGATATTATAGTCGCCCGTGAGGACATAGTAGACCGTCTCGAAATCGAGTGAGGAGTCGCCATATCCCTTGAAATGCGAGCGATCGAAACGGGTCTGTTCAATGGATTGAATGATTTCCCTGATCATGCCCGGGATTTTCTCGAGTTGGTCAGCGGTAGTTTGATAGATCACTCCAATCTGGAACGTAATGCGCCGTTCGGCCATCCGTTTATAGTTCTTGATACGCGCATCGATCAGGTCGGAATTGGTGAAGACGAGCTGCTCGCCAAAGAGCGAGCGCACGCGGGTCGTCTTGATGCCGATTTTCTCGACGGTGCCGAGCATATCGCCGACAATGATGAAATCGCCAACCTCGAACGGCTTGTCGATCAGGATGACAACCGAATTGAAGACGTCTTTAAGGATATTCTGCGCAGCCAGGGCGATAGCGATACCGCCAATACCGAGACCGGCGATAAGGGTCGTGATATCTATGCCGAGGTTGTCGAGTACGATCAACAGGATGATCGACCAGAGCACCAGGCGAGCGAAAAACGAGAGAACGCCGAAGATGGAAACGCTGGCCGGATCCTGTTCTTTTCTTTTTTTATGCAGGTAGCCGAGATACGCTCCGATCAGGGCGTTAAGCCAGAGCGCGACCTGGAGTGCAATGGCGACGGTCACGACGACGTGCACGACGGACATCACCTTCGGCGGCAACTGGAGATAGAAGGCTGCGATGGAAAGGCCGATGAGGATCACGAGAAAGCTGTACGTCTTGCTGAATGTGCCTACAATAATGTCATCGACATTGGTGCCGGTTCGTTCGGCGAGCTTTTTCAGCCGCCCGAGAACAACAATTTGAATGAGCTTGACTATCAGGTAGAAGCCAAGAGCGATTCCGGCGGCAATAATCCACTGCAGCACCGTATTGTGATAAAAGGTATTTTCGAGAAAGCTGTGCATGAGGCGATCTCCCTTGCGGTTCGAATATGATTCGGCGTGGTTGAAAAAGCGTGCAGCCGGTAAATTATACTAAAGCCGGCAGCTTTCGTCAACGGATTGCGGTATAAAATCTTACATCGGTGCGACGGGAAGCGGGTGGGTGGTGAGAATCCGGTTGACAAGAGGCCCGGCACAGGTTTTCGTACACCAAAATTCAGAGAGGTAAGCTATTGTATGGCAATACGCTTTCAAAACCAGATGCGAACCACCACAATGATATCGCTGCTCCTGATCATGTTGTTGCCGGTCGCTGCCGGTGCGAAAACCGCTACAGAAGTCCGTATCGGCTTCTTTGAAGGAGGGCCATATCCGTTTCAAGACATTCTGCGTCAGCAGTTTCGCGATCAGCTGACAGCCATGATACCTGATGGATACGAGGCTGTATTCACGCCCGAGGCATACAAGAACGCGGACTGGAACCCTGATTCGTGCAAGGCCATGGCCAGGGAACTGGCCGACATGAAGGATGTCGACATAGTGGTGACAATGGGACCATGGGTGGTGGAGGATCTTCTGGAGGCCGGGTTCAAGAAGCCGATTGTCGCAATGTTTCGCTTTGATCCAGTCAGCGAGGGACTGGTGGACTCAACGGGCCGGCCGATCGCGAAAAATCTCACGGTCAGGGTCGACCCGCACAAAATTGAAACGGACATCTGGCTGTTAACGCAGTTGATGACTGTGAAGAAGCTGGGGTTTTTGTATTTTCCAACCGGTCCCGACAGCACCGGGGAGATGAGTTATATCGTTCAGTTGGGGAAGAAGTACGGTTTCGAGGTCGTGACGGCTGAAGGATACAACAATGTCGGCACCTACGCGTTTTTCAAGGCTTACCAGCGGCTCGCTAAGGAAGGGCTCGATGCGGTGTACATATCACCGTTATGGGGATTCGATGCCACCAAAACCGAGCAGTTCTTCCTGATGACGAATCGGGATCGTGTACCGGTTTTTTCATCGGAGGGACCGTATCATGTCTTCCGTGGAGCGCTGGCCTCCAACAGTTCGCCCACGATGATCGGTGCGGCGCGTGATGCCGCCAGCAAAGTCGTGAAGATCATACAGGGGGCGACGCCGGCGGACCTTCCGGTCGTATTCGCTTCCGAGCCGGTGCTGACTGTTAACGAAGCGACCGCGCGAGAGTGTAATGTCGACGTCCCTTACGACATCCTGATGCACGCAGATGTTATTCCGGCTCCGCCTTCCGAGGATGCGCTGTATTATACGTTAACTGAAGCGGTATACCAGGCGCTGGCGGCGAATCCGGGATATCGGGCCAAATTCGATGCGCTGCAGGCGGCTGTCGACGGGGCGTCGCGGGCATGGTCGGAATACATGCCGCATCTCTCGGCATACGGATCAGCCGGGTACGTCAATGACAACACGGTCAACAATTCCGCACCGGAATTGGATAACGAACAGTACCGTGCCGGCCTGGTGTTGAGGCAGAAGTTGTTTTCCATGTCGACCATCAGCGCAATTCAGCAAGCTGCCACGGCGAAAGAAACAGGACAGGCGGCGCTTGATTCGGCGCGGCTCGCGCTCGAGGAGGCGGTTGCGGCCGCATACTACAATTATCTGAAGGCCGGCGAAGTCGTCGATGCTTACCGGGCATATCGCAGGTGGGTGGATCAGCAGTCGGAACTGGCCAATGCCAGGCAGCAGCTTGACGAGGGACCGGCGGGCGAGACGCTGCGGTGGAAAATCGAGCAGATGCGGGCGACCCGGCAGATTATCGAAGCTGAAAGCAATGTCCGGGTGGCGAAAGCGCTGTTCAATTTGCTCCTGTCGCAACCGGGTGAGACGGCGATAGCGCTGGATACCTCGGTGGCCGCAGCTGACCGATTGTTGAACGGCTATTATCGTCTACAGCCTATTATTAATTCTTCGCCGGCTCGAGACAATACGATCAACTATCTCGTGGACGTTGCCGTAGACTCGAATCCGGATCTTCGGCGACAGGAGACTGAACTCACGCTGGCCCACCAGAAACTGACAGCCAACTCCCGGCGATATCTGCCGACTATCGGTTTTCAAGCTTCGCTGGATTTCGTAGACCGTCTCGCCGACCGTTCGCCGACCTTTTCGGAGAAATCCCCGGAGTGGTCGTTGTTCGCTACCGCCGAGCTGCCGATTTTTGCAGGGATGGACAGAATCAGGGAACGGAACGTACTGCAATCGCAGTTGAGTGAGCGCGAGTACCGCCGAGAGGATGCGCGTCTCACCGTTTACGGATGCGTGAGGCAGGCGGCGCGGCTTTTTCTCGGACGGTTAACGGCCTTGCCGGTGGCAATAGAGGCGGACAAGCAGTCGCAGGAATATGTCGCAATCTTCTCGCATGAATATGCGGGCGGACAAGGGACCACCGCCGACATGGTGGATGCCATGAGGATCGGGCTCCAGTCGCGACTGGAGTTGATTGAAACGCGATATGATTGCCTGCAATCAGCGGCCGGACTGGCTCGGGCAGCAGGCTGGTCGGTTCGTGAAGAGTCGGTGGCGCCGGACGAAATAGTCATTCGTCATATTGCCGAGAATATCGACGTGAAGTGACGGCCATTCGTGGGAGGCGCAAGGCTCCGCGCTTAATATTCTCCCAGGCATGTCTATTTTGCCACGGGGTGCTTTCTACCCGCACCTGTGCGACGTACTGCGGTACTTGCCGCCATGATGGTCGTATCAGTTGTTCGAAGATTCTCAGGAGGACGCGGAAACTGTGCAGTCGCATGTCCGGTTCAAGAATCAAACGCCGTTCCTGACCGGTTTTTCACGAAAAAACCTTCCGGTTGCTCATAAAAGTTCGTTTATAGGTACGGACACAGGAGGATTACCTGAGCTACTTTCTGATAACGTACAGGCCGCCGCGGAAAAATTTTCCGGGTGATGCTACCGGGCCGGAGACGGCAATCATCGGCGAGCATTTCGAATTTCTGAAACGGCTGCTCGCAGAACGGCGCTTGATTTTCGCCGGGCGCCGCGAGGATGCGGGACTGGGAATCGCCGTTGTCGATGTAGAGAGCGAGTCAACGGCTCGTTCGATTCTGGAGAGCGACCCGGCCGTAAGCGGCGGTGTTTTTTCCGGAGAGGTCGCACCCTTTCGGGTGGCGCTGATGGCTGACTGGATAGCTTTTGACGGCGAATAGCCGGTCACGGGTCGCAGTTGCCGCCGAGCGTGCGAGTCAGGGTAAAGACTATGATGGATAACAACATAACAAGTATCGAACAGATCGATACGCCGGCTCTTCTGATCGAAAACGCCATCTTGATGGATAATATCGGTCGGATGCAGGCGATGGCGGAAACCAACGGCGTCACGCTTCGCCCGCATATCAAAAGCCACAAGATGCCGGAAATAGCGCATATGCAGGTGGAAGCAGGGGCGCGGGGGATTGCGGTCGCAAAGCTGGGCGAGGCGCAGGTGATGGCCCGTCACGGTCTCAATGATATTCAGGTCGCGAACGAACTGGTGACGCCATTCAAATTCGAGCGGTTACTGGCACTTCAGAGTATCGGCCCGGTCACGTGTGCGGTGGATTCGGCTGCGAATGTCGGGGCGCTGGCGGAATATTTTTCCGCCCGTGACCGTGAACTGGCCGTGCTGATAGAGATTGACACCGGCTTACACAGGTGCGGTCTGCAATCGGCCGGAGCGGTTGTGGAACTGGCAAAACACATCGATGCGCTCACCGGCGTTCGGTTGCAGGGGCTGATGACACATGCCGGCCACGTGTATGGTGCGTCTGATCGCGAGGAAGTCGAGCGGATAGGCCGGCACGAGGGGGAGATGACGGTCAGGCTGGCGGAAGCAGTGCGGTCAGCGAGGATTCCGGTGGAGGTTGTCAGTGTCGGTTCGACGCCAACGGCCCCGTATGCTGCGGCAGTCGATGGCGTGACGGAAATTCGCCCCGGCAATTACGTTTTCAACGACATGATACAGGTTTCACTTGGCGCGGCCATGCTGGAAGATTGTGCGCTCAGCGTGCTGGCGACGGTTATCAGTGTCCCGACTCGCGACCGGGCGGTGATCGACGCCGGAAGCAAGGCGCTGGGGACAGATCGCGGTGCGCATGGCAACCAAAAACTGTCCGATTTTGGACACATCGCGGGCAAATCGGCAAGCCTGGAGCGGCTTTCCGAGGAACACGGGATGATCACATTCGAGAAGGAAACGTTCCGCATACGGGAGAGGGTTCGCATCATTCCCAACCATGCGTGTCCGGTCGCCAATCTCTTTGAGCAGGCCTGGCTTGTCGACGGAGAAAAGGTGCTGAAGGCGATTCCTGTCGAGGCGCGGGCAAAAATGACGTGATTACGTCGCTCCGCTCAGCGAACAACGTCGAGATACAACTTCACCACGTACAGAATGCTCAGACCCGCAGTGACGAAGATGCGTGCCAGTCGGTACGCCGGTTTATCGTTGAATTGCGGAGCCGGCTGTCCGGCGCGCACTTTGATGAACAATCGTCCGTAGTTGAATAGTGATGCGGCGATGAGCACGACCGATATCGGCGTCAGGAGATGTATCCCGAAATCGAAGTGCATGATGTAGCTGAGCAGAAGCATCACTATGGAGAAAAAGGCGTATTTTCCGGTGAGATTCGAGGGGAGAGTGATGTCGCGGTCGGCGAGCAGGATTGACCCCGCGAGCAGAATAAGCAGGTCACGGCCGATGATAACCGCGGCCAGCCAGAGAGGAAAGCTGCGGAAAATCATGAGCAGAATGATCAGGGCGGCAGCGAAAATCTTGTCTGCGACAGGGTCGAGGGCGATGCCAAGGGAACTGACCTGGTTGAGACGACGCGCCAGGTAACCATCGAGACCGTCGGTAATGCCTGCGAGCGCCACGAGGGCGACGGCGATAGCGTGTGATGCCGGGTCATTTCGCGAAATAAAATACCCGAGCGGCACTATGAGTGCGATGCGAGTCAGGCTCAGCAGATTCGGCAAACGGACGAAATCGGCGGCGGACATAGCGGCACAACTCCGGAATTATTTTCTTAGTTGCACGAAAGGTAGGTTTTTTTTTGTCCGCAAACAAGCGGTGTGCGAAAGGCAATTTAATTTGTCCGGTAAGTGCCGATTGCTCAAGAATAGCACAGAAAAGCCGAACTATATAGTGCAGGACATAAATAGGATTTCCGTTGTCCGCGCGGTGTTACGGCACTCGGCAACAGGCCGAGTGTGTGTCGTGCTATCGCGGACCGCACACGGAGGCGGCGCTGTTTGGCTAACTTCGTTGTTACTAAGACGTTTACTTACATTGCGCGACATCTCCGACAGCCGGTCGGGGTGGGCGACATTCAAAGGGTGCCTCGAATACGACGCATCTCCCATGCGGAAGAGTGTTCGGTCGCGAACACGAGTCAATTCATGCGAAACCATGCAAGTTGTTCGTGGGAATCATGCGGCTCCGCAGGCGGAGAAACGGCAAAAAAATATTCGTCTCGAGTGAAAAAACTTGGCAAATATTTGTTGACATATTTCTCCGCAGGGCGCGTATTTATCTGTGAGCATAAGATGAGAAGTGTGTGAGTCTAAAAAATACTGGAATGGATAGGCCAGAAACGTTAAGCACAAGGAGGATCATCTGAAACAAATTGTTAACGAACGCATTTATCCCTCACAAAATCACTAATCCGTTGAACATTCTAAGACTCTCATTAAGATGAGGAATGAGGTAGTATGTACCGAAAATTTGTAACCATTACACTGGCCCTTGTCTGCGCTCTATTTGTCAGCATGGCCTGGGGGGCGACTACCGGTAAGATTACCGGCGTCGTGACCGATGCTCAGACAGGGGAACCGCTGATTGGAGTTACCGTTTCGGTTGTGGGAACTAACCTGGGCGCCATAACGGACGAGGATGGTAAGTACACCATTCTGAACGTCCCGGTCGGCGACTACACGGTCAGGTACACAGCCGTCGGTTTTGCAGAACTCGAAGTCAGCAATGTACACGTCTCGGCTGATCTTGCCACTTACCAGGACAACGAACTGAGTTCGAAGGCGACCGACCTGGGCAAGACGATCAGGGTGACGGCCGAGGCACCGATGGTCATCAAGGACAAGACGACCACGATCAACATCGTTTCCGGTGAGGAACTGCAGGCATTGCCGACGCGCGGTTTCGAGCAGGTGGTCGGTATCCAGAACAGCGTCGTGCGCATGCACGTCCCTAACCCGGATAACCGGCAGCGTTCTTTCAACCGCACGTCGACGGCCACCCAGAACTCGCTCAACCTTCGCGGTGGGCGCCCGAACGAGGTGGCGTATTATGTCGACGGCTTCTCGATGCAGGATCCTCTGACCGGTATTTCGACGGCGAATATCGCCAACAACGCGATCGAGGAAGTCTCGGTTACGTCGGGCGCGTTCTCAGCCGAGTACGGACACGTGGCTTCCGGTATCGTCAACGTAACGACCAACTCGGGGTCCGACGTTTACCACGGGAATGTGGACCTGGTCAGTGACAACGTAGCGTCCGCATTCGGATATGACAGCTTCGACCAGAACTATTACTCGGCCGATTTCAGCGGCCCGATTCCGGGTGTGGAAAAGGGCTACTTCTTCTTCTCGGGCGAGCGCCGTTTCCTGAGGGATCGTCAGCCATCGAGCAAGACGGCGGAGTTCATGGACCTCGCGGGCCTTGCCGGTAACTATGACGAGCCTCAGCGGTTGCCGAACAACGCCCAGAGCGGCTGGTCGTACCAGGGGAAACTGGACTACAACGTGACCCCGAATTTCAAGGTATCGTTGACCGGTAACGGTTCGGTTGATTACTGGCAGCAGTATCGCCACACGTACATGAACCCGAGATACCTTGACCAGATCGAACACTCGCCGCGGTACACCGACAAGAACTATGGCATGAACGCCAAGATCACCCATACGCTTTCGTCGAACACCTTCTACAACCTGAGCGGATCGTACTTCCTGACGAGCCGGGTTGCGGGCGACGGAATTCTGTTTGATAATCTTTCGGAGTACCAGCGGTTCATTTCCGGTGTGGCACCCACCTCAGTGGAAATCGCCAACCCGGAATATGACATCTTCAACGTGTTCCGCCAGGGCGACAGCATCTACGCCAGCCAGGTCGATCCGAGCATCGAGCAGGGCAGTGAGCAGGATACGTTTATCACGTACTTTACATCATACTTCCCGGTTATCAACGAGCGCAAGTCGTCGTACATCGGCGCGAAGGGTGATATCAACAGCCAGGTAGACGCGCACAATACGCTGAAGGTCGGATTCGACTTCCAGCGGCACACGGTGCGTTCGATCAACACCGGTGATGCGACCAAGGGGTACAGCACCCTTCGTATGAACCGGTTTGGCTATGACAGCCTGCTGAACGAGATCGAAGGCGGTGAACTGAACAACGTGAAGCATCCGATCAATATCGGTGGGTATGTTCAGGACCGGTTCGAGTTCCGCGGATTGATTGTCAACGCCGGTCTGCGTTACGATTATTTCGATTACAAGGCTTTGCGTTTGCGGAACATCCTTCGGCCGCTCGATCCCGACGGTTTGCTGATCGACGGCAACCCGCTCAACGATTCGCTGGGGTCGATCATCGACGTGGGCGATCTCGAGCCTTCGAAGAAATTCAACCGCGTTTCGCCGCGACTGGGCATTTCGTTCCCGGTCAGCGACCGGACGCAGATGCACATCAACTACGGCAAGTTCTTCCAGCGTCCCGACCTGAACCTGCTGTATATCGGGTATGACTTCCTGGCGGCGCGTGTCGACGCCGGTTCGTACTTCCCGTTCCCGAGCCCGAATATCGAGCCGGAAAAGACGACGCAGTACGAATTCGGCATCACCCACCAGCTGGGTGACAACACGGCATTTTCGATTGCCGCGTATTATAAGGATGTTCAGGACCTGGTGCAGATCTTCCACATAAATGGCGCGGTGCCGACCGCCTACGATACGTATGCCAACACTGACTACGGTACGGTCAAGGGCGTCGACGTGGCACTCAATATGCGGCGTACCAGGCACATTGCACTCAACCTGAAGTACACTTTAGGCTATGCATCGGGAACCGGCTCGTACGCAGGCACGAACTACAATATTGCCTGGAAGAACTCGTCGGGTACGCCTAAGCAGACGGCCCCGCTGGACTATGATCAGCGCCACAATGTCAGCGCGATCGTGGATTATCGGCTTGGCTCAGGAGAAGGCCCGAAGGTAGGCGAAGTGTATCCTCTCGAGAACCTGGGTCTCAACATCCTCGTGACGGCCGCCAGCGGCACGCCGTATACGCCGATGAGGGTGTATGACGGAGTCAGCGCCAACGCGGCAGTTCAGCAGCAGCCGACGGCAGGCATCAACAGCGAGAACCTGCCGTGGGTATTCAGCATCGACCTGAAGCTCGAGCGGCGTTTCACGGTCGGCGGATACAACATTACCCCGTACCTGTGGGTCAAGAACCTGCTTGACCGCGACAATGTCGCTTATGTGTACGAGGGCACCGGCCAGCCGGATAACTCCGGTTATCTCGAATCGCCGGAAGGTCAGCAGCGGGCAAACAACCCGGTCAACGGCGATGAGTTCGCGTACCGGTACAGTGTCGCCCAGCGGAATCCTCTCAATTACGGTATTCCGCGGATGATCCTGCTCGGCCTGCGGATGTCATTCTGAGAAAGATGAGGAAAACGAAAATGAAGATAAAACTAATCCTCTGCTTGCTGATTTTCCTTCTGGCGCTGCCGTTGATGGCTTTGCCGCCGAAAGGAAAATGGGTGGAACCCTCGGCACTGCAGATTGACAACGTCCAGTACATCAACGCCAACCGGATCATGATGTTTGTTACCAATACGGGTAGCTTCGCTCGTGACCTGGCCGGCGTTTTCGGCTACGACTTCGGGACGTGGTTTCCATACACGTCGGTCGAAGCTATCGCCGGCAATATTAACAACGCCGGCTACGAATCGCCGAACTACGCCAGCGGTCTGTGGATTGGCGCCCGTGACTCGGTGACCAGCACAATCCGTATCGTCGCGGCCGAGTACAGCAGTGAGTATGTGCCGGGGCCGATGAAGGACAGCACTTTTCAGCAGGACCAGGGCGTCTACAAGGTCTACCACCTGTATCGCGACAGCATGGCGAACAATCCGAACCAGGACTGGCTGAACTTCCCGTTCGACCAGGGGGCGCCATATTTAAAGGACTCTCTGGGCAATCCGATTCTGGATGGAAGCGGCAATATGATCCCGGAGTTGATCGGCGACCAGATGATGTGGTCGGTGTTTAATGATGCTGATCCTGATGCCCACACCAACCAGGTCGGTGAAACCGATCCGCTCGGGGTGGAAGTGCGGCAGACCATCTTTGCGTTCGACCGTGAAGGGTCGCTTGGCAATATCGTCTTCTTGAGAATGCGCGTCTACAACCGGGGCCCCAGGGTCCTGGAGAATTGCTATTTCTCGCTGTGGGACGATCCCGATCTGGGCAATGCCGGTGATGACCTTGTCGGTTGCGACACTCTTCTGGCCCTCGGGTACGTGTACAACTCGTCCAACGACGATTCCCAGTATGGTGCAGCTCCGCCCTGCATGGGATACGACTTCTTCCAGGGCCCGTTGATCGAAACGGGTAATGCGGAGGACACGGCCCGCATGTGGGGCCAGTTGTATCCCGGCTATGTCAATATGGGCATGACCTCATTTAACAAGTACATCAACGGTACGGACCCCGACAACTTCGGCCAGAGCTACGGCTTTATGCAGGGCCTGACGAAATTAGGGAACCCGTACATTTACAACGGCGATACGTTGAAGTGGGTCCACACCGGCGATCCGGTTCTGGGCGTCGGCGACCTTGACGAGAGCCCGGCCGACCGTCGTTTCATGCAGACGACCGGTCCGATCAAGTTCCGCCCGGGCGACAGTGTCGAAATCCTGGCTGCGATCGTTATCGGTCGCGGCGGCAGTAACCTGCAGTCGATCACTGTCATGAAGAACCTCGACGACTTTGCGCAGAAGGTGTACGAGAACGGATTCAACCCGCCGACCGCGCCGGCCAAGCCGAAGGTCATCGTGTCGGCGCTTCCGAACGAAGTCCTGCTGAGCTGGGGCGACACTTCGGAAGTCGATCCGGGTGACTATGAATTCGAAGGCTATACAGTCTGGCAGGGCGAGTCGGCCTCGGGTCCATGGACCATCCTGGCCACGTATGACGTTGTCAATGCGCGCACGGACGGACTCGTGGATACCCTGTTCGATCCAGCTTCCGGTCTGAACCTTCCGGTTGTAAAGCGTGCCATCACGAATAGCGGTATCACGCGGTATTTCCGGGTGACGAGAGACTGGATCAACGGCGGATTGCTGAATGATCTGACGCCGTACTATTTCCGTGTTACGGCATTTTCTTTCTCGGACAGTCTGAACGGCGAACCGGTTCCGAACGGGGATAAGTTCCTCGAAAGCTCAACCCCGATTATCGTTCAGCCGCAGGCGCCGGTGGCCGGTATGCACGTTGCATACCAGGGCTTCGACACGCTGCCGGTCGATCACATTTATGCCGGCCCGGTCCCGTCGGATGGCAGTGTTCTTCCGATCGTGATGGAGCCGCGCAACCTGACCGGGCACGATTACCGGGTAGTCTTTAAGGACGACGAGGAACTCGGAATCGTGTGGGACCTGGAAGACGTGACTGCCGGAACGACCCTGCTGGAAAATCAGACCAACCAGGGTGGCGACGTGACCCTGCTGGGCGATTACTACACAGTGGACGGCATACTGGTGAAGGTGCTCGGTCCGCCACTGGGTCTGAAAGACTGGACCTGGACCGGCGGGGACCGTGTTTATACAGGTGTCAACTGGGGTGGCTCGGGCTTCTTCGGTGGCGTTGGCGTACTCGATGAGTTCTTCGTGTCCGACCTGACGCCAGGTGACCTCCGCTATGTAGAGATTCGCTTTACCGACATAGGCGCCGGACAGAATGCCTATCTGTACAACCGAAGCACCGGCTATTCATATACAGGCTATTTCCCGCAGAGCTTTACGGTTTGGGATGTGACTCCGGGTTCTCCCGAGCGGCAGATCAACTTTTCGTTCGTGGAGAATGATTGGCCCCCGCCGCATACTCCGCCCGATTCTCTCTGGGATCCGGGGATTCAGTTTGACGATGCTCCTACCGACACAATCCATGACGGTGTGGGCGGACGCGAATACTTCCAGATCATGACTTCCGATTACAGCGCTACTGCACTGCCGGAGTATACTGTAGATGGATGGTTTAACGGCAGCGGCGGAACCACCTGGGATGTGCTGTACGGCGGCTGGGTAGCCTACCGGACGGGTTCCGGCATTCCGGCCAACGGTGATGTCTGGACGCTGATCCCGAACTTCATCAACCTGCCGACCGATACGTTCGAGTTCACGGCGACGTCGCCGACGCTGACAGAGACGGAGAGCGACCTGGACAAAATCCTGCCGGTTCCGAACCCGTTCTACCTGTTCAGCACGTACGACCCGTCTCCGGGTGAGAAGCTGATCAAGTGGCATCACCTTCCGGAGAAGTGCACGATCACCATTTACAACCTGAGCGGTGACTTGATGCGCACGATCGAGAAGAACGATGCTTCGGCAATCGCCGGCTGGGATCTTCTCACGGAGAACGGTCTCCCGGTGGCTTCGGGCATTTACATCTACGTCGTGGATGCTCCCGGTTTCGGCCAGAAGATCGGCAAAATGGCCATCTTCACCGAACAGGAAGTTCTCCAGATTTACTAAGCAAGGAGTATGATACTAATGAAACATAAACTAGTAATCGTGATGATAGTGCTCCTTGCGGTAAGCCTGTCTTCGGTTTACGCGGGGAACACCAGGCGTATTGGCACGGCCGGCGCCCAGGAGCTGCTGATCCCCTATGGATCACGCGGCACCGCATTGGGTGGCGCGGTTGTCTCGGATGCCTACGGAGTTGAAGCGATGTACTGGAACCCGGCGGGACTGGCCAGTCTCGACGGTACGGAGGCGATCTTCACGCACCTGCCGTACTTTGCCGACATCAATGTCAATTATGTCGGTCTGGGAACCAACATCGAAGGATTCGGTTCGCTGGGCGGCGGCGCGAAAATCGTCTCCATCGGCGACATG
This sequence comes from uncultured Ignavibacteriales bacterium, assembly GCA_964396245.1. GTDB lineage: Bacteria > Zixibacteria > MSB-5A5 > GN15 > FEB-12 > CAYNEO01. The sequence continues at coordinate 32,815 of CAYNEO010000026.1, forward strand.
GTGAACACCGACGAGTTGAATCCGGACGGAACCGGGCGGACATTCAGCCCGACGCTGGCGGTACTCAACATGACGTACGCGCGGGTGTTGACGGCCAACGTGTCGTTCGGTTTCTCGGTGATGTTCATCCACGAGGCGATTCTCGACGTGAGCGCGTCGGGCGTCGCGTTCGACATCGGCTTCATGTATGACCCGAGATGGCACGGGATCAAGCTGGGTCTGGCGATCAAGAACTACGGTCCGACGATGAGTTTCAGCGGCAACGGCTTCGACCGCCCGGTCGAGGGTCGCCCGCTGGCGCCGAAAGCGGCCGACTTTGACCTGCCCAGCTCGATCAACATTGGTCTCTCGTACTCGTTCATCGAACAGGGTCCGCACGCGGCGACGCTGCTGGGGAACTTCCGTTCGAACAACTATGCCGACGACTATTACCAGGGCGGTTTCGAGTACAGCTACAACAACCTGTACTTTATCCGCGGCGGGTATAATTTCTCCGAGCAGGACAACTATCTGTACGGCGCGTCATTCGGCGCCGGGCTGACGGTTGAGTTCGGAGAAACGACGATCGGCTTCGAGTATTCCTGGAACGAGACCGACGTGTTCGACGACAACCAGTTCTTTACCGTCAAGCTCGGATTCTAAGCGAAGCGGTATTGCCTGATGACATGCCGGGCGCCTTCGGGCGCCCGGCTTTTTTATTGCCCCGGGGTTCTGACGGCCGGGGCGGGGGAATCATTGACTTTTCAGGTATTTTCAGTAGATTTCCGGTGAGGCTCAAGAGGTTCATCAGTGCATAAGTCCATCATTTTCTTACTGCTTCTCCTGGTTGTCATCGGCGTATCCTCCGGGTATGGTTCCGACAGGCTCCATATCGATGACCGGCGGAGCCCCCGGTTTCTCCCGTACAGCATTCAACAGCTCTATGGCTTTGACTACGGCGTGAGTCGGAAGCCGCCTTTGGTTGCGGTACGGCCGTATCGACCGGAGGGCAGTCGGCGGGACCGGGCGTTGCTTGCCAGCGTATCCAATACGCCGATCAATACCGACGGTCCGGCATCGATAATAATCTTCAATTACCTTACAAGCCGGATCATTTCCCAGGACCCGGTTTATGCCACGATTACGGACTTTAGCGTTTACACCGGTCCATCTTCCGACACCACGGTCATCATCGGCCTGTGTTACCGGAATGACTCGGCCTATGTGATCAGAAACCGGCCGGGTACCGATACCTTTGACTTTCTGTATCTGACATCGGGCACGGATCGGACGGGGAATGGATCCTGGCAAACCAGTATCGAGACACTGCTGATTGAAGACTATGATTATGACGGACACAATGAGGCATTCGTATATCTCAACCCGGGACGAGACCTCGAACCGCGGGTGCTCTTTTGCATCGACCTTGACCGATTCGACATCGAGTGGTCACTGCCGGTGGCCTCGTTCTGCGGCCGGGGCTGGCTGTCAAGCTGCCGGGATTCGACTGATCCGGGTGTCCTCTTTGTGACCTACGGACCTCAGAACGGAGTCAAGGATCAGCACTACGATGACCACTATGGTTATTTGAGCCGTGTCGACGGTAAGGGCCGACTGGTTTTCAACCGGCCGATTCTGCGCGACTATGCGGCCACGCAATTATATCCGTTGAATGAGGAGCATACCCGGTTCTGTCTCTACCACAACCTGCCTCTCTCCGACACGCTTAAGATCACGGACCTGCCTGCGGCAACGGGCAGATTATCAATTATCAATCGCGACGGGGAAATCGAACGTTCGATTCCGAGCGGAGGTCGGCTGTTGTCATTATGGCACTGGAGTTATCACCGTCAGGGGGCCCGCGACCTGTATACGCTCTGGGAAGACGGCCGGGTTAAGATCTACGATACTTCGCTGACATTGCTGGCCGAATCGGGCAGGACCCGGTTACAGCTCTATCTGAACACGCTGAAGATAGCGGGGCGCCCGGATTCGGTATTTGCGTTTCTGGTGGCGGGGGGATCAGAGCTCTACAGCAATGATTTCAAGAAGCTGGCGGAAATCGCGTCGATGGTCGGGGTGCCGGTGCCGGTGCTGACAGATACCACGGGCGCGGCTTCGCAGTTGCTCGTTGCGTCGGGCGAGGGCGGAGTGGTGGTCGGCCTGGTCCGCCGGGGGACACTGACGATCATCAGTCAGCTCATTTCCGCCAATCAGCAGTATCTCATCGGCGCCCTGTTTCTGCTGATGCTCGCGCTGGTTGTGGTCAACTCGTTTCGCACGCGCGCCCTGCGAAAACTGCACGTCCGGGAACGGGAGATACGGACGGTTTTTGACCATATGGAGGACTGTTATTATCGCGCAGACAATGAAGGCTCTATCGTCTGGGCATCTCCATCGACGTTCAGGCTCCTGGGCGTGAATTCGGACGCCGAGGCGGCTGAAGTTTCGGCCTCCAAGTTTTATGCCCGGCCTGAAGACCGCAAGGAGTTATTGGAGGCCTTGGAAAAGACCGGCCGGGTGACGGATTATGAGGTGGAGTTGCGCGGAACTGACGGGCGAGAAATCGTGGTCAGCACCAATTCGACATTTTGGCGCGACGAGAAGGGGAAAGTGCTGGGAGTCGAGGGTATTTTTCGGGACATTACTGCCCGTCGGCGTATCGAGGAAGCGCTGCGGGAATCGGAGGGGAAGTATCGGTCGGTAATCGAGCAGAGTTCGGACAATATTTACCTGGCGGATGTCGAAACCGGCCGGATTCTGGAGGCCAACCCGGCATTGCAGAAGACGCTGGGGTACTCTGCGGACGAGCTGATGCAAATGACGGTGTTCGACTTCATCGACCACAGCGAGGAAGATGTTCGCGACAAGATCGAAAGAGCGGTGACCGGCGAGCTGTCATATCTTGCAGAGCGCAAATACCGTCGACGCGACGGATCGAGGCTGGATGTCGAGGTGTCCGTGGGAATGATGATGTACCGTGGCAAGAAAACGCTGTGCGTGATCTCACGGGATATCACGGAGCGACGACGGGCGCAGCAGGCGCTACAGGAAAATGAGGCAAAGTACCGGACACTGGTTGAAAGTGCGGGCGAGGCCATCTTCACGATGACCCGCAACGGCGACTACCTGTTCGTCAACAGTGTCGGGGCGAACCGGCTGGGTCTGATGCCGGAGGACCTTATCGGCAAGAACATGCGCGACATCTTCCCGCCTGCGATCGCCGAGAGGCAGCTGGGGTCAGTGCAACGCGTCTTCGACTCCGGCGAGGGGGAGACCATTGAATCGGTGACATCGATTCGGGGCAGCGAGCGCCGGTACCGAACGAGCATACAGCCGATCCGTGATAATCTCGGAAAGGTGGTGGCGGCGCTGGGCATCGCGCGCGACACCACGGAGATCACCTTGACCAGGGCCGAACTGGAGCAGGAACGGGATTTTGTCCGGTCGCTTCTTGATACGGCCAACAGCCTGGTGGTCTGTCTCGACAGCGAGGCGAAGATTACCGTTTTCAACCGCGAGTGCGAACGACTGACCGGCTACTCACGGGACGAGGTGATCGGGCGGCGCTGGCCGGAGCTGTTCCTGCCGCCGGAGGCCAGACATGAGGGGCTCAAGGATTTCAATACCTGGGTGCACGAGCATCCCGAGGACATGTACGAAGGGCCGCTGGTGACAAAGTCCGGAGAGGTCCGCATAATCCTGTGGTCGAACTCGGCCCTGTTCTCATCCAAGCCCGACGGGTTAACGGCGATTGCTGTGGGGCAGGATATCACCGAGCGCAAGCGGGCGCAGGACGCCCTGCAGGAAAGCGAACGGCGGTACGCCCTGGCGACGACGGCGGCCAAGGTCGGGGTCTGGGATTACAACATCGAGACGCAGGAGTTTTATATCGATCCGGCTATTACGGCCGGCCTGGGTTATCGAGAACACGAAAAGGTCAAGAGCAGGTCTCAGTGGTTACAGCTGATCTACGAAGAAGACCGGGAGGCGGCGGTTGAGGCGGCCAGGGCCCATATTGCCGGCGAAACACCCGAATTTGTCCATGAGCACAGGTTTGTCGCCAAAGACGGGTCGCTGCATTGGATGCTGGCGCGCGGGCATGTCATCCATGGCCCCGACGGTAAGCCGATACGCATGATCGGTACCGATACCGACATAACCGATCGGAAGAAGAGCCAGTTGGCCCAGCAGGAAAGTGAAGCCAGGTTCGAGGAGGTGCTGGCGAACGCCCGCGACGTGCTATATCGACTGAACCTCGAGACCCTGACTTATGACTACGTGAGCGACTCCGTGACTCAGGTAATCGGTCTCACGCCCGGTGAGGTTATTGCACGGGGCGTTTCGGGCATGCGGGACCTGGTCCACCCGGAGGATATGAAGAAGTACGAACATCACCGCGACGATGTCATAAAGTCGAGCAACGGCGGACATGCGGCGGCGACCGAATACCGAATGCGAAAATCCGACGGCGAGTACCTCTGGTTAAGCGACAGCCACGCGGTGATTGAGGATCAGGCAACAGGTGAATCCCGGTTTATCATCGGTAACATTCGGGACATCACCGATAATAAGCGGGCTGAAGAGCTCCTGCGCAAGAGCGAGGAACGGTACCGCGAACTCGTACAGACGATGAGTGACGGCCTGGGTGTCATAGACGAACATGATAAAATCACGTACGTGAATGACCGGTTCTGCGAAATGCTGGGATATAGCCAACACGAACTCGTCGGCAGTTATGCAACCGACCTGGTGGAACCGGCCCATCGTGAAAGCACTGACCGGCAATTCGATAGGAGATCAAGGGGAGACCGTGAGGCGTATGAAACGGTGATGATACGGTCCGACGGCCGGCGGCTGAATGTGATTGTTTCGCCGGCTCCTCTTTTTGACGAGGACGGGCAATTCCGCGGAAGTGTAGCAGTATTCACTGATATCACGGAGCGGATGCAGGCTGAGCACTTGTTGCGTCTCCAGCGAGACTTTGGCATTGCCCTGTCACTGGCCAGGGACCTTCATGAGGTGTTGGAGAGGTTACTGGATGTGTGCCTGGACGTCGAGGGCGTTGATTGCGGCGGTGTCTATGTTCTTGATGAGGCGACCGGTTGTCTGGAACTGGAGGCGTACCGGAATCTCTCGGATGAGTTTGTGAAGGAAGTGAATCACTACGAACCGGGCTCGATGCAAATACAACTGGTTCTGGCAGGCAAGCCGGTGTACTCGCTGTGCAGCGATGCTCCCTTCAATGAAATAGGTCTGTTCCATAAAGAGGGACTCAAATCGCTGGCGATAATTCCGGTTTTATTTGAGCACCGGATACTCGCGGTGCTGAATCTGGCTTCACATTCGATGACACATATTCCGTCGGGAATTCGCAATTCGCTCGAGACGTTTGCCAGTCGTATCGGAGGCATCATCGCCAGGCTTCGCACGGAATCGGCTCTACGGGAAAGCGAACGCAAATTCCGGGAACTGGCCGATCTTCTGCCGCAGACCGTCTACGAGGTCGATGCCGATCTCAACATCACTTTCGTGAACCGACAGGGGCTGCAAATGTTCGGGCTCGCGCCCGAGTTGATCGAAAAGGGCGTGAATGGCTCTGATATGTTCGCACCTGAGGACCGGGAGCGCTTAAGGGAGAATGTTCGCCGGACGTTTCAAGGGGAGAACCTGGGTGGCATCGACTACACCGCAACGCGGGTGGACGGCCGAAGCTTTCCGGTGATCGTTTACGCGGAGCCGGTGATGCACGAGGGCACGGCGCGAGGGCTGCGCGGTATCGTGATTGATGTTACCGAGCGCAAGCAGGCGGAGGAAGCGATAAAACAGGGCGAGGAGCGGGCACGGGCGCAGTATAAGTCGATTCCCGTACCGACCTACACGTGGCGATGGGAGGGTGACGATTTCGTCCTCATGGACTACAATCACAAGGCGGAAGAGATTACCGGCGGCTCGATCAAGGAACTGATCGGGATGAAGTTCGGCGCGCTGTATCCGGATTGGCAGGAGGGTCTCGAGGACATGGTGAAGTGCCTGAGAGAACGGACGATCATCAAGCGGGAGATGGTCTATCACTTCCAGACCACCGGTGCGACTCGTATACTTGATGTCAGTTACGCCTATGTTCCTCCCAGCATGGTGACGGTGCACACCGTGGATATCACCGAACGAAAAGAAGCGGAAGCGCGCCTGAAATACCGGGTGAAGCTGGAGGAGCTGGTCGCGACCATCTCGACCAAGTTCATCAATCTCTTCTCGGATGAAATCGACGACGGCATAAAGTACGCCCTGCAGTCGCTCTCGGAGTTTGCCCGGGTGGACCGGAGCTGCGTATGCCAGTTCTTCGATGACCAGTCGGTGATGACGACGACTCACGAGTGGTGCAGCAATCGGGTTGATTCACTTCCCAATGAGCTTCGAGCGATACCGACGGCCAGTATTCCCTGGATGATGTCGCGGATTCGACGGGGCGAGGTTTTCGTGGTTCCGGGGGTTTCGGCATTACCGGCGGGGGCCGAGGTAGAGAAGAAGCTGATGTCGAATCGGGGCATCGTATCCATGATCATGGTGCCTATGACATACGCCGGCCGGCTTGTCGGCGTGCTGTCGCTTGATTCCATAGATGCGGATCGGCCGTGGCGAGAAGAGGATGTTCTGCTGGTCCGCGTCGTCTCGGAGATCCTGGTGAGCGCGTTGCAGCGAAAGCGGACGGAACAGGAGCTCGACCGCATCAACAAGGAGAAGATTGCACAGGCCAAGCAAATGGCCGGCGGTTTCGCGCACGAAATTCGTAACGCACTGTTCCCGGCACGCGGGTCCGTGGACCGCATGAATCAGATGTTGTCCAGACCCGATCCAGAGTTAGCATCCTTGCGAAAGTATCCCCAAATAGCCGATAAGTCGGTGAGTCGGGCACTGGATATCACGGCGTTGATATCTCGCTATACCAAGCTTGATTCAGAACGCTTTCCTGAACGCATCGACATCAAGGGTGTCATAGACGAAGTCCTGGCAAATAATCAACTACTTCTTAATGAACGGGGAGTCAAGGTCTCGGTATCCGGTATTACCGACAGCAAAGTCGAATCAAATCGGGCGCAGTTGTATATGGTTATCAACAACCTGCTGATCAACAGTCTTGATGCCCTGGAGGAGACGCCGGAACCGGCTGTCATCATCACGGTCGAATCGACTTCGATGGGACTGAAGCTGTTGTTCACCGACAACGGCTGCGGGATTTCGTCAGACGAGATAGACCGTGTGTTCGAGGCATTCTATTCCACGAAGCCTGATCGAGGCACCGGGATAGGGCTGGCAACGGCCAAGAAAATCGTCGAGATGTACGGCGGTTCTATCAGGGTCCGGAGTGAGGCGGGGAAGGGAACGACGTTCGAGATCGTGCTCAGGTCTCCGGGAGAATCTACCGAATCCAACTGAATACTCCGGCTGTGACTATCAAATAGACGATCATTGGTAATATTATTACCCCACCCGAGGTATACCAAATAAGGTACTTTTTACACCGGCGGAAGGTTCGCGGCGGGCTCCTGTCGGATAAGGCTTTGTGGCTCAATTGATTAGTTCTACGGGAAAGACAGAATAAATTCGGCCCGTTATTTGTTATGTGGATAGTGAGTTTGAGCATTGTCTGTGACTATGAACGACAAGCAGGTGAGGGTTTACTGGGTAAGTAACTGACTACATCCCCTTCAGACTTGGGGAGACCAAGCACTGGAAGGATCAGTTCCCGCTGACCGAGGTCAGCTTGAGGGGGAACAACAAATTGATTCGAATCATAATAGCTTGAATCTCCAAGAACCGGCGGCGTCTGTGTGCTCGCGCTGCCGGTTTCTTTATGGCCGTTTCACGATGAAAAAGTCCCTGTGGATACTTTCGCCACCGCCAGGCCAGCCCGGGCGGAGACATCGCATGACTACTTGATCAGCAGCATCTTTTTGGCTGAGGAATAGTCGCCGGCAGTCAGGCGATACAGGTAGACGCCGGTGGCTACCCACCGACCGTTGTCATCCTTGCCGTCCCAGACTACCCGATGCGTCCCGGCCGGCAGTTCCCTGTCGATCACCGTTCGCACGGACCGGCCGAGAACATTGTAGATCGACAGCCGTGCGCGCGATCGGACGGGAAGCGTGAATTCTATCTCAGTGACCGGATTAAACGGATTGGGGTAATTCTGGGCAAGCTGGAAATCCCGAGGAAGGCCGTCCAGGATGTCATCGGCAACCTCGGTAGGCTCCTGATCGGTGCCGACAATAATAAACTGCGACAGCGCGGTGACCCGGCAGTCTACGCTGTTTGCAGCCGTATCTCGAGAGACAAATGCACATGAATCCCATGTCGCGCCGGAGTTGCTGACTATATACAGTGAAGCTTCAGAAAAGATGTCCGGAACGGCATCGAATTCCCCCTGCGTATAGAACAGCTCGAGTTCGGCGTCGAACCCGGCGATGCCGCTTCCGGCAGATATGTCGAACCATTTGCCCAGCGCATACCGCCCGGGGGCAGAAAAGGGCAGCAGTGAATCGGGCCAGCTCGTGACGGTGAATGTGCTGTCACCGCTCGCGTTGTAGGAGAGATCGGTCAGGTGGAGGACGCATTCATTGAAATAGAGCCGGGCGGTGTCGCCTGAAACCGTGCGGCCTACACTGAGAGGCATAGTGGAATAGGGCCACCAGTCAATCGAGCCGAGGCCGCCCAAGTTGACGTCTATGAACTGCGAGTCGGCCGCCGTTGTACCAACGCGTCCCCAGAAATTGTACTCTGAGCTGACCACGTCGCCGATGGGATTGGATATCTGGACATCATTGCCGCTACTGTCGGCCACGTTGTGGTAGATGTCATTCTGTGCCGTGTCGGCTCCGCCGAGAAGCAGATACGAGTTGGTCACATAGAATCCGCCCCCATAGCCGGTGCTGTTATCGGATATGACATTATTCAGAAACTGCGGTTGTCCGCCGGAGCAGAGAACCCCTCCGCCGAATTGCGCGGCGCGATTGCGGGTGATGACGTTGTCACTGAGGGTGGCGTACGAAAGATACACGTATATTCCGCCGCCGCTGTGCGCGGCGATGTTGTCGGCGATAGTATTGCGAGAAACCTCCAGGCCGCTCTGCGAAAGGGCCAGCCCGCCGCCGGTTTGACTGGCGCTGTCCCTGACGATGTAATTGTCGGTGATGGTACCCAGGCAGTCGGGACCGGATGAAATTCCACCTCCAAGGGCGGCGCTGTTGTACATAATGATATTATGCTGAATAATCGGCAGGCAGAGATTAGCGTAGTAGATGCCGCCGCCGCCGAGCTCAGCGGAATTGTCAATGATTCGATTGTTGAGAATAAGCGCCGGACATTCTTTGACCACGGCAATGCCGCCGCCGAACTCGTCAGCCTGATTGCCCGTAATCCGGTTATTTTGAATCGCCGGTTCACATTGGTTATAACAGAAGATGGCGCCGCCGCGGGATGTGTCCGAGCTACCGGGGGCGAGAAAGGCAACATTGTTTTCCAGTATATTGCCGTCGATAATGGGAGAAGAATAGTCGCGGCACAGGATGCCTCCGCCGCTGGGCGAGGCCTGGTTATTCTTGATGACGCAGTTGAGGATCGACGGTGCTGCGGCTCCCTCGATATGTATGCCTCCGCCGGCATCTGTACCATTGCCGTTCTGTATCGTGAATCCTTCGACTACGGTGGTGGGATCGAGACCGGTGTTTACAATCCGGATGACGGTGCCGGTCTGCGAGCCGTCGATAATAGTTGCATCCGGGCCGGATTCGGATATCAGGACGATGCTTTCTACATCCGGCCAGATAATATTCTCGTGGTAGGCGCCGGCGGCGACGAGAACGGTGTCACCGGCAGCGGCGGCGCCGAGGGAATCCTGGATTGATGATCCCGGCGTTACGTAGAGGGTTCGCGTGTATCCGGCTGAACCGGCGATCAAAATGGCCATAACGGCAACGATAACGGATATCTTCATCGGGTCTCCTTCATGCGGGCGCGCTGTGCCGGCGGAACTTCTTTAGTAAGTGCAAGATAGTCCTGCCGGGACCGGTCTGTCAATGAAAGCAAATCGGCCCTTCGAATTCAGTTCGAACCTCCCCGGATTTGGACGGCAGTGACAGTTGACTGATTCCACGTGCATGCGATGTCTGCTGATAAGACGGTTGCCGATGTCATTACGTTCGGTTTGCAGTGGGAGTGAAGGTGAGTTGAGCGAAGTCGACAGTGAGGTGTGAACAAAAAAGTGGAGAGCTGCACGACCACGACGAACGGCAACTCTCCACTCGGACTTTAGCGGTACGGGGGATCGAACCCCGGTTTGATGGCTGAGAACCATCCGTCCTAACCACTAGACGATACCGCCAAAATTCAATGCGCAATGCTAAAAAAGCAACGCCTGAAAATATGCACACACAAACTTTCTGTCAAGCGATGTAAGTTTTTGCCCAATTGAGGCTTAGGCTCAGAATGTCGTTAATCTCTTGAATCCAAAGAGCTTATTATCATTCACTTTTTCGGTCGTGGTCAAAAAAATCTCCCGCAAGCGGATACCGCAACAATGACATCAACTCTGCCATTTCGGCGCACTATCCACTTTCGCTGGTCTAACGGTCTGTTTGATAATACGTTAACTCGAACTGACTATCTTTTTTTCTTCCGCCGCGGTCGAAGCGTACTATTTCGACTTCGACCACTGAAGGTGATGTGAAGTGAGCCAAACTCGTCGGGCAGACTGCGACATAACAATTTTGGACCGCCGGAGTACTGATAAGATAATGAGACGACAGCCCCGGCATCGTTTTCGGGTGCGGGTGTTCTATTCTTGATTAGCCTTTCCGAGCAGCCTATATTGTCGCCAACTTTGTACTCATTGACCCAACGGAGGACACGATGCCGGCCCGCAAACGCTCGAAATCACCCAGGACCAAGCCGCTTACGTACAGGAACATCAATTATCAAGTCACGTACCATCCGAAGAATGTCCGCACCTCGAGTGACGTGACTCCGTGCACGGAGATTATCGGGCAGGCGCGTGCGGTGGAGGCAATCAGGCTGGGGTTGAGCGTGAAGAGCAAGGGCTACAATATCTTCGTGACGGGCATGGTGGGCACCGGTCGAACGACAACAATCAAGCATTTACTTGAGCAGCTCAACCACCAGAAGCCGGAGTTGCAGGATGTCTGCTATGTCAACTGTTTCAAAAATGAAGACACGCCGCGCGTGTTGACATTCCAGGCGGGCGAGGGTCGCCGGTTCAAGAAGGACATGGGCTACCTGACGGAGTCGCTTCGCAAGGTCGTCCCCAAGGTATTTCTCTCAGACGATTACAAGGACAAGCACAGCCGTCTCGTGCGGGAGTTCGAGAACCGCCAGAAGAAGCTGATCGGCGGATTCGAGGAAAAGCTGACCAAGGCCGGGTTCGTGATGGTGCAGATACAGACCGGGCTGGGCGTGCGCAACGAGATTCAGCCGCTGGTGGACAACGAGCCGGCATCGCTGGAGAAGCTCGAACGCCTGGCGAAAGAAGGCAAGTTTGCCATGGCGCAGCTCGATGAGTTACGGCGCAAGTGGGACAGCCTGCGGAGAGAGTTCGATATCACCTCGATAGAATCCAAGAAGCTGAGCGCCAAGCTCGAAGAGGGAATCGAGAAGCTGAAATACTCGATGGTGGCGCCGCTGGTGGCCGATAAGAGTAATCTGCTGAAAAAGCGCTATCCCTACGAGAAAGTAATCATGTACCTCGAGGAAGTCGAAGAGGCGCTGCTGAGCGATCTCGATCGATTCAGCGAGGCGCAGCCGCGGCGCGGTGAAGCGGAAGCTCCGGCATTTCGCAAGCGGGAACCGTTTGAGGAATTTTCGGTCAACCTGATACTCGATAACGCTGCAACGGACCATGTCCCGATCGTGATCGAGAAATCACCGTCATACAAGAATCTCTTCGGCTCGCTCGAACGTGTGGTTGACCGGTTCGGCTATTGGCGCACGGATTTCACGAGGATATTCGGCGGTTCGTTGCTGAAAGCCGCCGGGGGATTTCTGGTCATCAACGCCTTCGATCTGCTCAATGAGCCGGGCGTGTGGTGGCCGCTCAAGCGGACACTGAGGAACGCCGAGATGGAAATTGCGGCATACGATCCGTTCTTCATGATGGCGGGGGCCGGTATCAAGCCGGAACCGATTCCGATCAACGTGAAAGTAGTCCTGATCGGTGAATCCTACCTGTACCACATGCTATGGCGGCTCGACGAGGATTTCAAGAAGGTGTTCAAGGTCAAGGCCGAATTCGACAGCGTGATGGAACTCACGGACAGCAATCTGGCCGAGTACTTCCAGTTTGTGCGTCGGATTGTCGATGAGGACAGCCTGCCTGCCTATGATGTCAGCGGGATGCAGGCGGTGGCGGAATACGGTCGACGCCTGTCCGGGCACCGGGACAAGCTCTCGGTGCGTTTTACGGCGATTTCCGACATCATCCGGGAGGGAGCGTACTGTGCGACCGAGCGGAAGGCGCACCGGGTTACGCGACAGGACGTTTACCACGCGATCAATAACAAGCGGCGGCGGATAAACCTGGTCGAGGACAAGGTACAGGAGATGTTCGATAACGAAATGCTGCTCGTGTCCACGACCGGGACGGCGGTGGGGCAGATCAACGGGCTGGCGGTGTACAGTTATGGTGAATACATGTTCGGTCGCCCGACGCGGATAACGGTGAATACTTCGCTGGGGAAGTCCGGCGTGATCAATATCGAGCGTGAAGCTGACCTGTCCGGTCCGATTCACAACAAGGGCGTGCTTGTGCTGAGCGGTTACCTCCGGCAGATGTTTGCCCAGAACAAGCCGCTGATGATGTCGGCATCGATTTCATTCGAGCAGTCATACGGCGGGGTCGACGGTGACTCGGCATCATCGACAGAGATCTACGGCATCCTGTCATCGCTGTCAGGAATTCCCATCAAGCAGAACCTGGCGGTGACGGGATCGGTCAACCAGAAGGGGGAGATACAGCCGATTGGCGGGGTCAACGAGAAGATCGAGGGCTTTTACGACGTGTGCAACAGTCGCGGGTTGACCGGCGACCAGGGCGTGCTCATCCCGCATCAGAATGTGCAGGACCTGATGCTTCGCCCCGACGTCATGGATGCGATCAAGAAGAAGAAATATCATATCTACGCGGTAAGGACGATATCGGAAGGTATCGGATTGTTGACGGGCATGCCGGGCGGGGAACGTACCCCGGACGGAGGTTTCACTCCCGGTTCGGTGCTCGCTCAGGTCGATCAGAAGCTGTATGACATGGTTGTCGACCTCGAGCAGTTCGGCAAGGCGATACAGAATCAAACTGATGATAGGAACGACGAGAAATCGTCGAAGCGGAAGCGATCAAAGAAGAGCAAGTAGTCTGCGGAACCTGTGAACCCGTCGTTCATGGATCATCAGTTCATCGGTAAACCTGCACATTTCTCTTGACATGTTTAGTGGTGTGATGTTCTTTTTCGGAAGAACGACGTCGTGAATGTTCAATGCGCAAAGCTAATTGAGCCGGACAGCTGAACTCGACAAGAAGTCGATGCTTTCGCTCATACGCTTTTCACGAAGCGTTCTGATTCCTGACACGGTCGACCACTCGGCCGTGTTCTCTTTTCCCCTCCGGCGAAACTCATCGGGTAAAAAAACGGCGGATCATCGAGACCCGCCGCATGCCTATCAGCGTAGCTTTCTTCTAGAAGTCGGCTCCGAAGGAGAAGTACGAAGTTGGATGATCCGAGACAGTCGCGAAGTCGGTCGACCAGGCGAGGTCATAACGGAGCAGGACGAAATTGAACAGGTTGGCGCGGAGTCCGAATCCGAAGCCGGTTTTGATATCCTGCAGTCGACTTGATCCGCCGGACGATGTTCCGCCCTTGAAATTGTTCCCGTACCAGGCGGCGCCCATGTCGGTGAAGACGGCGCCGGTCACGTTGGTGATGACGAACCGCAGCGGGAAGCGCATGACGAAGTACTGGATCATGGGGAATCGGAATTCCCAGTTCATCAAGGCGTAACGATCGCCGGATATTTCGTAATACGGTATACCGCGCAAGGGCGTCACGACGTTGGAGAAATACAGGTTCTGGGCATCGTACACATCATCGGAAACGTCCCGAGATCCGATCCAGTTGGTGGTGCCGCCGAGGTAATACCGTTTTGGCGTCTTTCCCTCGGAGGCGGCGCCGGAGAACCGGAGCGCCATGGAGAATGTGTTTTTGAAGTGCCAGTATTTGCGGTAGTCGAAGCTGGCGGCATAGTACTCCAGACGATTGGCATCGAAGAAGTCGACGGCCGTTTCCAGCGTGAACTTGGCGCGCCGGCCGTTGATCGGTCCCGTGTAACCCCAGAGAATGTTGTCGAACACGTAGGACATGGCGAAGGCGCTGGCCTTGATGCCGTAGTTCGTACGGGGGTCGTCGAAGTCATAGAATTTCCGGTCGATGAAGTACTGCGAGGCGATGAACTCCAGCCGGCTGAAGGTCGAAAACGGCCGGCTGACAAATCCCTGCACGCCATAGAAGCGGTCGGAAAACAGGTGGTTGAAGTTGTCGATGTAATAGTTCTTCGTATGGAAGAAGCCGCCGCCGAAATTAACCCGGTGCGTGCTGTTGAAATAATAGGCCTGGATGATTGACTGGTCGATGGTGTTTACCAGATCGGTTGCCACGTAAATCTGCTGATTCCCGAGGTAGTCCGAGAACACGAAGAAGGTCTGGCCACTGAGACCAAAGAAGGTGTCATAGGAAAAACCGCCGCCCATGTAATCCGGCGTGAATTTCGTTTTGTATTCCTTGATCTGGTATTCGCCGCTGGGCAGGATGGGCGGCACGGAATCGAATGCGCTCGACTCCGGTATTTTGCCGGCGTACCGGCTGCTGTCCTCGGGAACGTCGACCATCACCGAATCCAGCGGATCCTCGCCGGTGGTATCGGCGACCTTCTGGGTATCCGTTTCGGAGACGAACACAAACTCGTCATCGTACGTGCCTGTTTTGGTGATCACCGAATCCTGCAGAGAGCCGGTATCGGCTGTCTGTGTCGAATCGGCCGCCGTGGTATCGATAGGTGAATATTCGGTGGAGTCGGACATCTGCGCCAGCATCGAGTCGGTTACCGGGTAAGTCGTGTACTCGTCACCGGCGTTTGTCGAGTCGGTGTCGGTGGTGTCGGTTCTTCTGGCCTTGTTGGGTTCGTCTATGGCCGCGCTTTGCGGGGGCTTCTGTGTGGAAGCAACCGGCCTGGAAAACGTTCCCTTCCCGTTATATTCGCCGAGGACAAAACCTGTCGGCTGAAGGACGCCGTCGTCTCCTACCGGGACAATGTCTTTGAGGATGTAAATGTCCCAGCCGCCGCGGTTCATGGCGGAGAAGGCCAGCTTCTTGCCGTCGGGAGACCACGAGATATTCTTGGTACCGGAGAGGATGTCGGTGACGGCGTAATAGTTTACGGTGTCGATGTAACCGATGTAGATGTTGTCGGTGCCGTTGCGATTCGAAATAAAAGCGATCTTTTTGCCGTCGGGCGAAACCTTCGGCTTCTTGTTTTCACCCGGTCCGACTTTGATCGGCGATACCCGTTTGCGGGCAAGATCCACGGCGAAAATGTTGTAGTAGCCGTAGGAGAAACCGCCGGGGCGAATCAGGCTCTCATCGGTGAACGGGCGACCGGCGAGATCGACGGTTGGGTTCTCGGGATGCGGACGGTCCGATGAGAAGACTATCTGCCGGGAGTCCGGCATCCAGACCGGGTCGACGTCGTCAAAGCGATCATCGGTGATCTGCTCGATATAGTCATCCTTGATGTGATAGACGAAAATGTCACGTTTGTTGCGGTCGAGGGCCGAGAAGGCAACCATGCTGCCGTCGGGCGACCACGACGGGGATACGATGTTGTAGTAGTCAAGACGCTTTTTCAGGTACGTATCTTCGTCCTTGATGTTATGGAAGAACAGCGCTTCTTTGCCTTTCGATTTGGCGACAAACACGATATCACGGCCGTCCGGCGAGAATGACATGCCCGATACATAGGCGTGCAGTGACTCCAGATCGCCGGAACGCTCGGATTTAACCAGGCTCTTGATCTTCTTGCCGTCGACAGCGGAGATCATGATGATTTCGGTGTAGTCGGAAATGTCGGAGAAGATAGCCAGCCGGTCACCGTCGGGGGAGAACGTCGGCGCCTCGTTGAAATAGGAGCCGTCCTCACGGGACTTGGTCAGCTGCTTGGCGACTTCCTCGGTCTCCTTGCGCTTGGCGATTTCCGGCCAGTAGCGGCGTTTCATTTCACGGGAGAAGTCCTTGTATAGTTCTTCCTGGTCGACGCCGATAGACGCTTTCAGGGCTTTATCCATGGTCAGCAGGACGCGGCCTTTCTTGAGAATTTCGCCGAGCTTGTCTTCGCCGTATTTCTGGGCGATATACATGACCATCGCCTGACCTTCGGTATACGGCAGGTAGCCATAAATGTAATCCGGCGGGGCGAGGTAGTTGTTGATCGTGGCGTCGCGTACGAACATATCCGACCAGTAATCCCACCCGTTGCGCGAGCAGTACTCCGCGAGACCCTCGGCGTACCAAAGGGGGACGTTGAACAGCCGCTGACGGGAGAGCAGTTTGGCGAACATGTTGCCGTAGAGCATGTCAAACGTCACGGCATGGACGAGCTCGTGGTTGATCACATGCCGGAAATCCTCGTAGGAACCGTCGAACGGCAGGACCATCCGGTTTTTGAATACTTCGGTGAATCCGCCGACTCCCTCGGGCAGCAGACCGGCAGCAATATTCGTCTGCTGGAAATCGTTATGGGAGTTGTATATGAAAAGCGGCACGCGGTCCTGGAGGCGGTAATCGAGAATTTCGGATATCTGATCATACGAGGATTCCATGACGTCGGCGGCGAACTTGGCCGTGGCGTAGGCGTCCTCGTAGAAGTAGATGTCGAAGTGCTTGGTCTGGATGTACTTCCAGTCAAAGTCCTTGTACCGGACCTTATTCTTTCCGAAGTAGGTTTCCTGGGCGGCTAACGAGGCGGAAAGGAAGCTGACAAGAAGCAGCGCGCCAATGAAGATCTTCCGCATATATAATCACATCCTTCGACTATGTTGTGACGGCCCTGATACAAGGTAACGTCGGTTGTACTCTCTGCCAAATGCTGAATCCGGCCTGTATCGTTATCTACGTTCGGGCGGGGGCAGGGTTCCTTCTGCTACATTCTGGCCCTGGCGATATTGGCGCCGAGAGCAGCGAGTTTTTCCTCAAGGCGATAGTAGCCCCGGTCAATATGATAGACGCGCAAGACCTCCGATTTGCCCAACGCGGCCAGGCAGGCAAGGGTAATGCCGGCGCCGGCGCGGATATCGGGCGCCATGACCTCGGCCCCCCGCAGTTCCTTGATACCGGTCACGGCGGCCTCGGAACTCATGACCGCAATCTCGGCCCCGAGACGGCGGAGTTCCATGGCGTGAGAGAATCTATCTATAAAAACAGTTTCCTTGATATGCGATGTTCCTGTGGAAATACATGATGCCGCCATAATGCAGGCCTGCAAATCGGTCGGGAAGCCAGGATAAGGAAAGGTAGTGACTTCCACCGGCGCGGGCTTTTTCGGTCCCTTGACCGTGATGGAGCGGCGGGCGGTCTGGACAGTGCAACCCATTTCCATGAGCTTCCGGTTGACCATGGTAAGGTGATTCGGGTCGAAACCGCTTATCTCGACTTTTCCGCCGGTAATAGCCGCGCCGATCATGAACGTGCCGGCCACGAGCCGATCGCCGGAAACGGTATATTCCACCGGCTTGAGCCGTTTGACCGGTTCGACAGTGATATTGGGAGTACCGACCCCGTGAATCTTCGCGCCGGCTTTGGTCAGGAAATTGGCGACATCGACAATCTCCGGGTCGCAGGCGGCGTTGATTATTTGCGTTTTGCCTTTCGCGAAAGCAGCCCCGAAGAGGATATTTTCGGTACCGGTGTGCGAGGGACGGTCGAAATAGATCACGCCGCCCTTGAGCGGTTTACCCCGGGCGATAATATACCCGCTTTTCTCGGAGACCTTCGCGCCGAGGTTCATGAACCCCTTGATATGGAAATCGACCGGCCTTGCGCCGAGCGAGCAACCACCCGGAAGCGAGATTTTGGCTTCGCCAAGACGGGCAAGCAGCGGACCGAGGACCAGGAACGATGCCCGCATCTGCCGCATAAGGTCATACGGCGCAACGTTTCCCGCCAGTTCGCGGGCGTTTATGGTCATGACCTGCGCCTTTTCGTCGTAAGTGACTTTGACGCCGAGATATTCCAGAACGGATTTGAGGGTGAAAATATCCCTGAGCGGGGGGATATTTTTCAGAACGGTTTCGCCTTTGTCGATCAGGAGAGCGCCGGCAATAATGGGCAGCGCGGCGTTTTTGGATCCTTCGACTTTGACCTTCCCCTTGAGGACATTCGGTCCCTGAATAACGAATTTATCCATGCACTAATTGTAACCGAAACAACGACTTCGGTTCCTCTCTCGCTGGTGTTTTTTCTTTAGTTCGGCCTTGCCGGGCAATCTGGTTAGCGGAGGCCGAAAAAGAAAGCAAAAAAATCGGCCGGGCTGTTACACCCGGCCGATTGTCGACCCCTCCAAGCTTTTCTTGCGCTTCTAATGCGGTGGATGCCGCCCTCTCTTAGATCAGTCCCGGGGAGATTTCCTCCACGAGGTCAAAAGAATTACGTACGCGGAGGAAGAAATCGATAGCCTCATCGTGATAAAAATCCGGATTTGTCCACGGCAGGCGGGTGAAGTAATCGCGCGCGTAGATCAGCGCCGTTTCGGCGAAGACGCCGTCGGACAGGTAAATGCGGTGGTTGAACTCCCGGTGATGGGCCATGACGAGGTTCTCCGGCGTCATCAGGCCGGGGTCGATATTGACCGTCCGGAAGATATGGTCCTCGACATGATCGGCGAACTGCGACTCGACCCTGGCGCACATCTTCTTGATCGTCGGCAGGGCGTCGCGGCGGACGAGGCGCTCGAACGAAAAGAAGCGGCGCTGGAGATAGTTGCCCATTTCTTCGACATACTCCTGGGTCGGGGTACAGGGGATATCGACAGTTTCGTACTGGACCGGTCCGAGGTGACGCTCGAGCCTGGTGAGTGAATCGGCGAGGGCGTCCACCGATGAGTAGATGTAGGATACGACCAGTCGCGCGGGCGGTGGTTCCTGTGCTCGTGCCATGAAGGTAGTTTATAACTACAGGCGGCGGCGTCAACAAAAACTCGGCAAGTGTGCACGATTCAGCGCCGGATATACATTTTGCGGGATTCGTCGACATCCGCGGTTTTGAGACGGCAGAAATAGATGCCGGGGGCGACCAACTCGCCGCGGTCGGTGACGCCCCACCAAACTGCGTAATGAACTCCGACCGACATCTGCCTGTCTACCAGGTGGGCAACCTCCTGCCCGAGAATATTTACGACCGTGAGTTGGACATGGCTCGGTTTCGACAGTACGAACTGGATGTTGGTGCTGCTATGAAACGGATTGGGATAATTGGGAGCGAGAAAGGTTTCTTGTGGTGTGAGGGAGTCTTGAACCTCGGCTACATCCGTAGCTGTAGCATCATACCCCGCAAAGATCGTTACATCGCAGTCTCCCACCCCGTACAAATTAACAAAGGAAAACACCGAGAAATCGTCGATCCCGTCTCCCGTGAAATCACCGATCGACGCCACCCTATGACCGAAATACATCTGGCTCCCCGGTATCATGTCGTGATTGATATAGATATCCGCTTTCATCACGCTGTCCACATCCGGTCCACCGAGATAAATGTATATTTCGAACTCATACGCCAGATCAACGGCATGGCCAACAAGCAGATCGGCGTACCCGTCGTGGTTGAAATCCCCCGTGGCGGCGTCATCCAAGGCAAAATACGAGCCTCCCTGTCTATTCACCACCACATCCATGCGATCATCCATTTGCGGGCCGCCAAAGTAGATCCCGTACGGATGGTTGCTCTCGCCTCCAAAGAAGATGTCTTCATACCCGTCCCCGTTGAAGTCACCAAGCGGAACCGTGCGCTCCCCAAACCGTTTGCCGGTATTACGGATCGTGAAATCCGCAATCGTGTCGAACGTCGGACCACCCCAGTAGAACTTGGCAAAACTCGTGTCGCGACCCATACTCGCCACGACAACAAGATCAGGATACCCATCGCCGCTGAAGTCACCCGTCGCCAGGTTGAATCCAAAGTACTTCGCCGTATCGGGAATGACGTACTCGGGGATGGTGTCCCGGAGACTGTCAATCCGATAGATGTTCACGAATCCGCCATTCACGTTGACACTTATCGGCAAATCAAGCGCACCGTCCGCATCAAGGTCTACGGCCGGGACGAAATGCGAATAGGCTTCGGGTATCGTGAAATCGACTAAATCATCAAACCCCGGCCCACCAAAAAATAACTCACAGCGGAGAGGTGGCGGGACCCCTTTGGCCACGCCCATCTCGGGATACCCGTCACCGGTTACGTCGCCGATTAAGCCGGCCCAAGGCAGGAAGTTGTTGTAGACGGCATCCGGAAGGGAATCAGAAGCCCCGTAAAACAAGAAGGACTGGTTTACTACGAAGCCGCTGCTTTCGTTCCGAAAGACGACAATGTCGCTGGCACCATCACCGTTGATATCTCCCAGGGAAAGTGTGAGCCAGCCAAACAGGTGATTGGGCTCGCTGTCGCGCAGAACCATGTACCGCTCAATTGAGTCCACCACCGCCCGGTCTGAAAAGTACCCCTTGATCCAATCTGTGCGAGCAGTGGACGC
>CAYNEO010000027.1:0-24488 GCA_964396245.1 uncultured Ignavibacteriales bacterium
GAAAAACCCCGGGCGTCCGGGCTGATAGCCCGTCGTGGTTCCCACCAGGACTTCGCCGTCCTTGAACACCACTCGAATTTTGCGCCCTGCCGGAGGTTGTGCCGGGTCGAACTCGTTTGACTCGACGTGCTTCGGGTCTCCATCGAAGTCTCTTACGAAAAACAACGCCTTCAAGTCGCTCGTGCTGATTTCCACAGGCTTTGCCCCAACCGATTCGGTTGATACATTAAGATGAAAAAGGTCTTTTGTCGGAAGGAAGTCGGCGGTCATGCCTTTGACCACGCGACCGTCGGCGAATCGTACTACAACCTTGTTCATAATTATCTCCGGTTGAAAATCGCTGACAATGCGATACTCTTCAGCCTTGCTGATTTACTGCCTGTAATTCCGTCACCTAAAGGATCGGTCCAGTCATGCTAAAGATCAAGTTCGCGTACTCATCAGGGTTGTAGACAAAGCCGGGATGGAAATCAACTAAAATGTCAAACTGAGTATGACACTCCCTGTCCTCCTGTCAGTGGACCCGTGTCTTGACACAGATCGGGTTCTGAACAAAGCAGGGGTTTTGAATCTGACCGGGTCCAGGCCGGTAGCTTTGGGACAAAGCTGTCCTGCGGCCGCGTCTACAGGAGCGGCGTTTGCCGGTCAGTTGGCCCTGGTCCTGTGTCCCTCTACCTCCTGGTAAGGTAGCGAATTCGCGTCGCATCGGTGGTGGTGATGGTTTCGATCAGTTGGCTGGGAGTTGCCTCATATTCGCAAGTGTCGACAGCACCTTCACTTTGTCCCCACGTCCTGATACGAAAGATGGAATCGTTCCTGAGAGTGTAATCAAAGTCATAAGGCCCCCAGCCGTTTTCCGGTCGATAACTCCCGGTGTGATCATAGCGATAGATCAGTGTGTCCGGCGGAATATCATAGCTGACGCCGTTAACAGCGCTCGAGTCGTAAATCCAGGTTCCAACCAGCAGAAAATCTGCAGAATCTGCGGGATTATCGTCATCGCCACAACCGACGACCAGTGCCGCGATAAACAGAATTAATACAATTGCGCAGAATCGGTTCATAAGATCGTCCTCCTAATAAGTCCCCGGGTTCATTCGTCTCTTATAACCGCCTTAAGATACGCTGCAAATGCGCTGCTTGCAAGATGTAGAATCGGCGCGTGGCGGCCTTCCGGGCGCTATCCCCGAAGGGCGGGACGCCAAGGAAATGCGGGCTTCACGCGACGATTATCACGGCCGGATGTCAGGCGTCATCCGGTCAATTTGCACGAAACGAACATTGCACCAGGCGGGGCGGGTGAATCTATGCTGGTCCGGGATGGCAGCTCTGGGACAAATCTGCCATACGGCAACGGGTTAGCGAGGTTGTCACCGGCTCTCATTTCCCCTTGACATTCCGGCCGAAATGGTTACCTTTCTGGGCCGTGTTCGCGATGGCGGATCGGCCCGTATGTTATGATTTCGCTTGTGCTTGGCCTCGGAAATATCGGTGAAAAATATGCCGGGACCCGGCATAATGTCGGTTTCGAAGTCCTCTACCGGGTTGAACAGACCCTGAAGGCGAAGCCGAAACGAAGTACGCGGGATTATGACTGGGCGGTGGCCAAGCAGGATGACCGGAAAATCATCC
The DNA here is from genome assembly GCA_964396245.1 of uncultured Ignavibacteriales bacterium. Lineage (GTDB taxonomy): Bacteria > Zixibacteria > MSB-5A5 > GN15 > FEB-12 > CAYNEO01. The sequence continues at coordinate 1,633 of CAYNEO010000027.1, forward strand.
TGGCCCGACCGAAGACTTACATGAACCTGTCGGGAATCGCCGCCGAAGCTCTTTTACAACGTAATGACCTGTCGCCCTCGGAGATGCTGGTGGTGGTCGATGATTTCGCCCTGCCGCTCGGCACCCTCAGATTTCGATTGAAAGGCTCCGATGGCGGCCATAACGGGCTGGCCTCGCTGATCGCGACGCTCGGTACGGAGCAGTTTCCCCGCCTGAGGCTGGGAATCGGTCCGTTGCCGGAAGGCGTCGAGGACAGCGCCGAATTTGTGCTCTCGCCGTTCGAGAAGAACGAAAAAGAGCCGGCCCGGAAAATGATTGAAACCGCCGCCGAGGCGGTCGTGTTTGCCATAGACAATCGCCTGGAATTGGCGATGTCACGATATAACAGCAGCCCTGCTTTGCCCGAGGATCACTGAGGGCAAGGCCGTTAGGGTTAGGAAACCATTAACGTCCACAGGGAGGATCCGTAGTGACTATCTACGAAACCACCTTTATTATCAATCCCCAGTCAGACGATTCCACTCTCGATCAACAGGTCGTGGCCGTCAGAAACGTCATCACCCAGAATGGCGGTAGTATCCTGCGCGAAAACCGCATGGGTACACGCCGGCTGGCCTACATGATCGAAGGACTCACCCAGGGGTATTACGCCAACTTCATTTTCGAGGCGCCGGCCTCGGTCCTGAGCCGGCTGGAACGGCATTTCAAACTGGAAGAGCCATACGTCCGGTACCTGACAATCCGGTACGAGGGCAGCTTGCCGGAGCCGGAAGAGGAAGTCCAGGAAGAAGCCCCGGCCGCGGTTCATCATCACGAACCGGCTACCCGCCGTCCGGAGCCGACACCCAAACCGGAAGCTCCCGCCCACCAGCCGGTAGCCGAGCCGGAAACTTCGCCGGTTTCCGCTGAAGAAGAACTGGCCGAAGCGCAGGAAGAAGCGGCCGAGGAAGCGGCTGAAGAAGCCGGGGCCGAGGCTTCGACCGAAGAAGTCCCGACCGTCGAGCCCGAGCCCAAAGCGACCGAGGAAGAGCCACAGCAGCCTGAGAAACAGCCCGACGAGGACGAAATTCTCTAGGTCGCTGCATGGCGGGATTGCACTACGGCCGGTCTCTGGAAAGAGTCCCCGACGGTGGGTGTTTTCTCGCTTGTTGTGCGTAATTGAACCGGGAACTGAACTAACAAGGAATATGAACAATGGCTGACTTTGCAGGAAAACGACGCAAAAAGGTATGCCGCTTTTGTGAAGACGGCATCACGTATATCGAGTACAAGGACGAGCGGCTCCTGAGGCGGTTTGTCACCGAGCGGGGCAAGATCGTGCCGCGCCGGATCACCGGTACCTGCGCCAAGCATCAGCGGATGCTGACGACGTCGATCAAACGGGCGCGACATCTGGCGATCATGCCGTTTGTCGCTGAATCGTACCGATAAAGCGCCGACCGCGCCAACCGACGCTGGTGAGCTGATGAAGTCGACGGCCGGACCGCCGGCATGGCTGGCAATTACGGCGATATTCGCCTATCCGGTGCTGCTGTTCGCAGGCGATGTAGCCTTCAGTGAACTGCTGCCGCGAGTGATCGCCATCATTGTCGCTTTCGTGGCGGCGATGTACGTGTACTACGCGGTGGCATCGCTGGTCTACCGGGGACAGGCGAGATTGACCGTTGCCGTAACGGTGATCGCTACCCTTTTCGGTCTCGCGTTGCACGGCTTCGCGCATATCGGTGTGGTGATTGTGCAGTTTCTGGCAGTGTATGCCGGCGGCATGGTTATCGGCTTTCTTACGTCGCGAGGCGGACCGCCGGTGCGGACGTACATTGTCGGCGCCCTGACCGTGGGAATTGTCATCACCGCGGGGACATGGGCGCTCTGGCCGGACCTCATGGAGAGTTCGCGAAACTTGTCGACGGATATGTTGACCTATTTTAAGTCATCACTAAACGCGCAGGGTACGCCGCAGGATCAGGTAGATCAATTTGCGGCGGGCTTCAAGAAATTGAGCGGTCTGATGGTCGGTCTCATACCGGCCTCGACTATCCTGACGCCGGTCATGCAGTTCAGTGTCGGGTTTCTGATGTTTTTTGTTCGCACGATACGGGACAACTCGCAGCGCGAGGCGGTGATCAGTTTCACACGCTGGCAGGTGCCGTTCGGCATCGCCCCGGCGGTGATTGTCCTCGCAATCATGCGGCTGTTCGGCGGCGATACGCTGAAACTGATTGCCGACAACGGCATACTGATCCTGCTGATTTATTATTGCGTCGGCGGCCTGTCGCTGATCGAGTATTTGTTGAAGAAACTGGACGTATCGGTGCCGATCCGGGTGGTGTTTTACGTCCTGCTGGTATTCACCCAGTTGATAGGCGTGCTTATCACGGCGCTGCTGGGCTTTGTCGACAGTTTCACCGACTGGCGCAAACTGGCGGCGCCGGAAATTGGTTTGAAAAAAGAATAATAGTTGCGTATATTTTTCACACAGAGGTAGACATGAAAGTCATTCTACGTGAAGATGTCCCGGATATCGGACAGGCCGGGCAGACAGTCGAGGTCAAGGCTGGCTATGGAAGGAATTTCCTGATCCCGCGCAACCTGGCCATTCCGGCGACCAAGGCGAACCTCAAGGCGATTGACGAGGTCCGCAAACAAAAATCAATCCGGGAAAAGAAGGCCCGTCGACAGGCCGAGGTAGTCAAGGACCACATCGAGAAACTTTCGGTGTCGGCGTCGGTACTGGTTGGCGAAGAAGACCGGGTATTCGGGTCGGTAACCGCCTTCGATATTGTCGAACTGCTCGAGCAAGAGGGCGTTACGGTAGACAAGCGGGCGGTGCAACTCGACGACCCGATAAAGGCGCTTGGAGTGTATACCGTGCCGATCAAGGTCGAAAAGGACGTTATCGCTAATCTTAAAGTGTGGGTCGTTAAAAAATCATAAGTCATGAAAATGCTCGAAGCGAAAATCGAGGGTCTGGCGCTGGACATGACCACCAACACGCCGGTGGTTATCCTGTCTCCGACCGGGCTCGATAAGGTGCTTCCCATCTGGATCGGTCACGCCGAGGCATGGGCGATCGCCATGGAGCTGTCCGGGGTCGATTCGAAGCGTCCGATGACGCATGATCTCTTGCGGCGCGTGATTGAATCGTTCAACGCCAAGGTTGATCGGGTCGAAATCACGGAACTGCGCGATCAGACCTTTTTCGCGGTCATCTACCTGGTGGAAGGCAACAAGCAGAACCAGATAGATGCGCGGCCGTCGGACTCCATAGCCCTCGCGCTCAAGACCGGCGCGACTATCTATGTCAACGAAGAGCTTTTCAACATGGAAAAGTCAGACGCGCCGGAATCGCTGAATATGCCCACGGATCGTGAGTCACTGCGCGAGCGACTCAAGAACATCAACCCGGAAGATTTTGGGAAGTATTCACTGTAAGTGCGATCCGTAGCCTACATCGTTGCCGCAGTTTTTATCCTGTCGCTGGTTGCTTTCGCGACATCGGCCGCCGACACGCTCGATGACAACCCGGAAGTTCTTTCGCTCTACGCGAGGGGAAAACGTCTGCTTCGCGAAGGGAATTATCTCGATGCGGCGCGGGTGTTCGAGGAACTGGCCGGCCGTTTCCCGAATTCGTCCAACATGGATCTGTTCGTGTTCAACCGGGCGAAGGCGGAATACTACTTTGGCGACTACGACAAGGCGCTGGCCGGGTTCGCCGGCTTTGCCAACCGCTTCCCCAACTCATCCCTTCTTCCGTACGCCAGGTTTTTCCTGGGTAATATCAACTATCTCAAGGGCAACGTCACGCAGGCGTTCAGGGATTATATTGATGCCTACGCCGGTTCGTCGGACACTCGCTTGAACGGCCTGGTGGAACAGGCGGTGGGCTCGGCGGTTGCCGACGCTCGTGAGGTGTCGCTGGGGCTGGCTGATTTCGATAAGCTCAAAGGCGCCAAACGGTGCACCATGATTCGTGTTGTGGCCGACAAGTTGGTAGCCCGCGATGACCTGAGCACGGCGAATCGACTCCTGCGTGCCTGCGGTGAACAACCGGAAGGCACGGGCGCGTCGCCAGGCGGGTACAGCGGCCAACTTCGGGTTGCCGTGGTGCTACCGCTGTCGGGAGAGCTGCAGTCGTTCGGGAAAGACATATATAACGGGGCCGTGATCGCCGCCGACATGTACCGAGGATCATCCGGCAAGGATATCGATGTCCAACCGTTCGACAGCAAGGGCGACCCGGTCAACGCCGCCCGAATCGTGCGCGAGTTGAGCGACTCGCCGTACGATGTCGTGGTTGGTCCGCTCACCAGCGAGGAATCTTCCGTCGCCTCCGCAACGCTGTCCTGCGGTGACTTGCCGCTTATCGCACCTGCCGCCACACAGGCGGGACTGACGCTGCTCAGCGAAACGTCGTTTCAGCTGTCGCCGAATATCGAGCTGCAGGGCACGCAGATGGCGTGGTATGCATTCAACAACCTGCATGCCGACTCGGCGGCCATCATTACGTCGACAATGCCCGATGACCTCTTGATGTCGCAGGCGTTTGCCAATCGATTCAAGCAGCTCGGCGGCACCGTGGTTGCGGTGGAGTACTATCGACAGCGCGACCAGGATTTCGGCGCCTACATTCGAGATATCAAGGCCCTTTTGCTGGGACTGGAAGAGGACTCCACATTCTTCATCAACGATCGCGGCGATACGCTCGACCCCGACGGAATCCCGGCGCAGCTCGACTGCATGTTTATTCCGGGACGACCCCAGCAGTTGCGCCAGCTTCTGCCGCAGATCAATTTCTACAATCTTCAGTCCATTTACCTCGGCTCCGACGGGTGGGGCGATGAATCGATCTACAAGCTCGGTGATCGCATCACCAAGAATGCGGTGTTTCCATCGCCGTTCCTGCAGACGGGGACTTCGGACGAGTATGTAAAATTCTCGGCGGCGTACGACAGCCGGTACGGTGAACGACCACAGCGACTGTCGGCGCTCGGCTACGATGCCGTTCATCTTGCAACGCTCGCAGTGGATTCGGGCGGTATTCCGCGCCAGGGACTTATCGACCAGATGAAAAAGACCTTCAACTACGAAGGCGCGGCGGGAATTGTCACGTTCGGCGAGCAGCGCGAGAATGTCGCGATACCGATTTATCGCATCGAGAACGGACGGGCCGTCATGATCGGCGTGAGCACGGTCGACACCGAGGATGAGCCGCTCCCGTCGGTGGAACCGGTTGAAGAAGACACGACGGATACGGGGGATTGAGAGAATTCCTCTTTCGGACCTTTCCCGTCAATCACCTGTTTCGTATATTCCCCGTATAAGATATGTATTGATAACCCTTTTGCTCGGTGGTATTCCATGGACGAAAAGAAAGTTGCGATAAAGATGGTAGTCGACGGCAAGGAGCGCGATGTGAGTTTCGAGGAGCTCGCGCTGTCGAACAATCTCGCCCAGGAATCGCTCGTTCGCCTGCTCATTGAGAAGAAATTCTTTAAGCCGCAGGAACTTCTGGATATGATGGAGAAGGTCAAGAAGGAGCGGTACCGCCATCCCGACGAAATGTGAGGACGGTAATGGCCGAACGCGAAGATAAACCCGTCAATCAGACCGAACTGCCGCTGGAAGCATCAGCCGGGGCCAAAGAAGTTTCAGCCGAACCGGATGAGGGGGAAGTGGTGGAGTGGACCTGTCATCCGATGCGACGTCGTCCATGGGTCACGATTGCGGTTACGTTGTTTATCATCGTGATGGGACTGGTGGTGTATTTCGCGACGTTCTCGAATGCCTTCACGGTTCTGACGCTGGTGATTCTCTACGCGTCGCTCGCGAAATTCTATTTCCCGACCCGGTATCGGATGTCGGAAAGGGGGATTCAGGTCAAAACGATGACGCAGACACTGGTCAAGAACTGGTCGATGTATCGCAGTTTCTACCCGGACAAGAACGGCGTGCTGTTATCGCCGTTCACGCGCCCGACCCGGTTGGAGAATTTCCGCGGGCTGTACGTGATGTATGATAAAAACCGAGATGAGGTAGTGGAATTCGTGCGGCGTTACGTTGGAAAGAAAGCTGTGAAGACTCAGGACGAAAAGAAAGAGAACGCGGATAGCGGCGCGAAGGCAGGGGAACAGTCATGAGTTTCTGGAAGGGCGGCGGCGACATCCCCGATCCGGACCGCAAGATTCTCCCCGAAGAACAGGATGCCGTGCTGGAGAAGCTGGCGAAGCAAGTGGTGAAACGCGGGATGACCGTGCCGGCGATTATTTTTCTGGAGTCGGTTCGTCCTTTGAACTTTATTGCATCGCAGGCGATGGTCTTCTTTGAACCGATGGTCCAGACCGTCTTCAACTTCAAAGATTATGACAATTTGCGGCTGGCGCTGGAAGAACGACAGTCGATAGAGATTCTCCTGCTTAAAATCGAAGAACTGGATGCTGTCGAACTGGAGCGGGAGAGGAGAATCAAGAAATTTTTCAAGCAGGAACGCAAGAAATGGAAATGGTATCAGCGGTACCTGCGTATTTTCCCGCCTAAAGTGAAAATTCCCGAAGAAGTCCTGAATCCGCCGGAAGAGCCGGAGAAACCGGGCGAGAACGGCGGCAGCAAGAAGTGATTTGCATCACTTACGGGACTGCCCCGAGTCCACCTCTGAATTCTGCAATTGATTAAACCGGTACAATTGAATAGAGCGTGAGAGAGAATCCGCGTACGGAGACTCGAGGTCCTCGAGAAATTCCAGTTCATTCCGGGCGAGGTCGAGTTTGCCCATGGCAAGATATGTCTGGCCGCGGTACTCCCGCGCCTGCGCAAAATCCCCGTTCAGTGAGATCGCCTTGTCGTATGCTCCGAGCGCGGCCGGGAAGTCGCCGAGTTTTCGGTAGCAGTACCCGAGGTTGTTATAGGCCTCGAAGAAGGTCGAATCGAGTTTGACTGCCTTTTCAAAATCACCGGCGGCACTCTGATACTCCCCGCGAGCTTTTGCATTCGAAGTCGCGCGGTAGTTGTAGGCGAAAGTGGAATCGCCCGCGCTGAGAATTGCCCGCGCTTTATCCATGTGCTGCACGCCGCTGTTGTAGATTTCGACCGCCTTCTTCCTCGATTCCGCCGCCTTTTCTTCCGGACTTTTCTTTGATGACCAGAAGGGGGCCGCGTTGACCGCCAAAAGCAGGGTGGCGACCGACAGGGCTCCGACGAGCATTGACAGCTTTCGCGTTGAATTCATGGCTTCTCCTTTGCCTTACCGATGCCAGTAAAACAGGGCCGAAAGAGAAAATGTTTCGCGCAGAAAGATGGCGGTAGAGTGCTGTTAATGGTTTTTGCCCAGCAGGAATTGCCAAAAGGAGGGGAGAGTTGATTCATATCCGCGGCCGAGCCTGAGGGCGTCGGAAACCGTCGACCTGATTGTCTGACACGATGAATGCAGGGCGTCTTTCACATGGCGAACTCGTTCGCGATATGTTTCTGACAGCTTGAACTCGACTTCATTCTGCTGGTCGGCCCAGATGGATTTTTCTTCGGCAATGATGCCCGGCCGGCGGTAGGATAACTCGAAATATGTCTGGTAGTAGAGGTCGTTGAAACGACGAACGGCCCCGTGGGCAACGATGATATGCTTCAACAGGTAATCGGGGAGTCGAACTGCGAACGGCGAACGAAGTAATTGGGCGGTCAATTCATCGGGCAACGCCGGATAGGGCAGCGTCGCCCCGACAAACTTCTCGATATCGGTCTCGAAGAGCGCTTCGAAGTCGCGGGCGCGGTCACCGGCGCGACGGAGTTCTTCGATGGCGAGACCGGTAAGCTCGTGCGCCGTCTTCGATGCTTCGACAACATCGCGGTACTTCGAATACCGGAAAACAAAAAGGGCAATTACCACTCCCAGTAGTTGCCCTATCAAAATGAAAGCCAGTTCGTACAAGACGGGTACCTAGATATCGAGGTTCCTCACGTACTTTGCGTTCTGCTCGATGAATTCCCGCCGCGGGCCGGTTTCGGTGCCCATCAGCTTGGTGAACAGGTGGTCCGCCTCCGCGCCGTCGTCGAGAGTCACCTGGAGCAATGTGCGGGTCTCCGGATCCATGGTCGTGCGCCAGAGCTGTTCCGGGTTCATCTCACCAAGACCTTTATACCGCTGGATAGAAACGCCCGAATTCGGCAGGGTCTTGAGAATCGTCTCTTTTTCATCGTCGGAATACGCATACTGCTCGTTCTTGCCGTGTTTGAGACGATACAGCGGCGGCTGGGCGATGTAAATATAGCCCATGTCGATCAGCGCCCGCATGTAGCGGAAGAAGAACGTGAGAATGAGCGTGCGGATGTGCGAACCGTCGACATCGGCATCCGTCATGATAATGATCTTGTGGTACCGAACTTTGTCGGCCTGGAAATCCTCGCGGATACCGGCCCCGAGAGCGGTGATCAGGTCCCGGACTTCGGAGTTGCTGAGAATCTTGTCAATACGGGCTTTTTCCACGTTGAGAATTTTGCCCTTGAGCGGCAGGATAGCCTGGAACCGACGGTCACGACCCTGTTTAGCGGAGCCGCCTGCCGAGTCACCCTCGACGATATATATCTCACTGAGGTCAGGTTCGCGCGAGCTGCAATCGGCCAGCTTGCCCGGGAGAGCTGCGCTGTCGAGAGCCGTTTTCCGGCGCGTCAACTCTTTGGCTTTTCTGGCCGCCTCGCGGGCGGTCGCAGCCGTGATGAGCTTGTCGACAATCTTCTTCGCGACCGGCGGGTTCTCTTCGAGGTAAGCGCCGAGATACTCGTTCGTGATCGATTCGACAATACCTCGGACTTCGGAGTTACCCAGCTTGGTTTTTGTCTGACCCTCGAACTGCGGGTCGCGCACTTTGACGGACACGACTGCGGTCAAACCTTCTCGCGAATCATCGCCGAGGAACGACAGCGATTCCTTTTTCAAAAGGTTGTTTTTGGTCGCATAGTAATTGATCGTACGCGTGAGCGCGGTGCGGAACCCGGTCAGGTGGGTGCCGCCTTCAATCGTGTTTATATTGTTGACGTACGAGTGTATCGACTCGGCGTAACCGTCGTTGTACTGTATTGCAACCTCGACATCGACGTCGTCGCGCTCTTTCTGGAAATGAATCGGTTTCTTGAACAGCACGGTCTTGTTTTCATTCAGGTATTCGACAAATGAAGCCAGGCCGCCTTTGTAAAAGAAGCGAACATCTTTACCGGTGTTATGGTCTTTCAGGTCGAGGGTCAAGCCCTGGTTGAGAAACGCGAGTTCGCGCAGGCGCGAGGCGATGATGTCAAACTTGATTTCACGTCGCGGAAAGATCTCGTGGTCGGGAAGGAAACAGGTCTTGGTGCCGGACTTTTTCTTGGCGCCGTTTTTTCTGATCTCTCCCCGGGGGACGCCGCGGTCGTACTCCTGCCGCCACGTATCACCCTCGCGGGCGACCTCCACCCAGCACCACTCGGAGAGGGCGTTGACGACCGAGACACCGACACCATGAAGACCGCCGGAGACCTTGTAGTTGTCGTGACTGAATTTGCCGCCGGCATGCAGCGTCGTCATCACAACTTCGAGAGCGGATACCTTCAGTTCGGGATGCGGTTCGACCGGGATACCGCGGCCGTTATCGGTCACGGTCACGGAACCGTCCTCGTTTACCTCGACCCAGATATGATCGCAGAAGCCCGCCATCGCCTCGTCGACAGAGTTGTCGACCACCTCATAGACGAGATGATGCAGCCCGCGTTGCCCGACATCGCCGATATACATCGCAGGACGGCGACGGACAGCCTCGAGTCCCTTGAGGACCGTGATCGTCGCGGCATCATATTTCTGTGAGGGAGATTTATCAGAGGACTTCTTCACGACTTCTTCAACTTTGGTTGTCATATACGCTATATTCCCTTCTTGCCTTGCACGAGCCGCAATTGCCTGACGACCCGGCCGTATGGCAGACTGCGGATTTCCCGCAGGATATGTTCCGTCTGCATGGCCAGTTCCTGCCGCCAGACGGAATTCGAAACGGCAACATAGAGGATGCCATCATCGTAGCGAATTGCCTGTGATCGCCGGGCGATATGTTCGCCGACGATATCCGGCCACTTCTCTACTACAAGCCAGCCCTGGTAGCTGTTCCTCAGGCCCAGAGAGCCGATTACGGACTCGACAATGCCTGAAATAGGGCTTGGTTTTTTGCTTCCTGCAGCCGGTTTTTGGTACCTGTTCATCCTTAGAATCCTAACCATATATTATACAATTTTTTAATACCTTTGGCAAGTAAAAAACTCTATCTATCCTATTGATTTTTAATAAGTTACGTCGAGGAGACGGTGTTAAATCGGCCGGTTTTCAGGGCAAAAAAAACCGCCCGCTCGGCGCAGCCTCCGAGCGGGCGTTGAACATGGGCTAACTGCCCCAATTCAAGGAGGTTAGAGGAATTCTACGGTCTCCTGTCTAACTCCGTTTCCGGATCGAACCCGAACCGGCAACGTGACTGGAGATTTTTTCCGGATCGCCATAATAATCTATATCGCCGCTGCCGCTCACGCGGGCGTCCAGATATCGAGACGCAAACACCGCGACATCGCCCGATCCGCTGATATGAACATCAGCGTCGAGCGCTTCGAGATCGCGCGCATCAACATCGCCCGACCCGGCAACCGTGATACTCAGCTGATCGACCTTACCCTCGGCAGTGACATCGCCCGATCCGGAGATCGACAGCGAAAAATCACCGCCCGACACATTCGTTACATCGATATCACCGGAGCCCGAGAGAGACACGTCGGTGAGGCTCGGCACGGTGATTTCTACCCGGCAATTATGCCTCGAAGAAAATGATTCATCGGAGTGGATCCGCAACTCGCCGTGCCTGACTTCGGTTTGGATATAGTCAATCAGGTTGTCATCGAATGTCACCGAGATACTCTGTTCTTCACCGACCCGTACTCTGACATCGAACGAGCCGCTGAGGCTGACTTCGTCGAACTTGTCCACGTCCCGCGTTTGCGTTACGAGATCGCCGGAGCCTTTCTCGCCGTGATTGAACAGGCGGTTGAAAAAGTTGTCTGCCGATGCCCGGGAACCTGCTACGAATATGGCAAGCACCACCAGGGCGGTAATCTTGACGGCGGTATGTTTCATCGATCAACTCCACTCAATTTATGACCTGACGCATTTACCCCATTTACGTAGAGAGCAGACCAAGGTTGCGCCAAAGATTATTGAGTGAACTATCCCGATAGCGAGTCGGCTCATTCGAGCATAAAGCGGTCGAAATACACGACGAACGGTCCCGTCGGTCGGTAGGCGAAGATGTTGATATTGGCTATCCGGGACATGTCCATACTTCTTTCGGCCGGAGCTTTTCGTACGATATCGAGCGGAATGGCGATGCGGTTGGGACCGGGCGCAACCTTGAATGAGTGGTTGAACCGGTCGCTGTACATCTGGTTGTGAGCATTGTCCTGAATGGTCATATGGAGCGTGATGACCGTATCCAGCACAGAGTATGCATCAAATGTCAGGGCCGAGTACCCCGACCAGTTCTCGACCGGATCATCGATTATGAACCCCGGATACTCCACGGGCGGTCTGAACGTGACCTCGCCGACGCCCCCGCTGTTGGCCGAAACCCATCCGGCGGGCGCCGGGATTCGCCTGACCTCCGCGTTGTGCGCGCGTATGAATTTCAACTCCCGCCGGCTCCGGAAATCACATATGATCGGAAACTGCTCGTTCCGGAAGATGTAGGCATCGCCCCACAGTGTTACCGGAATGATGATCACGACTATGAGCACGGCCACCGCACCCCTGATGAGCGGTATGATTCGCCTGCCCAGCCTTTGAAGCGGTTCCCGCATTTTTCTGTCAAAGGTCAGGTAAGCGCCGAGGAAAATGATAATGCCGGCGGTGTTGCGGACCTGGTCCCAGACATCGGCATCCCGCGGTCCAATGATCTGGGCCAGCTCGGTGACGAGTCCGATGCAAAAGGTGACCGTGGCGGCGATAACATAGTGCACAAATCGTTTCTTAACGACATTCCCGAGCAGTTGCACCGAGAGCGCAAACATCGCCAGGGAGATCACCCCGAAAAGCGGTACATGCCCGGTATTCTGAATTTCCCGCCAGAGGTAGGTATGCTGCGGCAGGCGGACAAACTCGAGCGTTGCCAGCGCCGCCGCCACCACCAGAAGGGGAAGAACTATGGCTGCGGCTCGTCTCAGTTGCACCCGGGCAAAAAACCGCAGATTGGGGCTTATGTCAAGAGCGGCCTTACAGTGCTCAGTAGCCCCCGGATTCACTGGATGAGTGCGTGATCGATTTCAGCCTCTTTCGCCCGGGATACTTGTGGGACGGGATAAAGAAGTCACAGCCCTCTTTTCGACGCATTCGGATGGTATAGTCCTGGCATGCCTGGCACCGCCGAATCTTGCCGAGAGCGTCTTTGCGAATCCGCCGCCACCGGGTATGGGTCGGCGGGTAAACCGGCTTGCCGATTATCCGGTACCCCTTGAGCGGGTCTTCTTCGTCCAGAAACTCGACCCCGGCCGTGATAGTATCGCTGCCATCTTCGTAGAGCGTGGCCCCGGGACATTCGATCAGGATGAAATCCTCATTCTCGTCGAACTGCTGAACGAATCGAAACACGACTTCTCGCGAGTTGCATTTCCGGCAGATTCTTACACCGTGTTCGACGGTCAGCTCGCTTCCGCAGTTAATACAGTAGTTTTCGGTATCCTGTACGACCTGCTGCTCGAGCTCGCGAAGTCGCTGTTCGCGTCGCCGGCTCTCATCCGATCGTTTCTTTTTTATCCTGGCCTTTTTGATGTTCTGAGGAAGTTGCCTGGTTGCCATCGATGTTCTGCCCTTTTAGCTGTCACCGACCATTCCCCTCGGCCCGAGGTTTTTTGGCTCAGTCAGGCCGATCAGTCCAGCCCCACTGGAGTTTGGGCGGCTCGATTCAAGTGTCATTGCCTCCGGTTGATATTCAAAGCAAGCTCGTTGCCGGGGCCGGATACTGGCGTTAAGTCGCTTGTTGGCAACCAGATAGAGCGCAGGATCCGCTTTTGCAGATTGCCAAAAGGGCGAAAATACGGGGAATGGTCCAACAAGGTATGGAGGGGCTCTCAGCCCTTAAATAGGAGAAACAGCGAGCAGACGGTTACCGTTACCGGTAGTGCCGTAACAAACGAGTATGGGAGCACCAGGCTGGCGACAAAGGCCATGCCGACGGCCGGAATGATGAGATATTTGAGGGTCGCAAATGTCAGCTTGACCAGCTTTGAAAGGACGAATATCAGTATCGCCGCCAGCACGATGTATGCGGCAATCAGCCCGTTGGGCCCGAAGGTATCGAGAATGTACTCCCGGGCAGAGGCGAGAAAGCCCGAGTACTCGTGAGCCTTCTGTGATGCCTGGTCGGCGTACCGTCCGAGCTGATCTATGACGGCGAGCTTATTCATTTTCGATTTCCGACTCTTCCAGCGGTTCTATGGTCAGCGATGATTCGCCGACGCGGGTGAGCCCGACCATGCGCTGGGTGAGAAAGTTCTGGGTCGAAATCCACTGATGCGAGACTTCCAGGATTTCTTCCTTGTCGATGTCGGTTTCCCAGTCCATGATGATCTGGTCGATCTTCTGATCGTTGACGACCACGTCATCCATTGTCAATACGAACTTGACTCTCATCCGGCCCCGTCCTGCTAAGTGTTTCGTGTCTCGCAAACAGGTAGATGCAAGCGGGTTGCCGTCTGCCGACCGGTCGTTCTGCGGGCGGGATAAGGGTTTACCGGATAGAGGGTTAACCTGTATCAATGTGTCAAAATTGCACATGCTGGAAGAGTTTTCCGCCGTCCCCGAAGCGGCAAACTGTGGGAGGAGGTCCATACCTTGTGGGCTAAGATAAAACCCGGTGGCGGGTTACGCCACCGGGCGAATCGTTGTACGGAAGCCGCCGGCACTGACATTCAGCGCCTGCGGATAGATAGTCCGGCCGGCTGCCGTGCCTGATCGTGACATACAGGTCCGGCGGTCTGGACAGGATACCAGACGACAGATCTAGTCCGTGACCTCAAACCGGCCAATACGCAATTCTCGATCTTCGGTCACCTGCCGGTTACCCGGTGATGGCATCCGGGATGACCGTCTCTGCGGGCCATGGGCTCCTGTCTTTCCCGCCCGCAGACTCACCTCATGAATTCGCCTCCATCGTTACAGGGTTACCAGCATCCATCTGGCGGCGGGGCAAAAGGGGTAAGGTGGGTTTTGCGCGTCTGTCTTGTGAGGGATTAATCGACGCGTGTGAGGCTCGCGTCGATCTGGGTACTGTCTGTATCCATTTTCAATATACGCCGGGAGTTCGAATTCTGTCAAGCTCAAACGGATAAGCCGGCACCGGCACAAATCCCCGCGTCAAAAACTGAACCCGGCCTGAAAGTAATACCGGTCCTGATCATCATCGGTGAAGCCGTACCCGAATTCGAACGGACCGACAGGTGTATCGAGTGCGATGGAGGCGCCGATACCATGGCGGACATTACTCAATTTCACCTGGTCGATACTCCGGTAAACCTGCCCGAGGTCATACTCGCCGGTTAGATAGAACCGGAACGGCAGCTTGATCCGTAGTTGTTGATTCACCAGGAACATCTTGTCGCCCGACAACTGGTAGGTCCGGTAACCGGCGAATGAATGAAACCCGCCCATGTAAAACTTCTCCGAGGGCGGCAGGTCGGTGCTCGCCAATCCGATTGAGATTTTCGGATGATAATTGAGGTAGCGCCCCAGCGGGATGTATGTCTCGAACGACGAAAAGAACCGGGTGTATTCCCTGTCGCCGCCGAGGAATTTGCTCGCCAGCTGTAGTTGAAGCAGGTGGCGATTGCCGCTCTCCGGGAAAATCCACTGGTCGAATGTCTCCAGCTGCGATTCCAGAAGCAGGCTTGTCAGGTTGAACCGTTCTTCGGCGAGCGTCTGCTCGTACCGGTACTTGACGCCTTCAATCTCCAGACCGCCCGAAACCGTGCCGAGGCGCGCAATCTGCTGACCGACCAGGACAAACCCGCCCCATTTCCGCTCCCGCCTTTCATCCACGATTGAACCGTCGGGGGTGAAAATCGAGCGGTCGAGTGAACTGAAAAATGCCCTGAGACGTGTCGTGAGGTAGGTGGAGAAAATGCGATTGGCGCGAAGCTGTCCGAAATACAACTGGCGGTCCTGCGCATATCGTGCATGCAGAAGATATTCAAGACCAACTCCGAACGCGTCGTCATTGAGGAATTCAACGAACTCTTCCGACTGGTAGGCATCATCCCAGTGCCATCCGAACCTCACCTGGGCGTGCTTTTTCTCCTGCACGCCGATCTTTATGATCGCGCCGTCGTCGTAATGAACGAGATCGACCGTAACCCGGTTGAAAAGATCCGTCCCGTATATATTGGCAATTCCCTGGGAGGCTTTGGCGGTGGAATACGGCTCGCCGACATGCAGCGGAAAATAAGAGCGGACAAGCCAGTCGCGGGTAACGTCGTTGTGCTCGACATCGATACGCTTAATTATCGCCTCGTCAACCGGGAGGATAATCTCGTGAGTATTGAAATTGAATTCGACACCGGACACTTTGGCCAGGTCGTAGCCGGAGCTGTCGTAGAGGTCCTCAACCCGCCGGATACCGGCTCGAATGTCGTGCGGCGTGATAAGCGTGTCGGTGACATCGAACGCGGCCAGCAGCATTGAATCGCTGAATATCCGGTTACCCTCAAAGATAACGCGTGTGTCCGGTCCGGGGAGCGAAGGCACAAGCGATATGTCCAGGGTAACCGCATCGTGAGGCAGGGCGCTGACAGTATCGGAAACGAGGGAGTGAATTGTTGCTTCGGTCTGAAAGACCTCCTCGTTTCGCGTGATCTCTTTCAGATAGTTGACCAACTCTCGACGATTCAGCCGCCTGCCGGTCAAGTCGTTTATGACCGGTCCGCCCGGCAGTTTCTCCGGGCTTTCGATGGTCATCTGCGCGATGAAGTACGTCACCGTGTCGCTGCGACGCCTGATACGAGCGATAATGCTGTCCGCCGCGGTCAGACCGTCCTCGTAGCCGAGCGCGATGATCTCTTCCTTCGATTTGAAGCCCATCAGGTTGTATTCGTCGATATGCGGCGCGATCACGTAATCGGCGAGCCCGAGTTCGGCTTCGAGTCTGTCCGAGGTCATTATCGATGTCACCTGGTTGGCGATATCGATCGGGGTCGATAGCTCGTCTTTGGGCAGGAGGGGGCTCGACGTATTCACTGCTACCACAAAAAGCGACGTATCAGTCATGCCGCGGACCACCGAGACCGGTACCGGCGCCACCATGCCGCCGTCCATAAGTACCTGCTGTCCCGATTCAACGCCGGTAAAGGCGAGCGGGAAAGCCATCGTCGCCCGCATGGCGTCGGCCAGCGACCCGCTGCTGAGAATAACTTTTTCCCCGGAGACTATGTCGGTGCAGACGGTTTTGAACGGTATCGGCAGCCTGGTAAAGTCGCCGTCAGCCAGGTAATTTGCTTTCACTGTCAGGCGCGTGAGCAGTTCGGTCAATTTCTGACCGGCCGTCAGTCCCTGCGGGACGTACGGAGTCAGGCCGTTAAATCGGACTGTCAGCAGGTGTTTCTCGCGCGCCTGCCGCTGGGTGAGGAACATCGAAGACCGCGACGGCTGGTTGGAAAACAGGTCCGAGAATTCGATCTGCCCGATCAGTGTGATCAACTGCTCCGGCGTGTAGCCGCAGGCGTACAAACCGCCGACAATGCCGCCAATCGAGGTGCCGGAGATCGCCGTCACCTTGATATTCTTTTCCTCGAACGCCTTGAGAATACCGATCGAACTCAGTCCGCGTGCGCCGCCGCCGGAGAGAGCAAGTCCGACGGAGTACGTCTCGACCGTTGAAGACGGGTCGAGGCCCTCAAGCCCGCCAACCAGGATACGATCATCTGCGCGCGGCTGTGACGGAGACAGCGCTGCCAGGGCTATCAGTATGAGGATCAGAGATTTCACTTGCCAAAGCATTTCCCGTGTCGATTCATTAGGTAACGACCAGACGCGCAGATATGACATATGCCGATCACCAGAGCCGAACTGAAAGATATACAATCGCTTCGCACCAAAAAAGGAAGAAAAGAAAAAAAGCGGTTTATCGCGGAGGGTGTACGGGTTCTCGAAGAAGCCCTGCAGGGTGAATTGGCCCCGGAACGTGTGTTCTATGCGCCCGCGGCTCTCTCGGAGCGCGGTGAAAGGCTTGTAAGTGAATTCAGGTCGCGCCGTGTCACGGTGTCAGAAGTTTCGACAAGAGAGCTTAAGGCCATGTCGGACGCCGAAACCACACAGGGCACAGTCGGAGTTTTTCCGATTCCCGATTGCAGGTTGGACAAACTTTACCGATCTGAGTATCGTAGACTACTACTGTGCGACGGCCTGGCGGATCCCGGCAACCTGGGAACACTGATCAGGTCGGCGCTGGCGTTCGAGTTTGATCTGGTGATGGTCACCGAACAGACGGCCGAAGCCTATGCCCCGAAAGTGGTTCGATCTTCGGCCGGAGCCGTTTTCGGCGTCCCCGTCGCCGAAGTTTCAACCGACGAGTTGCTCTCTTTTGCGGGGCAGCACGATTTGGCGCTGATTGCGGCCGATATACACGGTAAGGACGATATGCCGGCACTCGAACGCACGGTGAAAGAACATCCGTTCGTGCTGGCTGTCGGCTCTGAAGCGAGCGGGGTATCACGGAAGATCCGGGATGGCGCCGGGTTGCTGATACGGATCGGTCACAGCCCGCGCGTGGAGTCGCTGAATTCGGGCATCGCCGGCTCGATACTGATGAAACAAATATACGATATGCTGAAATAGAGAAATCTTATGCGAACCTTTCTTCGACCACTGCCGTTCTTATTCCTCTCGCTGATTCTTGCGGGCTCGATTCAGGGCCAGGACATCTATGAACAGGAGAAAGGATTGTACTCTACAGCCGGACTGACCGACACAGTCAATGTCGGCCGGCAGAACAAGCTGGTCATCAAATCAGCCGCTTCGCTGGCAGGAACAATCAACATAAGTGTCGCCGAGCAGGACAAAGTCTCGCTGGTCTATTTCAAAAAAGCCCGGGCGGAGACCCGTTCGCGCGCCATCGATTATATCGACCTGCTGGCCGCGAGCCTGACGGTGCTTCCGGAACACGTGCGGCTGGAGTTGCGGGCGCCCAATCCCGCCCCGTGGGGCAACGAACTCGAGGCCGGGATGATCGATGTCGAGTTGATCGTGCCGCGCGGGTTCACGGTCGAACTGGACGCCACCTACTACAATCTTGTCGCGCGGGGACCGCTCAGAGGGATAGTCGTTCAATCGTCGCTGGGGCGGTTCGATGTCGCCGATGTTACCGAGCAGCTCGAGATCAGCACCAAGAATCGTCGGGTGAAGCTCGAAAATATCAGCGGCAATATCACCGTTTCGACCACCAATTCATCGCTGATCGCCACCAACGTCGACTCGCCGCGGGGAACGGCCACGTTCCGAAACGACGGCGGGGATATCAAGATCGACGGTTTCAAGGGACAGATCAATGTGAAGAACAGTTTCGGCAAGATCGTGATCTCGCGCTTTTCACCGACCGGCGAGAGCAATTTCATTCGGGATGTATCCGGCCCGATCACATTGGATATCACCGATATGTCCAAAGGACAACTGGTGGTCAACAACCGGTATGAAGATATCAATATCACCATCCCGCAGGATTTGAAAGGGTATTTCTCGTTGGCGGTAGATCAGGACGGTCTCATCGAGGCGATCAATTTCCCGTTCACCACCGACCTCGTGGAGCGGGATCGGCTGAGCCTGTCCTCGGGTTCGGACAATGTAGAGATAGTTGGTGCCATACGCGGCACAGGGAATATATATCTGCGTGGAGCTAAAGGAGACTAGCATTGCGTTGCAAATTGGTATGGCGTATTGGACTCATCATATTCATCGGGCTGGCGACCGCAGTGACGGTAACCGCCCAGCGTATTCCCCCTGTCAGGGGAGTCTTTTATTACCAGCCGGCGTCATTCGGCATCGGTTCGCAGGCGCTGTGGAATAATCCCGCCGGGCTGGGGCGATACCATGCCTCGGGGTTCCAGTTCATGGCGGACATTTCCGACGGAAGCTACGCTAAGAGCTGGGGAGCCGCCGTACAGGCCGACCGCATGGGCGTCGCCTACCGGTATCTCCATAAGCCCGAAGGGAATTACAAGGAATATATATTTGGCGCCGGTCTCCCGGTAACGGCCGGCATATTCCTCGGAGGATCATACAGCTATTTTTCTGGCGCTCCGGGAATTTATAACAAGCGGCATTCATGGAATCTCAGCCTGCTGTCGCAAAGTACGCCGACATTTGCATGGGCGGCCGTCTTCTCGAATCTCAATCGGAGCGAAGTCGACGGCAGGAACAGCGAAATCGAACAACGGTACTCGATCGCGTTTCGGTTGCCGAGTTATCCGGTCACGTTCGCGGTCGATATGATGCTCTCCACCCGGACAAAACTAAGCAACGCCGAATATGTCTACCACCTCCAGACCTTTCCCATACCGGGCCTGTATATCGATGCCAATATCGATTCGCACCAGAACTTCGAGTTCGGTGTTCGGGCCAATCTGCTGAAATACTTTGTCGGCTCACAGAGCGATTTCAGCTCCGGCGGCCATCACCGGCGAACGACGACTTATGCCGGGGCAACGTCTCTCCGTCAGCCGACGCTCCTTCCGGAACCCGGAAGGCGTCTGAATCTTTCGGTTTCCGGGTCTGTTCCCGAGAATCCACCGCGCCCGGTTTTTGGCGGGCACAAGACCGCTTTTACGGAGATGATTACCGGCGTGTACCGGGCGGCCGAGGACCCTTCCATTTCCGAGATGGCGGTCAGCCTCAAGGGGTTGTCACTTGGTTTTGGGCAGGCGCAGGAGCTTCGCGAGGCGATCCTGTTTTTCCGGAGTAAGGGCAAGCATGCCATTTGCCACCTGAGCTCCCCGAACAATCTCGGTTACTACGTTGCTACGAGCTGCGACAGCATCCTGATTCCGCCGGTGAGTCAGTTGAATCTGGTCGGACTGCGCGCCGAGCTGACATTTTACGCGGGGACGATGGAAAAGCTCGGTATCAAGGCGGACATCCTGCGAATCGGCGACTACAAGACGGCCCCGGAGCGGTATACACGCACCGCGCCGTCCGAGGACAATCGCGAACAGGTCAACCGGCTTCTCGACGTGTTGTATGCCCAGTTCGCGGACGCTATTGCGGAGGGACGACAAATTTCTGTCGACTCTGCCAAAGCTCTCATCAATGAAGGCCCCTTCACGTCCGCCGAGGCGATGAAATACGGGCTGGTGGACGGACTCAGTTATCGTGACAACATGACAGGAGAGTATCTTCGGCGCATGCCGGAGATATCCTTTCGTCACTACCGCGCCGACACCCTGATCAACACGCGCTGGGGAGAAAAACCGATCATTGCCGTTGTCGTCGCCGAGGGAGATATCGATATCGACGCCTCCGGGCTCAACCCTCTTTCACAGAGCATCAGCGCCACGCCGGCTGACCTCAAGGCCGGATTCAGCCGGGCGGCCGCCGAGAGTCGGGTCAAAGGCATCATCTTCCGTATCAACTCCCCCGGGGGCCTGGCGCTGGCCGGCGATGAAATCTATCATGCGGCCGATGAAGCGGCCAGGAAGAAGCCGGTGGTTGTCTCCATGTCCAACGTCGCCGCCTCCGGCGGTTACTACATCGCGATGGCGGGCGAGAGGCTTTTTGCCGACCCGGCGACAATAACCGGTTCGATCGGGATCTACGGCGGCAAGCCGGACCTCAGCGGCCTGTTCGAGAAAATCGATTTACAGACCTTCCTGTACACGCGCGGCAAATACGCCGGGATGATGAGTTGGAGCAGGCCGTTTACCGAGGAAGAAAGGGAGAAGTACTTCTCTCAGCTGAAAGCCTTCTACGAGTATTTTGTAGACCTGGTCGGTGAGAACCGGCGGTTGCCGGCGGACTCGATCGACCATCTCGGCCGCGGCCGCGTATGGACCGGCTCGGAAGCTATCCGCTCCGGCCTTGTCGATGACCTCGGCGGTTTGCACAGCGCCATCCGCTATATGGCAGCCCGGCTGGGTCTGAAAGATTATGGCGTCGTGATCTATCCTGAGAGACGACCGCTTTTCCTTCTGCCGGGCCGTTCGCTGGTTCAGCCGCTCATATCCATGTTTGCCGGCGATACGAAGGCAGCAGCAGACGTTGCTGAGAAACTGACGCCGGTCGCCGACGGCGACATCTACGCCCGTATCCCGTATGACATTACTATCGAGTAATGATTTATTAATAACAAAGTTGCACCAAAAGAAAAAGCCCGCTGTCAGGCGGGCTTTTCCTTACTATCGTAAAACCACTACGAGGTGGCTTCATATCCAACGTGTTCCTGTCTCCAGCCGGTGCGGATAAACACTCTGACCATCGGCGTTTCGGGGGGCAGGTTGGCCGGGTCATCGAGGTCGGTATCGTACATCCAGTTGCGGTCCGGCGGCGTGTAGTAGATGCCGTTCCACGTGCCGGTTGCCTGTACGGAATTCCAGAGATTGATCGCTGAGCCTTTCCAGTTGAACGTTATTCCGTCCCAGTTTTCAAGAAAGCGGGGGAGGTTTTCGAAGCCGCCGTTATAATCTGTGGATGTTGTTTCAACATTACCCGTGAGGTACGATACGTTCACGGTTGTCATGACGGCGGGTCGGTCGTACTTCGTCCAGCCAAACGCAGGATCGGTTTTGTTGTCATCGAAATTGCTGGAAAGATAAGTCAGCGCATCAGCAAGAATAGCCGCCGGCTTCTTGTTGACTGAATTATAATCTCCAAGCGTGTAGACCGGGTTTTCGCTTGCAATCGTGAGTGCAGCGCCCAATTCTTCGCCGTTGACCAGGCGAAGCGCCGGAAAGTCACTGCTCGAACCACCAAGCACCTTCTGCGAGTAGTAAATCACGCCATTGTCAGGAGCAAGACCGGAACTATACAACTTATCCATGTCCAGATCTACGACATCAACTCCCTCGTTCTCACGTCCGTCGTAGAACTTGTCGGAAGCGCCGCTGATAGCGCCGGCGGCAACCATGTTGGCGGTGACGTCCTGCCAGACGCCGCCTATGTCCTTGTACCAGGTGCCGTCGATGCACTTCAGGGTCGCCTTGTTTTCGTAAGAGTCACTGTTCCCGCCACCGGCCGGCTCGATCAGTTTGTGCGGATCGCCAGTATTGCTCAAAGGCAGATTCAGCCTCTCCTGTCCATGGCCGGCGTCCTGTACTCGGCCGCCCCAGCGAGCGGTTGAGGAATCGAACCAGTTAGGGTCGCCGGCATCGAGCCAGTCGCTGCCCTCTTTCATGTTCTGGTAGTTGCCCAGCGGGTCCTTGATCAGAATGTCGCCGTTATCCACCGTACCGGGACCCTTGCGCCCGTGAAGGATATCTCCGGCGGCGGTGACATAACTGTCCATATGCAGCGCGTTGCCCGACTGGATGTAGAGGTTGCCGTTAGAGTGGACACGTCCGATCAGGCTCATGAGCGGCCCGGGGGCGATTTCCAGATCGTTGTCATAAAAGACGGCGAACTGAAATATCGGTACCAGCGCCACTTCAAACGCCTGTGTCAGGCGAATCCTGGCCGGATCAACGGTACTGGTGGCGTCGGCCATCACGGTAAATGACTTTACCATGGCATGCAGGCCAACCAAAGTACCGTGGGACAATACCTGGTGCGATGGTACGCCGTCATCCACCGTCCGGTAAACGACATGACAATTGTTGATGTCATACGATCCCGACGGCAGCGT
>CAYNEO010000027.1:24588-51674 GCA_964396245.1 uncultured Ignavibacteriales bacterium
CCGTCCGGTAAACGACATGACAATTGTTGATGTCATACGATCCCGACGGCAGCGTCGTCGGCGGCAAACCGGTCGCCGTGTACTGGGCCTGAATGGCGGCGGCGGCAGCCTCGAGTCCGGCCTCGGCGCCGTAGAACGCACGCATTTCCTGAAGCTCGTTACCGGCGATCTGTACCTCGTCATCCGAGGTCGACAGCGCCGCCAGACCGATCAGGGTCAGCATACCGACCATTATCAGCGCGATAAGGGTCGCCATGCCTCGTTCCGATTTGAAGTATTTGTGTATCATATCAACCTTCCTTTACACTCCGAGATTGCGTACGCTCACTGATGACGAGTACGTTCGGTAGCGGTACGGGTCATCACTCGTAGGCTCGGCATCCGGGTTTCGTGAGCGCCCCGTAACTGACATGATTACTTCCCGCACATCGTCGGTCAGCATAGGAACATCGACAATCATGCCGTTTTTCAGACGGTACTGGAATTGCAGGTCGGTAATATTTTCGGCAAACACCTGCGGCGGACGCCCGCCGATGATGATCATGAGATTCGGATGATTTGGATCGGTCGTGTTGTCCACGTAGAACTTGACCTGCTCCATTGTCACGATAATGGCGTCTTTGCCGTATTTTTTCGACAGCACCATGGTGTTATGCTGGAGATGAAGAGCGTCGTCCTGCACGTGCGTGATAAGGAACCATTCACCGCCGCCGGAGTCGGGTTCGAAAATATACACCCACTGGTCGTCGTGAAAGCACGATATATCCGTGGCGCACTTCAACTCCGCTGATGGAATCGGCATGGCCGTTGCCAGATAGGTATCGCAGTCGCTGTTTCGGTACGTCAAGGTAATCGTGTCAGGATTGGTGTTGGAAGCTGCAATCGCCTCGAGCCCGTCGGGGAGGTTACTTCCCGCCATGCGGACATGCTTGGTTATTTCATCGATCGACGCCCGTGCCGCCTGCTGGATTTCGGTAATGTCATCCTGGATCAGGTAATTCTTGTGCTGGGTGACATACACCTGCATGACGGCCGTCGTTATGACGCCGGTTATGAACACCGCGATCAGCACTTCGAGAAGCGAAATACCGACCTGGGATCTGACTAGTCGTAAAAGTTTCATAGTATCACCACCTATAGAGAATCAACTTTGATCAGGGTTGACATGGAATTGGTGTGCGTGGCCGCCTTGACGTCCTCCCAGGTTACCTGGACCAGGGCGCGGCGAAGATGCGCGTTGGCGGAACTGACCGACCAGGTCCGCACCACACCGTCGACCGTGTCTGCGCCGCCGGTCGGGTTGGTCGATGACCGCAGCTGTTCCAGCTTCTCCTGCATCAACTGCGTGGCATTCGTCGTCTTATGAGACCAGTCATTACCGTCGAGCGCCACCATGGCCATGTTCAACAAGAGCAGCAGAGACATGCTGAGAATAATCATGGCTATGAGGACTTCGAGAATGGTAATGCCGTCCTCGTTTCTTACGCGTTTCGTTTTCATTGCCGTTCTCCTGACTCATGCGCTGCCCGTAAGCTGTTCTAGATGACTCTCATCCGACCGACCGGTCGGCAATGGTTGCGCAGTGTCTTATTCATGGCCGTTTTGATACCAATTCATTGTCCGTATTTTTCCTCCGATCTACATCAATTTGTAAATAACATGCCACGCAGACAGGAAACCCGTTCGGGATATTGCTGGGATTGCATAACTTGTTAGACAACAGAGCGTTATGGTGTTGGATCGCCGGCCGGTTGTGGCCTGTTCAGGAGAAGTTTGGTCCCGGATTTTGGTTTCTGCGGATCCTGATCGGCCTATACCTGTGGGATTTTTCCCATAGTTCAATAAGCACTGCTGATCAGGCTCCAGACTAGTTGTCTGCGTCCGAATTTGCCATTGTGCCCGCCCCCAAGGGCGTGTATTATCGAAAGAAGCCGTACCCGGAACATCGAAATCGGCACAGACGGGCGCGATGAACCGTTATGAATTAGAAAGGACGAGACATCGATCCTCACCGGAATGGCTGAATACGAAATGGCGAATGAGTTGCTTTCATAGGAGTGATTACCATGGCAAAAAACTACAGGATGTACCTTGGCGGCGAGTGGGTCGACCGCAAGGAGAAGATTCGGGTCGAATCGCCGTATAACGACGAGCTGGTCGGCACGACAGCCGCGGCGTCAAAAGCGGACTTCACCGAAGCTATAGAGAAAGCGCACAAGGCATTTGCGGTCACACGCGAGTTGCCCTCGTACAAGCGCGAGGAAGCATGTCTCGCCATTTCCCACGCGCTGGAAAAGAATATCGAGAAATTCACCAAGATGATGTGTCTGGAATTGGGCAAGGCCTACCAGGACTCGAAAGGCGAAGTACAGCGCGCGATTGGAGTCTTTCGCGTGTCCGCCGAGGAAGCCAAACGTATCGGCGGCGACATGATCGATCTTGACTGGTCGCCCGGCAGTGAGGAACGCGTGGGGTTGGTGCGCCGTTTCCCGGTCGGCGTCGTGGCCGGCATCACGCCGTTCAATTTCCCGCTGAATCTGGTGGCGCACAAGATCGGCCCGGCGATTGCATCCGGGAATACGATTGTCATTAAACCGGCTTCCAAGACGCCTATCATGGCTCTCATGCTGGCCGAACTGATCGACAAGACAGACTATCCGAAAGGCGCGGTTTCCATCCTGCCGGCCTCAGCGGAAAACGCCTCGCCGCTTATCGAAGACGACCGGGTGAAACTGATCACATTTACCGGTTCGGCTGAAGTCGGCTGGTGGATCAAGAGCAAAGCGCCATACAAAGAAGTCGTTCTGGAACTGGGCGGCAACGCCGGTGTGGCCATTGCCGATGACGCCGACCTGGAATTCGCCACGACCCGTCTGCTGAAGGGAGCTTTCGGCGTGGCCGGGCAGTCCTGCATTTCCGTACAGCGCATCTACGTGCAGGAAAAAGTGTACGACAAGGTTCTCGCCCTGATGCAGAAGAAGATCAAGACGCTCAAGGTGGGTGATCCGCTTGATCCAAAGACCGATGTCGGTACTATGGTGGACACCAAGTCGGTGGAGAACACTCTCGAAGCAGTCAAAGCCGCGGTGAAGGGCGGCGCCAAAGTCATCACGGGTAATAAAGCGAAGGGACGGTTGTTCTGGCCGACGGTGCTGACCGATGTCAAGGAAACGATGGATGTCTGTTCGAAAGAAGCCTTTGCGCCGCTGGCAGTCGTGCAAAAGTACAAGACGTTCAAGGAGGTCGTGGATCGTATCAATGATTCCGAGTATGGGCTTCAGGCGGGAGTATTCACCAATCGAATCAAAGACATTTTCTATGCTTTCAAATACATCGATACCGGCGGCGTGGTGATCAATGATATCCCCACGTACCGGGCGGATCATCAGCCGTACGGCGGAATGAAAAAGTCAGGCGTGGGACGCGAGGGAGTTCGCTATGCCATCGAGGACATGACCGAGATCAAAATCCTTTCCATGAACCTCAAGTAGCGCCTCGGAATACCGGCCAACGTAACAGAAGGATTGATTCAATCGGAGAGCAGCCCTTGCGACTGCTCTCCTTCTTGCAGGTGACACCACACCAGGGGAGGGTCATTTGATCAGCCCCAGGCGTCTCAAGCGCACCCGGATAGCTCCATCCTGCCGTTGCAGGGTCTTGCCGATTTCGCCGATATCCTTGCCTTCTTTGAAGAGCGCCGCCAGTCGATTGTCTTCGGAAGTGTCCCACGGTTCGTATGCCCGGGGCGCCGTCTCGCGAACCTTGCTCAGGTCGACTATCCGTTTGCCGAAGGCGGTGATTTTTAGCTCGCTGTTGATCCGGATATGACCATCGGGAGTCACCCAATTCTCCAGCAGGTCAACCGCGACACTGATCGATGCCAGTATGTCCGAGAGCGTGACGGTCGGATATGTCTTGAGCACCTGGTCATAGCCGGTACCTCTGGCCAGAAGCTTGAGAACATCCGTAATCGGAACCCCCGTGTCCCTGATATACACCAACTGATCCATCAAACCTCCTCTTCCGGTGTCCACGAGATAATAAGACGGCGTGTACTGACAGGGGCTGTCAGTCAATCTGGTGTGATCGTCATTTTTTGGGCGCACTCGCTTGATTCGACGTTTCCCCGACGGTACCTTTTTCCGATTAACCGACAAGTCAAGCAGGAGGTGAGCGTGCGTAAGATGGTTTCATCGGGGTCACCGTACGAGATTCCGATCGGCTTTTCGCGGGCGGTCCGTGTGGGCGATGTCATCGCTGTATCAGGCACCGCTCCGATTGCGAGCGACGGTTCCACAGCGTATGCCGGAGACCCATATGGGCAGACCAAGCAATGCCTGGAGATTATTCAGCGGGCGATTGAAGATCTGGGCGGAAGGCTGTCCGATGTCATCCGGACGCGGATTTTCGTCACCGATATGTCAAAATGGGAGGAAATCGGCCGAGCCCACGGTGAGACTTTCGGCGAGATTCGACCGGCGTCCTCGATAGTGGAGGTTACGAGTCTGGCAGGCAGGGACTGGTTTGTGGAAATCGAAGCCGATTGCATAGTTGCCGGGGATTAAAAGGTCATGCAAAAACCCGCCGGACCGGACGCCCGGCGGGGTGCCGTGAACCTTGATAGGGGCAAGGAGGTGAGATAGTTCCGAAACCCCTGTCGCAGGTTCATCACGGGTCTTGGTGCGTGGGTTTGGCCAAAAGGTACACCGCAACCCGCAATTTTTGTTTACTTCAGTATCTCAATCTTACAAACTTTCTACTATATATACGTGTGAACCGGGCATAGTTTCGTACGCCGGCTTCATGCACCCGCCGGCTCAACCCTGAACATGGTCCCGTTATGGCGAATGTACTCAAGAGACTCCTGCTCAACGGACTGCCGGAACCGCTGTCGCGCCCGTTCCGCAAATGGCATTACGCGCGGACAATACCGTCTGTCTCCGAGATAGAAGAGCCGGATTTCGCCGTCCTGCAGCAGCTGGTCAAGCCGGGTGAACCGGTGGTCGACGTCGGCGCCAACTACGGTCTCTACACCCACTTTCTGGCCCGTCTGGTCGGACCATCGGGGCAGGTCTTCGCCTTTGAGCCGGTGGCGGCGACTTTCGATGTTCTTGAACACAATATCAAGAAATGGCGATTGGAGAATGTCCGTCTGTTCGATATCGCCCTGTCCGACATGCAGACCCGGTTTGTGATGGAAATACCGATCCACGAAACCGGTGTCGAGAGTTTCTATGACGCCCGCATCGTAACCGGCGAGCCCGAAGCGGGCCTGCGGCACGTGGAAATCGAGGCCGAAACGATGGATTCCGTCTTCGCGGAGAATCCGGCGCAACCGTCGTTTATCAAAATCGATGTCGAGGGTCACGAGTACCGGACACTGGTCGGCGCGCGACAGACGATCACCAGGTACCGGCCGTCGCTGCTGATTGAAATAGCCGCTGATCCCGATGATCCTGCCTCGGACGGCGGCAAAATCAGAAAGGAACTCGGGGACCTCGGTTACGGGATCTATGTCTATGCTGACACCATCCTGCGGCGTAAACCCCAGGCGAAACCGAGCATCAACTACTTCTTTCTCAATTCTGGGCACATCGAACGGCTTCGCGGCGGCAATCTTGAGATAATCGACGAGTAGAATTGATCGTTGCGCATCGCCGATACCGGCCCTATCTTCGTCGAGAGTTTCATCTTTCACCGTTATG
Organism: uncultured Ignavibacteriales bacterium; assembly: GCA_964396245.1. Classification (GTDB taxonomy): domain Bacteria; phylum Zixibacteria; class MSB-5A5; order GN15; family FEB-12; genus CAYNEO01. Next base: position 30,294 of record CAYNEO010000027.1, read on the forward strand.
AGGACAACGAGGACCTATGCTGTTTGGAGCACACGAGTCGATTGCCGGGGGCGTGTTCAATGCGATCTATCGCGGGCAGAAAGCGACCTGCGATACGATCCAGATGTTCAACAAGTCGAACAATCAGTGGCGGGCGAAAATACTGACCGACGAAGAGATCGAGCAGTTTTTCCAGGCTATCGAAGAAACCGGTGTGACAGCCACCTGCTCGCATTCCAGCTACCTGATCAACATCGGCTCCCCCGACCCGGCGCTCAACAAGAAGTCGTTTGAATCTCTCAAGGTGGAAATGGAGCGGTGTAAGGCGCTTAAGATTCCGAACCTGGTCATGCACCCCGGCTCGCATGTTGGTTCGGGAGAAGAAACCGGGCTTAACACGATAGCCGACCGGATCAATGACCTTTTTGCCGCCCTCTCGAACAACACTGCGACCTTGTGCCTCGAGGCAACCGCCGGGCAGGGGACGAATCTCGGCTACACGTTCGAGCAATTGGCGTATATCATCGACAGGGTTGAGGATAAGGACCATATGGGCGTCTGTCTTGATTCCTGCCATATTTTCGCCGCCGGTTACGCGTTGATCGACCGCAAAGAGTACGAAACGACGATCAAGACATTCGATGATGTTGTCGGTCTGGACCGGTTGAAAGTGTTCCATCTCAACGACAGCAAGAAAGAGTTCGGTTCCAAGCGGGACCGTCACGAGCATATTGGCGAGGGATTTATAGGTCTGGAGGGGTTCTACAATATTGTCAACGACCCGAAACTGGCGTCGGTACCGATGATTATCGAGACGCCCAAGGGGGATGAACTGCTCGAGGACATACAGAACCTGAAAGTCCTGCGGGGGCTGGTCAAAAAGAAAAAATAGACCGCTTGCCAACGACGCCCGATTGGTATAGTATTACAGCCTATGAAATTGGGCATAATTGGAAAACCGCAAAGCGGCAAGACGACCATATTCAACGCCGCCGCGGGGCGCGAAGAAGCTGTCGGTGACTACAGCCAGGCGGCGCATCGCGCGGTGATCAAGGTCCCGGACCGGCGTGTCGACGAGCTCGCGAAAATAGCGCATCCGAAAAAAGTCACCTACCCCGAAATCGAATTTCTGGACGCTCCCGGGTTTACGGGAAAGGGGAAAGATTCAGGCGGTGCGGAGGTGAATCCGGAAGTTCGCCTGATAGACGCGCTCATGCTCGTTATCGATGCTTTTTCTCCCGACGCTACGCCCGAAACCGATATCCGGAATCTGATCGATGAAATGATTCTCTCGGACCAGGTGCTGATCGAGAATAACATCGAGAGGAAAGAGCGCAAAATCCAGCTCTCCGGCGACAAGTCGGAAGCGCGCGAGCTCGATCTTCTCAAGCAACATCTGGCCGCACTCGAGGAAGAAACCCTGCTTATCGATGTTGACCTCGACCCGGAAGATGAAAAGCTCCTCCGCGGCTATCAGTTTTTGACTCGCAAACCACTGTTGATCGTTCTGAATATTGCCGAGGATGATATCGCACGGACGCAGGAAATCCGGGAGCAATACGCCAATTACGTGCAACCGGGCAAGCGGGATATTGCGGTGGTCTGCGGGAAAATCGAGATGGAATTAGTCTCGCTTGACGAGGAAGACCGCAAAGCATTTATGGACGAGATTGGGATTGACAAGCCGGCAGTCGAAAAAGTAATTCATAAATCGTATGATCTGCTCGGCCTGATATCGTTTTTGACTCTTGGCGAACCGGAAGTGCGAGCCTGGACCATCAAGAAAGGCACCAATGCCCACAGGGCGGCCGGCGCGATACACAGCGATATCGAGCGCGGTTTTATCCGGGCCGAGGTGGCGACATTCGATGATTACGTGGTGTACAAGACACTGCCGGCGTTGAAGGCGGCCGGCAAGTCCCGGCTTGAGGGGAAAGATTATATCGTTCAGGATGGCGATGTCATCCTGTTTCGCTTTGCCGTGTGACCGGCGGGCGGGGGAACATTCTCCCGACCCTCCCGTTTTGATAGTACATGCGCGGGAAGGTGTTCAAAATATGTCCACCCGTGCCGATCTACATAACAACAGAGAACTCTATCACCTCGACAAGTAGTTGACATAATGGCAGATACGAAAGAACTCACAGCCGAAGAAGAAGTCTCGACAACGCAGACGTTGCCGGTATTGCCCCTCAGGGGTACGATTGTTTATCCGTTCCTTGTCGTGCCGCTGATGATCCAGGAAGCATCGCACGCGCGCCTTGTGGATGAGGCGCTCATGCGCGGCTCACGCATCGGGCTGTTCCTGCAAAAAGATCCCAAGAAGGAAGACGTCACTCCCGACGATCTCTACGAGATCGGGACGGCGGGCAACATCCTGAAAATGCTGCGTTTCCCCGATGGGACGGTGCGTTTTCTGATACAGGGACTCAGCCGCATCCGCATCAAACGCGTTGCCTCCGCCAAGCCGCATATCACGGTCGAGGTAGAGGAGCTCGAAGACGTCGTCCATGATAAGGTCAAAGTCGAAGCTCTCCAGCGCAATCTGCTCGAAGGCGTGAAGAAGCTGGTTGAACTGGCGCCGTATCTGACCGAAGAGTTCCATGTATCGGCTATCAACCAGGATTCCGCCTCCAAGCTCGCCGACTATGTCGCCTCCAACCTGAATATCTCCGTTGAGCAGAAACAGGAGACTCTTGCCGAAATCGATGTCGCCAAGAGAATGCGTTTGCTGCTCCAGTCGGTCAACAAGGAGATCGAGGTCCTTGAACTTTCGCAGAAAATACAGGCGCAGGCCGCCAGCGAACTCGGCAAGTCACAGCGTGACTATATTCTCCGCGAGCAGCTGAAAGCCATCCGCCGCGAACTTGGTGATACCGATGACAAGAGTGAAGTCGAGGAATTCGAGCGAAAGATAAAAGAAGCAGAGATGCCGCAGGCGATCGAGAAAGTCGCCTACAAAGAGCTCGACCGGATGACTCACATGAATCCATCGTCGGCTGAGTTCACTGTCTCGCGCACCTACCTCGACTGGCTGGTATCACTACCGTGGCAGGTGTCATCGAAAGACCATCTCGATCTCAAAAAGTCCAAGAAGGTCCTCGACGAGGATCACTACAGCCTCGACAAGGTCAAGGACCGCATACTGGAATATCTCGCTGTACGGAAGCTGAAAGATGACCTGAAAGGCCCGATCCTCTGCTTTGTCGGTCCTCCCGGAGTGGGCAAGACTTCCCTCGGACGGTCGATCGCGCGGGCCATGGGCCGCAAATTTGCACGCGTGTCGCTTGGCGGCATGCGTGATGAGGCGGAAATCCGCGGTCACCGCCGCACCTATATTGGCGCCATGCCCGGCCGCATCATTCAGAGTATTCGCCGGTGTGAAACGAACAATCCGGTGATCATGCTCGACGAGGTCGACAAGCTCGGCACCGATTTCCGCGGCGACCCGTCCTCGGCATTGCTCGAAGTGCTGGACCCGGAACAGAACGATACCTTCAGCGATCACTATCTCGATGTTCCGTTCGACCTCTCGAAGGTGCTCTTCATCACGACCGCTAACTGGCTCGAGCCGATTCCGCACGTACTCCGCGACCGGATGGAAATTATTCACCTGCCCGGGTACACGGACATGGAAAAGCTGATTATCGCCAAGCGCCACCTGCTTCCCAAGCAACTGGAAAATCACGGTCTCACCAAAAGCAACCTGACTTTGACCGATGACGCTATCCAGACGGTTATCGACGGTTACACCCGCGAGGCCGGCCTGAGAAATCTCGAACGGGAAATAGCGACGATTGCCCGCAAGGTGGCCCGACGAGTGGCGACCGGGAGCAAAAAGAAAAACGTGGTCACCGAGAAGTCGGTCGGCAAGCTCCTTGGCCCGCGAAAGTTCACCCGTGAATTGCTCAGCCGCACGGGGCGTATCGGTGTCGTGCCCGGATTAGCGTATACCGCCGCCGGCGGTGAGGTGCTCTTTATCGAGGCGACATCGATGCCGGGCAAGAACCAATTGACATTGACGGGACACCTCGGCGATGTCATGAAAGAGTCGGCCCAGGCGGCCATGTCGTTTGTCAGGTCAAATTACGAAGAACTCATGATCCCGCCGGAAACTTTCGATAATACCGAAGTGCATATCCACGTACCGTCGGGCGCCACACCCAAAGACGGTCCGTCCGCCGGAATAACGATGGCCGTCGCGCTCGCATCGCTGTTCACGCGCAGACCGGTCAAACCCTGCCTCGCGATGACCGGTGAAATTACGCTGCGCGGCGAATTGCTTCCGATAGGCGGCCTGAAAGAAAAGCTTCTTGCCGCCGTGCGAAGCGGCGTCGAAATGGTCATGCTGCCCGCCGACAACAAGAAAGACATGGCGGACATACCAAAAGAAATCAAATCTCAACTCAAGACGAAATTCTTCTCCGACATGATGTCAGGCATCAAGTTTGCCCTGGGCGACAGCGGGAAACCGGGGGCAAAAGGAACCCGCAGAAGCAAAAAGAGCGGCTGCAAATAGGAGAGAGAGTTTCCCTATGAAAATCGTAACCGCCGCGCAAATGCGCGATATCGATAGCGAGACTATCAACAACCGGGGAATACCCGGACCGCAGTTGATGGAAAACGCCGGTCGGGGAATTGCGGAAGGAATCCTCGACGACATTATCGAAACCCCGAACGAAACCACCGTCGCCGTCTTTTGCGGCGCCGGCAACAACGGCGGCGACGGATATGTCGTTGCGCGTCACCTGAGCGAAGCCGACGTCAATGTCACCATCTACTGGATGGGACCGGAAGATAAACTGTCCGATGACGCCAGGCTGAACCATGAACGGGCGGTCGCCACCGGCATACGCATGGAGCAGATTTCGTCGCCCGATGATCTTCCCGCAGCGCTGGACGCGGACCTGGTCATTGACGCCATTTTCGGGACCGGCTTCTCCGGCTCGCCGCGTGGTTTCGCAGCCGATGTTATCGAGTATATAAATCTGCAGACTGACGCCGGGATTATCTCGGTCGACATGCCCTCGGGTTTGAACGCCGACGACGGTCAGCACGAGGGCGCCGTGGTCGAGGCTGACCACACGTACACACTGGCGCTGCCGAAATACGGACTGTATATCTCGCCCGGACGGGAACTGTCGGGCACAGTCACTATCATTCCTATCGGGACGCCCGACAATGCCATCGAAAAATTCGATCTTAAGAATGAATTGATCACGCCGGAATCGGTGATTGACCTGCTGCCCCCGCGTCCGCCGGACGCCCACAAGGGGATATTCGGCAAGCTGTTTATCCTGGCGAGCTCGAAAGGGCTGACCGGCGCCGCGGCGATGGCGGCGATGTCTGCCAACCGAACCGGCTGCGGTCTGACAAAACTTGGATGCCCCCACTCCGAACAACCCGTGCTCGCGACAAAGCTCACCGAAATCATGACCGTCCCGCTCCCGGACGTTGCCAAAAAGGGTGCGATTGCCCTGCGCGCCCTCGGAGAAGTGCGCGAGATGATCGATCAGCACGACGCTATCATCATCGGTCCGGGTATGGGCACGCATCACGAGACCAAAGAACTCGTTCGCCGGGTGGTGAAATCTCTGGACAAACCGACAATAATCGATGCCGACGGGTTGAACAATCTCGCCGGTGTCACCGAGATCATCAAGGAATGCAAGGCGCCGCTGGTATTGACGCCGCACCCGGGAGAATTCAAGCGTCTGACCGGTGACACGGTCCCCGACAATTACCTTGAGAAGGCTGATCTCGCCCGACGGTGGGCGTCGGATCTTGGTGCTGTCATTGTCTTGAAAGGTAGCCCTACGATCGTTGCCGACCCCGACGGCCTCTGCTATTTCAATCAGACCGGAAACTCCGGCATGGCCACCGGCGGGTCAGGCGACGTGCTGTCGGGAATGGTCGGCTCGCTTCTGGCGCAGGGGCTGTCCGCTATCGATGCGGCTCGCTGCGCGGTTTTCATCCACGGACTCGCCGGCGATTTCGCCGCCGATACACTGACCGAACGAAGTATGGTCGCCGGGGATTTGATTACCTTTCTACCGTCGGCATTTGCCATGCTCGAGGGTAGAACGGAAGACTAAAGATACCATGTGGATTACCGGTTGCCGTCTCACCGCCGGCAACCGATCACACTACAGGTTCGCCCCACAACACTTTTTGTATTTCTTGCCGGAACCGCACGGGCACGGATCGTTACGCCCGACTTTGGGTGTTTCCCGGCGAACGGTCCTGACGCCGCTTCCGGCCTGTGACGCCTCCGCCATCGGGTTCTTCTCGGCCCGCATGCCGGGCGCCTCCACCGCCGATTGAGCCAGACCCATGTTGGTGCTGTCGGATTTCGACGTTACCAGCGCCGGCTCACGACGCCGTTCGGCGCGCGATTTCTCCGGAACGTTCACCTGTAACTTGAACACCAGGCCGACTATTTCCTTGTCGATTTCCCCGATCATGGTCTGAAAAATCTCGAAGGCCTCACGTTTATAAATATCGATGGGCTTGCCCATCCCGCCGTGATATGCCCGGAGATTGATGCCGGTACGAAGCTCGTCGATCTCCATCAGGTGATCGCGCCAGTGGCGATCGATGGTTGACAGTACGGCATACCGCTCGAGCTGACGCATGATATCCTCTCCGTAAGCGACCTCTTTCTGGGTGTAGAAGTGCATGATCGCCTTCAGGATATTCTCGCGTACTTCCTCGCGCTTGAGTTCCGGAATTTCCTCTTTCTTGAACTGGAGATTAAACAGATACGTTTTGCGAAGTTCTTCAGTCAGCCCGGCCAGGTTCCAGTTCTCGGGATACTCTTTCTCGGGGCAGTAGACGTACATGATATCGTCGAGGACGTCTTCTATCAACTCGACAACCTCGTCTTTGATCGACTCTCTCTCGAGTGCGGCCAGGCGGCGTTCATAAATCCACTTACGCTGGACATTCATCACGTCATCGTACTCCAGCGTGTGTTTGCGAATGGCAAAGTTCTGTGCTTCGACCTTCTTCTGTGCGCGCTCGATAGCCTTGGTCACCATCTTGTGTTTGATAACCTCGCCTTCCTGCACGCCGAGTCGATCCATTATGGACCCGAGCCGGTCGCCGCCGAACAACCGCATGAGGTCGTCCTCGAGGGAGAGGAAGAACTGCGATGCGCCGGGGTCGCCCTGACGTCCCGAACGACCGCGCAGCTGCCGGTCGATACGCCGCGACTCGTGCCGCTCGGTGCCGATAACATAGAGGCCGCCCGCGTCGACAACGCCCTTACCAAGCTTGATATCGGTGCCTCGACCGGCCATGTTCGTCGCGATAGTGACAGACCCCGCCTGCCCGGCGTTGGACACGATCTCGGCCTCACGCTGGTGCTGCTTGGCGTTGAGAACGTTGTGCGGTATGCCCTGACGTTTAAGCATGCGCGCGAGAGTCTCCGAAACCTCCACCGAAATCGTACCCACCAGCACCGGCTGACCGTTGTTATGGGCCTGCTTGATCTCGTCGATGATGGCGTTGTATTTTTCCCGCCGAGTCCGGTAAATATGATCGTCCCGATCGTCCCGAACACACGGCATATTGGTTGGAATGACCGTGACATCCATCTTGTAGATGTCCCAGAATTCACCCGCCTCGGTTTCGGCCGTACCGGTCATGCCGGCCAGCTTGTCGTACATGCGGAAATAATTCTGGAGCGTGACCGTGGCCAGTGTCTGCGTCTCCGCCTCGATCTTGACGCCCTCCTTGGCCTCGATAGCCTGGTGCAAACCGTCGGAATATCTCCGCCCCGGGAGGATACGACCGGTGAATTCATCGACAATCATCACCTTGCCTTCATCCAGCACGTACTCCACGTCTTTCTCGTACAAAGAATAAGCGCGGAGCAACTGGTTGATGGCGTGTACCTTCTCGGACCGTTCGGCGTGAACGCGGTATATGTCATCGGTGCGTTTCTGGCGTTCTTCCGCCGACAGCGACTCATCGGCATCGAGTTCCGACAACTGGGTGCTCAGGTCGGGAATCTCGAAAAGCTTCTGTTCTTCGGGCGAAAACTGGCTGTTGCCGAGATCGGTGAGAGCGATAGTATGCTCCCGCTCGTCGATATAGTAATACAGGCGGTCGTCGATTTCGTACAGTTTCTTCTCGCGCATGTACGCCGACTCGACATCGGTCATCAGCCGCTTGACGCCGGTCTCTTTGAGCAGTTTCAGCAGGCGTTTGTTCTTGGGCGCGCCGCGGTTGGCCGCCAGCAGGAGTGACCCCGCTTCGTATTCATCTTCCGACTTGCCGCCTTCGATGAGCGACTCAGCCCGGGCGAGCATCTCGTTTATCATCGAATGCTGTTTTCTTACGAGGCGCTCCACCGTCGGCATCATCTCGCGATAGCGGTCATTGACCGTCGACTCGACCTGCCCGGAAATAATCAACGGCGTTCGGGCTTCATCGATAAGAATCGAGTCGACCTCGTCGATGATCGCGTAGTTGAAATTCCGGTGTACGCGATCTTCGGCGCGCTGCGCCATGTTGTCACGCAGGTAATCGAAGCCGAATTCGTTGGCGGTCCCGAAGGTAACGTCGCACTCGTATTGGGCACGGCGTTCATCGTTATGCATCTGGTTCTGGATAACGCCTACCGTCAGGCCGAGAAACTCGTAGATTCTCCCCATCCACTCGCGGTCACGACGGGCGAGATAGTCGTTCACCGTGACGATATGCACGCCGTCGCCCGAGAGGGCGTTCAGGTATGTCGAAAGGGTGGCGACCAGCGTTTTACCTTCGCCGGTGGCCATCTCGGCGATTTTGCCCTGGTGCAGTGCGATGCCGCCCATGAGCTGAACGTCGAAATGGACCATGTCCCACTCGATTTCCTGTCCGACAATTTCCCATCGCTGGCCGAGATGACGACGGCAGGCATCCTTGACGACGGCAAAAGCTTCGGGGAGAATATCATCCAGCGTTTCTCCGTTGGCCAGACGCTCCCTGAATTCCGGGGTTTTAGCCACCAACTCTTCGTCGCTGAGGCTTTCGAGAGACGCATAGAATTCGTTAATCTGATCCACGAGCGGCTGCATCTTCTTGACATCCCGCTCGTGCTTGGTGCCGAATAGTTTGGTAATTATTTCTTTCATCGTTCTAATCTGGATTTATTTTCGATGCTAATTAAATAGCATACAATATTCTTTATCCTATTGCAATCATAAGTATTTAACCGAATTAACCGCTAAAAGTTTGGAAAAAACCGGACCTGTGGGCGTCCGTTGCGAAATTCCAAATGCATGCCAATTCTATCGCCGTAAGTTCCTGCGGCTAATATAGCTTGATGGATCGACATCGGAAGCTTACCTTTACGGCGTCTATGCCTAAACCGGAAACAGGGATCGTTATCGCCACGCGCGGACGTCGCTTCGAAGTGCGCGCCGAAGACCAGACGCACGTGCAGTGCGAGGTTCGTCAGAAAGTCAAACGAGAGGTCGACAGTGTGACTCCGGTTGCGGTCGGCGACGACGTGCTCTTCACCCGCTCACACGAAGATTCCGGCGCCATCGAGAAAGTGCTTCCCCGCCGAACCGCGTTTTCCAGACCGTCGAAAGTTACCGGCCGGCGTCAGGTCCTTGCCGCCAATCTCGACCAGCTCGCCATAGTGGTTTCGGTCCGCGAGCCGGAGATGAAAACCGGACTCATCGACAGATTTCTCGTGGCGGCAGAAATCGGGCAACTAAAACCGCTTATCGTTGTTAATAAGATAGACTTAGATAGACCGCCGGACTACGAAGAGATTGTCACGGCATATCGAACTATCGGTGTGCCGGTCATTCCGGTCTCGGCGATAACATCACACGGAATGGATCACTTGAGAGAGTCTCTGATAGCACATCGAACTCTTTTCGCCGGCCACTCAGGGGTCGGCAAATCGACATTGTTGAATGTGCTGATTCCCGGCGTCAACATTAAGACCAGAAAGATTTCGGAATACTCCAGCCGTGGCCGGCATACGACCTCGTCCATCGAGCTGTATGAGCTGCCGTCGGGCGGCTTCGTCGTGGACTCTCCCGGTCTGAAGGTCATGGGGCTCTGGGATGTTGAAAAAGACGAGCTCATGCATTATTATCCGGAGTTCGAGAAATACGCCGCCGAGTGCCGGTTTCAGCCCTGCACCCATACTCACGAGCCGGGTTGCCGGGTGAAGGCTGCGCTCGAGCAGGGCGAGATTTACGAATTTCGGTATAATAACTATCTGGCAATCCGGGATTCGCTCTGATGAGCAGGCGGGATAGTTCCTTAAGTGGCTGTATAACTTACCGATAAGATACTTATGGCGTCAAAACTCGGCCTCGAATTCAAAGTTGGATTGATTATCCTCGTCGGCATAGTCATTGTGGCTGCATCGCTGTACTGGTTGCAGGGCTATCGCCTCGCGAGCAATTCCCAGACAGTCAGGGTGAGGTTTCAGAATGTCGGCTCGCTGGCCCCCGGCAGCAAAGTAACCGTCCACGGCGTCCAGAAGGGCAAAGTGGATGATTTCAAGCTCGAGGACGACTCGGTTATCGTCGAACTGCTCATATCCAGAGAAGTACATCTGAAAGACGATGCCACGTTCACCATTCGAAATATGGGTGTGATGGGAGAGCGGTTTGTCGCCGTCAATCCGGGCACGGACACAATTCCCTTCGACTCCAACAAGGTGGCGGTCGGTTCTTCCGATGAAGGCATCCCGGAGATTATGGGATTGCTCGGCCAGACTATCACCGAACTTCAGGGGCTGATCACCTCGTTCAGGGAATCGATCGGGCCGGGCTCCACCGTGGACAATATCAACCGCGCCCTCGTGAATGTCAGCCGGGTGGCATCCTCAATCGCCGATTATCTGGATACCAACCAGGTCAGGCTGGACCAGACAACCAAGAACATCTACACTGCCTCGGCGGAACTCAGCCGAATTTTGACCGAAAACGGACCGTTGATAGATTCTTCGCTCAACAGGTTCGACCGCACGACGCAGAAAATTGACGTCCTCGTGGACCGGCTCGACAGCGTGGCGGTTGTCGCGCGTAAACTTGCCGATGAACTCGAATCAAACGAGGGGACACTCCAACTTCTGCTGAAAGATCCCCGCCTCTACGATGACCTGCGGCGGACCGCCGATAACATCGATGATCTGGTGAGCGATATTAAGGCCAATCCGCGCAAATACATAAACCTGAAATTCCAGCTCTTCTGACGATTCAGTCCCGCCTCTGTCACCGGGGGCGAGAATCCACATTTCTTTTGTAAATTCCCGGCGTGGTGCGTATACTATCGCCATGCTCGAAGAAATAGCGAACATTGCCAAAAATTGCCGCCGCGCCGCCGTGCTCACGGGCGCCGGCATCTCCGCCGAGTCCGGCGTGCCGACTTTTCGTGGCAAGGAAGGCCTGTGGGGCAAGTTTCGGGCGGAGGAACTGGCCACGATGGACGCCTTCATGGCCAATCCCAAAATCGTCTGGGAGTGGTATAACTGGCGGCGGGAATTGATCGGCGAGGTAGAACCCAACCGGGGACATTACGCCCTGGTCGAATTGGGACGTTTTTTTGACGATTACACGCTCATCACGCAGAATGTCGATAATTTGCATCGGCTGGCCGGCTCGACCGAGGTCCTCGAACTGCACGGCAATATCCTGAGAAACAAGTGCGTGAGATGCAACCGGGTTGTTGCGGAAACAGTCGAAATCGACCCCGACAACATACCGGCGTGTCCGTCGTGCGGGGGTAAACTGCGACCGGACGTGGTCTGGTACGGCGAGATGCTGCCGGAGGGAGTAATCCACGAGGCGTTCCGGAAGTCGGAAGCGTCGGATATCTTCTTCTCGGTCGGTACTTCCGCAATCGTCCATCCGGCCGCGTCGCTGCCGCTGTCGGCCAAGCGCAGCGGAGCCGTTCTGGTTGAAATCAATCCGGAAAGAACCCCGTTGACCGATATCGCGGACTATTATGTAGCCGGGAAGTCCGGCGAGCTGCTTCCTGAACTCGTAAATCTCCTCGATCAGTTGTCGGCCGGAGACTGAAGTGGCCGAAACTAACCCTCGCGCCCAGTGTATGAGAGTAGAGAAGATGTGCGGCACTTATGAACGCGACACGAATCGGTAAAATCGGCATCCTGGCGATCCTGCTGGCCCTGGCGGGGATCTCGTGCTCGTCGGTCTACTTCAATACATTCTTCAATGCGAAGAAAGCATTCAACGAGGCCGAAAAAAAGCGAGAAGAAAGCGAGTCCAGGACCGTAGACAAAGGGCTTTACCAGACGGCCATCGAGAAGTCTCTCAAGGTTGTCGAGGATCATCCCAAATCGAAGTACTACGATGACGCCCTCTACGTGCTCGGTGTATCCTACTACTACACCGCCGAATATGGTAAAGCGGAGCGGCGCTTCCGGGAAATCCTGGCCAACTACGAGGATTCGAAATTCGCCGAGCGTTCAAGTGTGTACCTGGCCAAGTCGAAACTCCAACTCGGCGAAATCGAAGACGCCATGCAGGTCTTCGAGGAAATTTTCAACAAGGATTATGACCGCAAGTACAAGGCCGAGGCGGCCATGGGGCTGGGGGACTACTATTTCAACGAGCTCGCATACGACCGGGCACAGAACTATTTCAAGGCCGTAAGGGACTCGCTGGGAGACGGTATTCAAAAACTACAGGCCCAACTGTACATTGCCGACGCCTACTTTCAGAAATACAAATTTGCCGATGCGCTCAATGCCTACCTGCAGGTGCTGGGCATGGACCCGAATATCGATCAGAAGTATCGCGCCCTCTACCAATCGGCAATTGCCTCTTTCCGGCTTCAGCGAATCGACGCCGGAATGGATTACCTCGACAGGCTGATCAACGACGAAGCATACTTCGACTCTCTCGGCGTTCTCAAACTTCGCGTCGCGGAGGGATACGAATACGACGGCGACCTGGAGTTGGCGGAAGATACGTACCGCGATGTCTCGGAGTCGGCGCAGCGACGGAACGTGACGGCGGAAGCATTGTATCGTCTCGCCCTGATCTACCAGTTTGACTACGACCAGCTCGAAAAGGCCAAGGACTTCTACGACAGGTCGGTGGAGGCCGATCGGTCCACGCCGTTTGCTCAGGATGCCCTCCAGCGCTCCTCCGATATCGGAAAACTGAAGACCTTCACCGAAGAGATCAAACTCGATACCGCCTCAACACAGACGTCGATCGACGAGGCAGCTTACACCCAGTATCTTCTGGCCGAGCTGTACTGGTTCAAGCTGAACAAACCGGACTCGGCGATGTTCGAATTGCGGTATCTGATCGACTCATTCCCGACATCCTACGACGCGCCCAATGCTATGATAGCCCTGTCGGAAATGATCCGGGAACAGGAGGCCGATACCGCCGCGGCGGATTCAATCCTCCACGAGGCGCTGATTCGGTATCCACACTCCGATTTTGCCCCCACAGCTCTTGAGAGACTGGGACTGAAAGGCACCGAAGCAGACACCGGGTATGCTGAGTTATTCATACACCGCGCCGAGGATTTCATTGTGAACGATGACAACGCGGACTCGGCCCGTTTCTACTACCGGTATGTCGTGGATAATTTCCCCGACTCGAAGTACTTCGTTCAGGCCAAATTCAACCTGATCTGGCTGGACGAGAACTATTTCAGCCCCGGAGACTCGAGTGTGATATACGCTTATAATGAGTTTGTGGACTCTTTCCCCGGGACTGATTTGGCCAACGTTGCCCGCCAACGTATTCAAGGACAATCGACTCAGTCGAAAAACCTTCTGGCTCAGCAGAATCAGCAACAGGCGTCGGCCGATTCGGCGGCGGAGGCAGCCGCCCAGGCCGATGTCCAGCAGCAAATCGACTCGACCGTTGCCGGTTCCGGCGACTACGACTCGTATCTGAAAAACCTCTACATATCGCCGGAGGGCGATACTATCATTCTCCTCGACGAGCAGCCTATCGAAATAATCGAGCCTTTCGAATTTCCCACCGAGGCGTACGGCATGCAGGAGAACGACACCTACCTCTATTTTCAGGTTCTTGTTGATTTTTCGGGGAAAGTTGTAGATGTTGTCCAGAAAACGCAGTCCCAGTACGAGGAGATCAACGACCGGGCGAAACGGGCAGTGGCATCCATGACTTTCGATGCCGGAAATCTGTCCACGCAAATCTCGATCCTGGGTCTGCCGCCTTCACGGGATAACAGAGGCCACTGGTTCGTGTACAAGTTCCTGGTCCAAAAACCGGATTACCTGCGATGATCAAACCGTCGTGTGAAGACACGATTATCATAAAAAAACGCAATCTGAAAAATAACTACTTCGGCATGACCCTGGGACCGTATTCGCATTCCGGGACATGCCGGCCCGGTTGTTTCATCCATCTCAAGCTCCCCCACAGCGATATCTTTTTCCGCCGCGCCATGTCGGTCGCGGGCATCAATCGGGAAGAAAAGCAGATCGAGATCATCTTCAAGGTGTTCGGCCGCGGCACAAGCCTTCTCGCGGAAATGAGGCCGAACGACCATATCGACATTCTCGGTCCGCTCGGCGTGCCTTTCGACCCGCCGAAACGTAACGACCGCGTCGTCATCGTCGCCGGCGGCGTGGGGTTTCCGCCCCTGATGTTTCTCGCCGAGCACCTTATTGCGAACGGGAGGAACCCCGGGGAGATCGAATTCTTCTACGGCGGACGCACCTCGGTCGATTTGATCGAACGCGCCAGGATCAAGCGACTCGGCGTGAATTTTCACCCGGCTACGGACGACGGTTCCTTCGGACAGCGCGGGTTCGTCACCGAGCATGTCGAAGCGTTTCTGAAAGAGAACTCGGATCGGCGGTTGATGATCTACGGTTGCGGTCCGGAGTCAATGCTTCGCGAGGTCGACCGCCTTGGGCGCGAGTACGGCATTCCCGGGCAGGTGTCACTCGAGGCGCCCATGCCCTGCGGTATCGGCGTCTGCCTCGGCTGCGTGGTGCCGTTGACCGCCGGCGGGTATGCCCGCGTGTGTGCCGACGGCCCGGTGTTCAATATCGGCGAGGTGATGCTATGACGCCCGAACTTCGCGTAACCATAGCCGGCGTGGAATTCGCCAATCCCATCATGACCGCATCCGGATGTTGCGGCTACGGTGAGGAACTGGCACAGGTGTTTCCACTGTCCAAACTCGGCGCATTGGTCACGAAATCAATCACCGCCAAACCGCGACTGGGTCACAAACCGCCCCGGACGGCAGAGACGGCATCAGGTATGCTCAACGCTATCGGTCTCGCCAATGTGGGCATCGACGTGTTCATCGTCGAGAAAGTCCCCTTTCTCAAAAAGCAGAAGACAAAAGTCATCGTGAACGTCGCCGGCTCAACCATAGATGAATATGTGAGCATCTGCTCCCGATTGAACGACTGCGACGGAATCGACATGATTGAGTTGAATATCAGCTGCCCCAATGTCAACGAAGGCGGCATGGAGTTCGGTCACTCGCCGCAACTGACAGAAAAGACGGTGGCGGGGGTCAAACAAGTGTTTTCGCGGCCGGTTATCGCCAAGCTCTCGCCCAATGTCACGGATATCGTTGCCATTGCGAAGGCGGCGGAGCAGGGCGGCGCCGATGCCCTCTCGCTGATCAACTCCATGATCGGCACCGCCATCGATATCGAAACCTGGCACCCGAGACTGACCAATAATCAGGGAGGACTGACCGGCCCGGCAATTAAGCCGATCGCCCTTGCCAAAGTAAACCAGGTCTACTCGAACTGCCGTTTGCCGTTGATCGGGATTGGCGGGATAGCCACGGCCAACGATGTCGTGGAGTTTCTGCTGTGCGGCGCAACCGCCGTGCAGGTGGGTACGGCGCTATTTATCGAACCGGACGCGCCGGTCAAGATTGTCGCCGGGCTCAAGAATTACCTGAAGCGCAAAAAGCTTCAGTCAGTCGCCGATCTTGTCGGCCAAGTGAGGAAATACTGATGAGCGCTCTGAAAAAACTGCTCGATTGTCAGCAGAACAATAAATCGATTATCTGCCTGGGGCTCGATCTCGATCCCAAACGGATGCCGCCGGAACATACCGGGTCGATCAAAGCCATGTATGACTTTGCGCAGAGAATTATCGAGGCAACCAACGACAAGGTGTGCGCCTACAAACCGAATCTCGCTTTCTACGAAAGTCTCGGACACGAGGGGATATCGCTGCTGAGGCTGATCATCGAACGCATACCGCCCGAGATTCCGATTATTCTCGACGGCAAGCGCGGCGATATCAGCAACACCGCCTCCCACTACGCCCACTTCCTGTTCGAGATACTCAAGGGCGACTGGGTGACGCTCAACCCGTACATGGGCTACGATTCCATGCGCCCGTTCTTCGAGTACAAGGACCGGGGCGTATTCGTGCTCTGCCTGACATCGAACACCGGCTCGCGCGACTTTCAACTGCTGAATGTGGAAGGCAAGCCCCTGTACCGGATTGTCGCCGAGAAAGTGGCGTACTGGAACAAGGACAATAACAGCGGTCTCGTGGTCGGTGCGACGCATCCTGAACAGCTCGCCGAGATTCGCGGAGTCGCCGGCGATATGCCGCTTCTGATACCCGGGGTCGGCGCGCAGGGCGGTGCGCTGGAAAAAGCGGTGATCGATGGCACCGATCATTTCAAAAAACCGGCGGTCATCAACGTCTCCCGGTCGGTGCTGTATGCCTCCACCGACAAAGATTTCGCACTCAAAGCAAGGTCGGAACTTCAGCGGCTGAATAGCATTGTTGATTCGTGCCGTGAAGAAAAACCCGGCGACGAGCAAAAGGGGGGCGCCGAAACTCACCGGGGTCAGCAGCAGAACCGTCCGCAGGGTCAGGGGAATTAATCCGAGGAATTTACGTCAGTCAGAATTGCGGCGATTATGTTATCAGGGCCCGGACATCATCCGGGTCCCTGTTAGTCGTCATCTGATTCTTCGAGAAGACGGGCGCGCCGCTCGTACAGTTGAGCCGCAACCCACCGATCGAGACGCGCCTGCACGTCGGACATCCACCGAAAGTAATCGGGATCTTCCGGATCAATCCGAATGAGCGCTTTCAGCGGCCGGACAGCCTCCTCATAGCGGTGGAGGGCCATCAACGCCTTCGCCATGACCGAATGGCCCCACTCGCATTCGGGTTCGCGACTGACCGCGTGATTGCTGAAAACAAGCGCCTTGACGTACCGGCCCTGCTTGAAATATGCCTCCGCCAGTGCGGCGAGATTGTCTGCATCCTCGGGTTCAGCCTCGGCAAGAGTTTTCAGCCATTGGATGAGATGTTCCTGATCGTCTCGTTCCAACAGTCGGGCATTGGCCGCCATCCGTTGTCTGACTTTCATAAGCAGTCGTCCGAACATGTTGTGGCCGGTCCCGTCCGGCCCGATGCCGTAGTAGCTGTCAACATCGGATTCATACACGATCCGTGCGGACCCCGTCCTCAAGAGATGCTCCTCGAGGTCCAGGTGCTGACTGAACTTGGCATACAGGACCCGATAGAGATACTCGTCGCGAACAACCTCCCACTTGTTCCGTTCCCAAGCGCCGTGCCGTTGCGCCAGCGCCCGGGCGGCTTTCACGGAAGGCGCTTCGCGAAGACCAAACGGCACCGCCGCCGGGTACTGCTGACCCAGCAGATAATGTGTGACTGTCGGCCATGTAGCACCGTCCAGCCTGACGCCGTATGCGGATTCGTTGAGGAACACGCCGTAGGCGTCATGGATACTGCGGACTCGTACTGTCCTGCGGTCAGACTTTCCTCTCGTCTTGCGCGAATGCTTCATAGTCTAACTGATACTCCTCAATCTGATTCAAGTTCTGGCTTTTGTCGAATGCGGGGCCTTCTGTGCGACCCCCGTTACCGCGAATTCTCCAAATTTCGCATAGGCACTCCTTCCCGACCGACAGGGTCCGAACGATCACATACAGATCTGACCTTGCCGACATCATCAGTCGGTGACTGTGTCTCACTGCGCTACGACAGACACGTATCTATCGCACGCACTACGACGTCGCTATAGATGGAATGAATTCAGTTGAGAGGAGAGGTGAAAAGAGCGGGGGAAAGGCTGATACCGAAAAGGTTGGTATCAGGGGGAGCAGTCGATTCCGTCACTCTCCGCTCAACCGGCCATCAATCTGTGTTGTCTTCGCTCACATAGATTTAGCATAGAATACATCACCTGCGTGTTACATGGTTACACCCGCCACTGCGGCGGGCCGTTTTTGTTTTTTACACGAGATTGCGACAATAAGCCTTCGAAAAATGTCTGTCAAGTGAAAAATGTATTAGATTGTCTATATCCTGATTTTTTTCACGCATCAAAATCAAACAACAGCAGCGAGTATATGAACATATCGTGGAATTCGCCTTTGTAGAACAGGTGGCGTCGGAGCGTACCGTCCCGCTTGAACCCGACCTTCGCCAGATCGAGCACCATGTCATCATCGAACTCACCGATATGAGCATACACCTTGTTCAATCCCCGGTACCTGAACAGGTGATTGCACAGGATTCGGATCGCCTCCGGTCCGTGCTCTTTCTTCTTTTCATCGGGATCGATCAGCATCTCCATTCGCGCCGAACGGTTGAGGCTGTTGAGATCCGAGAATGAAATCAACCCGACCAGCGTCTTCTCCTTGATCGTACAGATGCCGAATTCCTGGCTGTCCGCTGATCTCTCAGCCCTTTTGTACGCCTCGGCCGCTTCGGACGCGCTCAGGTATGGGAGAGGATATTCGCGGTGTTTCTGCGGCTCCTGCATCAACCGCCAGTGGTACGTGTTGGCGATATCCTCCGCCGTCGCCGGGCGAAGGTACAGCTTGCCGCCGACCAGCGACGGTATTGTCGATGTAATCACCTGCTTTTCGGCCATCGGTCCTCTCCTCACAAGACGATATCGTTTTGGGTATATGTATGTCGAGCGTACGTCCTATCGCAAGATAATAATAGCCGGGTGCGGCCCATCCTTTCCGTGTCAATCCACTGTATTGACAATCAGTCGCCGGCCCGCTAAACTACGGCCATGCGGAAATCAGTACTCCTGCTCGTCGGTATTATCGCGCTGTATCTCTTTACCGGTGCCATTATGCATGCCGTCTACGGCCCGTCGTTTCCGTTCCTTTCGGGTGAGGATTCCTGGCTGCCCGACGGTCAGGGCGGATGGGTACAGCACGGCAACCCGAGCGGACCGCCGCCGGGCGAGCCGAGTGTCGAGGTTCCCGTTCTGGCCCGGTATCTACCCATATTTGTCCCGGCCGTACTCCTTATCCTTGTCATGTTCACGCCGGTCGGCAAAGTTTTTGAGACTCCCCCGCCAAAGAAACCCGAGCAAACAGGCGACTCATCATCCTCCGATTCGGACGCTGATAAGACCTGACACCCGGCGGGCCAAAAACTACTGGCCCCGGTTCGCACAACCCCTATATTAGCTCCATGGACCCGGATAAATATCCTGATTATATGCGCATGGCTATTCGCGAGGCCGAGGAAGCATTCGAGCAGGGGGAAGTCCCGGTAGGATGCGTGATCGTTTTCGAAAACCGGGTCATCGGCCGGGGATACAATCGCACTGCGGCGCTTCACGATGCTACTGCGCACGCGGAGATGATTGCCCTCTCGGCCGCTTACAACTACTTCGGCGACTGGCGCCTCGAGAACTGTTATATGTTTTCGACGCTGGAACCGTGCGCTATGTGTGCCGGGGCGGCGGTCCTGTCCCGTATCAAGACGATCGTGTATGGCGCCCGCGACCCGCGCTTCGGCGCCTGCAACTCGTTGTTTGCGATTCCCACCGATCAGCGGTTGGTTCACCGCGCCGAGGTGGTCGAGGGCGTGCTGGCCGATGAAATCGCCGGGATGATGCGGGTGTTTTTCCGCGAGGTACGCCAGAACAAGAACGGGGTCAACTGATGCCGGTCGGTAATGCAAAAGGAGCGCAGTATCGTCTTGCGGTCACGGTGGCGGCCCTCATGCTGGTTGTCGCACCGCTGTTCTATTTCTTCATCGCCATGTTTATCAGCAGCCAACCCATTGAAACCAGGTCCGGCGTCGACTTTCTGCTGTATGTTCTCCTTATCGTAGGGATAGTCCAGCCGGTAGCCGGCTTCTTCATCGAGCGCTACCAGGTGAGTAATTACAGGAAATCCTCCGAGCTGTCCGCGAAGTTCGGGCAGCTGTATGTTACCCTGACTATTATCAAGCTCTCATTTGTCGAAGCAATCTACATCTACGGGTTGGTAATTTTTCTCATCACCCGTCAGTTTACCGAGATGTTGTACTTTTATCCGATAGGAATTATCTGGACCTTAGTGTTCTGGCCGCGCCGGGACAGGTTCGAACGATTTGTTGCACAGGGAAACCAGGCCTGATGGATTCAAAATATCATTACGAGGATATCGACCTCAACCGGATAATCGCCAAATCGCTGTATTTTGGCCTGCTGGTGAATATTGTCATACCGGTGAGTCTTTTGTTTGTGTGCTTCTTCATTGCGAACAGCCACGCTATCACCAACGAACTCGGCGGAGCGACCGACACGGTGCTGATCGTTTTTGGGATTCTGTCTTTGCTGGAGGCCGCCTTTGCGCTCTGGTGGCGCGGACGGCTGTTCGATGAACCTATGGTTCGCAGCAAGGCCACGCTCGAGGAGGATATCATTGCCGGTGTCTCGCGGCGTTCGCGGCCGATTTTCCTCGTGATTGCCTCGATATCGATCTATGGCTATCTCTTTTTCTTCCTCACCGGGCATTTCGAGACGGCCATGTTTTTCGTGCTGTTTTCGTTTATCGTGTTTCAGATTGTGCGTCCGCGCTATGGTATGGCCCGGAAAATCGTCGCCCGGCAAATGGAGCTGGCGGACAAGGGCCAATTCCTCCGGGACTGACCGCTGACCAACACTCCTCCGGTACACATTCCCATCCTGATTCTGCCGGGGCAGAGACGCTACGGGTGCGTGTTATAGGCAGAATAGCATGCTACCCGCGGTGCTAAACGTGCTAACCCGATGCTGCGATGCTATAGCACGGTGATATCCGGACCTCCGAGATAGCATGGATAGCATGCAAGCCCCGCGCTGATCTGGACTTGGGGATAGCATGCTAAACCCTGCGTGCAATAGCACGGTGCTATGCCGGGTGTGGAGATAATCTGCTAAGCCTTTGGTCTGACTGCCGTCGGAACGGTCGGATTGCCGGGTACAATTCTCTTTACAAACGGGTCCAAATGATTACATTGTCGGCTGAGTCCGCACAGCCGGGCCGTCTTTTGTATCGGAGAGGTGGCTGAGTGGTCGAAAGCGGCGGTCTCGAAAACCGTTATACCTTCGGGTATCTAGGGTTCGAATCCCTACCTCTCCGCCATTTTGCAAAGGCATTTTGAGTCAATCACATAGCCA
>CAYNEO010000028.1:0-47985 GCA_964396245.1 uncultured Ignavibacteriales bacterium
TGGGATTCGAACCCAGGATACGCGAAGCGTATACACGCTCTCCAGGCGTGCGCCTTCAACCGCTCGGCCATCTCTCCGGTGTCGATTTTTCAGGGCCGTTCAAGGCCCGCGTCGTAGACGCCTAATTTATAGAATCGCGCGGGAAAAACAAGGGCATTCTGGGTGGAGATGCGGTTCTCCCCCACCCGGAGGCTGGGGCACCGGGGGGTTCGCGTTGTGTCATGCTTCGACTCCAGCCAGCATGACGGGTGGGGGAGTCTGGATTCCAGTTGTGAGTGTCGGGTTTCTTGTCTTTGTCCACCTTCGGCGAACTTCGACAGCGGAACCCGACCTACGGCTTTATCCGCTCGTCTTCGTCCGCCTTCGGCGAACTTCGACAGCGGAACCCGACCTACGGCCTTTCGTCCCACCCGGAGGGTGGGGCACCGGCTAAGGCTGAGAGACCGGTATCGGATTACGACGAGGCATTTGAGGGAGTGATGGGGAGGGTGAGCTGGTGGCAGGGGGTGAAGAATTTGCGGATGGTGAGTTCGAGAGTGACAATCGAGGTGATAGTGACGGCGCTCAGGAGCATGTAGCCGACGATAAGTTGCAGGAGGACGGCGTGCAGGGGTGTGGCACCGGCGAGAATCATACCGGTCATGGCGCCGGGCAGGGCGACAATGCCGACGGTTTTCATGAAGTTGAGCATGGAGATCATTCCGGCGATAGCGGCCTCGCGCTGGTACGGCAGGCTGGCTTCGCGCCACGTTTTGCCGAGGGAAAGGGAGCTTTCGATGGCCAGTTTGTGGTCGACGATATCGGTACTGATGCGCCGGATGGTCAGCGTGGAGGCATTCATGCAGTTGCTGGCGAGCATGCCCGCGAGCGGGATGACATAGCGGGCCTCGAAATCAATCAGGCCGATAGCGAGCATCAGGCCGAGTGTCAGCAGTGAGCCGAGGACCATGGCAGTAAATGTCACGAAGAATGCGCCGCTGACGCCGGTAACGCGGCCGGCGGCGACTTTGGCGCCGACAGTGAGCATGATCATAATGGCCAACAGGATCAGCCAGAAGGATTCGAGGGCGAAGATGTATTTCAACGCGTAGCCGACAGCGACAAGCTGGATGAAGGCGCGGACGGAGCCGAAAGCCATGTCTTTCTGGACGGGAATTTTCCACCATCGGCTGACAGCGATCGCGACTACCACCAGCACCAGCGATATGGCGACATCGACAAAGCCCGGACTGCTCATTGTAGCTCCCTGTCCCGGTACCGGCGACCTTCCTCGGTCGACGGGTGGTTGATGACTGTCTCGGAGGGTCCGTGTTCGAGAATGCGGCCCTTGACCATCAGGAGGACCTCTCCCCCGATCCGGAGCGCCTGGGCGGGGTCATGGGAGACCATGATGATCGTCAGGTCCTGTTCCCGGGCGAGACTTCGAATCGATTTCTCGACAATGGCCGTAGCGGTCGGGTCGAGCGCAGAGGTAGGTTCATCGAGAAGCACTACTGACGGGTCGGTGGCCAGAAGCCGGGCAAGGGCTATGCGTTGTGCCTCGCCGCCGGAGAGGTTCGCGGTCGGGGTGTCGAGGAACTGCTCGGAAATGGCGGAGCGGGACAACAGCTGTCGCATGGCATCCTCGGTGAGGCTCGGGTTGGCGTAGACGAGGTTGTCGCGGACTGTGCCGGGAAACATGTGCGATCGCTGAAAGAGATAGCCGACACTTCGACGCAGTTGGCCGATATCGTGATCGCAGTGCTCATTGCCGCAGAAGAAGACTTTTCCATCGGTGGGTTCATCAAGGCGATTAAGCAGGCGCAACAGCGAGGTCTTCCCCGCTCCCGACGGTCCGAGCAGGGTGTAGTGATTACCAGGAAAGAAGTCGAAGGAGACGTTGTCCAGGATGATTTTTTCGCCGATCCGGCGCGAGACGTTCTGAAGCGCCAGGACCGGTGTGGTTTCGCTCACGGTGATTTTTCCTCGTCGGCCTCGCCGAAATACAAGAATCGTCCAAGCATATTGACATATTCGGACCATCCCACCGCTCCCTGGCGGGTGCGAATGCGGTCGATGGCGCCGAGTTTGCTGTCTATTTCATCGCAATAATACAACACGAAGGCTTCGGGCATCTGCGGCACCACCGGTGAGGCAAACTGGAGTTCGCCGTGGTGGGAGAGGATCATATGCCGCAATTTGACCAGCAGTTTTTCGGGGAACAGCTCGATGGTTTTAGCGCGCTCGCAAATCCAGTTGTCGACCAGGCACAGGTGGCCGATCAGGCGACCCTCGTCGGTGTAGTCGATCACAAAGCTGTCGGAGGTATACTGGCCGATCTTGCCGGCATCGTGAAACAGCCCGCCGAAAATCAGGTAATCCTTGTTAAGGAAATCATAGCCGGTGGCCACGCGGAGGGCGAGTTCGGCGACATTGGCGGAATGTTCGGACAATCCGCCGACATAAGCGTGGTGCCAGAGTTTGCCCGCCGCGGCTTTGAGATACTGGTCCATGAAGGACTCGTCATCCCAGAACGAGCGCATGAGTCGTTCGATATAGCTGTTCTCGACTTTTTCAGTGAGAGCCATGAGGCGGGCGCGTCGCTGTTCGACCGATTGCGGCGAATGCGGCAGGATATCCTCGATGGCGTATTCATCGTCGGTCGCGAGGCGGATGCGGGCGATAGTGACCTGGAGCCGGTTGTTGTATTCGGTAACCTGTCCCCGAAGCTTGATGACATCGCCCTCAGCCATATCGACCAGCGCGTACTGGTCCGGATCCCACATGATGGCGCGGATTCGCCCGGTAGCATCGCCGATTTCGAGCCTGACATACTGGCCGCGGGTATAATCGAGGACTTCTTTTTTGCGCACGACGAAAAAACCCTCGATACGGTCCTCGACGGCGAAGTCTTTGATCGGCTTGGATTCCATAAGCGGTAGTATAATGGATAACGTTATGCGGGACAATAGCGGGAGTCGCAATTATTGTGGTTGATGAGGTGTGTATAAGGTATATATTAGCGGTGCTTTTATGAAAATATTGCAGAGATATATACTTAAGGAGCATATCGCTCCGTTCTTTTTCGCCTTTTTCACTATCACATTTTTGCTGATAATCGATTATGTCCCGAAGATTATCGACCATGTGATCGACAAGGACCTGTCGATCTGGGTGGTGCTGGAGTTGATCGGGCTGAACCTGGCGTGGATGCTGGCGCTGTCGGTGCCGATGTCGGTGCTGGTGGCGACCCTGATGGCGTTCGGGCGGATGAGCTCGGATTTCGAGGTGACGGCGATCAAGGCCTCGGGGGTGAATCTGATCAATATTCTTCTCCCTCTGCTCCTGGCGGCATCGGTGCTGACATATGGGATGGTGCAGTTCAACGACAAGGTGCTTCCGGACTTGAATAAGCAGGCGCGGCAGTTATGGGGGGATATTGCGGCCATGCGGCCGACTCTGACCTTCGAATCGGGGGTGTTTATCTCGGATATCCCGGGGTATCTTATCCTGATCGATAAAATCGATCACGCGACATCGCGGGTCGAGGGCGTTCGGATCACCGATACGAAAGTGGCGAGCAAGCCTCGGATTATCATCGCCAAGTACGGGTATCTCAAGATGATGGATAACGGGCGGACGATGCAGTTCACGCTGTACGACGGCGAGCTGCATTCGCTGGACGTGAACGAGCCGGAGAATTACCGAAAGCTGAAATTCGAGAACCAGGTAATCAATATCAGTGACGCCGGGTCCGAACTGGTGCGTCAGGACAGCGATTACCGGAGCGACCGGGAAATGGGAATCAATCAGCTCCAGGAGAACGTCGACCGGTCGGAAGCGGCGGTGATTCCGATTCGCGAGCGAATCTATGCCGACGTGGAGAACAAGTTTGAGCGAATATATGCGGACACGACGCAGTTCATGACGATGAAAGCGTTGAACGATTCAACGGCGCTTTTCATGGTTCGCAACGAAGCTCAGGGATGGAAGCGGCTGGTTGAACGGAACCGTCAGCAGATAGACACGCACAAGAAGGTGATGGACAAGTACAGTATCGAGATATATAAGAAGTATTCGATTCCGGCGGCCTCGCTGGCGTTCATCCTGATCGGGGCGCCACTCGGTATTCTGGCGAAAAAAGGCGGAATGGGAGTGGCGGTAGCGATTTCGATCGGCCTGTTTATCGTCTACTGGGCGTTTTTGATCGGCGGTGAGGATGTGGCGGATCGTGGGCTGGTCTCGCCGTTCTGGGCGATGTGGTCGGCGAATTTCTTACTCGGGGCGATCGGACTGTATCTCATTTATGTCGTGGTAACGGAAAAACCGCTTTTCTCCTGGTTTCGAAAGCTCTAAGAGACATGCTGAAGAAACTCGACCGGTACCTGCTGTGGAATTACATACGGGCGCTGCTGGTGGTCGCGCTGGCGGTGGGGCTGACCATTATCGTGATCAACATGGTCGAGGAGTTGCGGGATTTTATCGATCACCGGGTTCCGATCCTCAGTATTCTTGAATATTACCTGTTTTTCGGCGGCTGGGTGTTGAAATCGTTTTTCCCGTTTTTCGTCCTGCTGGCGACGCTGTTTTCGGTGTCGCTTCTGGGCCGGAAAAACGAACTGATGGCGATGAAGGCGTCGGGGCTGTCGCTGTACCGGTTGACGCTGCCGTTTTTTGTGGCCACGGCTATCATGGCGGCGGGTCATTTCTACTACAATGAGTTCATCTTTCCGCCGGCCAACAAGCGTCGGCTGGAACTGAAGCAGTTTACGATCGAGAAGAAATCCAAGGAGTACTTTGCGCGGGCACGGAATATCTACCGGCAGATCAGCCGGGGGAATTTTTTCACGATCGGGACGTTCAATATCTCGACCAAGCGGGGTGAGGATTTCAAGCTGTACAAGACGAACAAGGATCAGCTCCAGGAGATAATTACCGCCCGGGAGATACTGTACGAGAAATCCGAGTGGTACGCAATTAAGGGCGTGCGGCGGTTTTTTGACTCGACGAAAGCGTCGTCGTTTACGGAATTCGATACGCTGGCGGTACCGTCGATCAAGGAAACGCCGGATGATTTCGCACGGCCGTTGGGCGATCCCGATGACATGGGCCTGGAGGAACTCCAGAAGTACATCGACCTGATGAAACGAACGGGGGCACCGTATCTTCGGGAAGAAATTGACTTGCAGTTGAAGTATTCATATCCGCTGTCATCGGTGATCATCTTGTTCATAACGATACCGTTTGCATCGAACACGAAGCGAAGCGGGATAGCGGTGTCAATTGCGAGCGGGTCGTTGATCGCGCTGCTGTATTTCGTGCTGTTCCGGGTTTCGCAGTCGGCCGGGTACAACGGGAGAATTCCGGAAGAAGCGGCAGTGTGGGGAGTCAACGGGCTGTTTCTTCTGGTGGGAATCTTTTTGATGTTGAGGGCGAAGAAGTAATGCCGCATCCGGATCATGAGAAGAACCGCGAGACGTGGAACAGGATGGTCGATTTGCATATCAACCACCCGGAGTACAAGACACGCGAGGTAATCGAGGGCGGCTCGAGTCTCAAGAGTATCGAACTGGAGGCGCTGGGCGACGTCACCGGCAAGAGCCTGCTGCATTTGCAGTGCCAGTTCGGGCTGGACACGCTGTCGTGGGCGCGGAAGGGCGCGATTGTGACCGGGGTCGACATTTCGGAGCGTTCTATCGAGGCGGCGCGGGAGATCAACGGGAGGGCCGGGTTACAGGCGGAGTTTGTGCAGTCGGATGTGCTGGATCTGATCGGGAAAATCGATAAGAAGTTCGATATCGTGTTTCAATCGTACGGTACGCACATGTGGCTGGCTGACATGAAAAAGCTGGGCGAGGTGGTGGCGCACTATTTGAAACCGGGCGGGACCTACTTGATGGTCGACGAACATCCGTTAGGTTGGTTGTGCCTGTTCGCAGATGAAGAGGATTTCGACTATTTCGCGACCGAGCCGTACCGGACGGTGAATCCGACCGATTATTGTGAGATGGATACGCATATCGAGGGGGAGCATGTCGAGTGGCTGCATAACCTGTCGAATTTATTTAACGGGTTGATCGATGCGGGACTGGCGATCGAGCGATTCGAGGAGTATCCGTTCGGGTATTACAGGCTGACGCCGGAGTGGTACCGCGAGGAGGGCAGTAACTACTGGCTGCCGCCGGGAGGAAGGACGAAGTATCCGTTATTGATGAAGATTCAGGCGCGGAAGAAGGACTGAGTCCAAAAATAGAATAAGGCCGGAAGTGTGATACTTCCGGCCTTTTTTATTTTACGCGCAACGTTTGTCTGTTGTCGGGAGTTATGTCCCCATTTCCCACGACGCGAGGTATTTCTTCTGTTCCGGGGTGAGTTTGTCGATCGAGACGCCCATGGATTTCAGTTTCAGGGCGGCGATGTGGGAGTCGATCTTCTCCGGAACGACATAGACCTGCCGTTCGAGCTTCTTGTGATTCTTGACGACATATTCAGCGGCCAGCGCCTGGTTGGCGAAGGACATGTCCATCACCATAGCGGGGTGTCCCTCGGCGGCTGAGAGGTTGATCAAACGGCCCTCGGCGAGAATGTAGATATGTTTCTTGCCGATGGTTACTTCCTCGACCTGGTTACGGACCATCCGGCGTTTCGACGCGGCCTTGTAGATGGCGGGCAGGTCGATTTCAGCATTGAAGTGGCCGGAATTACAAACAATAGCGCCGTCTTTCATCTTCTTGACGTGCTCGAGGCGGATGACATTCAGGTCGCCCGTGACGGTGACGAACAAATCGCCAACCGGCGCCGCTTTGGACATCGGCATGACCATGTATCCGTCCATGGCGGCTTCGATGCCTTTGACCGGATCGACTTCGGTGACGATGACATTGGCGCCCATTCCCTTGATGCGCACGGCGAGACCGCGCCCGCACCATCCGTATCCGGCGATCACGACCGTGGAACCGGCGATGAGCATGTTGGTCGAACGCAGGATGCCGTCGATGGTTGACTGCCCGGTGCCGTAACGGTTGTCGAAGAAGTGCTTGGTTTTCGACTCGTTGACGGCGATCACCGGGAAGAGCAGGGCGTCGTCGGCAGCCATGGCTTTCAGACGGATGACGCCGGTGGTGGTTTCCTCGGTGCCGGCGAGGACGTTCTTGACTTCGGCGCGCCGCTTGCTGTGCAGAGTCGAGACAAGATCAGCACCGTCATCCATGGTGATATTCGGCTTGATATCGATAGCCTGGTTGATGTGCTGGTAGTAGACCTTATTACTCTCGCCCTTGATGGAGAAGGTCGCGATGCCGTATTCCTTGACCAGGGCGGCGGCGACATCGTCCTGGGTGGACAGCGGATTGGACGCGCAGAGCGCCGTGTTGGCGCCGCCGGCTTTGAGCGTTCGCATCAGGTTGGCGGTTTCGGTGGTGACGTGCAGGCAGGCGGCGATATTGACGCCTTTGAGGGGCTTCTCTCTGGTGAAGCGTTCGCGGATGAGCCGGAGTACGGGCATGTTTCGTTCCGCCCACTCGATACGTCGTTTACCCTCCTTTGCCAATCGAATGTCTTTGATATGCCTTTTGACAGCCATGGTATTTACGCGTCCTTTGCTAAGAGTTTTGCCTTGTCGGTTTTCTCCCACGTGAAGTCTTTTTCCTCGCGGCCGAAGTGACCATAGGCGGCGGTATGCCGGTAGATAGGTCGCAGCAGGTCGAGTTCGGCGATGATGCCGCGCGGGGTCAATTCAAAATGTTTGCGGATTAACTCGGCGATTCGTTTCTCGGGAACTTTGCCGGTATTGTCGGTAAAGACCATCAGCGACACCGGTTCGGCGACGCCGATGGCATAGGCGAGCTGGAGCGTGCACTTGTCGGCGAGCCCGGCGGCAACGACGTTCTTGGCGATGTACCGGGCCATGTAGCTGGCCGAGCGGTCGACCTTGGTCGGGTCCTTTCCTGAAAATGCTCCGCCGCCGTGGGCGGCCATACCACCGTAGGTATCGACGATGATTTTGCGACCGGTCATGCCGGTATCGGATTGCGGCCCGCCGACGATGAATCGTCCGGTGGGATTGATCAGGTAACGGGTCTTCGCGTCAATGAGATTCTTCGGAACGATCGGCCTGATCACCTTATCGATAATCTCATCTTTGGCCTTTTGGGAGATCTTCTTGTTTTTGCCGACGATCTCTTCGGTGTGCTGGGTGGAAATGACAACGGTATCGACGCGGTACGGC
This sequence comes from uncultured Ignavibacteriales bacterium, assembly GCA_964396245.1. Classification (GTDB taxonomy): domain Bacteria; phylum Zixibacteria; class MSB-5A5; order GN15; family FEB-12; genus CAYNEO01. The sequence continues at coordinate 8,207 of CAYNEO010000028.1, forward strand.
TTTCCGTCCTTGTATTCTATAGTCACCTGCGACTTACCGTCGGGGCCGAGATAGGGCAGCGTTTTCTTCTTGCGCAGTACGGAGAGCCGTCTGGTGAGCTTGTGCGCCAGCATGATCGGCATCGGCATCAACTCTTTCGTTTCGCGGCAGGCATAGCCGGACATCAGGCCCTGATCTCCGGCCCCGCCGACATCGACGCCGAGGGCGATATCGGGTGATTGCGCGCCGATGGCGTTGAGGATAGCGCAGGTGTTGTACGTGAAGCCGTACCTGGTGTCGTCGTAGCCGATTTCCCTGACAATCCGGCGCACGAGATTGTTGATATCGACGTAAGCGGTGGTGGTGATTTCGCCGCCGACGATTACCAATCCGATCGTCACGAAGGTTTCACACGCGACACGCCCGAACTTGTCCTGCTTCAACACTTCATCAAGCACCGCATCCGAAATCTGGTCCGCGAGTTTATCCGGATGCCCCTCCGTGACCGATTCGGAAGTGAAGAGAAAATCGTTAGGCATCAAGCTTCTCCTTTAGTTATGACCTTGCCGCTGCAAGCAGATGTCAGAGGATGTCAAAGACCGAGGCATCCCCGATGTTAACGACCCGGCTCTCCCCTACCAGGCTGACCTGGTTTCCCACGAGTGAGTTTTCTATAATCATGTTGGTGATGGTGGTTTCCCTGCCAACGATCGTATTGCGAATGACACAGTTCGTGATGGTGGAATCATCGGCCACGGACACGTTGGGTCCGAGCACACAGTTGATGATCTGGGCGCCGGGAGCGATATAAACGGGCGGGATCAGGATAGAACCCTCGACCGGTTCCGGCGGATCGAGTTTCGCCAGCAATTTGTGGTTGCTGTCGAGCATGGTTTCTTTCTTGCCGCAATCGTACCAGCCCTGCACCTGGTAAGTATGGAACGTGATTCCGTCGTTGATCATCATCTCGAGGGCGTCGGTCAGCTGGATCTCTCCCTTGGTGGTTTTTCCGGACTTCACGATTACATCGAGCGCCTGTTTGAGAAGTGACGGCCGCTTGAAATAGTAGAGGCCGATAAGGGCCAGATTGGATTTGGGATTCTCCGGCTTTTCCTCGAGCTTGACGACGACTCCGTTCTCGACCTGGGCGATTCCGAAGCGGCTCGGGTCCTCGACCTGGCGCAAACCGAGGACGAAATCACCGGCCTCGACCATGGCTTGCAGGTCGGACTCGACGATAGTATCGCCGAGAACGATCATGACGGGTTCGTCGTCGACTTCTTCGAGGGCGAGATTCAGGGCATATCCCAGACCGAGCAGTTTGTCCTGCTCGATGAATTTGGCTTTGAAGGAATAGTTATCTTCGACGAAGGCTCGGATATCCTCGCCTTTGTAGCCGACAACAAAGATGACTTCATCGGGATCAAGGACAAGGGTGGGGTCAAGCACGTGAGCGAGTACGGGCTTACCGGCAACGTTGAGGAGAGGTTTGGGAAGCGAATACGTGTGGGGACGGAGGCGTGTGCCGACTCCGGCCACGGGGACAATAATCTTCATCGGTCTTCCTTACAGCTTGCCGTTCCAACCTTGAAAGGCAGATTCAATAGATACAACAACCCCGTTTTGCTGTCAACTCGGAAGCGTAAGCTAGTTATCAAGAATCGTCGACACAGTCAACGTCACGAGCGGCTGGTCGGTTCCTTCGATCTTGACGAACTTTGTCGGCGATGAGGGTCTTACGTAAAGCCCGACGCGGATTTCCGACGGCGGCGTCTCGACGTATATCTTCTTGGCGACGGCTTTAACCTGATCCGGCGTCCATTCGACCATGGGCTCGACCGGCTCGAAGTCAAACGGCAAGATGCCGGTTGAATCGGCTGCGGCCGAGGTATCGTTGACCGGGAGACGTACGGCAATGGTGTAGTCGCGCGGCAGTTTCTGTTTCGGCAGAAAATACAGCTCGACGCGATACCATCCCGGTTTCAGCGGGACCAGATTGGCAGCGAGCAGGTCGATGGACGGATTCTGGAAATGAGCCAGGATGTCCGGGCTGAAGACACTCGCCAGGCCTTCATACGAGAGAAATACCTGATCGGCGTCGGGAAGCCGTCCGGTAATCGAGTCGGGCAGCCGCCTGCCGGAGAGCATTCCCTCGAAGAGCTGATACTTGAGATACTTGTCGGCAAAGCTCTGATGGAGGCTGTCGCCGAGTTCGAAGTGTCGCAGGAGACGGACTTTCTGCTCGACCGTCGGTCCGTGCGAATCAGTGGTGAACTTATACGTCAGGATCGAGTCTTCGACCATGTCGCTCCACGTGGAGAACAGCCGGGCGGCCTCGTGCGCTTTCTTGTCAGACGGTCGGGCAAAGGATGCGAGCTGGAAGTACGCGGCCGCCTGCGTATAGCCGGCAGGGCCTCGTTCCATGTAGCGATCCGCCCGATAGCGGAATTTCTCTCCGAGGCGGTCGATGACGTGCCGCCAGTCGTTGTCGTCCAGAAGTTCCGAATGTTCGGTGTAAAGGTCCGCAAAAGCCCCCGTGATTTTATCATACGAGGTCCAGGTGGTGTCTTCGATGTTGTTCAGCAGTTGCAGGGCCTGCTGAGGGAAATCATCAGGATTTTTGGCGGTATCGTAGACCGGGCTTTCCGGGTTGTATCCGCAGCCGGCAATCAGCGCCACCAGGAGAAAAGGGATAACTCGCTTAAGCATAACGACATCTAGAAAAACGGTTGGTTGTGACATAATTCGGAGACAGTATACAAAAGAAAGGGCCCGATGTCACATGATTTGTGAAAATGATCCAATCCAGTCTTCGACCAGAAACTGGACCCGCCCGATGAGCAGGGAAACACGGCCCATGACGGTATACCCGAAATGGGCGCCAAAGGCGATCATGATAAACCAGATTCCCACCTTGGCGGTAGCCCCCAATACGCCGGTGTGTTCTTTTGAGAAGTAGAAATATATCAGCGTGGACAGGACGCCGACCACGACTATTACGGTGAGAATAATATCTGCCGAGCCGTTGACGAGCTGCGGCGTCATGGTGGAGCGCATCTGGGGCAGGACGAAGCCGTGAAGCTGGGTGATCAGGAATATCCCGGCGGTATTGCCCATGACAAAAGCCAGCGATATGCGCGAAACCCACGACCAGCTTTTCTTGAGACGCGCGAACATGAGCAGCCCCAGGATGCCCGGTACAAAGAGCCAGTATTTTTGATTATTGACGATAGGGCCATAGAGCTGCTGTTGCAGCACGGTATCCCAGATGAGACCCCAGTAATATCCGGCCGAGAGACCGGCGAAAACGTGTTCGACCAGCCGGTAAACCGGGTTGTCCTTGTAAAGGAATGAGAACAAGGCCAGGGTGACAAAGGCGCCGATCCATATTTCGAAGAGATTCGGGGTCATGGGGTCACCCTTCGGCGTTTTTTGCGGCTCATGAAGAAACTCAGGTTACCCAGAATGACCAGCCCGATAATGAGAAGGTGGATGAGCGATTGAACGGCCATACCCCGGAAGGCGCGGTCTTTGTGACCGATAAGCTGCTCGTATTCGGCGGCGCCTTTCATGCCGCCCAACAGCCCCAGCAACTGACCGGAACTGAGGAACGAGTAGAATCGGGGGGCCATAACGGCGGAAGCTCCACAACACATGGGAACGCCGTACTGAGCGTTGACGATAGACACCCAGTAGTCCGCCGTGGCGTTATCGGCGACGATGAAGATGAAATCGATGTCATCGTAGTTCTTGACCGAGTCCATCAGGGGTAGCTGCGACAAGGGAGTGCCGAGATTGTCGGTCGGGAATATCGTTTCGATGGACGTCCCGATGCCTTTCATGACCGCGACATAACCGTATTTGTAGCCGAGGTTAACGTAATCGATGCCGTATTTTTTCCCGTATTCAGCCGCGACCTCACGGGTGACGCGTTCGGCAATAGTCGGTCCGCCGAGCGGGATATTGGAAATGGTGACGATTTTGCAGTCTTTGCTGAACAAATGACGAAGCGCAGCGCGGGACATCGGCTCGGTCTCGGCGATCGTGGACGGATAGTAGTCGTAGGTAAGCATAACGACGGAGGAATCGGGCAGGGATTCGACAGCGTCGTAGACCTGCTGAACCTCCGGGGTCAGTTCCACCGGGAAATCGGCCGGGATGATAAAGGGGATAATGACGGCAATAGCGGCCATGAGATAAATCCATCGCCGGTCGAGCGCGCCCATTCGTTCCCAGAAAGTCATGGCGCTACCCCTTCCCCATGTAGGTTCGTTCGATACCGAGAAGAATGCGCAGCGACATGGAGGCGGCGCCGAGAGCAGCGCCGATGATAATACCGCGCTGGACAGCCATATTGAAGCCGCTCATGACATAGGTGTTGATCCACGCGGACACATTATCGCTGAAGAGGCGGAGAAAGGCATCGCCCATCGGGATGCGCCACAACATGACGAGGGTGGCGGTGATCAGCAACAGGGTGGCTTCGGCGTTACGGGCGCGGAAAGCCCGGTAGGCGGCGGAGGCGATATAGAAGGCCAGCATGGCGAACATGGTGGCCATCATCGGTTCGCTCAAATAGGTGAAGGCCCAATCGTAGATCGATCCCGGGGCGCGGCCGAAAAGCGGCGACCAGGATGAAGGGAACATCGACGGGATGGCCATGATAAACACCGAGACCAGGACCAGCAGGTTGTAAAACCAGCCGCGTTTGCGACGAACCACAGCGGTCCAGTTCACACGGGTGATGGAAATGACGCCGAGAAAGAGCGTGAAGCCGCCGATGATCGTTACCCACGCAAGAAGTTCTCCCTCGAGTCCGCCGATGAAGATCCTGTCTTCGTTGAAGAAGAACGAAATCACCATGAAGAAACCGGAGAGAAACGCAGCTATGACAGGGAGGCTAGTTTTCATCAGACCTGCCTGAACAACTCTACATAGGCGCCGCCTATACCGAGGGATACAAGCAGAACCCCGATAAGAATCAGCACCACGATGATAACCTTGATGAAGTCCTGGCCTTTCAGACCGCCGAGCATGATCGGTTCGTGAGAAAGGTAGGCCGATGCGGCATAGAGTTCTTCGCCCATGAGAGTGTAGTCACAGGCGGCGATAAAGAACGGCAGCTGGGCGGGTTCGGCCGTGCCGGCGATTTGAATCGAGCCGGCGGCGTTGCCGGTTTCGGCAAGCAACAGCGATTCGGCGAAAAACGCCCCCATATAGATGTTTGCGGCAGGTCGATCGCGCATCATGATGCCGTTGACGGTCGCGGTAAAGGCAAATTGTTCTCCGGCGACATAACGGACGATGTCCTCGTTGTAGGCGTCGCGCTTGCCCATCTCGGTGTAGGACTGCTCGACGACTTCCTGCCCGGCGGCGAGGACGAGCGGATAGCGTACGGGAACGAGCAGCGGCGTTTCATACTGGGCGGTGATTTTGGCGACCCGGCCGAGAATGGATATGCCGGCGATTGTCTGGATTTCATCGAGCTCCTGAATACCCGGGATAAAGAGCACCGGGCGGCCCATCTCGGTGGCGCGCCCGACGGCTTCTTCGACTGCATCGAGGCCGGCAATTTTCCTGATGAACAGCGGTTTGCCCTGTTTTGCCCAGCGGGTATAGAGCAGGATGGCTGCGGAAAAGAGAACCATGGCGAGGAGGGCGTTGAGACGGTTGACGCGAAAGATGGAATCACCGCCGCTCTGAGCCAGAACAATATCGCAGCCCAGAGTGAAATAGACAGTCACGGCGAAGAGCACGTACCGGAGGGTGTTCAGCAAACGCCGATTATGCAGAAGTCGCACTGGTTGGTCCTTGTTGAATCAAATCAATCACGGTGGTTCACGTAGTCCGAGGTCTACCCTCTTCAACTCTGCAATTAGCCCCTGTTAATGGGTCTGGTTGAACTCATCCACCAACGCCTGGATTTTGTCGTCGTCCCAGTCTTTCTGCCGGGCGAGTTCTTCGAGGGTGCCCCAGAAGGGCTCGCCGCAGACGACGCACGGCAGGTCGTGTTTAATCAGGAAACTGACCGCGCCGGAGTACTCGTGGATGAGATCCTCTATGGGTATGTCTTTCGTAATGTCTGCCACAGCACCGGTTCACTTAATGTCAAGCAGTTGCGCCTTGAGCTGCTCAATAACATCGACGGGCGTCGGGTCGACTTCGTTCAGTATGGCCAGGTAGTAGGAGATGAAATCTCCCATCTGTATCAGGCTGAACATGCGCTCGAGCGGCTTTTCGCCCATCGAATGGAGGTCAACTACTTCTACCTCGAGTTTCTCGATAAGATCCTTGACGATATTCATGCGCCGGCGGATCTTGGCGTGATCGTCGACATCCCGGAGGAAGATGACGATCAGCCTGTCGGCGTACGGCTCGATGACATGTGACCAGCCGACTAGTTCGTTGTGATTCATCTCCGGGAACTGGTTGTGATAGGCGAGATTCTTGCCGTTTTCGCAGATCTGGCCTTTCCATCGCACGGCGACCGCGTCGGTGAGACTCGGCCCCGAGTAAATGATCGGAATACGACCGTGAATCATTCCGGCGAGGCGCTTGGCCGGGTTGCTCAGGGTGGGGTTGTCCTCAATGTATTTTTCGCGAAGCTTCTCGAGTTTCTGGAACGTGCCGGTGATATCCTCGGAGGTATTCTTGATCATGCCGATTTTTTCAAAGAAGACGAGAATCGGGACAAACGAGTAGCCAATCGCCGCCCGGGGCGGGAATCCTCCCGGGAGGGTCATCATGGGAATGTCGTTGATGCCGGCGATATCGCCGAGAATGCCGCCGGTGCTGATGGCGGCGATCATCGCCTTGCGCTGCAGGGCGTCGTCGAGGGCGGAGAGGGTTTCTTCGGTGTTGCCGCTGTATGAAGAAGCGATGACCAGGGTTTCATCGTCGACATATTCCGGGAGAGTGTAATTTCGGCAAATCTGGAAGGGGACCAGGAGACGCGACTCGAGGTAGGACCTGACCAGATCGCCGCCGATGGCGGAACCGCCCATGCCGATAACCACGATATTTTTGACATCCGGGAAATCTTCAGGAGAAATTTTCCAGACTTCGGCCACCTTGAGCGCCTTGGCCATCTGCTCGGGCAGATCGAAAATCCGGTTGTACATGTTCTGCGGGTCGGATGCCCTGATCTTCTCAACATCGTCCAGGATTAGTTCGTAATTTCGTTTGTCCATATTCCTATTTCTTTTCCAGTGCGGTTTTGAAGCTTTGCAGTTTACGGGTTACCGAGGATTCGGAGGTGCTGTCCATCACGGCGCCGACCAGGTGACGAACGAGGCTCGAATCGATTTTGCTGACGAGCCGGCAGATATCGACGATGCGGCTTGGGTTCATCGAGAGCTGATCGATCCCGAGTCCGATGAACAGCGGCAGCGCGAGCAGGTCCCCGGCGACTTCGCCGCAGATCGTAACCGGCTTGCCGTGCCGCTTGGCCGCATCGACCGTCAGTCTCACGAGGTGAAGGACTGACGGATGAAAGGGGCTGTACAGCGACGCCACGCGGGCGTTGTTGCGATCGGCGGACATGGTGTATTGTGTCAGGTCGTTAGTGCCGATCGATACGAAGTCCACTTTTTTGACGAGCTGGTCGGCCAGGAGGGCGGCCGACGGCACTTCGATCATGATGCCGATTTCGATTTCATTGTCGAACGGGACGTCCTGCCGCCGTAATTCGAGCTGCACCTGGCGAATGAGCTTCTTGGCGCGCTCGACTTCGCTCAAATCGGAAATCATGGGGAGCAGGATTTTGAGATTTTTCGACGCCGAGGCGCGAAGGATGGCCCGAATCTGGGTTTTGAAGACGTTCGACATTTCAAGCATGGAGCGAATACCGCGCCATCCGAGAGCCGGGTTGTCTTCGCCATAGGCGGAGCCGTTGGTGCCGAATTTGTCGGAGCCGAGATCGAAGGTGCGCAGGACTACAGGCGTGGGTGCAAATCTCTCGGCGATTCGGGAATAGTACTCGTACTGAACGTCCTCATCCGGGAATCTGTCGCGCTCGAGGTAGATAAACTCGGTGCGATACAGTCCGACCGGAATCTTGCGTTCGGCGAGGATATCCTCGACGGGACCGGGCAACTCGAGGTTGGCGGCGATATTCACCGGCTGACCATCGGCCGTTTCCGGCGGAATTTTGGCGAGCTTCTTTATCCGGGTGATAAGCGCCGGTCCCTGCCGTTTTTTTCGTTTCTGATATTCGTTCCAGTCGGTAGCGGTCGGATTCACGACAGCGACACCGTTAGTGCCGTCGACGATGACACGCGAGTCGTTTTCCACGTCAATCCAAATATGCTGGGCGACGACAACCGGGACCATCAGGGAACGGGCAATCAGCGCCATATGGGAGTTGATACCGCCCTCGCTGACCAGAAAGCCGATCACCTTGAGATTGCGATAATTCAGTATCTCGCCGGGGGTGAAAGACTTGCCGACGAGAATAGTATCGGCCGGAAAACGTGCCTGGGGTTTTTCCTGTGAGCTTCCGAGGAAGGCCAGCACGCGATCGGCAACCGATTCGACGTCCTGAGCCATCTGGCGCAGGTAGAGATCGGGAGATCTCCGGAGCGGCTGGACGCTCTGCTGCACCTGCGAGTTGTAGACGAACGCGGCGTTTCTCTTGTTCTCGGCGATATTATCCTTGACGCGCTGGAGGAAGTCAAAGTCGCTGGCGATAAGCAGTTGGGCGTCGAATATCTTTGCGACGGGGCCGCCGATCTTCTTGACAGCAGCATCACGCAGGTTGGTCAGTTCTGCGACAGTCCGCGACACGGCGTGCTCGAGGGCGCTGATTTCGTTCGGGACGGACGCCGCCGGAATCGCCACTTCGGGCACTTTTCGTTCGCCGGGAAGTATCACCCGGGCCGTACCGAGTACGATACCGGAGGCTATCCCGGTGCCTTTTATCACTTTGCGTTTGGCGCGGACCATTTATACCCACGTTCATAATCGTAACGTTCTCGAATGTCGGTATATAATAAGGAGGGTTAAGAGGAAAAGGCAAGCGGAATGTCTAATCAGATCTCTTCGCCGAAGCCTGACTCGATCACTTTTACGAGTGCTTCGGCGGCTTCGTTCTCATCGGGACCGTCGGTTTCTACGGTAATCTCTGATCCGACCTCGGCGGCAAGCATCATGACGCCCATGATGGACTTGCCATTGACACGCAGGCCGTCTTTGATGAAAAAGACCTCGGCTTTGAATTGTGAGGCGGTCGTGACAAGCAACGCCGCCGGGCGCGCATGAAGGCCGAGTTTATTTACAACTTTCGTATTCTTCTGGACCATATCAATCACTGTGACAGAACGTAGCGTTTGCCGGACAGTTCCTGCACGACTCCTTTCAGCTCGAGCGCAAGCAGGAGCTCCATGATTTCAGATACGGACAAACTTGCGAGTCGACCGAGCTCATCGACCTGGAGCGGACCATCGCCGAGCAACGTTACGAGTTTCTGTTCGCTCTCGGTGATATCGGCGCGGCGAGTGAATTGTCTTGCCGCCACCTGACCTTTGAGGCGCGGGAGTTCGTCGAAGATGTCATCGACCGATGTGAGCAGGCGGGCACCGCCGGCAATCAATTTGTTGGTGCCTCGACTTCGTTCCGCATCGGGAGGTCCCGGCACGCCAAAGAGCTCCTTGCCCTGTTCGAGCGCGTGTTGGGCGGTGATGAGCGCGCCGGACTTCTCCCCCGCCTCAACGACGATAACGCCCTCCGACAGTCCGGAGATAATTCGGTTGCGTTCGGGAAAGAAGGCTCTGTCGGGGCCGGTATCGGGCAAGTACTCAGAATATACCGCGCCGTGTTGGACGATCTGCTCCGCCAACTGACGGTTGAGCGACGGATAGACGATATCCAGCGAGGTTCCCCACACCGCAATGGTTTGTCCGCCGGCATCGATAGCACCCTGATGGGCATAGGAGTCTATTCCTTCGGCCATTCCGGACACGACCGTGATACCGGCACGTGTGAGATCACAGGCGAGCCTGTAGGTGAATCGCCGGCCGGACTCGGTGGCGTGGCGTGTCCCGACTATACCGATCAGTTTTTCATCGGCTGACAGCGGTGCTCCCATCCGGAAGAGCAGGGCGGGAGGATCGGGGATTCGCGTCAGCGATGTCGGAAATTCGGAGTCGCCGGGAAAAAGCGCGGACCATCCGAGTTGCACGACGCGGGCGGCGATACGGCGAGCTTCATCGATGTCGGCGCACTCGCGAATGGCCGAGGCCACCTTGCGGGGAAGATTGGGCAGGGATTCGAGTTCGGAGACGGGTGCTTCGAGGGCCGCCGATGGTGAGCCGAACTTCTCTACCAGTTTCCGGAATCGGGCTTTCCCTACCCCCGGTATGCTCAGCAGAGCGATGGTATCAGTCAGTCGTTCTTTCAGTTCGCTGTTGGTCAAGAATCTGCTCTATGTGTTGAAGAAACTCCTTTTCGCCAATACCGGCCACTGCCGAAAGGTAAATATACGAATCCGGCAGCTCTTTGGAAACCTCCTGCAGATCACTTTCGGAGACGGTATCGACCTTGGTAATGACGGTCAGGGAAGGCCGACGCAGGAGCGAGGGGTCGAAGCGAGCGAGCTCGTCGGCCAGCACCTGTCGTGTTTGCAATATATCAAGTTCATTGATATCAATGACATAGACGATCAATCCGGTGCGCTGGATATGGCGGAGGAACTGATGTCCGAGACCTTTCCCCTCGGCGGCGCCTTCGATGAGACCGGGAATATCGGCCATCACACAGGATTTGAAATCGCGGAGTTTGACAATTCCGAGATTGGGCACGAGGGTCGTGAAGGGATAATCGGCGATTTTTGGTCGGGCGGCGGAAAAGCGGGCGAGGATAGTGGATTTGCCGGCGTTCGGCAGTCCCACGAGACCGACATCGGCGAGCAACCTGAGTTCCATCGACAGCCGTCGCGATTCACCCGGCTGGCCGTCCTGCGCTTTTCGCGGGGTCTGGTTGGTGGGGGACTTGTAGTGGGCGTTGCCGTGTCCGCCCTTGCCGCCACTGGCGATGGTGACGCGGGCGTTTTGTTCGTCCAAGTCCGCGAGAACTTCGCCGGTATCAAGGTCTTTGATGATGGTGCCGACGGGGAGGCGCAGGATTGTGTCCTCTCCCGACTTTCCGGTGCGCATATTGCCCTCGCCGGGCTGACCGTTCTTAGCTTTGTATCGCTTGCGATAGCGGAAATCGAGGAGAGTGGTGAGATTGGGATCGGCGACGGCAATGATATCGCCGCCGTGGCCGCCCTCGCCGCCATCCGGGCCGCCTTTCGGCACGAATTTCTCCGTGTGAAAGGAGACGCAGCCGTGGCCGCCGTTGCCGGCGGTAACTTCGATTTCGACGTAATCAATAAACATCAGGCGGAATATTCCCACACGGGACTCAAAAGTCAATCTTTCAATCAGTTCCGGAGGCCACGAAGGGGGTGAAAAAAGAGGATAACGGTCGTTGACGCTGAAAGCCTGCCCGTATATATTGGCGCCGTGGAAACAACAGGCAACGACACTCAGGAACTCGGCATCAATCAGCGCAAGCGGAAGTTTTACGAGGAGTATTCACTGTTCCTCGGCCGCATCTGTTTGAAGCTGGGGTTGACGCCGAATTTTCTGACGGCGGTTTCGCTGATCTGCGCGGTCGTGTCCGGCATATTTTTCTGGCGCGCTGAGATGGTCTGGGGCGTGGTCTTTATGCTCCTGACGGCCTTCACGGACATGCTGGACGGCTCGACGGCGCGCGCCGGCAAGATGGGTACGGTGTTCGGCGGCATACTGGATCACGTTTCCGACCGGTACGGCGAGTTCTTTATCCTGGCGGGGATCACGCTTTCGGGCACGGTTCATCCGGGATGGGGACTGTTTGCGCTGTTCGGGATGTTGATTGCCAGTTACACGCGGGCGGCGGCCGAATCGATCGGCAAGATCAAGAACTGCGCGGTCGGTATCATGGGGAGGCTGGAGAAGTTCATCCTGATCATTGTCGGTTCGCTGCTGGAGCATTTCCTTCCGGTGGGCACATGGCCCCGCGGAAGCTGGCTGGAGTTCGCCCTGATCATAGTCGGTCTGACATCGTTTATCACGGCCGTCCAACGGCTCGTTTACGCCAGAAAAGTTCTCGGCGATAAGCGAGAAGTCTAGCATTCGGTTACCGCAGTTTGAGCCTCATATGATCACTGCAATTGGCAATCCCGTTTACGATTATATCAAGACCCGGAAGGTTGACACCAAGACCCGGGTGCTTTCGGGCTGTTCCACGAATGCGGCGCTGGCGCTGTCAAAGCTCGGCGAGACGGTCAGGCTTGTCGGGGCAGTGGGTGACGATTTCAAGGATCAGTTTATTCGCGATCTTCAGCGCTACGGCATTCTACACCAGATCATTCCTTCCAAGAAAACGGGCGGATTTTCGCTGATCTACTACGATGATTTCGGCAATCGCACGCTCGACCTGCTGGGACAGGCGGCCAATATCGGCCGGGTGAAAGAGGAATGGTACCAAGATTCGAAGGCGGTGTTGATCGGCCCGATACTGGGCGAGATTCTGTTTCGGGAGATTCGGTCGATTCGGGAGAGATTCAACGGATTGCTCTTTTGCGATCCGCAGGGATTGTTGCGCAACGTCGATGAAAACGGCCGCATCTACCACGAGAAGGTCGACGGTATCGAGGACGTGCTGGGCATATGCGATATCGTCAAGCCGAACGAGCTCGAGGGCAAAGTACTCACCGGCATAGATTGCCGTGAGGACCCGTACGAGGCGGCGCGGATTATCAAGTCATGGGGACCGAAACTGGTGATTGTCACGCTGGCCGAGCTGGGATCGATCATTTATGACGGCAACGAGTTTATCAATATTCCCCCTTATGCGGTCAATCTCGTGGATGCGACCGGTGCGGGCGATACGTACATGGCCGGTTTCACGTTCGAATATCTCAAGACGAACGATCTGCGTCGCGCCGGATGTTTCGCGTCGTGCACGTCGTCGATTATGATCGAGGATGTCGGCCCGGGATTTTTCATGACCGAGGGGATGGTCCGGGAGCGCCAGGAAACCCTGCTCGGCATGACCGATTACAAACCGGACGTGGCTGTCAACCGGTAGTGCAGCCGTCCGATTTCGGGGGAAGGAGTGCCAGGAGAAAAGAGCATGCAGGATTCCCTGTTTTTCAAACGCGAGAGCAAACGCTCGTTCATATCCCGTGAGGTTCCGCAGGAGGTTCTCGAACGGCTGTTCGAGCGGATTCGCTGGTCGCCGTCGAACAGCAATAACCAGCCGTGGCGGTTTATCTTCGTGACGGAGCCGGAGCAGCATGCGCGGTTCATGACGGCGCTGAAGCGGGGCAACCAGTGGGCCTCGACGGCGCCGGTACTCATTGCGGTCTGTGCCCGGCAGAGTGACGACGCCACCCGCGAGGATGACCCGGTGATGTATTACCAGTTTGACTGCGGGCTGGCCGTGATGTCGCTCTTGCTGGGTGCGGTGGATGAAGGGCTGATGGCACACCCGATGGCCGGTTTTCATGCGGAGGGAATTCACGAGGTGCTGGAGATACCGAAGGAGTATCACGTGATGTGTGTTATCGCGCTCGGCTACAGGGGGCCGATCGATCTGCTGGATGACAGGACACGGCAGAAGGACGAGCAACCCCGGGTGAGGAAGCCGGTGCCGGAAATCATATCGATAAACAAGTTCAATTTCTAGCTAACAGGCGCGACATGCAGTGCATACTCGCGCGATGCTTCGCTGTCAATATGGCTACCATTCACTACGATGATTTCGAGAAGGTCGATATCCGGGTGGGCCGGATAATCGGGGTAGAGGATTTCGAGCGGACGCGGCAACCATCGTACAAGCTGAGGGTTGATTTTGGTGAGGAGATCGGCATCAAACAGTCATCGGCTCAGCTCAAGACCAATTACACACCGGAGCAGTTGCTCGGGAAAACGTGCCTGGCGGTGGTGAATTTTGAGCCGAAGAATATCGCCGGTTTCATGTCCGAGGTGCTGGTGCTCGGTGTGCCCCGTGACGGCGGCGGGCTGTCGCTGGTGCGGCCGGTCGATGAGGCGATTATCGGCGGGCGGCTGTATTAGGCCTTGATACCGTCGAATAAGAACGAAATCAAGTATTCCTCCACCCGGCTTATCGGCAGCCGTTTTTGCGAGAATTGGCGCTGGACCATTCCCTCGATAATGACTGACACGAGATACGACGTCAGTTCCGGTTCGAAGTCTCCGCGTATCTCGCCCGTCTCTTCCCCGCGTTTCACGATCTCGATGACATGATCCTGGAAATGTCGTTCGATTTCTATGCCTTCGATGGTGACGCCGGCGTGTTGAAGTCCGTGGGTGACGAACAGGAAGAACTTCTCCTCCGCGCCGTAGAGTTTCGAGTTCACGATTAAGGAGTGGTAGAGATAAAGCAGTCGGTCGCGGACAAGGACAGCTGTTTCCTGGCGCTTGATTTCCTCCATCCACTTAGCCAGGTAATCATCGAATACCAGAATGGCGAATTCGAGAAAGTGGCTTTTGGAGGGGAAATACTGGAAAAACGAGCCCTTGGATATTCCCGCCTCGCGGCAGATTTGATCCACGGCGAGGCCGTCGTAGCCATACTCACCGAAGAGGCGGACGGCGGCGCGGTAGACCTGTTCTTTTTTCTCCGGCACAAGGCGGCGGAAAGTGTCGGTGGTGATCCGGCCGGTAACGAGACGGGCGACTGTGTTTTCGTCTATCATAATAATCTCCGATAATGACCATTCGGTCATATTATATATACTAAAGCTATATAATTCACGCTATTTTGCAAATACTATTTGACCGTCTGAACCGCGTCCGTATATTTTTGCGTTCAATAGATCATCCGCAGACAAGAAAGGAAGCTGAATTATGGGCAAGGTAAGAGTGGCCATTATCGGCGTCGGTAACTGCGCATCGTCGCTGGTACAGGGCGTCGAGTTCTACAAGAAGGCCAAGGACGACGATTTCGTCCCGGGGTTGATGCATGTCAATCTCGGCGGTTATCACATCCGCGACATCGAATTCTCAGCCGCGATCGACATCGATAAGAACAAAGTCGGCAAAGACCTGGCCGAGGCAATCTACACCAAGCCGAACAACACGTTCGTGTTTGCCAAGGTGCCGAAGACCGGAATCACGGTCCAGCGCGGCATGACGCACGACGGTCTGGGGCATTACCTGTCACAGATTATCGAGAAGGCTCCCGGCGACACGGTTGATATCGTCAAGCTGCTCAAGGAAACGAAAACCGACGTGGTGGTGAACTACCTCCCGGTCGGATCGGAGGAAGCGACCAAGTGGTACGTGGAGCAGATCCTGGACGCCGGTTGCGGTTTTGTGAATTGTATCCCGGTGTTTATCGCCCGCGAGCCGTACTGGCAGAAGCGGTTCAAGGAGCGGGGTCTCCCGGTGATCGGCGACGATATCAAGTCGCAGGTTGGCGCCACTATCGCCCACCGGGTGTTGACGCGGCTGTTCATGGAGCGCGGCGTGCATCTCGACCGCACCAGCCAGCTCAACGTGGGCGGCAACACGGACTTCTTGAACATGCTGGAGCGTTCGCGTCTCGAGTCCAAGAAGATCTCCAAGACAAACGCGGTCACCAGCCAGTTGCGTTATGAGATGCCTCCCGGTTCGATTCACATCGGACCGTCGGACTACGTGCAGTGGCTCGACGATCGCAAGTGGGCGTATATCCGGATGGAAGGCACGACCTTCGGAAATGTACCGCTGAATATCGAGATGAAAATGGAAGTCTGGGACAGCCCCAATTCGGCCGGTGTGGTGATTGATGCCATCCGGTGCTGCAAGCTCGGGCTGGACAACAAGCTTTCGGGCGCCCTGATCGAACCGTCATCGTACTTCAAGAAATCGCCGCCGGTCCAGTATACCGACGAGGAAGCCCGCCGTCTGACCGAGGAGTTTATCACGAAGTACGGGTGGAAAGAAGCCGAAAGGAGCAAGACTCCGGTTCGGACCGCCGCCCGGAAGCCGGCCAGGAAAAAACCGGCTGTCAAAAAGACCAAAGCGGCCTCGGGTACGAAGAAAACGGCCGAGAAACGGGTGGTTCGAAAGAAAAAGTAGTTTATTCGACACCTTTGGTTGACTACTTTAACCGGCGACAGACAGTCGCCGGTTTTTTTATGCGGCGGGGTGAATCACGAAGAGACATACAGCGATAACGGAGCGGTTGATGCCCCGGCGGCGAGGGCACCTCTACTCGAAGGCATGGTTGAATAGATGAGAACGAAACAGAAGAGCCTGTTTATAACGTTTGAAGGTATCGACGGTTGCGGGAAAACGACGCAGCTGGCGCTGGTCGGGCAGTTTCTGACCGACCGGGGATACCGGGTACATACTCTGCGGGAACCGGGATCTACGGAGATCGCCGAGAAGATACGGGAACTGTTGCTCGATGAACGTTCCGCCATGACCGATGTTACGGAGCTTTTGTTGTATGAGGCGGCGCGGGCCGAGATAACATCGAAGGAAATCGCACCGTTGCTGAAGCGAGGGCATGTCGTGTTGTGCGACCGGTTTTATGACAGCACGACGGCGTACCAGGGATACGGGCGGAAGCTGGATATCCGGATGGTGAAGTCGCTTCACCGGGTGGCGGTGGGCGATGTGGAGCCGGATCTGACGTTCGTGTTTGACCTCAACCCGCGCATAGCCGCAAAACGGCTGGGCGGGAAACGGGACCGGCTCGAATCACAGTCACCGGCGTTCCACAAGCGGGTCCGGCAGGGATTTCTGGAGATTGCCCGCAAAGAAGGCCGCCGGGTGAAGGTTATCGACGCCGAACGGTCGGTCGAACAGATATTCGAGGATGTCAAGGCGCACCTGGTGAAGAAGCTCAGGAGACGATGAATTCGCAGGATCAATTGACACGCAGTTCGCTTCTGCTTACGGCCGTACTGGCGGTAGCGCTGGTGCTTATCGCGGGCGGCATGGGCGTCTATGTGCTGGCCGACCGGGACCTGCATATGGCTTTCCAGTTTACCTCCCTGGCGATGGAAATCGACCATGTTTACAACGGGCAGGTGGATCACAAGCAGCTGGTCGAATCGGCGCGCGAGGCGATGTTCGAGCGGCTCGACCGGTTTTCGGGATATATCGACAAAGAGCAGTTCAATCGCATCAACGAGGAATTTTCGGGGGCATACAGCGGTATCGGGGTGACGGTTGTGCCGCACGAACAGGGACTGCTGATCATGTCGGTGCGGGAAAACGGGCCGGCCGATAAGGTCGGGCTGTTGAGCGGCGATATCCTGATTGCGGCTGACGGTCATGACCTTGGTGAACTCGGCGCCACCGGGTCAGTGGACCGGCTTCGCGGGCCCGACGGCACCGATGTTCGCGCGGCCGCTTACCGGCCGTCGAACGGAGACACGGTCGAGGTAACTATTACTCGGGCGCGGATACCGCTGCTCCATATCCCCTACGCCGGCTATATGCCGGACAGTGTCCTCTATGTGCGAATTCTGGATTTTGAAAGCGGGGCCTCGGAAGACCTGAAAGCGGCGCTGGATTCGCTGCTTACACCCGACAGAAGACCGTCCGGGTTGATTCTCGACCTCCGGGGCAATCCCGGCGGGTTGCTTCGCGAGGCATATCACACGGCCAACATGTTTCTGGACGAGGGTCAGTTTATAGTGGGCACCGACGGCCGGTCACGCTGGAACGAGGAAAAGTATTATTCGACCGGGGCGGATATCACCGGCGGAATTCCGATGGCAGTGCTTGTTGACGGCGGTTCGGCGTCGGCGGCGGAGATTGTCTCCGGTTCGCTTCAGCAACTCGGGCGCGCCATGCTGGTCGGTGACACGACTTTTGGGAAGGGGCTGGTGCAGGGATTGACACGGTTTCCGAACGGCGACGGCGTGCGGCTGACGATTTCGCGGTATTACCTTGCCAACGGCGTGTATTTGAATGAGTTCGATTCGACTCTTCATGATATCGGGACCGGTCTCGTGCCCGATTACTATGTCGATTTTACCGAGCGGCACCAGTTTCCCCGGGTGCTGGAGAATTCTCTCCTGTTGCAGGAGTTCGCCAACGCCCATCAGGACGAGATAGTCGAACGGTCGGCGGCGTTCAATTTGTCGGACGATTGGGTGAAGAAGTTCGAGGAGTATGCCAGAGAACAGGGATTTGTATACCATTCGGCGACGACGCAGCAGGCTGACCTTCTGACGGACCTGACAGTTCTCGAGCAGAAATCCCAGAAGATGGTGGCGGCGGCGAGAGATATTCTCCATCAGTCTCAGAAGATCGATATGGATCAGTTTGACTTTTACGGCGGTTACATAAAGAGGCGGCTGAAACAACTGGCTTACGAACGCAAGTTCGGCAGTTACCGCACGTATCGGGACGTCATCGTGCGGGAACGGCCGGATATTCTTTTTACGGCAGAGCTGCTCAAGCAAACACGGAACGACAAGCAGGGTTCATGAGCACCGGGAAGAACAGATCGCAAACGCTGATATTCTGTGATTTCGACGGTACCGTGGCACGGCGGGATGTCGGTTACAGCCTGTTTCACCGCTTTTCGGGCGGCCGCAACGACGAACTTCTACCGGACTGGAAAGCCGGGCGGATGACAAGCCGGGAGATACTCGAGCGGGAAGCGGCGATGTGTCACGCGCCGGAAGATGAGGTGTATGCGTTCCTTGACGATTTCGTGATCAACTCGGGCTTCGTGGAGTTCGAGCAGACCTGCCGAGAGGAAGGAATACCGGTCGTAATCCTGTCGGATGGGCTGGATATATATGTCCACCGGATACTTGAGCGATACGAGCTTTCTCATATTCCGGTGCACTGTAACCGGGGGCAGCTGATCGACAACCGGATAACCGTGGAATTTCCCTATCCCCTGGGTTCGTGCGGACGGTGCGGCAATTGCAAAGGTGATCGCATCGCGGAGTATCGCGCCGACCGCCCGGATGAGGAGCTGTTCGTGATTTTTGTGGGGGATGGAATGTCGGATACCTGCGCAATCGGTCAGGCGGACCTGCTTCTGGCCAAAAAAGACCTGGCGCGGTATTGCGTCGAGCACGGAATTGACTTTATTTCATATGATACATTTTTCGATGTAGCCCGGGTTCTCCACGAACTGGGTATCTTGCCATCTGCGCCCGTGCAAAAAAAGGAATAGCCAGTGAAAGCAGTATTGATGGCCGGCGGGTTCGGGACGCGGCTTCGTCCGCTCACGATCAATCTGCCGAAGCCGATGGTACCGGTCGGCAATCTGCCGATTATGGAACATGTCGTATCGCTTCTCGCCAAGCACGGCATTACCGACATTACATCGCTGCTGTACTTCCAACCGGAGATCATACGAGATTATTTCGAGGACGGCAGTCGCTTCGGCGTAAATATGAGTTACGTTCAGCCGGACGAGGACTACGGCACCGCCGGGGCGGTCAAACATGCCATAGGCGATTCCGACGAACCGGTGCTGGTGATGTCGGGTGATGTTATCTGCGATTTCGATTTGACCGAGGCTATTGCCTGGCATAACGAAAAACGGTCTGAAGCGACGATACTCCTGACTCACGTGGAGAACCCGCTTCAGTACGGTATCGTGATCACGAGTCCGGACGGCAGGATCGTTCGTTTCCTGGAGAAACCGTCGTGGGGCGAGGCCTTCTCGGATACGATCAACACCGGCATTTACATTCTCGAAGCGAACGCGGTACGGTTGATCCCGCCCAAGACCAATTATGATTTCTCGCAGAATCTCTACCCGCTCATGCTGTCAAAAAGGATGGGGTTGCACGGCAAAGTCTCTGACGGGTACTGGAAGGATGTGGGAAATGTGAAGGAATACCAGAATGCCCACACGGATCTGTTGTCGGGCAGGCTCGATCTGGACTTGAAGACGGAGATGCGGGAAATCGGCGAGGCTCGAGTCTACACCGGACAGAACGTGGAGATCGACAGCGCGGTAACGTTCGAGGGGACAGTGGTGCTCGGCGACGGCGTCCGTCTCGAGGCGGGCGTGAAAGTGACATCATCGGCCATCGGTTCCGGCACGCGCGTGGGTCGGGGCTCGCAGGTAAGCAACAGCGTCGTGTGGTCGCGCAACAGTATCGGTCATGAATCGAGTATCGATAATGCGATTGTCTGCAACAACTGCCGTCTGGGACATAATGTCCGGCTGCACGACAACGTGATCGTGTCGGACAACTGCTTTATCGGCGACTCGGCGACAGTCAAGGCGAACTGCAAGATCTGGCCGGACAAGGTCGTGGATGCGGGCGCGATCGTGTCGTCGTCGATGGTCTGGGGCGACAAGTGGAACCGCGAGTTGTTCACGGACTCGAAAATTACGGGGCTGGCGCTGACCGAGATCACGCCGGAGATGGCGGTTCGTCTCGGGACGGCGCTGGGCGCCACGCTCGGACAGGGAGCATCGGTGGTGACGAGCCGGGATGCTTCGGATATTTCCCGACTTCTCCGGCGGGGTCTCCTGTCGGGGATGCTGGCGGCGGGAGTCAATGTTTCCGACCTGGAGACGACACCGATACCCATTGTTCGGTACGAGTTGAGCAAGGGCAACTACACCGCCGGGATTTATGTCCGCCACAATCCGGCCGACTATCGCGAAATCGATTTTATTCTTCTCGACGGCAACGGGCTGGACATGCCCAATTCCAAGCTGAAAAAGATCGAACGCAACTATTTCGGTGAGGATTACGAGCGGGCGACGCTGGACAAGATCGGCCACCTGGAACGACCGCAGCGGGTGCTGGTGAATTACCGTCAGGATTTCATGTCGGAGATCGATATCGGCCTGATTAAGAAGGCCGGGTTCAAGATTGTGATCGATTATTCCAACGGGGCGGCGAGTGCCATTTTCCCGACGCTGTTCTCGCGGCTGGGAATCCGGGCAACCGAGCTCAACGCTTATCTCGACCCGCGCAAGTTTTCGACGTCTCCCGAAGAGCAGTCTCAGTCAATCGTGCAGTTGTCGGCGATAGTGAGTTCACTGAAGACCGATATCGGAATTTTGCTGAACTCGGCAGCCGAGAAACTGACGGTTGTCGACGAAAACGGGCGGCCGGTCGACAGTCAGCTTCTGCTTCTGATGGTTACCGAGCTGTTTTTGAAGACCCATGAGTCGAAACGGATAGCGGTGCCCGTGGGAGCATCGATGGGCGTCGAGGAGATAGCCCGTCAGTTCGGCACCGAGGTAATCCGGGTGGCGAACAGTCACCGGGCCATGATGGAGGTGTACGGCGACGGTGAGGTCGAGTTTGTGGGCGGTACGAGAGGCGGCTTCATCTTCCCCGGATTCCAGATGGGCGCCGACGCCATGCTGGCGGTGGTGAAAATACTCGAGATGATGGCCAAAACGCGGAGCCGTTTCGGGCAGTTACGGAAGAAATACGAGGATCTCGACCGCCAGGATATCTCCATTCCCTGCCCGTGGTCGATGAAAAGCAAGGTTATGCGCCGGTTGATTACCGGCACGGATGATAAAGAACGTCAGCTTGTCGACGGCGTGCGCATTTTCGAGGACGACGGCTGGGTGTTGATTACCCCCGATCGATTCAAGGCATCATTCAATATTCTGGCGGAATCGCGGTCGCGAGAAAAGACATCGAGGCTGCTGGATCAGTACCGGGCGTTTGTTGAAGAGTGCCAGAACAACTGAGTCCGGTCAATCAAATTAGCTGATAAATGGGCAGGACGGGCGCTTGCCTGCCTGCGCATGTTTCGGACAATCCGGAGCCGGCCTGTCGGGCCGGCCTGTCCTATCCCCTAAAGAGCCGGTCAGATAATCCGAAAACAATGATATCATGTAGATTAGCAACCGTGGAGCAGATCCTCCATTGTGTCAGACCGCCGATAACCAGCTCAAGGAATACCGGTCAGCGTAAATGACGTGGTTGGGAAGGTGCACCGTGTTCAAGAATCTCAAAATCGGGAAGAAGCTTGGTCTCGGGTTTGGAGTAGTCCTGATCCTGCTGGCGACGACCAGCGTGTATAACTACGCCAGCTTCCGCAAGATGAAAGCGCAGATGGCCCTGAACGAGACGGCCGAAGCGAACAAGACATTCGTGATCAAGAAAGAAGTCGATCACCTTCAGTGGGCGGTCGGGCTGTCGGAGCTTTTTCTCGACGCCAACGTCAATAAGGTAAGTGTCGAGAAAGATCCGCAGAAATGTACGTTCGGCCGGTGGTTGTACTCCGAGGGGGGCAGGCAGATGTTCGCCGGGGATTCCACAATGGAAGCCCTGTACAAGAAGATCGAGAGCGCTCACGCCGACATGCATTCATCGGCGGTCAAAATCGACAAGTTCTGGGACCCGGAGGACGAGACGTGGCAGGAGGAAGCGCGGCGTATTTTTGAGCTCGACACGAAGCGCCTCGAAGGAGAGATCCAGGGATACCTGGCACAGCTGGAAAAGCATTACGCCGCGATCGCCGATCAAACCAATCGGGAAACGCAGGCATCGATGAATCACACCCTCGCGGTTATGGCGACGCTGTCACTTCTGGGCATCCTGTTCGGGCTCCTGGCGGCGTGGTTCATCACGCGTATTATCACGGTGCCGATATCGAACATTGCGCTGGTGGCCAAGGAAATCTCGCTCGGCGAGGTTGATCACGATATCACCATTGAATCGAAGGATGAAATCGGCATGCTGGCGGCGGCGTTCCGCAAGCTGATCGAATACATGAAAGAACTCGGCATTGCCGCGAAGCGGATTGCCGATAATGACCTGACGGTGGTTGTGGAGCCGAAGTCGGACAAGGATGCCCTCGGTCAGTCATTCCGGACGATGGTGATGAACCTGACCTCGATGATTCGTCAGCTGGCCGAAAACGCCACTCAGCTGGTGACGACGGCCAATCAAATCGCGACGTCATCGGAGGAGATGTCCCGCGGCTCACAGGATCAGGCGGAGCAGGTCAATCAGGTATCGGCGGCGATAGAGCAGATGACCTCGACCATACTGGAATCCTCGAAGAGCGCAGGCGAGGCGACCGACGTGTCGCGAGGGGCATCGGACACGGCCACCTCGGGCGGGCAGATTGTCAGCGATACGATTCACGGGATGCAAAAGATTGCGTCGGTGGTAAGGGAGTCGGCTCAGTCGATCGGGAAGCTGGCCAAATCGGCGGATCAGATCGGCAAGATTACGGCGGTTATCGATGATATCGCCGACCAGACCAATTTGCTGGCGCTCAATGCCGCTATCGAGGCAGCCAGGGCGGGCGAACAGGGTCGCGGTTTTGCGGTGGTCGCGGATGAGGTTCGTCGGCTGGCGGATCGGACGAGTAAGGCTACCAGCGAGATCAATGAGATGATCAAGGGAATTCAGGAGCAGACCAGCGAGGCAGTGCAGTCAATGGAGACCGGTATCCAGGAGGTCGACCGCGGGCGGGAACTGGCTGACCGGGCGGGAAACAGCCTGAACCAGATCGTGACGATGTCACAGCGGGTGATGGATATGATTCAGCAAATCGCGACCGCGTCGGAGGAGCAATCCACGGCGGCTGAGCAGATTTCCAAGACTATCGAGCACGTTTCGGCGGTAACGCGCGAGACGGCGGGCGGGGCGGAACAGTCTGCGGCTGCGGCGGAGCAGTTGAATCGTCAGGCGGAAAACCTGCAGTCGATGGTGGCGCGGTTCAAACTGCATTCGCTCTAGACAATTGACAGAGAGACAGATAAGAGAAGGCCGCCTCGTCATCGGGCGGCTTTTTCATTTGGCTAATTTTACGTCGGCAACCGGGTTTTTTGACAAAAAAGAACCGCCGGTGGTTGGGGCCGGCGGTAGCGAATGATAGGTCGGGAATTGCGTTCTATCGGGATGAAGCTATATCCTCAGCAATTCAATAATGGTATACGGCGGTTTGTTAGGAATGTTTCGCCGGCAGGCGGAAAACAGGCATGATTTTGGCGAAAATTCTTAGGCCTTGCGCCGCAACATTATTCTATTATTTTCTGTTCTTACTCGGACCGGTCCGAGCGTTCGGCCGGCCTAAACCACAGATTGAAAGTCGATATGGATTACAAGATTCGCGTCAAAATCGCCCGAATTCTGGTCGAGGACCAGATTCCGGTCAACTCGGAAATCACTGTCCTGGGGTGGGTCCGGACGGTTCGGGTCGGCAAAGGGGTCGCCTTTGTCAACGTAAACGACGGCTCTTGCATGGACAGCCTTCAGGCGGTCATTGCCGAGCCGGACAAGCACCCGGTACTCAAGAAGCTTCTGACCGGGGCTTCGGTCAGAGTGAAAGGGAAACTGGTAGCATCGCAGGGCAAAGGACAGAAGTACGAACTGGCGGTATCATCGCTTGATTTGATCGGCGAGGCGGATGCCACCTATCCCCTGCAGCCCAAACGGCATACTTTCGAGTTCCTTCGAGAGGTGGCGCACCTGCGGCCGCGGACGAACACGTTCGGCGCGGTGAACCGGATTCGATCCAGGCTCGCTTACGGAATACACAAGTATTACCAGGAACGGGGATTTTACTATATCCATACGCCGATCATCTCGGCCTCGGATTGCGAGGGCGCCGGTGATTTGTTCCACGTGACGACTCTCGATCTCAAGGAAGTACCGCGCGAGGAAGGCCGTATCGACTGGGAGAAGGATTTTTTCGCGGCGGAGGCGTTCCTGACGGTATCGGGGCAGCTGGAGGGTGAGCTGCTGGCGACGGCGCTGGGTGATATCTATACGTTCGGTCCGACATTCCGGGCGGAGAATTCCAACACGAGCCGTCATGCCTCGGAGTTCTGGATGATCGAGCCGGAGATGGCCTTCGCCGAGCTGGTCGACGACATGGACCTGGCCGAGGATTTCCTGAAGTGGTTGTTCCGGTATGCAATCGAGGATTGCGCCGATGAGATGGCATTTTTCGGGAAATGGATAGACAAGGATGTACAGAAGACGCTCGAGGGCGTGATTGAATCGCAGTTCGAACGGATCGCCTACACCGAGGCGATTGATATCCTGAAGGCATCGAAGGAGAAATTCGAGTACCCGGTTGACTGGGGGCTCGATCTTCAGTCGGAACACGAGCGGTATCTTACCGAGAAGAAGTTCAGGCGACCGGTGATTGTCTATGACTACCCGGCCAAGATCAAAGCGTTCTACATGCGGTTGAACGATGACGGCGAGACGGTCCGGGCCATGGATGTGCTGGTACCGAAGGTCGGCGAAATTATCGGTGGCAGCCAGCGTGAGGAGCGCTACGACGTCCTCGAGGAAAGGATCAAGAGTCTCGGGCTTGGAGATATCGAGAATTACCGCTGGTACCTGGATATCCGCAAGTATGGTACGGTCCCCCATGCCGGGTTCGGGCTGGGATTTGACCGGGTGCTGATGTATATCACGGGTATGACGAACATTCGCGACGTTATCCCATTCCCCCGCGTACCCCGGTGGGCGAAGTTCTAAGTTAGACTCTATCGGCAGACATAGGCGGCCGGCGATATTAGATATCGTCGGTCTTTTTTTATGTCTCTTGGCGGCTAAAAGGGAGAACGTGCATCTGACGGGAAATAACCGAATTTACACAAAAAAAGCGCGCCCCGAGCCGGGGGGGAGGGGGAACGGCACAGGGCGCTTATGACGGCATAGTTGCTAGATCACGTGCTCGACTGACCCAGCCGCCATCCTTTATAACGACTTTTTATTTCTTTTTGTTTCCGGACAGTGAAGAAAACCGAAGTAGGGTTCACCGTCTGAAAATCCCGCAGGCAAGATACACAATCTTGAAAGGTATATCAAGCCCAAAATCTATACATTTCTACCTTTATAGAGAGAAAAAAGTTCACATACAGGAGCAAAAAAGTCTATTTAATGATCTAATTTAAGATAACGGGCAACAAAAACGGCTACGGGGTCAGGTTGACAAGATTTGTCTAAGAAAAACCTTCGGTCTCCTGCGGCGTTATAGTGGTAAACATTTGCCGCCAAGCGGTCGATATAGGTATAGTATGATACCAATCAGACATATTCGCAGGGCTTTGCTGGTTTTTTTGAGTCTGTTGTTGCCGGTTATTTATTTCGGCTGCAACGGGGGCATCGTACAGCCTCCCAGCGACCAGGAACACCAGATTAGAGCTGTCGTGGTAGTGGACCTCAATCTCGACGGAACGAGAATAGCCGCCGTTTTCGGGCGGAATGACTCTCTCGTGACAACCGGGGATATTTTGCTCGCCGGGCGCTCGCTGATATACGACCATATAGACTTTCCCGTCGACTCGGTCTACTCGTATTCGACCGATTCCATAACGGCATTGCGGGACAGTGTGTACAAGATGTACCTCACCGATCCGCCGGAGTATTACGATTCGACGAACGTGACGGTCCCGGATACATTTGAGATGAGAATTGCTCTGCCGGTACCGCCGCGGATCATTTACGGCAACGGCAACGCGACCCTGAACTGGGACGGGGCCCCGCTGGCGAACGCCTATGTCCTCGCCGCGATCAAGGAAGGCAGAGAGTACACCGGGCAGGGATACAGTGCGTATGCCACGGAGGGGGCGACCGGAGGTACAATTCCGCCGGAAGCGTTCCTGATCGAGGGGACGCCGAATCCGGACACGGGGCTTTATCAGCTCTATGTGTACGCGTTGTCCGGAACGCCTGACAGCGCCATGACCAACTACCTGCTTCCGGTACCGCTGCCGAGTCAGTTGAACGACAATGTCGATCAGACGCTCCTCCGGGGACGCGTCGGGTCGGTCGTGATAGCTCGCTACGATACGGTTCGGGTAGCATACTATCCGTAGTCAACAGCAAATTCAATCACGTATAGAAACGGGCGAAGGCCCGTTTTTTATTGCCCGCAAAACGCCGCCGGACTACCTTGGCGCCATGCCCGATTATGACGATCTCATCAAGCAACTCGCGCGGCTGACCACGGAGCAAGTTAATCCGGATACGGTCGATATCGACCGACTCTCCCCGCTGGACATCGCCGGAAAGATAAATCAGGAGGACAAGAAGGTTGCCGGGGTGGTGGAAACGGCTCTCCCCTACATCGCGCAGGTTGCCGAGATGTTCGCAGAAACCCTTCGGAACAGCGGTCGGGTATTGTATATCGGCGCAGGGACATCGGGACGCCTGGGCGTGCTGGACGCGGCCGAATGTCCACCCACGTTCGGGACCGAACCGGAGCAGATTATCGGGGTGATATCAGGCGGCTACCCGACGCTGGTGCTGTCGAAAGAAGGTGTGGAAGATGACCGCCAGGCGGCAGTTGATGACCTGAAAGAGCGCGGCCTGTCATCGAAGGATCTGGTTATCGGGATAGCTGCCTCGCGGAGAACGCCTTATACGCAGGCCGGACTTCAGTATGCGATCGAGACCGGCTGCCGCACGGCGTATATCATCTGCAACACGGCGGACGATCTCGAGGTGAAACCGGATGTGATAGTCGAACTGCCGGTTGGCCCGGAGGCAATCACCGGTTCAACGAGGATGAAATCCGGCACGGCTCAGAAAATGACGCTGAATATCATCTCGACAACCGCGATGGTATTGCTCGGCAAGACCTACGGCAACCTGATGATAGATTTGCAGGCCCGTTCGGATAAACTGGCGGCACGGTCGCGGAAGATGCTGGTTGATTTGCTGGGGATTTCGGTTGCGGAAGCCGGCGCGCTCCTGGAACAATCCGACGGATCGGTCAAAATTGCATTTGTCATGGGGAGACTGGGCTGCTCTGCGGCGGAGGCCAGGAAGCGGCTCGACAGGGCAGGCGGATTTGTCACCCGTGTGCTCACGGAATCATCAGACTAGACTCCCTCATACGCGTCCCATCAGGTTCAATTTTTGCGCAGTGTACCTACCGGTACGTCCTTCACACGCCACGAATTCCAACATTTCTCGGTTAATTCTGTGAATGCGAGCCAATTACGGGCCCCGACTCACTCCGGCACGATAGTTGTTCACAATAGCATAGCGTAATCAATCGGGAATACACATAGCGAGGAAAGGATAGCTATATGCTGCGTAAACTGGTCCTACCGTTATTTGTTGTCAGTCTGCTGATCTGGGCGGCCGGATGTTCGAACAGTCCATCCGAGCCGGATACTTCGCAGACCACAAACCTGGCCGACAAGTTTGGGGGCTACACACCTACCAATGAAGCGCCGGCATTCGGCGATACCGAGCTCCTGGCGGCCGACAATTCCGAAGCCGAATACGATGATCCCGTTCTCACGGCGGCAGGTGTCAGCAACCTGCTGGAAGATCCCGAATCGGGACTGTTTCATTTCCGCGCCGTCTGGGGTCAATTGACCTATGATTCGAGCGTGACAGACCAGACCGACTGGAGCGGTTCACTGACGATCAGCCGGGGGGCGGAAATTATCCGCCGGGTAGTGGCATTCGAGCTCGGGCAGGATTATATCCCGACCCGCACGGACCGGAAGGTGATTGAATGGGTTTCGTACACCACGACTCACTATGACGGTATCGTAGTTGATCTGGTCGTTCCGCCGCCGGTACCGACCTATGACACGACAGAAACGCAGGTGGTAGACTCAGTCGGAGATACCACTACGGTAATTACAGTTGATACGCTCTGGCCGGACCCGGTGACAGTAGCCTTCGAGACCGGTCCGTACAGCCGCACGTTCACGCTCGGCGAGCTGGCATCGCTAGACACGGTTGTTTACCTGGATGATGCCGATTCGAATGCCATCGCGTTCACATCGGTTCAGCAGTTCCATTATCCGTGTGCTCGGGGCATTCTCGCCGGTGAGTGGGGGTACGACAGCACCGGACAGGGCGTTTTCCGGGGTCGCTGGATGACGCGCAACGGCCGAATCGCCGGTCACCTTCACGGGACATTTGGCAAGAATGACAACGGCGACAAGGTGTTCTTCGGCAAGTGGATTAATCGCTCGGGTAAGTTTGAGGGACTGCTTCGCGGGACATACAAGGAGCATCCAAATCGTCATGCCAACCGGCAGGCGTTCATCCATGCGGGTGGTTGGTTCAAGGGCCTGATCTACGACGCCAACGAGACGGAAATCGGCGCGCTCGAGGGTAAATACAACTGGAGCCGGGGCGTTCGGGGATCATTTTTCCAGGGTCGCTGGAAACTGTTCTGCGACAGCCAATCCACGGATCAGACGTTCAATTACGACGACAACTTCGATGAAACCGATGACGCGGCCGGGAGCTACGGCTATGGTGGCTGGAACAGTCGCTGGGGAGACAACTAAAGACCCTTATTGGGCTCCATATAGATTTCCGGTCCGGACCGCGACCCGGGCCGGAATGTACAAGGCCGGCCGTTCACCCAACGGCCGGTTTTTTTTGTGCAGTGAAAGTCGGTATGGATTGTCGGGGGCTACTTCTTGTCTTCGAGTCCTTGTTCGACCGTAGCGATGATTGAGTCAATCGTGGCCGGGTCGCGGTAGGACGGACGTATACTTCGATACAAGGTCAATGCCTCGCGCATCTTCTCAGGCAACTGCTGATTGACGAGAGCGTTGGCCAGGTTCAATGTTATATTGGGCTGGTCCGGGTATTTGGCAGCAAGCTTTCTCAACAATGCCTCGGCCTCGGTCAACTTGCGGTCGTCAAAAAGGATTTTGGCCCGGGTAATCTCAAAGCCGTCACTCGGTCCGAAACGCGTGATGGCGCTGTCGAGAATCCGGTATGCCAGATCAATCGAGTCGATATCAGCCGCAGCTCCGGCAAGCTGGCCGAACCGCTGGGGTTCGTCCAGGCCGATCTCATTATACTGCTTGTACAGGTAATAAAAGGAGTTCGCCCGGTTGCCCATGTTCTGGGCGAGGTCCGACAATTCGAGGTAATACTGGGATTCAGGGTCACCGGTACGAATGAAGGTGCGGATGGCCCGTTCGGCATACCTCCATTCACCTAATTGCGTGGCCAGTTCATAAACCTCCATATTGATCTCGCGGTCATCGGGATAGAGGAAATCGGCTTTTTTGAGGTAAATGAGCGCCGAGTCGAGCACATAGTCGCGCTTGTACGACATACCGGCAAAGTACAGAAGATCCTTGTCTGACGGCTTTTTCCCGAGAGCCTCGAGAAAATAGGTTCGTGCCTTGGTATAGTCTTCGGCAAGAAAGGCTTTGGTGCCGGCCTTTTTCAGTTCCTCAACAGTCTGCGGCTCGCTCGAGCAACCGGCTATCAGCAAGATGAGAATAACAGCGGCAAAGAATGTTCGCATTCGGGGGTCTTTCATAAGTTAAGTCTCTTGATTATAATATATGCATCCGGATACGACAAGTTCCGAAACGTTCTTTGTGCCCCGGGCGGACATCTCCCCTTTTGAGCATCCCGGGCCGGCGAGCGGCACAGCACGCGGCGCGGTTGACATCGGCCACCCAACCCTTACATTAGGGCATGACTAACATAGACAATTACGATGATACAACGCTGATACTGGCACTGGTCAAGTATGCCGATGTCGGTCCGCGGTTGTTCGAGGCGTTATTTGCGCATTTCCGCGATGCTCAGAACATATTGCGAGCCGATGCAGAGACGCTTCAGAGGCTCTCGGGCATGACGGCCAAACAGGCGCAGGAAATCGCCGCAACGTCGAAGAAGCTCGACGATGCCCGCGCATATCTCGAGGAATTGCGCAGTCGCGACATATCGGTTACGACCCGGCTGGATCAAGCGTACCCGAAACTCCTGCTTGAGCTTAATGATCCGCCGTCGATGCTTTATGTCCGGGGGAAATTCCCCGACGGGACGCGGAAGTCGATCGGGTTGACAGGGACCTCGAATCCGACGAGTCCCGGAATTGAACTGACCACGAGGCTGGCGAAGAAGTTTGCGGCACACGACGTTCAGGTGATATCGACGCTTCGCGGGGGAATCGACACCGCGGCCCATCTCGGCTGCAAAGCGGCGGGTGGAAGCTCTTTCGCAATAATTGACTGCGGCTTCGACGCACTCGTGGAAAATGAGTTTATGCCGGTAGCTATCGATATCGCCCTCACCGGGGGCGTGATCAGCGAGTATCTCCCGGACGCGGACAAACCGGAAGGAGCGTTCCAGGAGTCAAATCGACTCGTGGTCGGATTCTCGCAGGCGGTGATGGTTACCGAAGTATACCACGACTCTTTACAGACACTCGATCTTCTGAATTTCTGCCAGATGATCGGGAAACTGGCATTTGTTATGATCGACCCGGAGAAGGGCGTGTTTGCGGATGAAGAGAGCTTCGCGAAGGCGCTGGCGTACGGCGCCATACCGATAGAGGGGTACGACAAGATCGACGATGTCGTGCGATCACTCGTGTGAGCGGTCTGGCCATGGACGACGAATATTTCACTATCGCACAGGAAGCATCGGTCGAAACCAGGGTCAAGGGGTCGCGGTTTATCGGCGAGAGTTTCCTGGCGGTGTCGATCGACCGGGCGCTGGAGAAGCTCGAATCTGTCCGTAAGCGAGAGCACGCCGCCACGCATCATTGTTATGCTTACCTCGTGGGATTGGACACGGAGACGATTTTCAAGTACTCCGACGACGGTGAACCGAATGGAACGGCCGGCAAGCCTATTTACGATGTCGTCTGCGGGTCGGGCATCACCAACGTACTGGTGGTTGTCACGCGCTATTTCGGCGGCACGAAACTTGGCACGGGCGGACTTGTACGGGCATATAGCGATGCCGCGCGACTGGTGCTGGAAAAATCAGGGAAGAAAAGGCATTTTCTCACCAGAGCATTCCGTGTGGAACTCGAGTTTCCGCTTTATGACCGATGGATGAAGGCAATCAACCGGCTTGACGCGACGGTATTGAACAGCGATTTTAGCGACATCGTAACGATGACTATCGAAATTCGGCGGTCACGGGCAGCGGAGCTGCGATCGGCCTTTGTCGAGCTGACGGCCGGAAAGGGAAAGATTGACGCAACGGAAGAGACGTCGCAAGGTTGACTGCCTTGGTCTGGGAATTATCCCGCTGGACTACCTGATACGGGTGCATACGCTTCCGCCGCCGGGCGGGAAGGCGGATGCTCACGATCTCTGTATTCAGGGCGGCGGACCGATTCCGAATTGCCTGACCGGATTGAGTCGCCTCGGCATGTCGGCGGCGTTGATTTCGGGGCTGGGCGACGATATAGTCGGGCGGTTTATCCGGGACGAGATCGCCGACGAGTCTATCGACACGTATTTCATCGTAAAGAAAAACGCCCGATCCGATTCGGCGTACGGGTTTGTTGAAACCGGCAGCGGTCGGCGGACAATTGTGTTGAGTCGTGGCATACGTATCGGACCGAGAGATTTGAAAACGTCCGAATATCCCGTGCCGAGGATTGTTCACCTTGACGGCCGCGACCCGGATGCCTGCATGCGGCTGGCGAGATGGGGCCGGAAAGTCGGGGCAATAATTTCGTTCGATGTCGGTTCTATTCGCAACGACGTCTCCCCTATTTTTCCGCTGGTCGATCATCTGGTTGTTTCCGATGCGTATGCGCTCGGATTTACGCGAAAGCGAACAGTCCGCACGGCGATAAAGAAGCTGATGGCGCACTGTGCCGGCACGATAGTCGTGACGGAGGGAACGAAAGGAGCAACCGGTTATGAGGACGCGAGGTTTTACCATCACCCGGCGTTCAAGGTAAAGGTTGCGGACACGACCGGCGCCGGGGATTCATTTCATGCGGGCTATCTTTACGCGCTCTTGAAAGGATATGCCATGCCGGAACGCCTGCGTTACGGCGCCGCGGTGGCGGCGTTAAAATGCATGAAGCCGGGCGCCCGGGCCGGCAATCCCACACTTCGCCAGCTGAATGCTTTTCTCGCACGGAATCCGGAGACCTATGATTAGCTATCTCATTGAACTCGACAGGGTGTTGTTCATCCTTATCAATCAACTGCTGGCCAACCCGGTAACGGACGTTGTCATGCCGTTCATCACGTCGGATAATGTCCTGCGGATAGTCTACATTCTGATCCTGGTGAGTATGCTGATATTCGGGGACCGGCGCATACGCTGGCTGGTGTTGTTCTCCGGTCTGGCGATGCTGCTGACCGACCAGGTGGCGGCGGGTTTTCTGAAGCCATTGATTGCCCGGCCGCGACCGTGCCAGGTATTTACCGACATTCACTTGCTGGTCAGTTGCGGGGCGGGATTTTCGATGCCGTCGGCGCATGCCGCCAATACGTTCGGTCAGGCGGCGCTGCTTTCGAGGCATATCAAGCACAGCGGCTTGCTTCTTTATCTTTTTGCAATTCTGGTATCGTTGAGCCGGGTGTTTGTGGGTGTTCACTATCCGGGTGATATCGTAGTGGGGGCGATAATCGGTGTGGTTATCGGGGTATTTGTTTCCGGGTTGTTCAGGGTGTTTTCGGTTCGAATCCTCAAACGCCGGAAAGTGCCACCGGAACCCGAAAACGAGAAGCCGGTGGGACAATCGCAGGAGTGAAGAGTCATGCCATACACAATCGAGGTCGTGAAGGGTGATATCACCGGGACAGACACCGAGGTTATTGTCAACGCCGCCAACAATGAATTCTGGATGGGTTCAGGGGTTGCCGGCGCGATAAAGCGGGCGGGCGGCGACGTTATCGAGCAGGAAGCGATGAAAAAGGGGCCGGTCATGCCGGGTGAGGCGATTTATACCGGGGCGGGGAAACTGCCGTTCAAGTATGTCATTCACGCCGCCGTCATGGGACAGGATCTGCGCACGACGGACAAGCTTATACGGCAGGTGACAATCGCGAGTCTCAATATCGCGGAGAGGTTGAAGGTAAAGTCGATTGCTTTTCCGGCATTCGGAACGGGAGTCGGAGGGTTTCCTGTCTCGGCGTGCGCCAATATCATGGTCAGCACTGCCAGGGCGTACCGCGAGACGGCGAAGAATCTCGAACGGGTCCAATTTTGCTTATTTGATGATACGGGATACGCGCTGTTCAAGAAGGCTGCCGGGCAGAGTGATTAATCGGCAATCTTGATTTTGAACTTGCCACGGTAGGTCAGCGAATCGCCGCTGTTGTTGCGATACTCCCCATCCAGGGCACAGAACATTCTTTGATTGGCGATTGAGTCAATCGTCAGCTCCCCGTCACTCGGCAGGAAGATTTTCGTTTCGGCCGACTGTTCGTATCGGCCGAGGATTTGCACGAATGATCTGTCGGCAAGATCAAATTCACCGGCCTGCGGCTCCGGCGGCAGCTCGATGTATATGAGTGTCTGGAAATACTCGTCGTAGCTGAGAAACCAGGTTTCGGTCAGGTCTGATTTGAGTCCTTTACCCCGGGTACCGGTATGCAGGATAATACAGTTTCCGTCACCCTGCACGATTTTCTGCTCCGCATACGGGTCGCTGATGACCGCACCGACCACGTACTCCGTTTGCTCGACCTTGATTTTGTCCTGACCGCTTTCGGTCACCATGTACAGGTCGGTTCGATAACGGCTGATGCAGGCCGGACCGAGGGTGAGTATCAACGGGATGAGCAGTATGCCTGTGCGTTTTACCATGTCATCAATAAGGACTATTCCGGGCGGGGAGTGTTTAATGCAAAATCCCGCCCGCGGTTACAGGGGCATTTCGACGATGCGGTAGCGCTTGTAGAGGACGGAGCCCATATCCTCGGCGGCGCGACGCATGAGTTCGTTAGTTTCGAGCACCCACGATATTTCTCCCCAGTACTCTTTAATCACACCGGTCGTGAACGTTTCGATATACATCATCATGTCGATGCCGCGCTTTTGATATTCCGGAATGACACCCATGGTGATAATACGGACAGAGTTGATTTTGCTGAAGATCTTGGTATGCCAGAGCAGTTTCAACAAACCGAACGGGAACAGCCGACCGTTCAGGTGAATCAGCGCCTGGTTGATATTGGGCAGGGAGAGGCTGAAGGCGACCGGTTTGCCCTCATGTTCGGCGATGAGGACGAAGTCGGGATCGACAATCTGCTTGAGATCTTTGGCCATGTAGGAGAATTCCGCCTCGTCCATGGGGACGAAGCCCCAGTTCATGCTCCACGCGGCGTTATAGATTTCCCGGATTCGCCGTACCTCGTTATCGAAGTCTTTCATGTTGATCTTGCGGATGGTGATGTTTGACCGCTGACGGAGTTTCTCAACGAGAGTGCGGACACGATCCGAGATCTGGTTTTCCTCGCATATCTTGTAAGCCAGCAGGTCCATGACTTTTTTCAGACCGAACCGTTCGGCAAATTTGGGCTGATACGGCCGGTTATAGGTCATCATGACCATCGGGGGACTGTCGAAACCCTCGACGAGGAAACCGATTTCGTGGTTGGTGGAGAAGTTCATGGGTCCCCGCATCCGCTCCATACCATCCTTTTTCAGGGTGATCATGGCGACTTTGAGCAGCTTGGATGCGATCTCATAATCATCGGGCGTATCGAAAAATCCGAAAAAGCCGATGCGTTCTTCGTGATACTGGTTGTGCTTGAAATTGATGCAGGTCGCGATTCGTCCGCAGACCTCGCCGTCGCGCATGGCCAGAAACAGCTTGGTTTTCGCGCCGCGGTAGAAGGGATTTTTCTTCTTATCGAAAAACTCGTATCGCTCGATGAGCAGGGGCGGCACGTAGTTGGGGTCGTCCTTGTACAGCCGATAAGGATACTTAATGAACTGTTTCAGCTGGCCTTTGGACTCGACCTCGACAACTTCAACTTCAGACATAGGCTATGAGATCAGACCCTTCTCCCGGGCGATTTTTGCGACTACCTCAACCACCCGGTCAAGTTGTTTATCGGTATGGGTAGCCGTATAAGATGTGCGAATAATAGCCTGTCCGGGGGGCACGGCCGGGGATACAACCGGGTTGGTGAACACGCCGTTGTCGAAGAGCGCCTTCCAGAAGGCAAAGCATTCGAGATCGGCGCCGACGACGATGGGCACGATGGGGGATTCGGTTTTGCCGATATTCAGGCCGAGATTGCGGAAATCACGCTGGATGCGATGGGCGTTTTTCCAGAGGTGCTCTCTTCGCTCAGGCTCCGATTCGATAATGTCAAGGGCGGCCAGAACGGCTGCCGCCGAAGGGGGCGGAATGGACGCGGAGAATATCAGCTCACGGGCGTTATGCTTGACGAAGTCCATGACCCGCGCCGAGCCGGCGACAAAGCCGCCGAGCGCGGCGAATGATTTTGAGAAGGTGCCCATGATCAGGTCTACTTTGTCGGTGAGACCGAAGTGCTCGGCGGTGCCGGCGCCGGTATCACCGAGGACGCCGACCGCATGGGCATCATCGATCATGACACGCGCGTTGTACTTTTCAGCGATCTCCACCAGTTCGGGGAGCTTGATAATATCTCCCTCCATGGAGAAGATGCCATCGGCCACGATCAGAATTCCACCGCGGGTGCTGTTATTGCGCACGTTATTCAGGACGCGGTCGAGATCCTGCATGTCGTTGTGCGCGAACTTGTGAATTTTTCCGTACGACAGGCGACAACCGTCGACTATGGAGGCATGATCCTGTCGGTCGATGACAACGGCGTCGCTTTTGCCCACGAGGCACGAGATCGTGCCGAGATTGGTCTGAAATCCGGTAGAGAAAACGAGTGCGGCTTCTTTGCCGACGAACTTTGCGAGACGGCTTTCGAGCTCAAGGTGAAGGTCGAGCGTACCGTTGAGGAATCGGGAGCCGGTGCAACCGGTGCCGTACTTTCGGGCAGCCTCGGCGGCGGCCTCTTTGACCTTAGGGTGATCGACAAGCCCGAGATAATTATTCGAGCCGACCATGATGCATCGCTTGCCGTCGACGACGACTTCGTCGCCGGGGGCTGACTGAACCGGGTGGAAATAGGGATAAATCCCGAGTTTCCGCACCATATCAGGGTCGTTATAGTTGTAACACTTTTCGAACACGTCGTTGTACGTAACCGTTGTTTTGTCGTCCGTCTGCAAACTGACTCCTTCTCATTCGTATTCAGATTGATTTCGGGCGCACATTGGACCTTCCATAAAACGACTTTTGAGGTAATTTGTCAACAAGAGAGGCGTGCGGCCGGAAACTTTTTTCCACCCACGGGGAGGCGTTAAGTCATTATCAGTTGGTCGGTTGATAAGCTCTTCTTGCGAAATTTGTCGTCCGGGGGTATACTGGTTACGGGTTTCTCTACAAGGCTGTTTTCTACACTGCTGCGGCCTCCGGAAAAGAGTGTTTATGTTAAAAATCACGGTTCCCGGCTTTGAGCCGGTCACATTAGTGCACCTTGTCTGTGATTTTTCCGGCACGCTGTCGGTTGACGGCGAGCTTGTGCCCGGGGTCAAGGAACGGCTGAATCAGCTCGCTGAGACGTTCGAGATTCATATTCTCACGGCCGACACCCACGGTGGTGCGAGAACGGCCCTGGAAGGCGTTAGGGCGAAGGTTCATATCCTCGAAGGCGAGACACACAGCCTGGTGAAGGCTGATTACGTGCGGAATCTCGGCGCTGATTCGGTAGTTGCAGTCGGGAACGGCAATAATGATCGCAAGATGCTGAAAATTGCCAAAATCAGTATTGCGGTCTGTATTGAGGAAGGTTGTGCGGCGAGGGCGGTGGAGGCGGCCGATTTACTTGTCACATCGGCGACCGACGCCCTTGATTTGTTGCTGAAACCGAATCGCCTGATAGCCGGGCTGCGAGTTTAGCTCCTTTTAGCGGCCGTAGTGGATAACGGACCCCTTGACCCCTGTGAAATAGATATTCTCGGCCGAGGTTCCGTCGATGCCGGTGAGGTCGAAGCGAGCCGGGAAGCCGACGGATTTCCACGAAGCGCCATCGTAATGGATGAGCGCCCCTCCCCTGCCGGCGGCGTAGATGTTATAGGAT
Organism: uncultured Ignavibacteriales bacterium; assembly: GCA_964396245.1. Lineage (GTDB taxonomy): Bacteria > Zixibacteria > MSB-5A5 > GN15 > FEB-12 > CAYNEO01. The sequence goes on from CAYNEO010000028.1 coordinate 45,998, forward strand.
GCGGTTCCCCAGATTGATGTGAGGTCTTCATTCACCCTGATAGACATATCGGTCCAGTCCTGACCGTCGAAATGACGCACATTTCCCCCGGCGCAGGCTATATACAGATCATAAGGGGAGGTCCCCCAGATGCCGAATATGGGACGGGCGGTGCCGCTTTCGATTTCGTACCAGCCGATACCGTTGAATTGAAGCAGAGTCCCGTGTTCTCCTCCGGCATAAACATTGGTGGGTGAGGTGCCGAAGACGGCGTAGAGGGTGTTGCTGGTTATGCCTGTCTCCGTTTTCCACTCCACACCATCATACGTAACGATCTTGCCTCTATCGCCGACGGCAAAGATACTGGATTCCGAGGCGCCCCATATGGATCGGAGCGTTACCGGAAGCCCGGCAGGCAAAGTGCTCCATTGGGAGCCGTCGTAGTGATACATGTATGGTCCGAGACCGACGGCATAGATATTATTCATGTCGGTTCCCCAGACGGCGTAGAGGTCCCAGATTGTGTTGCTCTGCATTCGCTGCCAGCCGGCGCCGTCATTGAGCAGGATGCTCCCTGACTTTCCTACGGCGACGGCTTGTCCGTCGGGAGCCGTCCAGACACCTTGAAGGTCGTTCTCCGTGACTCCGGTCATCACCGTGCTCAGGGAATCACCATCACTCTGAAGGATAGTACCGAGTCCACCGACCATAATTACCGGACCATCTTCGCTTCCCTTGACATCGTAAAGCCATTCGACCGTGCCGCTGTTCATCTCGGTCCACTGGGCGCCGTCAAAGTGGATAATAGTCCCGTAACGTCCGACGGCATACACGTCGCTGTCGGACTGTCCCCAGACGGCCCACAACCACTCGGAAGTGGGGCTAGCGACTGAATCCCACGTGTTTCCGTCGTAGCGAAGAATGCGGCCCAGGTTGCCGACAGCGAACAGGGTGTCCGTGGCAGGTCCCCAGATTCCTGAGAGCGTGTTCGTGACATTTGTCGCCATGGGCTCCCACGCGGTATCCTGATAGTGATAGGCTGCGCCCGAGCGGCCGACGGCGTAAACGTCTCTGCCTGCAAATCCCCACATGTCGGTAATGCTGAGTGATTGGTCGCCGGTGATATCCTGCCAGGAGACGCCGTTATAGTACGCCACCACTCCGTTGGGAGTGCCGGCGTACATGTTGTCTGAAGAGTCTCCCCAGAGCGCTTCGAAGGCTTCGCCGGACGTGGGCAGCTGCGCCATGGTCACAAAGGAAGCATCGTAGTAGGCGCAGAGGAATCCATTGGCCTGCCCGCCAAAGAGGACGCCGTCCGCTGTGCCGAACAGGGAATAGAAGTCTTCACTCTGGCCGGTCGGGGCGGTGGTCCATTCGGTTCCGTCGTAGTGCATCATTGTTCCGGCGAGATCTCCAACCACGATGATATCATCGGGGGAATTAACCCAGACAGCACGGAATGTGGCTCCGGTTGTCTGGAGCTGCCAGAGGGGTTCTCCGGTGTCGGCGGGGGGTTCGAGCGGGGCGGTCTCATTTTCGCCGCAGGACGACCACAGAAGCAGGCTCAGGAGGATAATTACGGGACAAGCTTTACGGAAGCGCAGACGCATATTTGTTCTCCTCCCCACGGGTGACATCGACTCGAGCGCAACGGACACTGATTTGTACTCATGAATGATCTACAGCCCCAATATACGGTTCCATTTACTGACGGACAAGTCGGCAAATCGTTTAAGCCGGCTATATGGCAAAAAAAGTACCGGCCCCGAGGGGCCGGTACGGGCGAGAATCTATGGTAAACGCACTAGGCGTTCTTCTTTTTGAACGATTCCATAAAGTCGGCGAGTTTCTCGGCTGCCTCGAGGGTAATGGCGTTGTAGAGAGAAACCCGTATGCCGCCCACGGAGCGGTGGCCTTTCAGACCGACGAATCCGGCTGCCTTGGCCTCGGAAACGAATTTCTTCTCGAGATCTTCGTTGGGCAGACGCATGGTGATATTCATCCAGCTG
>CAYNEO010000029.1:0-43016 GCA_964396245.1 uncultured Ignavibacteriales bacterium
GTCTCATGAGAGCACACCGCTTTTGTCGTTCACGGCCGAACTGTACATGGCTCGCCATCCGCAATTCGAGGCAGCTCTTTGAGCCGTTGAACGCAGGAGGAACCATGACACGGATGTTCAGGCTGTTGGGGCCGACAGTGGCCCTGGTCGGTATCCTGGTGACGGCCGGGATGGGGGAGAATTCAATCACGGTCAATCCAATGACTGTCGCGGGGAACATGGGAAACGTCCAGATCAGGATTTCCCTGGTCAACGATACGCCTTTGAGCGCGGTGGTTTTGCCGCTGGTTCTCAGGACGACTTCCGGCGGTGCCTTCATCAAGGCGGCGACGCTGTCATTCAGCGATCGTCTGGCCACCTACCTGACCGACTATGAAGTGACCAACCACTATGCGACCGAGGACGGCACCTGTGACAGCACCTGCGGTTGCACTCGCGGTTTCAAGACTATAGCCGCTGTCGCCGGGAAGAACGTCGTTTCCGGGTCGCCGTACGGCGTGTATTATGTACGGGCAAGGTTCAACAAAATCAATCTTCCACCGGGCGCGGATGCGACCGGTTCAATTGTGCTGACGGTCGATATCGATTCGCTGGAAGGCACGTTCAGTATCGACACCACCTGCACGAATCCGTACAATCACCCGATTCTTGTTGACAGCACCCTGCACCCAATTCGGCCGGAATTTCAGGGAGCGATTATCACGGTCGAGGGGAATTGTTGCGGTTTGTATACCGGAGGGGTCACGGGAAATACAGACTGTGACCCCAGCGGAAATAGAGACCTCGCGGACATAACGCGGCTGATCGACCGGGTGTATATCTCGCAGAGGTCGCTATGCTGCGAGGCAAACGGCAACACCGACGGCAGTTCGGACGGTGAGATCAACCTGTCTGATATCACACGATTGATTGATTTCGTGTATGTCAGCCACAGAGAACTGTCGGCGTGTCAGTAGTTGTCGGTCATGGGGTCTGCTTTGCAGAGGACTTCTATTCTTCCCAGAGGTTGAAGACAGCACCGAACGGATCGCGCACGTAACAATCCTTGCCCTTCCCTTCCCATCGAACGACAGTACAGCCGGCTTTCTCGAGTTCGGCGCGCGCAGCTTCCAGATCAGGCACGGACATTTCAAGCACCATGCCGAGCGATTGATTGCCGTGTGACTCCGAGCGGTCGATATACAGCCGGTAGGGATTGGCGCTGAATTCGACGGAACCGGGGCCAGATTTCCTGACAGTGAGACCAAGAACGTTGCGGTAAAAGTCAACCGCCCGGTCATGCTCGGGGGTCGAGAGGCAGACACAGTTACTGAACCTGAATGGTATCATGGACTACATTCCTCTTCGTGTCTTTGTTGACTTCAGGGGCGCCCGGTTTGCCGTATCCTATATCATCGCATACGGTTATAATTGCAAAAAGGTGCCATTTTGTGGGTTGTGGGAGGCAGAAAATGGTTGACAATATACAGCCTCCCGGGTATAATTAGGCATGTTCACAGGTGTCCCACAATAATCGTTTCCAAGGTTTGCGTCTGTTTACCAATTCTTGTAAAAATTTTTGGTCGAGGACACGTGCGCAATAGTGCGCATTCACGTCTTTATCCTGCGTAACGAGTTCCCCTTGAAAAGAAGGTTCGTGTAAGGGATAAGCAAGAGTGGAGAGTAGATATGAATATCTACGTAGGGAATCTTTCGTTTGATACGAAAGAAGACGATCTGCGCCAGGCTTTCGAAGCATACGGCCAGGTGAATAGCGTCAACATCATTAAGGACAGATTCACAGGCGAGTCCCGGGGATTCGGTTTTGTGGAGATGGCCGCCCAGGACGAAGCTCAGGCTGCGATTTCCGGTCTCAATGGCCAGGATTTCCACGGTCGGACGCTGAACGTCAATGAGGCCCGTCCGCGCCAGGATAACCGTGGTGGTGGTGGCGGCGGTCGCGGCGGTCGTGGCGGCGGACGCGGCGGCTGGTAAGCCTCCTGGTCTGAATATAGTCCGAAATTGAACGGGGATTGGCTCGACGCCGATTCCCGTTTTTTCACCGATACACGTCCGGATACCATTCCGGATCACGGGAAAGAATTTCACGGTGGGAAAAAACCTCCTTGTCACGGTTACGGCCGAGAACCGCGTTGATCTTCGCGCCATTGCCGACGATATCACAATCCCGAGCTGGCCGGAGTTCATGCTGAACGATGCCGTTGCCAACACGTACTGGTACCGGCTGTACGAAACTTTTCCGGAATATCAGTTTGTGCTCATGAATCCTCATGACGGCAAGATACCGGTGGCGGCTAACTGTGTGCCGCTGGCCTGGGATGGTCCGCCGGAGGAGTTGCCGGACGAAGGCTGGGACTGGGCGCTGTCACGGGCGTTCGAGGATTACGATCGGAAACGAAAACCGACGGTGCTCTGTGCGCTTCAGATTGTCATCAGGAAGGAAGACCGCCGGCGGGGGCTCAGCGCGGCCGCGATAAACGCCATGAAGGAGATAGCCAGACGGTACGGCTTGAACCGGATGATCGCGCCGGTCCGTCCGAATCTCAAATCACTCTATCCGCTGACTCCGATGGAGCACTATATCAAGTGGCTCGGGGATGACGGCCTGCCGTTCGACAACTGGCTGCGTGTCCACGCCCGGCTCGGGGCAGAGATAATCAAGGTGTGTCCACAGGCGATGCATATCTCGGGCACGGTCGCTGACTGGGAGAAGTGGGTCGGTTTGAGATTTCCGGAAAGCGGCATATACGTAGTGCCGGGAGCGCTGACGCCGGTGGAAATCAATCTCGAAAATGACCGCGGAGTGTATATCGAGCCGAACGTCTGGATGCTGCACGGGCTGTAGAATTTTTTCATCGACAGACTAACATGAATGCGCCCGATGAACGTGATTGTTCATCGGACGACGAATTGATCGGCAGGTCTGCACGAAGACAGAAGTTATTCCGGAATCCGCGGGCGATCAATCGCGGCCGGCGCCGCCGGAACGGCCGGCTCACATGGTGCCGCGGGCGGGACCGGCATGATGATGGCGGGTGCGTTGTAGTAAGAATCGCTCAGGGTCCAGTTCAATTCCTTGAGTTCAGGAATAGATTCAGACATGTCGTAGAACAGGTCTTCGAGCCTGTCAGCCATGTCTTCGACCTCATCCGCCTTCTTATCGAGTTTGTCGGCCCTGGCCTCAAGTTTGTCGGCTTTTGCCTCTATCTCCCGTTCGTAATCCTCGGTATCATAGTCCGAGTCGAGCAGCTTGAACAGCTTGGTGAGGGCGTGAATCCCGACAGCGGCGCCCTCTGCACCGATTTTGGCTCCCTCGATTCCGATTTCTGTCGCATAGTCGATCAACTCGAAGGTCTGGTCGTAGAAACGACCGACCAGTTCCTGCTGATCCTTGTCCAGCTTCACGAACTTGCCGTTGACATACAGCTCGTGGTCCGATGTAATCTCGACTTCATCGTGTCCGAGACCTCTTTCTTCTATGATGATCGAGCCATCATCGATGTCGATATTGAGGTCATCGAGCATGCAACCATGGAAATCGTGGTTGTCGGAGAAACGATGAACTTTTCGGTTGTCGTCGTAAGCGTAAAGAGGCGCGCAGACGAGGAGCAGAATAAGTGCGGCGATCAAAGCATTTTTCATATACATCTCTCCCGAGTGAAATATCTCGCTATGTTTTGTAAGACGAAATCAGGACCGGTTTGTTTCAGATATCTGCCCGGGGTGACTGTCCGTTTCCGGGCGGTGTTGCGCGATTTGACCGGGCCGGGCGAGCGACGTATTTTGTGTTGATGGCGGGACAAATTCCCGTGGACGGTGTTATAACCCATATAACCCACCCGGAAAAGGAGAGTGAACGATGGAAAAGATAAAGCTCGGTCCAAAAGCTGTCTATCCTTACCCCATGCCGATGGCTCTGGTAGGCGCCACGGTAGACAAGAAGCCGAATTTTCTTGCTGTTGCGTGGTTGTCGCGGGTCAACATGACGCCGCCGATCATGGCTGTCTCGCTCGGGCGCAAATCATACACGCTGCCTGCCATCGAGAAAAACGGCGTCTTCAGCATATGTTTCCCGGGAATCGACTTGATGGAGGAGGCGGACTTCTGCGGAATCTACTCCGGGTTGGAAACCGACAAGTCCAACCTGTTCAATATCTTTTTTGGCCAACTGGAGGCGGCCCCGATGATCAAGGAGTGTCCGCTCTGCATGGAATGCAAACTCGTCCAGACTGTCGAGCTCCAGACGAATAATCTGTATCTGGGTGAAATTGTGGCGGCATATGCCGAAGAAAGGTTTATGACGGGCGGCAAGCTGGATATCAGCAAAATGAACGCCTTCGTCCTCACCATGCCGGACAACAATTACTGGAAAGTGGGTCATCACATGGGGAAGGCCTGGGATATGGGTCGGCACCTTTTTGGGTAAGACGGCCTGTCGCGGACGGAGGGAAAATCAAGGTTTGCCAAAGGGCGGAGGTCATTATGGCACGAATACCGCAGGGGAAAAAAGATCGGGGGAGTCAGAAATGGACCCAGGTAGCCGTGAACGAACGGCCGGACCTTCTCAATCACTACGTACAAGAATCACTCGGGCTGGCAGCGTTACCTGCCATACGGTGGGTGTCGCCGCTCGAGAAGGTCGAATACGCCGAGTACAGTGATCAAGAAGCGCTTGCTCAGGTGAGGCTGGAAATTCCACGTAAATCGCTGGCAGACTTTTGGCCGGAGCGGGGTCCCAACTGGGATGCGCTCGGGGTGACAGAGACGGGACAGGTGTTCCTCGTAGAGGCCAAATCGCACATTGACGAGCTTAAGTCGGCCTGCGGTGCGAAGGGTAAGTCCCTTTTGCAGATCGAAAGAGCACTCGTTGCGACTCGCGACTTTCTTGACGTACGGACGCCAAATGTCGAACATCGCTGGTTATGTGACTTCTACCAGTACGCCAACCGGCTCGCCCATCTCTATTTCCTGAGGGAGATCAACCACTGCGATGTGTACATGGTGTTCGTTTATTTTGTCAATGACAGGGAGATGGGAGGACCATCGACAATCGAGGAATGGAAGGGCGCCATTCGGTTGATGGAATCTCTTTTGGGAGTTCATCGTCACAAGTTGAGCAAATACGTGGGAGACGTTTTTATACCGGTGGACGAGTTGGCCCTCGAGACCGCGCCGATGCCGGCCAGCCGCGCCTGATGTAATCGAATCCGTCGAAATCCTTGTTGACTTTCGGCGGGTCTGTTGATACATACCGGCGTGATCAAATCCATCCTTGCTCTGCTCGTTTCCATAGTGATTGTGGCCGCCGCCGCATGGGCCGGATCCAATTTCGAGCCCGGTCAGTGGTATACCACGATCAACAAGCCGTCGTGGACGCCTCCCGGTATCGTCTTCGGCCCGGTCTGGACCATTTTGTATATCCTCATGGCGGTATCCGCCTGGTTGGTCTGGATGAAGGTTGGGTTCGAAAAGGCCGTGATTGCGCTGACGCTTTTTGTCATTCAGCTGGCTTTTAACGCGGCCTGGTCGCTGCTGTTTTTTGGACTGCATCTTATCGGTCTGGCGCTCATAGATATTATCCTGCTCTGGCTCGCCGTCCTGGCGACGACTGTCGCTTTCTGGCGACATCGACGTCTCGCCGGGCTGCTAATGCTTCCGTATGTGGCGTGGGTGAGTTTCGCCACTGTTTTGTACGTCAATATCTGGCGACTCAACTTCTAATTCGTTATCCGTCTCACCGGTTTCAACGTATAGAAATACTGATCGCGAGCTACATTCGAGAAAGGAACCCGAGATGTCGTTCTTATCGCTCCAGGATGTCAATGAAAAGGAGATCATCCCCGGCTATTTCGCCCGGTTTGTGCACACCGGTAACATGACAATGGCGTACTGGACAATCAAGGCGGGCGCCAGGATGCCCGAACACTCGCATCCCCACGAGCAGGTCGCGAACCTTATCGAGGGAGAGTTCGAATTGACCGTAGCGGGCGAGTCCAGAGTAGTCAAGCCCGGTGATATTGCGGTTATCGCCCCGAATACTCTGCACTCCGGACGCGCCGTGACCGACTGCCGGATCATCGACGCGTTTCACCCGGTGCGGGAAGATTATCGCTGAATTAGCCGATTCAGAATTGTCGTCCGCCGCCTCCCTGGCCGTGTCCGCGACCCTGACTCTTTCCGAATCCTGCGCCCCGGCCGGGCGCATGGTGGTAACCGGCGTCGATGTGTTGACCGTGTCCACGACAGGCTTTCAGGGGATCGATCTCGGCCAGGCGGCCGGATTTCAACTGTTCAATGGCATCGCCGACCCGCTGAGAGTCGCACTGGTAGACAGTGATTCCCTCGGCGCTTAATGCTTCGATTGCGCGTCGTCCCATACCCGAGCAGACGATGCAGTCCAAGCGGTAGTGATTGAGCTGATTCATCGGGTGACAGGTGCCGTGATCATGGTGGGCGTTACGATTTTCGAGGACGGTCAGCTTGTCCGTCTCGGTGTCATACAAAGTGAAACAGGGAGCGGACCCGAAGTGACTAAACACCGTGTCGTCCAGCCCCGCGTTTCCGGTGGTGGGAATGCATGCCAGCATGTTCTGCCTCGCTTTCCTGTAAATTGATAATAATGGCTCGATTGTTGAGGATGGCGCCAACCAGGCGCTGTCGCCCGGCGTACAGCAGCCGCTGAACGGTGCCCCGCGATACTCCCATTTTCTCTCCGGCTTCCTGCTGGTCGAGACCCTCGACATCGCAGAGCCGAAGCGCCTCGAATTCATCGAGCGATATCTGCTCGGTCTCGATTTCCCGAAAGGGAATACCCTGCGGTTTGTAAATTCGGTCCGCCTTGTACCGGCGGCAGAATCGATGTTTTCGCGGTCGCGGCATTACGCTCTCCTCGTTATGTGCATATGCACATTATACAAGTTATCGCCTTCCCGGATCCCTGTCAAGTGGAAAAAGTGGCCGGCGGTAACCGAAAATACCCCACAATACAGGACGAAATCGGTCTACATACCGATATTAGTCTTGCCTCTCCGGAGGTAGCGGCCGTATAATACCTGAAGCCCGCTATAACTCTCGATTTATTCAAAAGGTGGAATTATCATGCGTATCGCCAGAAATATTACCGAATTGGTCGGGCGGACACCGCTCGTGGATTTGTCAGTGGTGGGTAGGGGGCTGCCCGGACGTGTCGCCGCCAAGCTGGAATCGTTCAACCCGTGTTCCTCGGTGAAAGACCGTATTGGTCTTTCGATGATCAATGCCGCCGAGCGCGCGGGCAAGCTGAATCAGGACTCCGTGATAATAGAGCCGACCTCCGGCAACACCGGTATCGCTCTGGCGTTCGTTGCCGCTGCCCGCGGTTACAAGCTGGTGCTCACGATGCCGGAGACGATGTCACTCGAGAGGCGAAACCTTTTGAAGGCTCTCGGCGCCAAGCTCGTTCTCACGCCCGGACCGGAGGGGATGCCCGGAGCAATCGAAAAAGCCGAGCAGATACTGGCTGAAACCCCGAACGGGTTTATGCCCCAGCAGTTCAAGAATCCGGCCAATCCCGACATCCATTATCGCACGACCGGACCGGAGATCTGGGAAGATACTGACGGCAAAATAGATATTTTCGTGGCTGCCGCAGGCACCGGCGGTACTATTACCGGGGTCGGGCGATTTTTGAAGGAGAGGAACCCGAATGTAAAGGTGTTTGTGGTCGAGCCGGAAGCATCCGCGTTTCTTTCGAGAGGGGAGAAGGGTCCCCATCCGATACAGGGAATCGGGGCCGGTTTCAAGCCGGATATTCTCGATATGAGTATTATCGATGACATCCTGACGGTTACCAACGAGGAAGCAATCGAGACCACCCGGAAAGTCGTCCGGCACGAGGGAATTTTGCTGGGAATTTCGGCCGGCGCGAATGTGGCGACGGCGCTTAAAGTAGCCTCGCGCGCGGAATCCGAGGGAAAGCTGATTGTAACGATAATCTGCGATACCGGCGAGCGGTACCTTTCCACGCCAACGTATATGGAAATCGACGGCCATCGATCCCTGGCCGGCACCCGGCAAGGTAACTCTTTATAGCACAATAGACTCCGGACTTATTACCCGCTATATTTTTTGAGCCGATCTCTTTCTCATGGGTACAACTGAGTATGGAATGGGATTCAGCACGAATCCCGCCTCTCAACATGGAACATGAGAAATTGACAGAGACGGTCTGGTGGCGCAAGAACGTCTATAACGCGCCGGACCGGGCCGAGAATCCTGACGCTGAGCTACCGCGTTTGTTGTTCGTGGCGCCGGCATCATCGCGCCCACGAGGAGCCTGCATTCAGGCGGAACTTGTGAGCCGGTATCTTCGGACCGACGGCTGGCCGGTCGATTTTGTCACAGCCGGTCGTTCAGAAAGGCCCTTCGCCGGTCGGTTGCTGCGCGCGGTGGCTCGAAGCCAGATACTGCATGTCTTTGTTGCATCGCTGGGTCAGCTGGTTAGCCTGGCTCTTCCGGCCGTGGTCCTCGGGCGTTTTTACGGTCGCAGGGTGATCATTCATATCCACTCAGGCGAACTCGGGGAGTGGGCTGAGAGATGGCGATGGTTCATGGCGCCGGTCCTGCGGCAGGCTGATTCGGTCCTTGTCTCGACCAGGCACGCCGGTGAGATACTCAAGCACGTCGGTCTGCGTGCGAGGGTTATTGAATGCCCGGACGATATCGAGCTTTTTACAGCAAGGAAAATTAACAGCGTTCAGCCGCACGTTGTGATGACGGGCCGTCTCGAGCCGGACAGCAACGTGTCCACGATCCTGCGGGCATTCAAGCTGGTGAAACAGAAATACCCGCGGGGCGAGCTGACGATTGTGGGTGACGGATCGTTGCGGGGAGAGCTTCAAGCGCTGCTGGAAGATGAACGTATTCACGGGGTGAAATTCGCCGGCACGGTCTCTCGCGAGGAGATGCGCCGGGTACTCGAGCAGGCCGACATTTATGTCAACGCCTGTTCTCGGTCCGATATCCCGGTCACGCTCTTCGAGGCGCAAGCTTGCGGTCTGCCGGTCATTACCGTACGAAGTCGCGCCGTTGTCGAGGCCGTTACCGACGGAGTCAACGGCCTGATTCTCGATACAAGTAACCATATCGATATCGCCGACCAGATTGTGAGGCTCACCGAGGACGCTGCCCTGGTCTCGCGTATGTCGGAAGCCGCGATAGCGGCGTCGAAAAAGCGGGGGTGGGCCGAAGTGAAAGGCCGCTGGTCCCGTCTGTACACAGAAATTCTCACCAACCAGCCCCGATAGCCGATAACTCACTATCAGTCAGTCTGTTAGTGGGCGCCTGTTTTTTCGCCCCGGTAAGATGTTTTTGTTGACCCATATTGACAGATTCAACACTATTGATCCGGAACAGCGTAAGAGTGTATTGGGTGTACTCAAAACAAGACTGCTTCTGTGATCTGACTAACACTAGAGAATTCCGTCTGTCACTACTCCCTCCCAACCTCCCCCACGTGACAGACGGAATTTTTTTGCACTCGCCGGAGCGTTGAAAAGCCTGCCGGTGCCGATACTCAGAGGTAAGATCATAGAATCAGCCAATGACTGCAGGCGACCGCTCAGGTTGCCGAACACCCCCGGGAGTTTTTTGCTGACACCGGAATCGGCGCGGCATACTTTGGAATTCTAGCCCGGTAACCCAACAGGTCAGGACCGATATCTTGAACGTTCTCTGGGTAAAAGCCGATTATCCGTTACCGCTGGACAGCGGGTCCAAGAAACGTACGTTTAACCTGCTCAAAAAGGCCGGACCCGATCTGACAGTCACGTATATCGGCTTTGTCCCCGACCAGAACTATATCGCCGCCCCGGGCCTGGCCGGGGTAGTCGAACACGAACACACGATATATCGACCGCGGGAGCGGAAGGAAGGTCCGGCATTCTACCTCAGAGTTCTATCCAATCTCGGCTCGCCGCAACCGTATTTTGCAAAACGCAATACGAGCCGTCAGATACAAAGATTGATGCGCGATCAGCTCCGTGACCACAGCTTCGACCTGCTGGTCTGTGATGGTGTCGACATGTCGATCAATGTCGATTTTGCCCTGCCGATTCCGAAGATCTTGCTTTCGCACGGAATCGAAACCACGTTATGGCAACAGCGATACGAAACCTCACACGGGTATCTGAGGCGGGCGTATTTCAACTATGAAACCAAGCGAATGGCCGCCTTTGAACGGCAGATGTGTAACCGCTTTGACATGGTCCTGACTGTCAGCCAGCTCGACAAAGACCGGCTTGAAAGCGAGTTCAACGTCCGGGTACCGATCGAGGTTATCGAAACGGGTGTCGACTGCGTCTATTTCAGCCGGGGTCAGGATATTGCGACCGTGCCGCACAAGCTGGTCTTTACCGGTTCACAAGACCTGCTGTCTAATATCGACGGTTTATTGTGGTTTGCGGCCGAGGTGTATCCGGCGGTGAAGAAGGAATATCCCGACGTTACGCTTGATATCGTGGGTCCCGACCCGGCCTCGGAAATCATCGCTCTCGGCAAGAAGGACGAGTCGATCAAGGTGACCGGCTGGGTGGAGGATGTCAGGCCGTACCTGGCCGCCGCCGAGGCATTCATTGTCCCCCTGCGCGCCCCCGGCGGCACGCGGGTGAAAATCTATGAAGCAATGTGTCTGAAAACGCCGGTGGTGTCGACGACATATGGCGCCGAAGGACTGTCATTGTTGCCGAATATCAATCTGTTGATCGCCGATACCGCCAAAGATTTCGCATCGTCGATAATCGAGCTGTTCGGCAACAAAGAGAAGCGTGACTCGCTCGTTGACAACGGCTGGCGGATGGTCAATGAGAAATACGACTGGACCTCGATGTCGGAACGCATGGTTCGCGTGTTTCACCAGCTTCTGGATGCGGTCAAGAAGACCTGATCAAAAGGCAAAACTCGCAGGATTTGCCCTGCTCCCTCCAATGAGCGGTAAAATGCGATTGCCATTTCACCGACCATCTCTTTATATTCAGGTCAAATGGGACTGTCCACACATAGCCATAATTCCCTGACGACGTTCCGCTCCTGTCCAAGGCAGTTCAAGTTCCAGTATATCGAGAGACCGGAACTTCCGAGGAAGATTTCGGCGGACACGTATCTTGGCGCCGCGGTTCACCGCGTATTGGCCGAACTGTACAAGCTGGCCGCCAATGGCGTTGTCCTCCCGCTCCAGAAGGCGCTCGACATGTTCCTGGCCGAGTGGGAGGGGCCGGAAATGGCCCTGATGAGCGTGCCGAATGAGAACATGGCGGTCGATGATTATATTCGTAACGGTCAGCGGATGATCGAAACCTACTACAATCGTTACGAACCGTTCAACCAGGGGAAACTGCTCGGGGCGGAAATGCGCGTACATTTCCAGTTGCCGAACACGAGTTTCAAGCTGGTGGCGATCATTGACCGGCTGTGGAAACGCGATGACGGCGTGATTGAAATAATCGACTACAAGACCGGCTCGTATCTTCCGCAGGGAGGACGTGACCCGATGTTTCTCCGTCAGATGGGGCTGTATCAACTGGCAGTTCAGGATAAGTATCCGGATTTCGAGCAGATCGAACTCGCTCAGTACTTCCTCAAGATGGACGAGGTGATTCGTTACCGGGTGCCGCCCGAGGAAATCGATTTGCTCACGGAGGAGATTCGCACCGAGATTCTGGAAATTCTCGATGCCACGCGGTTGGATAATTTTCCGGCGCAGGAGTCGACCCGGTGCAACTACTGTGACTATTTCGAACTCTGTCCCGCCAAGCGGCACCGCCTGATTCTCGAGAAAGAGCAGGGAGCGGAGACAGAAGAGCTCACCACGATGCAGACGGCGTCGGAGCTGGCATCGAAATATATCGAGCTCGATAGCCGCGTTAAGGCGCTGAGCGCCGAACGGGATGCGTTGAAGGAGGACATCCGTCAGGCTGCCGAAGATCTCGGGTTGGAAAAACTCAGCGGTGATGAGGGCGATGTTGTTGTAAAGACGTCGCGAGGCGAGAAATTTATCACGAAGACGATCGATGCCGCGAAATTCGCGGAGCTCTCCTCGCTGGCTCGTTCATGGCAGCTCGATGAACATTTTGAACTCAACGCCCGCTCGCTCATGAAGGACCTTTACGCGACGAAGCGTCTTGCTCCCGAGCAGTTGGAACAACTCAAGGATTTCGTTGTCGAGGATATCTCGACGAGGATTACGATACGGAAAAGAAAGGACAAAGAGGACAACGGGGAGTAGAAAGTCCGCCCCGGCAGCTGTGTACGCTCAGCATCGAAGTCCTCTCTGTTGACCGCTTACCTCGTAACGATCTTCAGGCTTATGGAATACCCATTACGGCCGGTTAAGGAAGAGGACGGTGATGCCGTTCTCGAAATATTCAACTACTACGTCGAGAACGATATGGCCGCCTATCCGGATGAGCGAGTCGGAAGAGAATTCTTCGAAGGTATCCTCAATCAAAAGAAGGACCATCCGTTTTACGTCGCCGAGACCGAGGACGGTAAACTGGTGGGTTGGGGGTTTGCCCGACCGTTTCACCCGGCAAAGACGTTTCAGCGTTCGGCCGTGTTAGGCTACTTCCTCGATCGTGAATATACCGGTAAGGGCATAGGCGGCAAGTTGTTCGATAAACTGGTCGAAGAGTGCCGGAAGCTCGGGATCGACAATTTCCTCGTCAATATATCTTCGTTCAATACGGGCAGTATCGGTTTCCACGAAAAGCGCGGGTTTGTCGAATGTGCCCGTTTCAAGTCAGTCGGAAAAAAGTTGGGAAAAGACTTTGACGTAATCTGGATGCAGTGGTTTATTAGGCGGTAAGATTGCAGAAAACCGCGTGCCCGAGGAGCATCCAGAAATATCCGGTCAGGCCAGTTTTGCCCGCTTTTCATCGATTCAGCTCACCGCGACACGCCCCATCACCTGTTAACTGAAAGTGCACCGATTTATGAAATCATTCGCATCTGCGGCGACAGTTATTGTCCTTGCGCTTGCCCTTCTTGTGTCATGCGGCGGGCAGGAAAAGCTCAGCATGAAACTTGCCCTTACCGTGGGCGATATCCATCACCTTCGCCTGATCACCGACCAGCAAATAGTCCAGGAAATCATGGGCCAGAAGCAGGAAGTGTCCCAGAAAATCGCCATGGGATACATGTACGAGGTCAAGAAGATGACGGACGAGGGCAATGCCCTGGTCCAGGTAACATACCAGACAATCCAGTTTGATCAAACGAGCCCGCAGGGGACCGTTCATTTCGATTCGGAACAGCCGGCGGACAGTATCCCGCCCGGCGCCATGGGTCTGGCGGCGCTGGTGGGACAGAGCTTCGACATGCTCGTGGCCCCGAGCGCACATATTATTGAAATTCAGGGAATCGACCAGTTGATCACGCACATGATGGAGAAGCTCGGGGTGCCGACCGATTCAACCGGCAATCGCGTTCGCGTCTCGCTGGAGGAGCAGTTCGGGGGCGATGCTCTGAAGGAAGCGATGGAAAATCTGATGGCCATCTACCCCGAGAAGTCGGTTAGTGTCGGTGAAACCTGGACCGCGACGCGCAATATCACCAAGGGCTTTCCTATGAAGATAGACAATACACTCACGTTCAAGGAACGAGCCGACGGAGTGGCAACTATCGCTGTCGATGCGGTTATTTCCTCCAATCCGGATGTGCCGCCGCTGCAGATGGGACAGCTCCAGGTGGCGTACGACGTATCCGGGACGCAGACGGGTACGGTGCAGATCGATGAGCAGTCCGGGTGGATTATCCATGCCGAGCAGGTTCAGAAGGTGTCGGGCAACATGAACGTACTGCCCAATCCGCAGATGCCCGACGGCATGTCATGGCCGATCAGCATGACGACAACGGCCACGGTGGACAAGTTCGAATAGTCTCCACGTCACGGGATTCCATGCAGGATCCATGACAATATTCAATTTTCAAGCGTCCGGCGGATGACCGTAATTCGCCGGACGATTCGTATATGTCCGTGGCGGGACTTCCGCTGCCTTCTCGATGTGGCCGTCAAATCTCTTGCGTCACGGACAGTTATCCCGTAAAATACGGGCGACACTCACACCCTGGGACGTCTCCTGCGAAGATTGTATTGATAAAAACCAAACCGTCTCTGGCGCTGGCCTGCAATTAACGGAGGGTACGGCATGAATGTTGCCATACGTATTACACGGGTCATGGTACTTGTCATTTTCGGCGTCACGCTGCTGATCTGCTGCGCCGGACAACCGGAATCAAACGCCGGCGGTGTTACTATAACGGAAGCGGATCGGATAGCCAGGGTTTACGCCGATGCAAGGAACACGCCGGATCTGAGCCTGCTGGATCAGATATATGCCACGGATGTGGTCGTGCACGATCCCACCTCGCCGGAGCCTATCATGGGACTGGCAGCGCTGAAGGCGTATTATCAGCAGACTCATGACGGTATTCCCGATTTCAAGATTACATTTGACGAGACTTTCGTTCGCGACAGTCTCACTGCCTGGGTCTGGACGATGACCGGCACGCAAACCCGCGAACTCAGGGGAATTCCACCAACCGGGCAGCAAATCAAGGCTACGGGTGTGGCGATAGACAAGATTGTTGACGGCAAAATTGTCGAGGAGTGGGTGTATTTCAATCCGATGGAAATTATGGGTCCGCTCGGCTTTTCATTGACGCCGCCGTCGGGGGAACAGCCGGGGAAATAAGCTTCCGATCGAGTTTGATGAATAAAGGAAAGAAGACGAATGGCCGGCTACTACGCCGATAAGCTTTCCGGGAAACGGCTCAAAGAGGTATACGAGTCGGCTCCGCCGAGGATCAAGCAGTATCTCGACGCGGAAGTTGAATATCTTCTGAGCCGTATCACACCCGAAGACAGTGTCCTTGAACTTGGCTGCGGCTACGGGCGAATCCTGCCCCGACTCGCCCAAAAGGCGGCCGTGGTAGTGGGAATCGACAACTCCATGAAGAATTTGCAATACGAGCATAAAGCGCTGCGGGGGCTGAAAAACTGTTCGCTCGCATGTATGGATGCCTCGCAGCTGGCGTTTCGCGACCGGAGCTTCGACGTGGTGGTATGCATACAAAACGGCATTTCGGCATTTCAGACGGGTCGCCGCGAACTCATCCGAGAAGCGATGAGTGTAACCAGGACGGGTGGTCGTGCCCTGTTTTCTTCATATTCGGAAAAGTTCTGGGATGATCGGCTCGAATGGTTCAGGGCGCAGGCGGAGGACGGCTTGATCGGGGAAATCGATCTCGAACGTACGGGCGACGGCGTTATTGTCTGCAAGGACGGATTCACCGCGAGCACGGTCAGCCCCGAGGAGTTTCTCGTGCTGACGGAGAATCTCGACGCCGATGTCACTATTGTCGAGGTCGACGAATCGAGTATTTTTTGCGAGATCACGAGGCACTGAGAGCGGGTCGGTTGATGAAGATCAGTGACGTGTTTCTCGATGCCGGCGGCGTTTTGCTCGATGAGACGGATGAAGAGACGTTTCGCGGGAAACTCGCGGTGAAAGCCCTGAAAGAAGTCATCCCCGATTATAATCACGAGATGCTTCAGAAAGACCTGAAAGAATCGGTCGCATCATTTTCACCGCATACGTATCAATATGTCTTCTGGAAACGACTTGGACGAGATCCCGGGCGTTTTGATGACATCTACCGACCCTACCGGGAGAAATGGCTAAATAACCGGCCGGCGTTGCGTTTGATGGACGGAATCATCCCGGAACTGAAGGCCATGTCACGATATTTCCGACTCGGGATAGCAGGGCAATACGGTCCGGTGCTTCTGGATACGCTGAAGGCCAACGGGGCACTTCGGTATTTCAGCTGTCAGGCGACACAGGATGATTTTCCGATAACAAAACCTGATCCGCGCTATCTCGAGTTGATACTTCAAACTTGTGCAAGCAGACCTGAATGCAGTATTATGGTGGGCGACCGGGTCGATAATGACGTTGTGCCGGCGAAGCAACTCGGGATGCTCACCGTGCGGATTCGGACCGGGCTGTATCGGGTGCAGGAGCCGCGAATTCCATCGGAAGTTCCCGACCGAGAGCTGGACAGCGTCGTTGGACTGGCGGACACGGTTCTGGAGCTCGCACAATCAGCAAAAAAGAACCCGGATTCATGAGGATAAGAGAAATGAGGGTGGGGCAGTGGATTGCCTCTGGTATCGTGGTGCTGCATCTGGCGCTCATGGCCGGAGCCTGCAGTAAATCGGCAGGTCTGACAGAACGGGTGATGGCGTATCAGAAGGCGTACGACGAGCATAATGTCGAAGAAGTGGTCGGGATGTTTACGGGTAACGCCTTCTACGAAATTGTCGGGAGCATGAGATTGCAGGGCAAAAAGGAACTTCGTGATCTCGTTGAGTATAACGTTGCGCTGAATGTTCACCTTGATGTTACCAATCCCCAGGCGACCGGCGACACAGTATTCTGTAAGGTCGCTGAGATAAATGATTGGCTGACGGTAGCCGGTATCGATACTGCCCGTTTCGACGCAAGGTTCGTGTTCGAGGCCGGCAAGATCGATCGTATAATCGCCCGGCCGTCGGCGGCGACCGCGAAAGCCGTTCGGGACATACTCATGCCGCTCACCAGGTGGGCATCGGAATACCGCCCTGATCTGCTACAGGATGTCATGCCGGACGGTACCTTTGCGTATAACGCCGTTACCGCCGAAAAGGCCCTGGCCTTGCTGATTGAATGGCAGGATGCTACTTCGGCCGATTCTTTGCCCTGATCGAACCCGCCGCGCATAACAAATGTACAACTCATTATAACTTGATACTGATATGAAAAAACGGGCATGGAAAGGCAAAAGCCTTTCAGTTGATATTCTGTTTACGGCCGCCGGCGTAGCGCAGCAAATCTGGATTGAACATGGTAATCGTGGCGTGCTGGTGGATGCCGGGGACGGCACGCTTCGGGACCTGCTGACGAATAATCACCACTGTGAGTCCGTCGATGGCATCCTGATTACCCACGGTCATTTCGATCACATGGGCGGGATCTACAGTCTCCTCGGGTTTATGCGAATGACAGGCAGATCAGAGGCTTTGATTGTCGTTTTTCCCGTGGGATGCAGTGAGGTTGTCGAGATCGTGAGAACCTTCGAGTCACTCTACGCGGACACGGTGCCGTTCGCAATTGTGATGCGCTCCGTAGAGGACGGTGATGTCGTGGAGATCGGCGATATGCAAATAACCGCGCGAAAGGTCATCCACTGCGGGAGCATTAGTGGCGCCGGTATTCTCGATCCGATTCCGGCAGTTGGTTATCGCGTTGTCTGCGAGGGTGAGACAGTCGCGGTCACGGGTGACACGGGTGACTGTCCGGCGGTGCGTGAATTGGTCGCCGGCGCCGACCTGGCGATAGTGGAGGCGACATTCACTGATAATGATGAGATTGAACCGGGCACGCTCGAGAGAGTTCATCTCGACACGCGCCGCGCCGAGGTGATAGGGTCTCTTGCCCGGGACTACATTCTGGTGCATAGACATTTACAGTTCTAGTTCATCATAATTGAGAAAGGGAGCGTATGTCAGGGATCGTTTTTTTCCGCACGGGAATGCTGCAGGAGTTAAAAGAGTTCTATACCGAGACAATAGGGTGCTCCGTCTGGCTGGAGCAGGCCGATTGTATCATTCTTCGCCACGGCAACCTGATATTCGGATTGTGTAAACGGGATAAGGTCGACGCCGCCAAAGAGGGACTGATTACATTTTTCTACGACAGCAAACGGGCGGTCGACGCCATGTACACACGGCTGAAAGATACGGCCGAATCAGAACCGGCGGCCAGCGAAAAGTACAAGATCTACCAGTTCTTTGCCGCCGATCCCGAGGGGAGGAAACTGGAGTTTCAGTGGTTCAATGACCCGGTCAGCGGTCACCTCTCGGGGGTGGAACTGATGCGTCAGCGTCGAAGCGTGCGCGACTACCGAAAAAAACAGGTGCCGGACGGACTGATCGCGAAAATTATCGAAGACTGCCGCTTTGCACCAAGTTCGATGAACGCGCAATCGTATTATTTCAAAGTGATCAAGGACAGAAACCTGCTCGAATCACTTGGGATCGTCAAAGGACAGAACAGTCGTCCGATTCTCGAGGCGCGGACGGCGGTCGCAGTCTGCGCTGATCCCAAACTCTCCAGGCAACCCGATCAGGATGCGTGTATTGCTACCTATCATCTTATGCTGACAGCGTGGTATTACGGTCTCGGCACGTGCTGGATCGGCGACATGAATACCGACCGGGTCAAGAAATTGTTGAAAGTGCCCAGGGATCATTATGTCGCGACGGTCACGCCTCTTGGATATCCCAAAAGACTCCCGGTCGAAGCTCCGGATCGAAAAGACAGCTCCTGGTTCCTTCGGGAATAGGAAGTGTCGTCGAGATGGCTCGCGCGATGCCCGGCCGCCGACATTTCTGCAACTGTTGTTGACACGGTACGTAGTCAGTATGTAATTAGCCGGGAGCCGGTACTTGAATCTGTCATTTCGTTATTGCTGTGGTTAACGAGCAACACGTCCGGAGATGAGTAACATGGATCGGATCAAGAAAATCCCGTTCAAAGATTATGAGGCGTTTGCCAGAATAGCCATCAAGGCTTATCCGCCGATTGTCACTCCTTCAGAAGATGCAGCGCAAAAGTTCGCCGGGCAAATGATAAAGCAGCAGCAAGGAGATCGGACGGTTACGGCATACGGGTTATACCGGAAGCAGAAATTGCTCGGCGGATTGCGTCTGCATGACTTCCAGATGACCATGTATTCCACCATTGCCCCTGTCGGGGGCGGCGGTTTGCTTGCGGTCGATCTCGTTCACAAGAAGGAACACGTCGCCCGGGACCTGATGATATTCTTCCTCGAGCATTTTCGTAAGCGAGGTTATCCCCTGGCAACCCTCTATCCTTTCAGGCCGGATTTTTACCGACAGATGGGTTTTGGCTACGGACCGAGGCTAAATCAATTCCGATTCAACCCTGCCGACCTTCCGCCGGGACACGAAAAGAAACATATCGTGCCGATTGGAAAGGAAGACGTCGCTGAACTTGCAAAATGCCATGATCGCATCGCCGCCCGTACACACGGGATGATGAAAACATCCAATTTTCAGATTGAACGATTGTTACGTCCGATCAGGACAATGGTGGGATATAGAAAGGGCAGGAGGCTTCTCGGCTACATGGCGTTTACCTTTCAACCATATAATAAGGATAACTTTGTATCCAACGATCTTGTGATTTCGGAATTCCTATACCAGGACCGGGAGGTCTTTCACGAGTTCATGGCCTTCCTCAGGTCGCAGGCGGACCAGGTCCGGCACATTGTCTACAACACCTTCGATGATTATTTCCATTTCTACCCGGTCGACCCGCGCGATGACTCCGACAACATGATCGCTCCCGTGTATCATCAGAGCAACGTGCAGGGCATCGGGATCATGTATCGTGTCATAGACATACCACGCCTGTTTGAAGTTCTCAAGGATCATGATTTCGGCGGGCAAACGCTTCGTGTCAAGATGACGATCGCCGACAGTTTTTTGCCGGACAACGCCGGGACCTGGGTTATCCATGCCCACAAGGGCAAGGTCAAATTGAAATCGAGCTGCGCCGATGCCGATGTCGAGATTAAACTTGATATCGCGGAATTCTCATCGATGATTATGGGCGTGATCGGTTTCGGCGATCTCTATCGGCTCGGGCTCGCCGAAATCTCCGATACGGGGCGGGTGGTGGCAGTGGACCGCTTGCTGTTCTCCGGGCAGAAGCCGATTTGCACGGCTCAATTCTGATACCAAACCGCTGACAACAGGCAGCGGATTGTTCATCATATAAGCGACAGGGAGCTCACTATGACTTTTCGTATTCTGGCCGGTGCGGCCCTAATTCTGCTCGTGGCCGGATGCAGCAGGAATATCGACACGCAGGCCGAAAAGGATAGGCTGATCGCGACTGATCGTGAATTTTCGGCAATGTCGGTTGAAAAAGGGACGGTGGCAGCTTTCATGTATTACGCCGCCGACAGTGCGGTCATGTACCGCAATCGATCGATGCCGGTTTCAGGCAAGGACGCCATCCGCGCGCAGCTGGAGCAGGAAGCGGCAACCGGCGGGACGCTTTCCTGGGAACCGACGTTTGCCCGGATTGCGGAATCCGCGGATCTGGGGTACACGCTGGGGACGTGGAAGTACTCGCTGGTCGATTCCCTCGGGATAGAGCAGGCGGCAACGGGATACTATGTGACGATCTGGGAGAAAACACCCGAGGGGAACTGGCAATGGATTTTCGACAGCGGTGTTTCCGGTCCACCGCCGGAAGAGCCGTAAACGAGAGGCTCGCGCGGGAGAAAAGCCTTGCGCCGCGCGGCGCGACTTCGTAAGGTGCTCATAGACCCGAGAGGCGGGAGATTCTACTATTTGTATGGAACCGGACGGGGTTATCGACATTGAAGTAGTATGTAGTTATAAACGCTGAAATATTGCGCAAAGTTGTTAGTGTGCACGCTGATATGGCGCTTCGACCGAAAGAGTGTTAGTAGCGGGCACCGCTTCACCGACTTTGGGTGATAACCAGACCAGGAGGATTTTATGCCCGAGGCAAAAAGCGGTGATAAGGTGAAAGTTCACTACACCGGAAAACTGGAAGATAACACCGTATTTGATTCTTCGAAAGATCGTCCACCCCTTGAATTTACAATCGGCAGCGGCAGTATCATCCCCGGTTTCGAGAATGCCGTAATCGGTATGCAAACCGGTGAGAGCAAGACCTTTACGATTCCGCCGGACGAGGCCTATGGCCAGCCGCGCGATGAACTCAAGATGGAAGTCAAAAAGTCAGACTTCCCTGAGGATATCACGCCGGAAGTCGGCCAGCAACTGCAGATGAAGCGGGCCGACGGTAATGTCATCAATGTCGTTGTAGCAGAGATGGAAGACGACAAGGTTACTCTCGATGCCAACCACCCGTTGGCCGGCAAGACATTGACTTTCGATATCGAGCTCGTGGAAATCGCGTAACCGGTTCAGATCGAACCAATTCTGCGCTTATTGAGCCAATTACATAAACCCCCTTCACCGGGGGTTTACTTATTGGCAAGAATTCCGAAACGGGATAGACGTCGTGCCGCTGTCGGTCAACAAGGCAAAAAAAGACCCGGAGTTTTCACACCGGGTCCGTTTCAAGAGAAATTTGCTTATTCTTCTTTCGGAGTCGACATTTTCATCACGAAGGCAGGATAAATCTTTCCTGCAATCGGCGAGATACGCACGGTGTCGGGTGGGGTGCCCTGCACCGGGTCCGCAACCATCATCAGTGAATTGTTCGGATGAGTGGTCGTGGTATCGATTTTCAATTTTTCGATCGGTTTTTTGTCCAGTGATGAAATGTAGACTGTTGCCAGGGTATTTGTCCCGGGTTTCAGCATGCGCTTTTCGCCCGGCTTCAGGTTGGCAATCAGCCCGATGGTGAAACACTGGATAGCGGTATCGACACGAAAACTCTTGAAATCCCAGTTCGCGACAGCTTCGCCGGGTTTCATCGAGTCTGCGACGATTCTGGTAAGGCCTGCGTCGATTTTCATCGGGAGCGAGACTCCCACGATATCGTCGTCGTTGGCCGTCGACAGCGTTACTGACCAGCTATCCGGTCCGAGCTTCGTGACATTTGCGAACACCGTGTCAACCGAACCGAGCGAGTCGACCTGGGCCATGATGCCCGATGGCAGCAGCGCCGACAGGAGCAGCAGCGTGAGTATGACAATGACAGTGCGTTGCTTCATTATTGATCCTCCAACATCCTCTCGCGTGTATATCTTATACAATCGAGCTAATTAATGATCCTATTGCCGGGTTTCTTCCCAGTCAGGTTCCGGTTCCGGCTTGGTGATTGCCGCTTTGGCGGCGGCGATCAGCGAGTCGGCTGTTGCCGGCTGTTTCAGACGGTCGCGGTATACCTGGGCGGCCGTCACAATCGCTTTCCGACCGATATCGGTTCTGGGGAATTTGGTATATATCTCGGTGAGTGTCTCGGCAGCCTGCGGCCACTGCTTGAGTTCGCGATACAGCTCCGCCTTGAACATCAGCGCCTTGCCTTCCACCTCGGTACCCGAGCCTCGCGAGGCCACCTCGTCGAAATAATCTTCTGCGCGCTGGTACCAGAGGTTTGATTCGTCGGTCCGACCCATGTCTTTGAGCTTTCTCGCGAGGTACAAATGGGTCGACATAGCTTCGGCGGACCCATCGTACTGCTCGATAAGATACTTGTATTCGGTTTCGGCGCGCTCCCAGTTGCCTTCCAGGTCAAATGAGCGTGCTTTGAGATACTGCGCCTGGGCGTTGGCGAGATAATAGCCGGGGTAGCGGTCCTGGAGGTCGACAAGAGTCCGGCGGGCAGCCTCGTATTGGTCCTTTTGCATCTGTGCCAGGCTCTCTTTGAACAGGATAAGGGGCCGATATAATGTATCCCGGCCGCTCAGGTCGGTGTATATGTCCTCATATAACGCCAGGGCAGTGTCCGGTTTCTCGAGATGAACGGCGTAGATATCTGCAACCCGCAGGCGGGCGTCGAGAATCGTCTGACCGGTAGTGTCGGTCAGCTGACGGAGTTCGGCGATTGATCTGGGCCACCTTCGCGTATCGTAATACAGCCGGGCAAGGTTGGCGTGAGCGCCGGTCGCCATCTTGGTTTTCGGGTACTCGTTCACAATCCTCCGGTAATAGTCCTCCGCTTGATCAGCGAACCTTACCGCCATTGCCGAGTCGCGGGTCATGCTGGCAATCTGGAATTTGAGTACCGGCAGATCAAAAAGGTTTTGAACCACCCCGCCCTGATCGTCGATGGGTGGATAGTATGTCTCGATGGCGTAGTTGTAGGTGGCGAGAGCGCTGTCCCATTGTCCGGTAGCCTGGAGCGCCTGCCCGTACTGCACCGTGGCTGTCATACGTTCACCGCGGGACAGGGCCGCTTTTTGCATAAGGTGATCGATGAGCGTGACGCACGTGTCGTATTTGCGGTCCGAGAAGAACAGCTGGCAGACCCTCATGGTCGACCGAAACGCCAGGGTGCTGAGTTCGCTGAATTCAGTCCGGTAAAGGGACGAGTCGACATTTCGGAGACCTTCAAATGCCTGGTCGGCTGCCTCGGCGTAGGCAATCCGAAGTTTTCTCACCTGGTCCGGCGTTGTGAGTTCCGGCTTGATCTCGAGATCGGCGGCCATCCGTTCCGCCTGCGTGTACTTTTTTTCCGTCTCGTAGCGATATTTCATCGCTTCATTGGTGGAGCAGGCGACAATGATAAGGAGAGCGCACGAGACCAGCGCACCCGGCAAATGTAGAAATTTACGCATATAGTACTGTTATCGGTCTGAAGGTGTTCATTATTACTTGCTGGTAAATATAGACTTTCCTTGAGATAGGACAAGTCAAAATAATTCCCGCCGGATCCGTCATGTTGGATCAAAGGGAAAGAAAAAAGCCCGCCAGGGGCGGGCTTTCTCAAATTTCCGTAGAGATTCGGTTCAACGGCGATATTTTCGGACCACGGCCGCGCCCGCCAGTCCGAACCCGAAGAGCAGAAGTGTGGTGGGTTCGGGAATCGCCTCATAAGTTTCTTCCATCAGATCATTGCCGCAGGCCATGGTAATATGGAAGTCGAGCGAGTTGAAAGCACCGAGCGCCGATTTGGCGATCTGGAATTCCCAGACATACGTCTCTTGTTCGAAGTTCTTCATCGGGTTCTGCTCGTAGGTGGCATCGAAACCCTTGAAGAAACTTACATCATCCACGAATTCCTTGTCATCGGCCAGGTCAAAAGCTCCGACCGCATCACGAACTGCCGCAACACCGTAGTAAGTGCCGTCATAATTCGGTATGCCGTTCCAGGTATTGACCCTGTACAGGCCGGTCGTTCCACCGGTATTGTCGGTGAGATCCGATATGCCTACGGCGTAATCATACTTACCGCCGTCGACCCCGATGAAAAGGTCACCCAGGTTGTAGCTTTGTTTCCAGGCGGTCGAAGTGGCGGTGTAGCCAAACGAGTTCGCCAATGCGACATAGACATACTGATCATCTTCCATGACGGTCAGGCCTTCGAGATCCATCTTCTCGCCACCCTCGCCAATCGTGCCCGGAGACGGCAGGTATCCTACTCCGCTGGGATAGTCTATCGGCGCCCAGTTGTTGTTGTGGTCAAACGGGCTGGTACCGTCGGCAAATGTGCCAAAATGGTAGTTCCAGGCGAACGCAGGTGCGCTCATGATAACGAGTAAGGCAGTCGCTAACAGCAGTTTCTTCATTTTTCCCTCAATATGTCCTAAAGGCAATTTTTTCCGTTATGGTTCTGTCCGTCTTTAAGTTAAGCAAGATATATGCCGCGGCCCGGAGCTGCCGGCGTTTTCTGGTACCAGAATGCGGTCCAATGAGTTAAGGCTTTCTCCCGCCATCGGACCTCGTTGATCAAGCATAGGAGTTACAATGCTGTTCATATTGTGTACAATTCATTTCATCTTTCCTGTTGCGCCGGTTCATCGAACAGTACGTTCATCAAGCAGTTAAATATTGGTTTCCGGGTGTAAAAAAAGGTCTTGCAGAAGGCGCGAATTTCGCGCCGGAGAGACCCTGCGAAAACACTATCAAATCGATGGTGAATCCGAGTCTGATCCGCTTATAAAAAGGAAGTCTCTCATGAAGACCGGATCAGAAGCCTCTTACGGGAGGCGTGGCGGGGCGGACAGGACTGCCGTGGGTCAAACTGTTTCCTTGGCCTCAGTATCAAAATCGCCGTTTCGGACAGTCGACAAGCTCGGCTCGATGCTGCGGGTCAACGCTGCCGATATCGAATCAGGTCGATTTCGGATACTTCTCTATCGTTTTCTCGCGCGGAATATCCCGGTAATAAACGCATGTATCTGGACCTGGGTACGTCTCTCGGCGGCGCCGGGCAAATTTGTGGTTGATGCCCACAGGCCCGGAACGAGCGAAGAAAAAGCCCGCGAGAGGCTGAATCGACTGAACGACAGGCTGTACATAGATGCGCTCGGCAATCGCACCGGCGCTGTTACGCTGTTGCCGGACCTGTTCGTGTCACTGTATCGCGACGGCTTGTTCGGCGGCTTCCTTACCGTTCTCAAGGACGGTTCCGGCATTGATGGATTTCTCCCGATTGACCCCGCCCGCATTATTCGGAGCGACGACGAGAAACCGCACCTTCAACTGGACATCGACGGACGCAAAATGGATCTGGATCGGCCCGACTTTTATTATCTGCCATTCAATAACAGTGTCTCCGATCCTGTCGGGAAGTCGATACTGCAATCCGTCCCGTTTGTCAGCTATGTCGAGCAGCAGCTTGTCGATGATATGCGGCGTTCGAGCCACAATTCCGGGTATCATCGTCTGCACGTGAAGATCACGCCGCCCGAGCGGATGACGGGAGAATCGGACAGCGCCTATACCGATCGAATCAATCGGTATTTCGACGACACGATCGATATGATCCGCTCGTGTGATATCGATGACAATCCGGTCACGTGGAACAATGTCGCCATCGAGTATATCGGACCGTCGAGATCACGAGAAGTCGCCAACAGCTGGTTCCTGACTCATCGGGCCATGATCGAGGATATCTGTGCCGGTACGAACCTTTCGCCGTATCTCCTCGGCTATTCTTACGGCGCAACGACGACCTGGTCGGCGTTCAAATTCGACGTCGTAATGCGACAGGTGCGTTCCGTACAGGCCGAGGTCGCCCGGTTCATGGAGTGGATGGGCAATATCGAGCTGGCACTGGCCGGTCTCAATGCTACCTGTCGTTACCGCTTTGACAATACCTTTGCCTATCAGGCTATGGACCAATCCGCTATTGAAGCGGGCCGTATCGACAATATCCTGAAGCTGTACAACGCCGGTTTGATTGACGAAAAGACCGCCAGGGCAAAAGCCGGGGAGTTGCTATAAATCCGCAGCCGACGCCGGATGACTGGGAGCGCGGTTTGTTCGATCACGGTTATTTCGCGCTGAGATTCCTCGACCTTCGGCTGCATGAGGGCCAGGCGAGGTGGATGCTCGGCTCACACTGTCGGGAGAACCTGCTGGTCACCGGTAACCGGTGGGGCAAGTCATTCATTTCGGCGGTGAAACTGATTCATCATGGGCTGTACCGTCCGAGACGGCTGGACTTCGACCGGTGCGGCCGGTACCGGGCAGTGGTGGCCTCGATAACACAGGATCAGGCCAATATCACGTTTGACACGGTGGTGCGGTTAGCCCGACAATCGGAGCTAATCGAACCGCTCATCGCAGATATCAAGCGAACGCCTTTTCCCTCGCTGACTTTTGGAAACGGGGCGACAGTCGAGGCGCGGTCCACACAGAACAGGGGAGAGTACCTGCTCGGAAATGACTACGACCTTTTTATTTTTGACGAGGTCGCGTTTGAAACGAATCCGGAATATGTCGTCGAAGAGGTAATCCTCATGCGGCTGGCTGACCGTGAGGGAAAACTCGATCTCGTTTCCACGCCGAACGGCAAAAACTGGTTCTACCGGCGTGCGCGCGAGATAATCGAGGGTAAACGTCCGGGGTATTTTCAGTCCGGCGACAGCCGCGACAACCCGAACATATCGCAGGACTATGTAGATGAACGGGTGAGGTATTTTTCCGAGGCTCGTCTGAAACAGAACATCATGGGCGAGTTCGTAGACAGCGGTGGCGAGATACTCAAGGGAGTGTATATCGACCATGCCGTCAGTCACCACCCGGGCGGGCTGACCAAAGAATACAATGCCGAGAAGAAATATATCACCGGCTGGGACCTGGCTCGCAAGCGGACGGCAACGGTCGGTATTACTGTCGAGGTATCCGGGATGTCAGCCCGCATAGTCGCGCTTGAGCGACTCAAGATGTTCGACTGGCAGGTAACACTGGAGAAGATTCGGGCGCGGCAGACGTTATACCCGGGTCAGTTGGTTATCGACGCTACCGGGCTTGGCGATGTCATTGTCGAGCAACTCGCCGACTACCATCCGCTTCCAGTCATATTCACGGCCGCTGTCAAAGCGGAATTGCTGACTAATGTCGAGCTGTTCCACGCGCGGGAAAAGGTTGTCTACGAGCGCTGGCAGTTACCCGACGGGCAGGGAAAGACATGGTCACTGGAGGATGAGCTGCGCGGCGCTCGCTGGGACGACAATAATGAATGCGATGCTCTCATGGCGCTGGCGCTGTGGCCGTTGCGCCGGAAATCGCAGCCGGATATCGCGCCGCGAGTCGGCAGGATTTGACTCGGGAGTAATTTCCGAGGAGACATTACCTGTTCAATGTAAAGACGCCTCTTGACCGGGACAGATCAAGAGGCGACGAAAGGGAAGTGGGGTTGGGTTGCAGGACGTTGTTCTGCAGTCTATCTTTTTTTCCTCACGAGGTAGGCGGCGCCGATGCCGGCGGCAACAAGCAGAATGGTAGCCGGCTCGGGGACGCTGTCCTGAGGCTGATCCGGCAGGGTTGTCTCGGGCGGTTGAACGGGGGGCGAGGATTCCTGCGCCGCCGTCGTTGTATCCGTCGATATGCTGCTCTTTTTGGGGAATTCAAAGCCGTCTACCGAGGCAAAGGTCACTGTCAGTCCAAGGATGAAAATGATTATTGCCAGGACCCATTTGCCGAATGTCCCGTGCTCTTTTCGCTTATATGTAACCATGACACATATCCTTTTCTAAGGCTCTGACGACTATCTTCAATACTCCTCTGAGCAACCAACATGCCCGTCGCCGGGTGTCGTCCGGCAAATTGATAATCCGGTTACAATGCGCGACTTAGCGGTCCACAACCAGTATGGGGAACCCCCCATATTGGGCGTTCGGTCGCAATCCCTTGCGCAAAAACGATGGCAAATCGGAGGTGAATCAGAGTTCGGTCCCCTTATGTAAAGAGAAGGAGATGACATGAACCCGAGTCTTGGACGGATCACGGCCAGGCTGGCCGAGCCGACAGAGAAGGCGCCCGACCACCTGATCGATTTACTCAACGAGAATATCAATCCGCCAAGCCCGCTCACGGACGACGACGTTTACATTCGGGCGATGTATATCGTGTCCGACGAAGTCAACAGTTACGGCGGGCGATTTCCAATTGAGGAACATGCCCGGATGGCCGAGCTTCTGGTGGATTCACCGGTGATGGTCGGTCACCGCAAAGACAAGCTTCCGGTAGGACGCAATTTCCACGCCGTGCTCATCGACCGTGACGGCAAGAACTGGATCAAGAGTTACTTCTACTGGTTGCGGGACGCCGACGGGGCTGCCAGCCTCAGGGACAATATCGACGGGGGTATATATAAGGAGTGCTCGGTCGGATTTACGTTCCGCCTGCCTGAGTGTAGTATCTGCGGCAAGGACATCCGGCTTTGCTCTCACGAGCCGTTCCAGACATATGCCGGTAAACACGGCGCAGAGAGCTGCTACTTCAACTACCGGGAAATAGAACGCGTTCTCGAAACATCGCTGGTATACCGAGGCGCAACGCCTTACACAAGCGTCTCCCGCGATCTGGTCACGGAAATACCTGAAGATTCTCTCGGCAGTCATTTCCCAGTTGTTCTCGTAAACCTCGATGAATTGGATCGGGATAGCACTTACCTGCTCGTTCCTCGCTACGATTCAATTGCTCTGACCGTGCACGCCGAACAAGGCAGGATTTCGCTCATCGGCAGAGATGGAAGGCGGATGGCGGAGGATATCGTCTCCCGCTTCGATCTCCCTGAGATGACAGGTGATTTCAGCGTCCAGGCGAGGATGGTCGGCTATCGGGGCAAGGAACGCTGCAGTGTCAGTGAGCTGAGTACATTCCTGGAAAACGGGGGCGGGCCGGTGTCGAGGGTGGTGTTGAAACTATTCCCGGTTCGCAACCTGGATATCAACTTCGCCACCAACTCCAAGTCAGCCTTCGATGTCCGCATGATTCCGAGCAGACGCGTCAAAGGTGGTGATCTGGAGCGCAGCGCCCGCGAAATTGCGACTCAACTCGGTGTGGAAATATGGCCGGCCGGTTCGTCCGATGCGTTAGCGCAGGGCTACTGCTACCGGCCCCCGGCAATTTCTGAATGCCGACCGGGATATGCTCTCTGTCTGGCTGATGCACACGCCGTTTCTACGCTGACAATCACCAACAAGGATCGAGCATTCACGTTTCAAATCAGTCAGTTTGACCGTGATCTGCTTGATAGTGGCAGGCGCTTTGTCGCCGACCTGTTGGCCGGCGGAGTAGATCAGGTCAAGTCGCAATTTGCCACACTACAAGGTAATCTGATCAGGGTGAAAGAGCGCGAGCACGGGTATGTTATCCGCCTTGATGGTGATTTCGGCGGCACCTATGTATTTCGCCCTATCCTGCTTAACGGGCGTGCCAGATTCCTTTTCTACAAGATCGATGCCAATAACATCTTATCAGGGGGTAACGGAAATTGAGACACATGCACGACGGATTTCGACTGAGCAGCCAACTGCTCAACTTGATAGTGCTCGCGCTCGGTATCGCCGCGGCTTATTTCATGACAATCCAATCGCTCAAGATCGAACTGGCCGCAAAGGCGGAAAGTGCCGTGGTGGAAACGCTCGACAAGAAGCTGAGTAATTTTGAGGTCATCCTGAAGGAGGGAGTGATCAGCAAAGAAGAATTCTACCGTTTCTCGCGCGATATCGACCGCCGGCTGGCCAAAATCGAGTATTACCTGAGCGATGATATGGGGGAAGACCTTGAAAAACGATAACGACGGTAACGACTGCGTGAGTGAAATTATCGATGCGCTCGCATCAGAGAGCATTTCACGAATTGACTTTGATCAATTGGGCTCGTGGCTGACCGAACAGCGGACACTGAAATCGAAACTGTCCGCGATGCGCGACGAGCTCGATGTCCTTCGAACGGACTACCTCCAACGCATTTCAGGGATGGTGAAGGCAATTGCGGTGGCGCAGCGCAAGGGTAATTCGCTCGAGTCGGCGATGGAACTCATCGAGTCGCTCGACCGTCTGTCGGTCGACGACCTGGTGGAATGTTACCGGCGGGTGTCCGCCCGTTTTCGTGATACCTTTCCCACCAGTTTTGCCGGCCTGACAACGAGATCAAGGGCCGGGGCGGCAGCAACTCATTTGAACGACTACAAATGACAGAGTGGGAGGCGCCCTCTTTGCGGGCCGCAAATCCCGATATATCAGCACTGTAATTTTTCTGAGGAGACACATATGAGCATACGTGAACAGAATCTCGATTCGATTGCCCCGACACTGGCTACCTTTGCCGTTCACCAGACATCGGGCGTGGACGACCTTAAAGACGCCAATATCGGCGAGCCGGTCACCCTGACCGGTGACAACGAAGTCGGGCCAATCGGCGCCGGTGACATGCTGATCGGCAAGCTTCTCGACCTGTCGCTGTCGGACATTGACACCGGCAAGCGACTTGCCACCGTCCAGATCGGCGGTGTCTGCCGGTTGGCTATTTCCGCGACGTACCCGTCGGTCGGCAACCGGGTTGTCGGCGGGACTGCCGGAACGGTCAAACAGGCGCCGGCGCTGACATCGTACGACCCCGCGGGAGGCAATGTCGCACGGGGGACAGTACTCGAAGTAAACGGCACCGCCGACTGTGTAATCCTGCTGAACTGAAGGAGGAAGAACGATGGATTTCAACCAGTTTCTGCATACGGCGGCAGTGGCTGACATGCAGCACGTGACCGGCGATGATATGGCCACCGGCGGAATGGATTTCAGTCGCGCGGCCAATATTCAGATCAACCGCGATACGTATCTCGAGGCGGAAAGCCGAGGCATGACGCTGTCGGAGTTGCTCGAATGCGACGAATACGATCCGTCGCCGGGCGGTTGCCCGCTCGATGCGTTCGGGCGACAGCTTGCCCTTGCCGGTATCCGCCTGGGCGGTAAAGCACCGACCACGCTCGAGCAATTCTACCAGAAAGCGCCGGCGCTGGTACCTGAATTCATGATGCGCGAGATCAAGAAGGGGCAGGCCATGCAGCCCGAGCTCGGTCGGCTGATCGCCAACAGCACGACTGTCGCCAGCAACCGCTACACTCCGTTTCATATCGACACATCCGACAAGACGCGGTTCTCACTGCGCCCGGTCGGCGAAGGGGCGGAGGTGCCGCAGCTGCTGATCACCGAGCAAACGAACGCCGTGCCGGTGCGTGACTATGGGCTGGCGCTGAAAGCCAGCTACAAGGCGCTTCGGTACCGAACGACCTCGCAGTTTCGGGTGCTTCTGTGGTACATCGGGTTCAAGATGCAGACGGACAAGATCTCGATGATAGTCGATTGTATCGTCAACGGCGACGGCAACAACAACGCCGCCCGCGTGATAAACAGCGCTGCCAGCGGTACGCTCGATTACGCCGACCTGGTCAGCCTGTGGGCGGAGTTCTCGCCCTTTGAGATGAACACGATCATCTGTGATGTCAATCAGCTCAAGACAATCCTGACACTGGATGAATTCAAGGACCCGCTGGCAGGTTATCGCTTCCAGCAAAGTGGTGACCTGTTCAGTCCGCTCGGCGCCACGCTGGTGCGGTGCGATGAAGTGCCGCAGGACGTCGTAATCGGGCTCGACCGCCGCTTCGGCATCGAGGAAGTCATCACCCAGCCGCTGGTAATCGAGTACGACAAGATTATCGAGCAGCGCTTTGAAGAAGCGGTGATTTCCGAGTCCGTGACTTACGCCAAGGTAATCACCGACGCCTCGGTCGTGCTCGATACCGTTTACAGTTAAACCGAAAGCCGGGGGCCCGAATGTTCTCGGGCCCCGGCGGAAAAGAGTGACTCAATGCAGAAGAAAATTACGGCCAGCAGGACGTCGTTCGGACTCGGGTATCCTCCGGGGCGAAACCTGTTCAAACTGCCGTCGAGCGTTTCCGCATGGGCGGAACGTCTGGCCGCTGTTGTACTCAACGGTTCGGGGGAACTGACAATGTTCTTTGCCGACCGCCCGTACAGTGTCTGGTCGAGCGGCGAGCTGCTGTGTGACGACTGTCGTGAAGACGGGTATGACTATCTCGCGGATGAAGACGGTAATCTTTATGTCGTCTACTCCCTCGACAGTACCGGCGAACTGCAATTCAGAAGAATTGCCTGGCAGAACGGAGTCTTTTCGGTGGGGACGGCAGTGGCTGTTGTCAGCGGCGAGTCATGCCAGCGACCATCGATAGCCAGACAGCCGAACGGCACGCTCTGGATCAGCTACACGCGACATGAAACTCCATATATGAACGTATATGCAAAATCCTCGGTCGACGGCGGCACAACATGGGGGTCGGGAAGCACTGATCCGGGAGAGCAGTTGACATCGGGAAGCACGCAGTCCTGCTCGCGTCTGTGTGTCGGCCCGAATGTCGTCTACGCGGTCTACAGCAAAGGCACCACTCACCTGGCGTGCCGGTCAGTGTCGCAGCCGGGTGATACGTGGTCGACCGAACAGGTGATAGCGACCGGAAGCAATCTTGGGACAGAGTTCGATGTCTCGGTCCGGTCAGACGGAATCCTCGCGGTGGCGTGGGACGATCTTGCGCTCAAATATCGCGAGTACGACGGCGCTAACTGGGGAGCGGTTGTTGATGTCCTGAATAGCGGGGTGATTTGTCCGCAGATGCTGTTTTGCAACAACACTCCGGTCATCGTGTTCCTGGCCCCCGGCGGAGCGGCATACGTTCCGCAATACGTGGATCGTTCCGCCGGTGTGTTCTCCGAGCCAAAATTCCTGGATGACCGTGACCGGAAGTTTGATTCCACTCTACTGTACTGCGCCGACTCAGCAACATTCGAGGACCGGACGGAGGAAGCCGACAGTGCCGCGCCATCCGATGTCATCCACAGCTACTCGCAGTGCACGCTGGGAGATGCCGGTGACGCGCTATACCTTGGAATGGATCAGCGTTTTCGTTATGCCGGGCTTGTTCTCACAACCACCGGCTCGGGCGGCATAGTCACATACAGCTACTGGAATGGTTCGGGTTGGTGCGTCTTCACGCCCTGCTCGGGAGGATACCATTTTGATTCGGTTGAACGCGACATCCTCCTCTGGGATGACATGCTGAGCGTTCCCTCCGACTGGCAGAAGCGGGCGGTCGACAGCCGGACGAAATTCTGGATCAAGCTGGAGGTAACGTCGGCTTTTGTGACAGCTCCGGTCTGCTCGTCAGTGGCGGCGGTATCCGATCAGGAAATGCTGAGCTTCAGGAGGTGACGATGTCATACACGAGTGTTGAACAACTTCGCAATCACCTCATCTGGAATCAGCCGACCGGAAAGCGCGTCCGTGACCAGAGAGTGGCATTGACAGGCACGGCGCCGGTTCAGTTTTACAGCGGCGCCGTGGATCCCTCGACAGTGGTTGTTAAATCGTTCCGCGATGAGTCATTGAGACGTGTTCCGGTGATCCTTTCATCCGACGTTACGGCGCTTCCAGAGCAGTATTGCGTTTCCGGGTCGGTTGTCGTGGCCTCGGACAGTTCCCTGGGCGTCGTATACGGCGAAAACGAAGACTATATCGTCGCCTGCGACGAAGGCCGATTGACTCTCAAGGACAGCGGCGCACTCGCAGTCGGTGACGCGGTAGTTGTCTGGTATATACCCTGGACGATATATGTCCGTGACGTTGACTATCGTCTGGACGCCGAAAAGGGGGAACTGACTCGCATGGCGGGCGGCCGGATCGCTGACGGTGAAACGATCGCCCTGGACTATTGCCCCACATACGCCCTTGCCGGAGATGAATTGCTGGCGGCCGCAGTGCGCGAAGCGAACGGTCTCGTTGAGCGAGAAGTCGATCCGCACCGTGAGTTCGGCGCTGATCCGGTTCTGGTATGCGGTGCTACATACCGCGCACTCGAAATTGTCTGTCGGGCCGCCGCCGCACGCGATCTCTCGGGCAACAACGGCCTCGAGCGGACAGCTGCCGTCTGGATGAAACTGGCAGCCGACTACGGTTCACTCGCCGACCGGCTGCTCAAACAGTTCCGGCCGCCGGTCATTTCGCCGGCGTCACCGTCACGCACATGAAAGGAGTCAATATGATATCCGGAATAGACAGGGTCAAAGTCAAACGAATGTGGTTCGTTCCGGATTTCCTGGTGTGGGGACAGACCGGTTCGGGACAGATCGAATACCTGACCCTGGAAAACATCAACGGGGAAGGCACGGTGCTTTTCGACCGGACCGACCTTTCGGACACCGTTCAGGAAGTTGCTTTCGGAGATCTGACAGATCACAGGGGCAACAGTCTGCCGTCGTCACTGGATTGCCCGCGAGTCATTCCCCGTTCGCGCTCGGGTTGTCCGGTCTTCATTGGCGGCACCGAGACGGCGACGTCTTTTAGAATCGGCCACGCTCCGGATTACGACAGTCCAACACCGGTCGATCTGCTGATTATCGAGATGGGTGACTGATCGACATGTCAGAAGAGTTAGAAGGGTTACCCGATGATCTGGGGATGCTCGATAAACTTATCAAAAAATATTACACGCAGCTGTCCAATGACGCAGTAAAGAACGCCAAGCTAGGAGATTTTTTGAAGATGATAGAATTACGACAGAAACTGACGCCGACCGAATCCGGCAAGGCGGCCTTCTGGAAGATGATGGAAAACATCAGGAAAGAAAACCTGCCCGGCCGGGATCACAAGGATACGGCTTCCGGACGGAAGAAGCCAGAGAAGGCAGGCAAGAAGAGGCGGAAACAGCCATGAGACGACACAATAGAGAGATAATGGCACGGACGGCGATGGTTATGGCCCTGGTACTGTTCCTGTCGGGTGCAGCGGCGATTGCCGACAGTTTTTCCGGCACCATCGCGAGTTTCTCCGATGACGCCAGACTGTCCGGGACGTCATTGGAGACGACTGCGGGCGATGTTACGGTTGGACGCACCGTCGAGGCCAGCGGTGATATCCTCGTACGTTTCGTATCAATTCCGATTCCGCGATACGCGGCCATCGACAGCGCCTTCGTCTCGCTGTTGCCGAGCAGCTCACAAGGCGGCGCGGTATGCAACGCGGTCATATATGCCGAGGATACCGGCAACGCGTCGACATTTTCGACTTATTCAGACTTCGCCGCTCGTTCACTTACCGACGAAGTCGTGTATTGGGACAATTTACCGACCATGGTCATTTTCAACTGGTACCACACGCCGGATCTTTCTTTGGTCATTCAGGAAGTAATCGACCGCAGTGACTGGAGTGCGGGTAATGCGCTCAGCCTGCTCATCCGCGACCATAATTCTTCGGTCGAGGCATTCCGGAAATTCTGGCAATATGACTACATACCGGCCTATGCCTGTTCGCTCATAGTATACTACACTCCGCAACCGGAAGCCGGTAATGTGCCCGGTCGACGAAGGCGAATTCTTGTCGGCAAAGTTGACCATAACCGGATAGATAACCTGGCTAAGGAGTCGTTGGCGTTCCGCCATCCAGATTGTCTCGATCTGCTGACATTTACCCGGCTGAAGGGAAGGTAGTGATGAAACCCGTTTTCGTAATCGCCGCCATGATATGCGCCATCGCCGGCACGGTCATGGCTGGCGGTATTGTCAACAACTCGACCGTATCCGTGACCGCCGAAGACTCGATCTCATTCGTGTTCTGCAGTCTCGACAGCCTTGGTCAGCCTATCGGCGGGCTTGATTCCACCGTGCTGCTGGTGTTGGGTCCTTCCGGTGACTCGGTGTTCAGTCGGGTCATCGCGGGGATTTCGGACGGCGTCCGGAGGCATATTGTCTTGGGTGATACCGCCTACAGCTGGTCGGCCCTGGTGGCTGATATCGACGGTGTCGGACATCCCGGTGTGTACTCAGTGCTTATCACGGCAATCTCTGACGCCACCGGCGGGCGGCTCCGGACTTCGTTCCGGGAGTCCTTTCAAATTGTCAGCTGGGAGCTCGGGGCGATCGGTCCCGGGTCGGGTAAGTATGCTTGTTCGTTCGCGGTATACGACTCGGCGACAATGACGCCGATTCCTTATGCCAATCTCTCGGTGCGCAACCTGTCGCAATCGGTACTGATAGCTTCTGGTGAAACCGACAGCGAGGGAATTGTTACGTTCAATCTGGATGCCGACAGTTTTCTGGTATTGGCGTCAGTGACGGGCTACGTATTCTACGGTGGAGATACAATCGCTGTCACTGCCTCGGGCACGGACACCGTTTATGGCTGTTCGTTCGATCCCGGCTCGCCGTCGTTGCCGGGGCTCTGCCGCGTATACGGGTTCCTCTATGACGTGAAGGGCGAACCCCTGGCGGAGGTTGCCGTCTCGGCATCGCTGCCGTCGGGAGTGACCCGCGCTGGCGCCACGGTGATTTCGCCCTTCAAAGTCAGCACTCTTACCGACAGCCTTGGTTATTTCTATCTCGATCTCATTCCGTCGGGAGATCTTGTCCCGTCCACGACGGCGTATGAAATCACGATCGGATCGCACGAGGGGACGATTTTAAGAAAACGACTGACAGTACCGGCGGAACCGTCCTGGCAAGTCACCTGGTGATGAGACCGGCTGATTTGAAGCAGATATAGAAAGACTCTAATGAGGAGGAAAGGCTGATGGATTTCATCTTTGCGAAATCAGGCTCAATACTTGGCCTGTTGGGGTCGCTCGGGCTGGTGATGGCCAGTTACGTGGCGAAGAAGTACGTGATACCGTTTTTGAGCGTCGGTCAGCGCCACAGGTATGCCGAGTACCTGGCGGCTATAGCCGACGACGTAACCGATGAACTGCGGGCGAAGTACCCGGAGAAAGAATGGCTGGCTCATCTCGATGAAGCGGTGGACAGGTTGATCGAGATCTGTGGCGTATCAAGAGAGATAGCCCGTCGAGTGGTGATGGCGTCGGTTGCGCGAAAGTGACACAAGAAAAGGCCGTCCGCATTGTCGGACGGCCTTTATTTTCAAAGCCTCAGTAACAGGGCGCGCCTGTCCAACCGTACAGGTAATTCAGATAATATACGATGTCGCCGACGTTAATAGAATTATCGCAGTTGCAGTCTGCCCGGTGAGCGCCGCCCTGTGGGGCCGGGCCATCCTGTAAAATGAAGTCGATCAGGTAGAACAGGTCCATGATATTGGCAACGCTGTCGTCGTTGAAGTCGCCCACCATATGGTACTGGGAACAATCGTATTTGAGTAACGATGTCCAGTTGCCGGCGTTGCCGTCGTTGTCTTCACAAAACGCGCGGAAGTAGCAATACTGATCTTCCGCCAGGCCGGAAGGCGTCCAGCTTACGGACCAGCCGTCCAGTTGATTAAAATCGATTCCCGTTGCGTTGCGCGTGATGGCCCACTGGTCGGTTACCATGGAGACGGCGATGTCGACTGAGTGCCATGTCCCGCCGTAGTAGATTTCCCCGGCGATGCCGACTTCACGATAGGGGACATCCTCAATCAATCCGGTCATTGGCATCGAGAGCGATAACACATAGGTGCTGTCGGATTGTCTCCAGCCTTTGAAGCCGTCGACCGCCGCCCAGAAGCCGGGATTTCCACCGACTCCGAGAACGACAGCCCGCTGCTGTTCTTCAACCCAGGTACGCAGGAGGTAATAATCCGGGTTGCGGACGAAATCGTACTGGAACTTACCGGTGATTGCCCCGAAGTAGTCTTTCATACCAAGGAACAGATTCTCGTCGTATGTTCCGAGGTTTGCGCGCGTATCGAAGGACTCCGCCAATCTCTCAACAAGCACAGGCATGGTAATAGGAGTGGAACCGATTTTCATCAAGTCGACATATCCCCGATTTACCCATAACTGTGCGGCCAGGGCGGCGGCGACCGGACCGCTGTAGTAATCGCCGTACTCGCCGTTGGCGGCGCTGTTTCCGTCATTGGGATTGTCGTTGGCATCGCCGGTCAGGCTCTGATCAAACGTACCCATACCTTCCGAGTAATTGTCCGACGCCGCCTTACGTTCCACCTGGACGTACGACACGTTTTCATCTGCGCACGAGATGAGCAGCTTCAAGCTGGAGCAGAATCCGGCGCCCTCCGGCGGGCTGACAATTTCCGGAATCGGCGGTGTCGGCTCGAGAGTGACAACGGCGTCGTCGATTGCAAATCGTCCGAGCGTGTCGTAGACGGTTGCTCTAATCGTGTACTGACCCTCCGGCAATAAAGAGAAATTCCACGGCAGGCTGTAACCGGTTCCGATAACGGCCGGATTCACGCCGTCGCGCAGCGGTTGGGTGCCATCGAAGTCACGCCCGATCTCTACGAACCCGCCACCCGATGAATACGAGAACAGGACATAGTCAATGCTGTTCGAACCCGAGGTTTCGGC
The DNA here is from genome assembly GCA_964396245.1 of uncultured Ignavibacteriales bacterium. Taxonomy (GTDB): domain Bacteria; phylum Zixibacteria; class MSB-5A5; order GN15; family FEB-12; genus CAYNEO01. Next base: position 38,370 of record CAYNEO010000029.1, read on the forward strand.
TGCCCAGAGATCTATCAAACCATAAGGAACCGACCCCGAGTCGGGAGCTATCAGGGTGATAGCAGGTTGCGGATCGGTCGGGCCGCCGCCACCGCCCGGAATACCGGCGGCATAGAGAACGAGTCGGCCCGGAAAGTCGTAGTAGCTGTTGTTGACGAGGTCCACGAACCCGATATCGAGGTCCCAGATGTTCCAGGTCGCGCACTCGACCGGCACCGTGTCCGTAATCACCGCGGGGTGGGCGGCAGTGTCAATTGCGTTGTCAATGTAAAAGCCGGCGAAAAAGGGACCATTGACCACGACCGGAGTGTCAAGCGGTATCCAGATGTTAAACACGCCCCCCTCGGCAGGAACGTCAAGCTCGTACTCACTTGATATCGTCAGCAGTTCACCGGGGAAGGGACAGCCCGGATACGAGGTGTCGTCGACGAGTTCGACGTCAACTGAGACCACCAGCGGTGTGCCGGCGTCGAAAATCATCGGCATATTGACTGCGGTCACCGTGAACGGATAGGGATCGGCGCAACTCTCGGCCGGGTCGAGATATGCTTTATAGAGTTCCTGTCCGGTTACCCATCCGTCAATTCGCCAGGCGAAACCGAGATCAGGTCGCACCTCACAGGTGTCGGCGGTCGCGATGAACGGCCGCGAGGCAAGTTTGCCGGCAGGGACATCACCGAGGCGAGTCATGATCGGCACTGTTTTCTGCGCGGCAACCGCGGGCAGGGCAAGCAGTATGATGAAAAGAATTGCCGTAGCTGTCAGGCGAAGCGACATCGGGGTCTCCTTTTTATATGCAGTATTGGCCTTTCTCTTGATTATCGTGTGATTTTGGCTTTACTTGATTGACAGCAAACGATTTCGGCCGAACAGAACCCAGGCGAATAATAAGCTGTTCAAGAATTGGACATATGGCAGTCGACGAGCAAAATAAGAAGAGAAAACCGTCCTGGCTGAAAGTCACGGCGTTTGGCGGCAGCGATTTCAACCGAGTATCATCGCTGCTCAAAACCTACGGTTTGAATACGGTCTGTCAGGAAGCCAACTGCCCGAATCGCGGTGAGTGCTTCAATCGTGGCACGGCTACCTTCTTGATTCTGGGGCCGCTCTGCACTCGTAACTGCCGATTTTGTGATGTTCGTCCCGGCCGACCGCCGCAGCCCGACCCGGATGAACCATATCGTGTCGCCGAAGCCGCGCGGCAATTGGCGCTTACGTATGTCGTCGTTACGTCGGTGACCCGCGATGATTTACCGGACGGGGGTGCCGGACAGTTTGCCGCGACGATTCGGGCGATTCGTGAAGCTCTCCCGAAAAGCAGGGTAGAAGTGCTGACTCCGGATTTCAAAGGGGTAGTCAGGGCCCTCGATATCGTTATGGCGGCCAAACCCGACGTGTTCAATCATAACCTCGAGACTGTCCCCCGGCTGTATGCGGATGTCCGACCGGGAGCAGACTATCGACGATCGCTAAAGTTGCTTTCGGATGCACGACTTCGTTTCGGCGCTATGACTAAATCGGGAGTCATGGTCGGATTGGGGGAAACGAGCGAAGAACTGCAAAAAGTCTTCGATGACCTGGCAGCGAATCATGTCTCCTTGCTGACCATAGGTCAATACCTCTCCCCGTCGAGAGATCATCTGCCCGTGGAACGGTATGTTCCTCCCGAAGAGTTTGACGCCCTGGCAGAGATGGCGAAAAGCTCCGGCATCAAGAAAGTCTTTTCGGCGCCTCTGGTCAGGTCTTCCTATCACGCCGACGAGCAGTCGGCCGACTGAGTTCGTTTTTTTCAGCGCAATAATTAAACAAATGCTGTACCCCTTGTAGGGTATTCGGGGAAAATACCGATATGGGTATACGGGAGGCGGGCTGTTTATTAGTCATACATGTCTGGCTGGCAGCGAAAGGGAGTTTTGATGAGCAGACCGGAAGCAAAAATTGTTGTTGTCGACGATGAAAAATACATTTGCGGTATCATAGAAGAGGCCCTGAAGTCCGATTACAGCTCGGTCAAGACGTTCACCGATCCCGATGCAGCGCTTGCCCATATTGAGAATAACCCCGTCGACCTGGTACTCACGGACCTGTTGCTGGGCGATTATTCTGGGGTGCACGTCCTCGAACGGACCCTTGCCTCCCACGATGACGCTATCGTCATCCTGATGACGGCTCATCCTACCGTCCAGACAGCTATTTCCGTGCTCAAAAAAGGCGCTTATGATTTTCTGGTGAAACCGTTCAAACTCGAGGTGCTTCGGGCGACCATTCGTCGAGGACTGTCTCATCAAAAAGTAATCCGTGAAAACCTGCGACTCCGAAGTCAGGTCGAGTTCCTGAAGGTCGCCAATGTCTTCGGGATCGAGTCGGATATCGACGACTACCTCGCCTCGGTCCTCGGTTCATGTCGGACGGAGCTTGCCGCTGCGGCGACGGGTATCCTCGAGGTCAATCCTCGTACCGGTGAGGTTATCCGGAGACTGTTCCAGGGCGACCGTGACGATTACACTGACGTGGTCCTCGACCCCGCGCATCTATCCCATTTTCGCTACACGCGGAGTGCCGCTCCTTTCATCAAGACCGACCGCGTCGCAGGCGAAGGGAGCGCCCTGTCGCGTATTTTGATCGCCAAACCGATTTTCATCCGCCATCGTTTGCACGGAGTCATCACCGTGCTCATAGTTGACCGGTTCGAGCAGGTAACTCCGGGACAGATGGACGTACTCTCAATCCTTGCCAACTCGGCGGCGGCCGCGATTGCCAACTTTCGCCTATATCAGGATCTGCAGAACTCGTACATCGAATCCATTCGGGCGCTGGCACAGGCTATTGAGGCCCGCGATGAATGCACGCGCGGCCATACTGACCGAGTCGTCAAGCTGGCAGAGCTGGTTGCCACTGAACTCGACTGGAGCGAAAGGCAGATGCGAACGCTGGCGATGGGTTGTACACTTCATGACATAGGCAAGCTCGGCGTTCCGGATTCGATCCTGAACAAACAGGGCGAGTTGTCCGACGATGAACGGGCGATGATGCAGAGCCATCCCGACGTCGGTCTGAAGATAGTGAAGGGTATCGAACTGCTGAAACCGGCCATTCCGTATATTATCGCACATCACGAGCGTTACGACGGATCGGGCTATCCAAGGGGACTAAAAGGTAAAGAGATACCGATCGAAGGACGTCTGCTGTCGGTCGTCGACACCCTCGACGCTATTCTCTCCGACCGGCCGTACCGAAAGGGCGCACCGCTTGAAACGGCGCTGAGAGAGTTGTGGGATAATCGCGGGACACAGTTCGATCCGGAGATCGTGGAGATTCTGTTTCAGCTCATTCGAGCCGGGAAGATTGACTTCATTTCGCTGTATGGAGTCGAAGTCGACGTGTCCTGCGTGGACGATCTCGTACCTATAAGCGAAACGGCACGGGCGTAAACGACAGCGCCAGAATAACCAGGGCGGCTATCCCCATAATACGGGCCGGTCGGCTCAATTCCTTCCGATCATCCATCGTTGCCGGATGGCTGACTCCGAATATCAGCCCGAAGAGCGCAAACACCCACCACATCGGCGAATCAAATCCCAAAAGCACCAGCGCCGCCATTGCTACGTATCCGAGAGTCCGTTGCGCGCGACGCCACAGACCATAAATGATATGTCCGCCGTCGAGCTGTCCGATCGGCAGGAGATTGATGGCCGTAACAAGCAGTCCCACCCATCCGGCGAAAGCTGCCTCCGAAAGATGATAAAACGATCCCGACGGTGCCGGTCCGGCCAACAGGGGCGCGAGAATTCTCATGAGAATGGATTCGCCGTCAAGCGAAAACACCAGCGCGCGCTGAAATTCCGGCGCCGATGGGGGCAGCACCTGCGAACCGGCCAATCCGACAATCAGCCATATCAGGGCCACGATCCAGCCGGCTATCGGCCCGGCCGCGCCAACTTCGATAAGATCGCGACGGTTGCGGAAGGGAGATTTGGATTTGATCACCGCGCCAAAGGTCCCGATAATGTTGGGCGCCGGAATGAAATAAGGCCAGGAAGTGATAATCGACCGACGCCTGCTTGCAATGTAATGCCCCATCTCGTGTACGAACAGAATCGATATCATGGCCACGGTAAAAATGATACCGGTGCCGGATGCCAGATCGGCGAATGTGTTCGAGAGAGCTTGCCCGAGCGTGAAATTGACTCCGAGATTCCTGACAAATACCGGCACGAAATAGACGCTGAGAAGAGTTGCGATGAAAAGAATTAAGTTCAGCCTCGGGATGCGTAAGCGGCGTTTCGGGTCGATGTCCAGAATTATGCCGTTGTCATGCGACTGGATTTCGAAATGATACCCGGCCAGCTTGAGCCGGTCCTCCAGCAGTCGCTGTGACCGGAGTGGATTCCAGCGCCAGGTCAAAGACATGATCAGGCGTTCCTGGTTGCGGTAGTAGGAATCCACGCTGTACAGGTCGCTGACGAGGGGAATCAGGGACTTCGTCTGGGAGTCGATATCTGCTGCTGCCATATGCCATTATACGCTCGACCGTAAGCGACGGGTAGTGAAAAATAACCGTCGGGTGCTTCCGGCCGGCGAGAGACCGGACAAAAAAAAGAAGCGAGGGCAGAGCCCTCGCTTCTTTATCTATTCCGAACGGAACGA
>CAYNEO010000030.1:0-42477 GCA_964396245.1 uncultured Ignavibacteriales bacterium
CATGGGGCTTCGATCGATCAAATTTCTCCTTCGCCATCGCGATTGACCTTCCTCAAATAATTCTGAACAAGCCCAGAACCAGGATTGAACTGGTGACCTCATCCTTACCAAGGATGTGCTCTACCGACTGAGCTATCTGGGCTTTCTAATTTCGTTCAAGCCAAAAAGATACGCCCAAAAATAGGCGTACCTCGCTACTAAAAGCGAGCCTTCAATATATAGTTGATGGTGGGTATGTCAAGCCCTTTTTGGGCAAAAACTTTGCCCAAAAAAACGAAAATCCGATCGAACTATATCGAACCTTCTACGTCGAAAACCGCCCCGGGGGTCAATTTTCCGAAAAAATTCCGCGACCGACCGCGCCCCGGACCATCGCACGTGCGATATGCTACTCAGGCGACAGCACTTCGGCAGCTCCATTTTCGAGAGAATCGAGCGGCGGCACATTCCAGAGAGCACGTTCTTCGTCGGTTGTACTGCTGTCATAGGGCAGCAGTCGGTAGCCCCGTTTCCCTTCGGTAGTATATTGCGTACCATACCGTTGCGGGACTCCCGAGGCAACCAGATACCGATCAAGCGAAGCTGCGGCAAGATATCGGGCTTCGTCGTAGCCTTTGTTGACCGCTTCGTTGGCCAGATAGTGTGCGAGAAGATACGTCTCCGGACACGCTCCCGGCTGTGAATGATACAATATGAGGGCGGCCCGATAGAGATCTTCGGGCTCGGTGATAACCGATTGGGACAGAAGCTCGTAGACCACGCGACGATGACCGGCGTCGGCGAGCGCCAACTCTCTCGCTGATATGTTCGGGTTCTGCCTCATAGAGCGGTCTTCGTCGACGATTTCCTTGAGCTTGCCGGTAATCGGGGATTCCTTTTTCTCGACCTGATAAGGCTTTTTCTCGATGCAGCCAACAAATTGAAGGGAGCATAGTAGCGTGAGGGAAAGAATCAAGGTCACGGCTGCCCTGAGGCCGGAGGGCAGGCACAAAAAAAAGCGGGAGACGAGGCTCGAACTCGCGACCAACAGCTTGGAAGGCTGTGACTCTACCAACTGAGTTACTCCCGCTTAAAGCGTTATAAGGTATCGGACTCTCGGCCGTTTGGCAAGCGGATTTTTGCGGAGAACGCCGCCATACCAGCCTATTCCGGCGAGGCCGGCGATATCCCCCAGTGCAACTTGCTCTTCAGGAGCTTGTAATATGATATCTCGGGCAAAGTGACGAAACGACTCCGGAATTCCGCCCTCATGATTCGTATACGCTGGTCGCACCGGACAGGGATCATCACCTGGCCATCGAGGGTCAGGATGGCGTCCCGATTCCCGGTGGTCACGGTCACTTCCAGGATATCGGCCGGCGGGAAAATCATGGGCCGGGTAGTCAGCGAGAATGATGAGATCGGCGCTGCGATCATAGCCTCGAGATCAGGGTGCACAATGGGCCCGCCGACAGCGAGGTTGTAGGCGGTGGACCCGGTCGGCGTGGAGATTATGAGTCCATCGGCCTTGTACGTGACGACATCTTCCCCGTTCACTTTGAGGTTGATATCGAGCAGACGCGCCACCGGACCGTTATCGAGAGCGACTTCGTTGAGTGCATACGGCGTGTCTATCTTCTCGTGATCGTCGACCTCGACTTTGAGATGCATCCTCTCCCTGATCCCGTACTGACCTTCAAGAATCTTTTCGAGCGCCGGGACCAACTGCCTCGGCGTCAGCTGAGTCAGAAACCCGAGTGAGCCAAGGTTAATCCCAAGTATTGGCGTGCCGACTGAACCGACGGCACGGGCGGTGGATAGCAGGGTTCCATCGCCACCCATCGAGACGATAATATCCGACTTCTGCGCCAGGTCGACCATCGGCGCGTATTCGAAGTCGTTTTCGAGGATGGGCTTGAGGTCCTCGGCGAGGATCAACTGCTGTTTCTTTTGATCAGCCCAGTCAACCAGAGCATGGACAGCGTCATGAGAGCCGGTTCGCCGAAGATTGGCAATAATTCCAAAGCGCATTTGTGGTTCTCGCTTGTACGTTCCAGTATTCGTATCCGGACGTGCCCAACATAAGCAATTGCAGGGCAAAAAGGCAAGGATGTAATGGAGTTACTGCTCGATTCAACACAAAATGAGCAGGGGCGGATCAGGGGTAGTATTTGAGTTCTTCGATCCGCTCCAGTCTATGACTGAAAGTCTTGGAGCGAATCACATCGCCCGTCTGACGGTCGATCACGTTGACCGTATATGACAGTGTGAGATGCTTGCAGCGGTCGGGAATGCGAACCAGATCATAGAGGTAATCGGGACCAAGTAGATCTTTGCCCCGGACCAGCGGGTACTCGACCAGTTCATCGGCGTTGGTGGCAAAAACTTTGGGGCGAATCTCGACGCCGCAGTCGGTGATGTCAAGAACTAGTGAGTCGATCCTGATAGGGTTCACCTGACGAGCCTGTTCCAGGCTCCCTACTTTTTGATCGTAGCCGCTGTTGAGCGTGACGCGAAATGAATCAACGCCGGCGAGGTCGTGAGACCTTGCCGCCTGAATGACAACCGAGATCTTGTAGTTATCGAAGGTCACTTCCGGATTATTCTTGTCGGGCATGACAACGAACTGCTTGACACGGGTGTTCAATTCCAGGAGGGATTTTGTGTCCGACAGAGCGCTTCCAATCTTCTGACCGGCGCCGCAGCCGAAAGAGGCATACAACATGAGCACAGGGAGTATGAGTATGGCAAAGAAGTGGCGCATTCTATCGCGAATATACGTACGATTCTCGAAAAAGGTCAACAATCATTGTCAGATTTATGCACGGATTATTGTCTATCATTTGTCCCCCCCAGCAGAGCCGTTGATCTAATGTCCGGCCGCTATATCGGCCGAGTCTTTCTTCCGGGAATTGCCGTTTTTTCGCAACCCGAGCTTATGGAGCAGTCCGCCCTCGTGTTTCTCGTGATGCTCGAGAAGCGACCGCACTTTTCGCGCAAGCGCGTCGGCATCGAGTTCCAATTCCCGTAAAAGATCCGAGCGGCTGCCGTGGGTGATGAAACGATCAGGGATACCGAGGGCTTTGAACGTTCCCTGATATCCGTTGTCGAGCAAGTAGCGAGCGATGGCCTCGCCAAACCCGCCCCGCAGCGAGTTTTCCTCGACCGTGATGATCGTCCGGGCCGTCTCCCGGACGTGCTTCAGCATTTCAGTGTCAAACGGTTTGACAAAGCGTGCGTTCACGAGGGTGAGATGGATGCCTTGCTGTTCAAGAGTACGCATCGCCAGGTTCATCTCGTGGACCATGGTCCCGACGGCAAGCACGACGGTTTCGCGGTCGCGCTCGGTCAGATACTCCCAGGTGCCCCAGTCAATGGTATCGATTTCGCTGCGCATCGGTGTGGGTACGATCTCACGGGGATAGCGGATTCCGATCACGCCGGGCAGATCGTGGTCGATCGTATGATGGAGCATGGTGCGGAGTTCGTTGCCGTCTTTAGGAGCCGCTACGGTGACATTAGGTACGGCGGCAAGATACGACAGGTCGAACACGCCATGATGCGTGGGACCGTCGCTTCCGACCAGTCCGCCCCGGTCCATGCAGATCACGACGGGCAAATTCTGGATGGCCATATCGTGTATGATCTGATCATAGGCGCGCTGCATGAAGGTGGAATAGACGGTCAGGTACGGGCGTCTTCCCTCAGCCGCCAGACCGGCCGCGAAACATGCGGCATGCGCCTCGGCGATGCCTACATCGAAGAACCGATCGGGGTATTTTTCCGAAAACGGCACGAGGCCGGTGCCGGAGTTCATGGCGGCCGTTATCGCAACTACGCGGTCATCCTTGTCGGCCAATTCCACGACCGAGTCGCCGTAGACTTTGGTGTACGCCGGCAGATCGGACTTTGACGAAGTCGATTTGCCCGTGACTTTATCGAACTTGCCGACCCCGTGGTATGAAAAAGCGTCTTCTTCCGCGGGGGCAAAACCCTTGCCCTTGGTGGTGGCGATATGCAGAAGCACCGGACCGGTCATCTCTTTCATATCGTTGAGGGTCTTCACCAGCAACGGCAGGTCATGACCATCAATGGGTCCGAGATAGCGGAAGCCCAGTTTTTCGAAGAGCATGCCGGGGACGAGCAGGGCCTTTACGGAATTTTCCAGCCTGCGGACCGTTTCACGAATCTTGTCCCGACGTTTGAACCGCCCGGTGAGCTCCCAGACTTCATTGCGGAGCTTGCGGAACTTTTCATCGGTCATGATGCCGGTCAGATACTTGGATATGGAACCGACATTCTTGGAGATGGACCAGGTATTGTCGTTGAGGATGACCAGGAGGTCTTTCTTGAGCGAACCGGCATTGTTCATTCCCTCGAAGGCGAGACCGCCGGTCATGGCGCCGTCGCCGATGACCGCGATCACCTTGTTCGTCTTGCCGGCGAGATCGCGCGCTACGGCGAATCCGAGCGCGGCCGAGATGGATGTCGAGGCGTGACCGGCGCCGAAGTGATCATAGGGCGATTCTTCGCGCTTGGAGTAGCCGGAGAGACCGCGATACTGCCGGATGGTGTCCATGCGGTCGCCGCGACCGGTGAGGAGCTTATGGGCATAGGTCTGGTGACTGACGTCCCAGATGAGCCGGTCTTCGGGAAGGTTGAAGACATAGTGCAGGGCGATAGTCAGTTCGACAGCGCCGAGGTTGGAAGCAAGGTGTCCGCCGGTTTCAGAAACAGTCGAGATAATTGTCTGGCGTACCTCATTGGCCAGTTCAACCAGCTGCTCCGGCGTAAGCTTCTTCGTATCTTCGGGACTATGTATCGAGGGCAAATAATTCATATGCACTAACTACGCATGGACTTAGCGTTCTCTTTGGCCTATAAACCGGGCACAATACTTGAGAACATGGTCCTCCGAATCCTTAAACAACGAAAGGGCTTCGTCGATGAGCCTATTCACGTCTTTCCGGGCCTCCTCGAGGCCAACGACTCCGGGATAGGTAGCCTTCTGGTTTCTAGTATCGGAGCCGACCTGTTTTCCGAGGACGGTCTGATCGCCTTCGATGTCAAGAATGTCGTCAATAATCTGGAAAGCAAGGCCTATTTTCTCGCCATAGGTTGTCAGGGTTTGGAGGATGTCCTCGGGGGCTTCAGCGAGGATGGCGCCAATCCGGACAGCACCTCGAATCAGGGCCCCGGTCTTGCGCTGATGGATCCTCGTAATTTCTTCGGGGGTAACAACTTTCCCCTCCGCCTCGACATCCGCTATCTGGCCGCCGAGCATGCCTGAAGTACCGATGGCGTCGGCCAGTTCAAGAACAGCGCGGTTGGAGCCGGTTTCGGCGACAAGCTGGAAAGCGAGGACGTGAAGGGCATCTCCCGCCAGGACAGCAACCGCCTCCCCGAATTTCTTGTGGCAGGTCGGCATGCCGCGCCGGAGGTCATCGTCATCCATACACGGCAGATCATCGTGAATAAGTGAATACGTATGAACCATCTCGAGAGCTGCCATGGCGCGATGAACGGTGTCAGGCGCACGCTCGGGCCGACCGTCGCAGAATTCGTAGGCGGCCAGGGCCAGGCAGGGGCGCAAGCGCTTGCCTCCGGCCATGACGGAATAGCGCATAGCTTCGTGGAGCGTCCGGGGATCGGTTGCCGGGGATGGCAGATATCGGTCGAGGAGACGGTCGACGAGCTGGCGAGTTTCGACAAGGTATCGCTGTCCGTCAATTGTCGATGCAGGCATCACGGTGTGTCCTCGTCTTCCTCGTATTCCTCGTCTTCAGTATCGTCGTTGTTCTCGCCGAACGTTTTCTCGACAGCAATACCGTCTTTCTCGGTGATGATCTTGATCTTCTTCTCCGCTTCGGCCAGTTTCTCATTGCAGAACCTGGAGATTTCAAGACCCTCGGTATACAGGTTGATAGCTTCTTCGAGCTTTGCTTCTCCGGATTCAAGCTCGCGGGTGATTTCTTCGAGTCGTTCCAGCGCGGACTCGTAATCCTTATACTGTTTTTTCTTCGGCGGGGTCATATGAGACGATCACTATTCCTTATCGATACGTTCTTCGTTCAGGATTTCTTCTACCGACGAAATCAGTCGGCCATCCGGCAGAATTGTTTCCATTTTCTCGCCGGGCGAGATGTCGTCGATCGATGCCAGAACATGCTGCTCGGGCAGTTTTCTGCTTACGGAATACCCGCGTGCCAGAATTTTCAGCGGCGATAGCGCGTCCAGCCGAGACGCGAGTAAAGATAAGCCGTTTTTATATGCGTCAAAACGGTTTTTTCCGGTTGTGACGAGGTAGCGGCTGACACTGTCGAGGTACTGCTGACGCTGGGTAACGAGATCAAGCGGACGAATAAAGACCGGACGGTTGAGAATGTTCTCAAGGTGCTGCTTCTCCTCGCGAACCATGGATTGAAGAAGATCTGCCTGATCGAGCATGACACCGTCGAGCATCTGCACAAAGTCTTGTCGGGACCAGACAGCGAGTTCAGCAGCGGCGGATGGTGTCGGCGCCCGGAGGTCGGCGACCAGATCAGACAACGTCGTGTCTATCTCGTGACCTACTGCTGAAACGACGGGTATATCGGAGGCTGCTATGGCTCGAACGACAACTTCAGTGTTGAACGGCCAGAGGTCCTCGAGCGAGCCTCCGCCCCGCCCGGTGATGATGATGTCGATGTCGTTGCGGGTGTTGAAGTACCGTATTCCTTCGGCGATCGTGAGTTCAGCACCGTCACCCTGAACCTGTGCCGGGAATATGAGGAGTTGAACCGACGGATTTCGCCGGGTGGCAATCTGGATAATATCGCGAATGGCGGCGCCGGTCGGTGAGGTGACGACACCTATTTTCTCGGGATATTCGGGCAGAGGTTGTTTTCTGTCCTCATCGAACAGACCCTCTTTCGAGAGCTTCTCGTACAGCTGGCGGAAAGCCAGCTCGAGCGGACCCATCCCGACCGGGACAATTTTGCGGCAGTTGAGCTGGTATTGCCCGCCTTTTTCATAAACAGTTATGTTGCCGTGTACCAATACCTTCTGGCCATTTTCAGGCTCAAATTTCAGCGACGCCCCGATTGAGCGCCACATCGTGACTTTGAGGACGGCGTTTTCATCCTTGAGATTGAAGTAGCGGTGGCCGGATGTATGGTGAAGGTAGTTTGATATCTCCCCCTCGACCCAGACATCAAAAAACGACTGCTCGAGAGCGGCTTTTATCATCCGCGTGATGGCTGTAACGGTATAGGCTTTTGGCTGTTCGAGCATGCAGGCAGTATATAACGAGATTTTATGTTACCGCAACCATTTATCCCGGAAAGTGACAATCGATGGTCACGTCGAGAGTCGTTTGAGAATCTGTTCGGCGATTTTCGGCGTGATGCCTTTGACACCCGCGAGGTCATCGACCGACAGCTGCTTGATTTGCTCGACCGAGCCGAAGGTGTTCAGCAGCAGTTGCCTTCGCGCCGGGCCTATCCCGGGGATATCATCGAGGGCGGATTTGATTGTCCGTTTGCTGCGTACTTTGCGATTGAAGGTGATAGCGAAGCGATGGGCTTCGTCGCGAATCTGCTTGAGGAGCATTAGCGCCGGTGAGCTTTTAGGAATGGTGATCGAATCGGAAGTACCCGGTACAAAAACCTCTTCGAGCCGCTTGGCGAGCGAAACCACCGGCTGGTCTTTGAAACCGAGCGATTTCAACTCGGCGATGGCGGATGACAGCTGTCCCCTGCCGCCGTCGACAACGACCAAATCGGGCGGTGTCTTTTCCTCTTCGCGAAGTCTAAAGAAGTACCGTCCGATCACTTCGCGCATCATCCTGAAATCATCCTGACCGACAACGCCCTTAATGCGAAAGTGACGGTACTCGCTTTTCTTGGGGCGGGCATTCTCGAAGTAGGCACAGGAACCGACGGCATCGTTTTCTCCGGTGTTGGAGATATCGAAACAGGCTATGGTTCTCGGCGAGCGCGGGAGCGAGAGTTCCTCTTTCAGGCTCGTGACCATCTTGCTGGTGCGTTCGCTCTGGGCGCGTTTTTGAATCAATAGTTCGTCGAGAAGCATCCGGGCATTGGTGTTGGCGAGTTCGACAATTCGTGACTTCTTGCCGATCTTTGGTGTGTATACCTTGACCTTGCGTCCCCGCACCTTACTCAGCCAGTCTTCGATCAGCTGCCTCTGCGGCAGGTCAAGCGGCAGGAATAATTCTTCCGGCAGGTTTGGCTGATGGTTGTAGTATTGTGTCACGAATGTCTCAAGGACGGTTTCATCGGAATCCTCGGGTTCGGCGGTAAGCTGGAAATCCTGTCGACCGATCAGGATGCCTTCGCGAATCTGCATGACCACGGCGACCGCATCGCGCTGTTCGCGCGCCACAGACACGATATCCCGGTCGATCAACTCACCGACATCGGCGCTTTGACGAATCATGAGTGACTGGATAGCGTCGATCTGGTCACGATATTCAGCGGCAAGCTCAAACTCCATAGAATCTGACGCCTCTTTCATTTTGGCGGCCAGTTCTTTGAGGAGTTCTTTCGACTTGCCGGACAGGACCATGATGACAGCCTTGATCTGCTCGGCATATTCGTCCTGCGACTGTAATCCGGCGCATGGACCGAGGCAGCGATGAATGTGGTAGTCCAGACAAACCTCATACGGTTTACCCTGCGGGTGCGGGATAACATAATTGCAGGTGCGAATCTTGAACAAGCGTGTCAGCAACGCCAGCGTGGTTCGCATCGCTTTGGCGTTGGTATATGGACCGAAATATGTCGCGCCGTCCTTTTCCAGACGCCTGACAACAAGCGCCCTGGGGAACGGTTCGTTAGTGGTTATCTTTATATACGGAAAGTGCTTATCATCCTTGAGCATCACGTTGTATCGCGGCGAATGCTCGTGGACCAGGTTGGCTTCAAGTATGAGCGATTCAATTTCGTTTTCAGTTGCCAGAAGATCGAAGTCGGCGATCTGGGCGATCATGCGGATTGTTTTCGGGTCGTGGCTGTTGCGGCGGAAGTATGAACGGACCCTGTTTCGCAGGTTTTTGGCCTTGCCGATATAGATGATTTTGCCCCGGGCGTTCTTGAACATGTAAACGCCGGGGGAAGTCGGCAGGTTTTTCAGCTTGAGTTCCAACTCTTTGGACAGTTTGCTCATACAGCATTTTAACCCGGCAGGAGGGCAAAGGTTCGCCGGAGCTCACTTGAGTACCCGGCGCGCGCCCCGGTATCGGTGCGACCAGTACTCCTCGTTCATACCCGAAATAATTACGCCCCGTGATGATGATGAATGGATGAATTCATTGTGATCGATGTATATGCCGACATGGGATATTTTGCCCCGCTCGGTTTCGAAAAATACCAGATCGCCGAATGACAGCCGATTGTAGGGGACTTCGCGGCCAAACGAGAATTGGTCTTCGGCGGTTCGTGGGAGAAGGGTCTTGTTGAATTCGCGGTACACGGTCTGGGTGAATTTAGAGCAGTCCATGCCGTCCACATATTCAGACCTTCCTTTGTATGGCCGGCCGAGATATTTCTGCAGGATCTGACCGAATCGGAGGAAACCATTCGAGTCAAGTGTTCCGTTGTCGTCGGGTTTTTGTTCCGGGGTGGTCGGGGCATACTTCTTGTATCGCGGATACGGCGCACATCCGGTCATGAGGGCAAGAAGTATGATAAGTATGAGCAAACGCAGCATCAGGCAAGCCTCGGATAGATTACGTCGAACCGCTTTCTGTAATATATCCGGGTGGCAATCAGCAGGGCAACAATAAACAGGAAGTAGATCGGGAAGAAGTATCCTGCCAACAGGGTAAGAAGCAAAATCGGCAGTTTTGCAGCGAGAAGGACCGGTTTCTCCGAACGGGAGAAGATTGCCGGTATGATGAGAAGTGATCCTAGCGCGGACAAGATTGCCAGTACCAGGTATCCGGAATGGTATGCAACGAGAACAGACAGCAGCATGAGAACGAGGCCAACGATAAGTGCCGGTCGTCTCCCCCACACCACCGCCACCGTCCGCTTTCCGACGGCGGCATCACCTTCGATGTCGGGAACGGTCGTAATACAGTAGATCGCACCGACCGTCAAAGTGAAGTATATCGGGTTGTCCCAACCGAGCAGGCCGATGTTGTTGATATTCATGTCCGGCATGACCGCCATCGAAACGAGAAAACCGTAAGCGACGGCATTGGCAAATAATCCACCAAAGGCCCGATCTTTCAGACGGAACGGCGGCGTCGAGTAGGCATAGGAGAGGACAAATATCAACAGGAAAATGATCGCCGAGGGATTGGAGATGAAAGATCCAATCAGTATGGCGCCCACGGAAAGAAGCAGGAAGAGTGTCACCATGGCCTTCTCCGTCAAGAAACCCCTCTGAAGAAAGCCGAGCTTGTTGTTGATCCGGTCGGATTCGGCGTCGTAAACCTGGTTGAGATAATAGGCCCCGGCGAAGAGCATGCTCAGGCAGGCCATGAGAACCAGATCAATAATGCTGAAACGGTCGCCGGAGATACGCTGGTGGTAGTGCAACGTTACGAGATATATGGTCCAGAGGGGCAGGTGCAGGAGCGGCCTGCCGGCAAACAGGTAATCGAGTATCCGCATCATCCGGTCAGAAGCACAAGATAGAGGGTCATGAACGGCGCGGCGAAAAGCAACGAATCGAAACGGTCAAGCACGCCGCCGTGCCCGGGGACAATAGCCGATGAATCCTTGATGCCGAGCGAGCGTTTCCACATGGATTCGACAAGATCGCCGAGCTGACCAAACAGAGAGCATCCTGCGGCAATAATGAGGACATGATACCAGGTCACGCCACGGAACAGCCAGAAGATCATCAGCACGCCGATGGCCAGTCCGCCGACCAATCCCCCGATAAAGCCCTCAACGGTTTTGTTCGGTGATACGGTCGGAGCCAACTTGTGTTTGCCCAGCCACGAGCCGATGCCCATGGCGGCCGTATCGCCAAGCCACAGGATGGCAAACAGGAACAGCAGGGCATCGCCGCCGCTTATCGGCAGTACCTGCTGGCGGTCCATGAGGATTCCAAGCAGATACACAAACGGATAGAGAAAACCGAGATAGACTATCCCCCACATCAGGCGCGAGTGGGATGCGAATAGTTCGGCCGGCGACCGTTTTCCGATGGAAAACGCCATTCCCGACAACAGGAAGAAACCGGCGACGACAAAGTACATCCATGCGAGGGAGACTCTCGGGGTATCAACGGTCACGGCCCGGGCGACTGCCAGAAGGGCAATAACGGCAATGATCGCCGACCAGTAGCCGGGCGTGTTAGGGCGGTAGCCTTCATTGGTGACATACTCATACATACCCAGCACGGCAAACAGCATCACCATGCTGAAGAGCCACCATCCTCCCTGGTATGAAATCCAGATTATCGCAGGGCCGGCGATCAGGGCCACGATGATCCTGGTCCGCAGGTTACGGCTCATGAACCGCCGTTCTCCTGGGCGACTTTTCCAAACCGCCGTTCACGCCCCTGGAAGTCAATGATTGCTTCATACAGCTCCTTGCGGCCGAAATCGGGCCAGAGGGTATCGATTATGTGCAGTTCGGTATAGCTGGTCTGCCAGAGCAGAAAATTGGAAATGCGACGTTCACCCGAGGTGCGGATAAGCAGGTCGGGGTCCGGTATACTGGCGGTATAGAGGAAATTGGAGAAGAGCTCTTCGTCGATGTCCTGCAAGTCGAGAAGGCCGGCTTTGACAGAGTTGGCGATGGCCTTGACGGCATCGAGGATCTCGGTACGGCCGCCGTAGTTCAAAGCCAGATTGAGAGTCAGGCCCTTGTTGTTTCTCGTTTGCTGTACCGCCTGGTTGAGGATTTCGCGTCGGTCGGCGGGGAGTCCGTTGATGCGGCCGGTAGTTATCAACTTGACGTCGTTTTTCACCAGTTCGCCCAGTTCACTCAGCGTGGTCCGGGTCAGAAGAGACATCAGGGCATCGACTTCTTCTTTAGGTCGTTTCCAATTCTCTGAGGAGAATGTATAGAGGGTCAGGAATTTGATTCCCAGGTCGCCCGATGCCTGTACGACCTCCCGCACCGCCTTGACTCCGGCTTCATGACCGAAGGTCCGCGGTTTATTTCGCTGCGCCGCCCAGCGGCCGTTGCCGTCCATGATGATGGCCACGTGAGCCGGGATTCGTTCGGGCTTGGCGAGAATCTGTTCTTTGAGGACTTCAAGTTCAGGCATTATATCATCTCGATAACTCTTATACGCTCTTGCGCGGGCGGCAATTCCCGGCCAATGACAGGTAGCGATGTGCTGATTGGCAAGGGATACTGGAGGCTTCAGAGCCGCTCGATATCAATTTCCGTGACGCCGGTCTCCAACCGGTAATATTCGCTGAAAAACAGGCCCCGTTTGGCGCCTACCTCCCACACCGAGTCGGGAAAGAACTTACCTTCTTTCTCCGTGAATCGCAGAGATCGTGAGAATCGCACATAGCCCGGTTTGTCCGAGTAATACAGGTACAACCAAAGCGGGTAGTACTGCTCTCGATCGATAAGAATGAGGCCGTCGGGCAGAGTGTCCTGTTCCGTGCGGGTGTCGAAGCCGATAGCCAATTCCGGTCCGCCGACGTCATTCGGAAACAGGTAAAACCGATAGTCACGGGCGAAGACATCGGGGATACTGAGATCAACGTTCTTGAACCGGTCGGCGTTGCCGCTGATCACCCGGGAAGAGTCCAGTTTACCCCAGCTGTAAAAGTACATGATGACGGCTGAATCGACCGATTGCACCGCGCCGTGCTCGCCAATGCGCTTGTAGTACGAACGCGTCTTCAGGGAAAAGGTCGTTCCGGTGGCGACGGGGCTTCGCGTTTCAAATGCATGCTGTCCCCGCTCGACATAGAAGCCGGCGACCGGGTTTTCGTCCTCTTCGGCATACGTAAACGACAACGAGACAACAACCACACCGGCCAATGCGGCGAAGAAGGCGGCGTACTTTTCTATTGACTTTGCCCGTAATTTACGTAGCATATGTGTAACACTTCCCGATGGCCCGGTTTATGGTCCGTCCATCGATAATAACTATCGACAGGGGACAACTCAATACTTATTTTTATGGCCGCCGGGCGCACAATGGACATTTATCAGAAATTATGGATAGAGAGGGTGTACTATGCTCGTAAGAACGCTGTTGGAAAGTAAGCCCCGCGAGATTATCACCACGCGGCCGGAGACATCGATCGACGAGGCAATGGAATCGCTGATTAGCCACAGGATCAGCTGCCTGCCGGTGCTGGACAAGAACGGCAACTTGACCGGTATCGTAAGCGACAAGGATATTTTCAAGAAGATCTACGAGACGAAAGGTCAGTATCACAACTTGACGGTCGGTGACGTGATGACCGAGGCGTTGATTGTCGGCCTGCCTTCGGACGAGATCGCATACATCGCCGGGATAATGGACAAGAACTGGATCCGTCATGTGCCGATCGTTGACGGTGACAAATTGATCGGACTCGTATCGCAGGGCGACATCATCACCATGCAGGCAGAGCACCACGAAATCGAGAACCGGTATCTCAATCTCTATATACAGGGTCTGGGCGTCAGGGATAAATCGGCCGAGTGAGCGGCCCTGGTGAGACGGGCATCGGTCCTTCGCTGAATTGGAGCGTTGTACGGTCGGGGAACTGTTAGTCGGTCCAGGCGATTACATACATGTAATCACAAGGCGGGAATCCGGAATTATCGCGTGTCAATGACGGAAGCACAGCGATGACGGACCGGGGCATGAATCTCGAACACAATCAGACGGATCGGAGTCAGTTCTATGCTCGTAAAAGATATTCTTCAGGCCAAAGACAGGCGGTTGATCACGGTCGGACCTGATGCCACGTTGAAACAGGCGATGGAACTGCTGCTCAAGAACAAGATCAGTTCCCTGCCGGTGCTCGACGATGACGAGAAGCTGATCGGCATTATCAGTGACAAGGACATTTTCCGCAAAGCGTACGAGGATGCCCGGGGTTTCCAGACAAAGACGGTTGGAGACTGCATGAGCACGAATCTGATAGTCGGCCTCCCGGAGGATGACCTGGCCTACATAGCGGGCGTGATGACCGAAAACCGAATCCGACATGTACCGATTGTTCATCGTGAAAAGATCATCGGTTTGCTGTCGGTCGGGGATATCGTGAAAACGCAGATGGAGCATATCAAAGTAGAAAACCGGTACCTGTGGCAGTATATCGAAGGAACGTATCCCGGATGAGTATCGAGTAGAGAGACAATCAAAAATAATGACAAAGCCCGGAGAAGATTCTCCGGGCTTTGTTTTGTGGATTTGCCTCGAGAGGTCAGACTTCCATGACCTCTTTTTCTTTCTTCGCCAGCAGTTCATCGATTTTCTCTATATACTCATCGGTGAACTTCTGCACTTCATCGAAGCCGTCTTTGGACTGGTCCTCGGAGATGTTTGACGCTTTCTCTTCCTTTTTGATGCGGTCGTTGACATCGCGGCGGATGTTTCGAATTGCGACACGGCCCTCCTCGGCCAGATTCTTGCAGTGCCGTACCAGATCTTTTCGTCTTTCCTCGTTGAGCGCCGGCACCGGCAGACGAATGAGCTGACCGTCGACCGCAGGATTGAGACCAAGGTCGGCTTTCTGGATGGCCTTGACAACATCGCCCACAGTATTCTTGTCGAACACCTGCACGACCAGCAGCCTGGCTTCAGGTACCGTTACCGTGGCTAGCTGGTTGAGGGGCATGGTTGAACCGTACGCCTCGACACGAACGGTATCGAGGAGATGAGCGGAGGCTTTGCCCGTGCGGACGGTGGACAGCTCGCGGGAGACCGAGTCGACCGTCTTCTGCATTCTGTCTTTCGTATCCTTGTAGAACTCTTCCAACATAACAGTACTCCCCAGATGTAAGTACTATCGGTTAATTACGAAATCAGTGTACCCACGTTTTCGCCCAGAACCACTCGTTTGAGAATTCCCGGGACGTTAAGATCGACGACCCTGAGCGGTATATGGTTATCTTTTAGCAACGAAACGGCAGTCGAGTCAATTACTTTTAATTCTTTGGTGAGGACATCCATGAACGAGAGTTCGGAGTAGAACTCGGCGTCGGGATCCTTCTTGGGGTCGGCCGAATAGACACCGCCGACATTGGTCGCCTTAATCATGATCTCGGCTCCGACTTCCATGGCGCGCAGGGAGGCTGCGGTATCGGTGCTGAAATAGGGGTTGCCGGTTCCGGCGGCGAAAATTACGAGGCGGCCCTTTTCCATGTGCCTGACGGCGCGGCGCCGAATGTACGGTTCGGCGAAAGCCTCTATTCGAACAGCCGACATGACGCGCGTATATATGCCCATTTTTTCCAGCGTGTCCATGAGCGCCAGGGCGTTCATGACAGTGGCGAGCATGCCGATGTTATCGGCGGTAACACGGTCCATGCCGCGCTCTGACGCGTTCATGCCGCGAAAGATATTGCCGCCGCCGACCACGAGGCCGAGCTCGGTGCCGAGCTGTTTGACCCGGCCGATTTCCTCGCCTATCGATTCCAATGTCGGGGTATGAATACCGTATTCGGTGGGGCCCATGAGGGCCTCACCGGATAACTTGATGAGAACTCGTTTGTAAGCCGGTCTGTTACTCTCAGACTCCATCTTACTCACCGAGACGGAAGCGGGCGAATCGCTTGATGATGATATTTTCGCCCAGCGAACCGATGGTTTCTTTCAGATACTCTTCAACGGTTTTGTCGGTGTCTTTGACGAACGGCTGCTCGAGGAGGACGGTCTCGGCATAGAATTTCTCGAGCCGGCCATCGACGATTTTGTCAACGACATTTGCCGGTTTGCCTTCGTTTTCGGCCTGTTTGCGGTAAATGGTCCGCTCGTTTTCGACCATGTCACGGCTGACTTCTTCGCGCGTCACGCAGGCCGGAGCCGAGGCGGCGATATGCATGGCGATGTCGCGGCAGAACACCTTGAACGGGTCGGTCCTGGCGACAAAGTCGGTCTCGCAATTAACCTCGACCAGAACGCCCAGCTTATCGCCGGGATGTATATATGACGCCACGATGCCTTCGCTGGTCGTGCGTCCGGCCTTACTGGAGGCCTTGGCGATACCTTTTTCGCGAAGCAGGCTGGTCGCCTTATCTATGTCTCCCCCGGCTTCACCGAGGGCTTTTTTGCAGTCCATCATTCCGGCTCCGGTCTTGTCCCGGAGCTCCTTGACCATCTTGGCTGTTATCTCCATGAGTGCTTAACCTTTTTTCGCTTCGGTGTCGGTTTCCGGCTGTGGCCTGGTCTGCTCTCTGGGCCCTTTTTCCTCTTTGTCTTCGGCAGAGGAATACGTGCTCAACGGTTTGCCGCGCTCGGCCTCGATATTGGCTTCGATGGCCGCCTGCGAGACTGAAGAATGAGCCTCCACGGCGGCGTCGACGAGCTGATGCATCAGGATACGAATCGACTTGATGGCATCGTCGTTGGCGGCGATGGGAAAGTCGATCGGATCCGGATCGGCATTGGTATCGATGATGCCGATGATCGGAATACCAAGCTTTCGCGCTTCGGCGACAGCAATCTTTTCCTTCTTGGCATCGACAACAACGACGAGGCCCGGGAGGAAATTCATTTCTTTTATACCCGAGAGGACCTTGTTGAGCTTCTCGGCTTCATGCTCGATACTGGAGCGTTCCTTCTTGGTGAATTTCTCCAGCGTACCATCGGTTTTCATCCGCTCAATGTCTTTGAGCTTCTTGATGGAGTTCTTGATGGTGTTAAAGTTGGTGAGCATGCCGCCGAGCCACCGCTCGGTGACAAAGAATCCGCCGCACCGGGGGGCTTCGGAAAGGATGACTTCCTTGGCCTGTTTCTTGGTACCGACGAACAGAATTGATTTACCGCTCTGAACGATCTCGCGGACTTTCCGCCTGGCCTGTTCCAGCGCGTTGAGCGTCTTGGAAAGGTCAATGATATAGATGCCGTTGCGGGCGGCAAAGATGAACGGCTTCATTTTGGGGTTCCATCGGCGGGTCTGGTGGCCGAAATGCACCCCGGCTTCCAACAATTCCCTGATTTCGGGCTTGATCATGTGAAATCCTGCGTTTTCGGTTGTTTCGTGACCCCGGCTTCATCCCTGGCATCAACCCGTGGATAGTGGGACCGACTGCCAGATCGACCGGGACTGTATATTTCCCGGCCTCTCGACCGGGATGCCGTACTTTTTTTATCGTTTCGAATACTGGAAACGTTTGCGGGCTTTGGGCTGGCCGTACTTTTTCCGCTCGACCTCGCGAGGATCGCGGGTAAGATAGCCACCGCGCCGTAGCATGGAATGCATTTCCGGATCGAGCAGCTGCAGCGCGCGGCTTACCGCAAGCCTGATCGCACCTGCCTGACCGGATTTGCCGCCACCGGCGGCCTTGACGGTGACATCCACCTTGCCGTTCATTTCGGCGGCTTCCAGCGGTTCCCGGGCATGATTTACGAGCGTCTCGCGCATGAGATAGTCACCGATCTCGCGGCCGTTGACTTTAAATCCGCCCTTGCCGGGCGTCAAGGTCACGCGAGCGACGGCTTCTTTGCGCCGCCCTGTAGCTGAAAACACGTTTTCGTCTGCCATAATATTTATTTACTAGAACTCCAACTTCTCCGGCTTCTGAGCCTTATGCGGGTGCTCGGGGCCGGCATACACATGCAATTTCTTGTATATCTTTCGTCCGAGTCGATTCTTGGGAAGCATCCTGCGGACAGCAAGCCTGAAGACTTCCTCGGGCCGTCTCTGCATCATCTCGGCCATTGTCAGCGTCTTGAGTCCACCCGGGTAGCCGGAGTATCGATAATACTCTCTGGTCTGCAACTTGTTGCCGGTTACCCGGACATCGGCGGCATTTACAACCACGACATGGGCGCCGGTGTCGAGATGCGGTGTGAAAACCGGACGATTCTTTCCGCGCAGTAAATCGGCTACCTTAACGGCTACCCGTCCGAGGGTCGCGCCCTTCAGGTCGACGAGGTACCAATCCTGTTTGTTCGGATCTACACTTGGTATAAACGTTTTCATTTCAATAACCTAACCTGGTTCTCCGGTAACCTGTTATAAAAAGCCCAACAATATAAACAGCTTTTTGGGATTGTCAAGGAGCAGTTTAAAAAACTTGCCCGCCGTGCCGATCCGCCGCATTCTCCGTCACCTTCACGGGTTACACGGTTTATGGGTAGATAACCGGAGACTTCGGCACAGGTTCCGGCTTTGCCGGCGACGTTGGCGCGACCAATTCAATCCTTTGCCTGATAAATAGTTATCTTGGTCAGCCAAGAGCTAACGTGGCGACAGAAACGTCCGATACTCTGATTGATAGTCCTTTCTGTAGATTTATCTCAAAATGGTTCTCAACAATGAGTGATGTTGAAAAGTACTTTATGCTGACCCAGAAGGCAGTGAATGAGCAGGTTCGTCTGGTTGGAGAGGCGGAAGCGCTGGAGCAGGCCCGCCGGGCCGGGTTGGGAATTTCTCCGGCCGGACATGTCATAGGCTGCGTGGGAGATCCTGCTTTGGTTTTGCTTCGACTCGTAAAGAATTTTGTTGAATCGGGGAATCTCGCGGCCCTGACCAAGTGTATGCCCCTGGTGGATGAGATGGGGCAGATCAGGGCTGCAGTGGAGCAAATGGGCTCTTAGCGCTTCATTCGCCTGGTTGCGGGAGATTCGAGCAGCTTGAGCTTGTACCGGCTGTCGTACCGACCCCGCGCGGAACAGGCGCCACAGGAAGCCATTCTCAGACGCCGCTGACGGGGATAGCGGGCGCCGCAATTCTCACAGACATAGACGTATTTGGGCGGACGCTGGAGAGACGGGTGCGACCGGGCCCTCACGGAGGCGCCTACTCTTTGAGCCACCCGCTTGAAAGCGGCATCGTGCCTGAAATGAATGATATGGATCATTTCATGCTTGAGCGTATCATCGATATCTTCGGGGAAAATCTCGTGGTACTTTCGGCCGATTTTAATCAGGCGTTCGGCAGGAGAATACGAGCCGGCTGAGGTCATCCGGTTCGAGTACTGAATACGAGCCGGCGGGAGCTTTCCGCGGAAATACATCCAGTTGAAGATTTCAAATCGCCGGGCCAACTCGATTTCGGTCGGCAGACCGCGCTCATCGAGCCCGTCCGGAGGTTGCTGCACCACAGTCTGACGCTCTGCCTGCTCTTTGATCCTGGTGTAGATGGTAGCCGGTGCAGGAGGTGATATTTTCTCCGGCGTAAAGAGATCGTAATTGAGGGCAGCCATCGCCTTTTGTTGTCGTTTCGGACGTGCCATAGATTTAAACCGCCTCGGGCTTTCAGCAAAATATATCGGTCGACTCAGCCGGCAACTTTAAAAACACCCGGAGAAGGCAGCCGGTTCAAATTTCGGCCGCCGCAGAGGAAAAACACTCAAGTTGCTGCTCAACAATAACTTAGTCGCCACTCCGGCCACCCCGGAGAATCCCCCTATCGGTAATGAAGGCCGTAATGAGCTCATTGGGCGTGACATCAAAAGCCGGTGAGTACACCTTTATGCCTTCCGGCGCTGTCCTCCGGCCAAAGCCGTTGGTCACTTCTTCGGGAGAACGCTGCTCAATGACGATCTTATCACCGGATTCAGTAAGCATGTCGAAAGTACTGGTTGGTGCGGCGACATAAAAGGGGATATTGTGAACTTTGGCGAGGACGGCAACACTGTAGGTCCCGATCTTATTGGCGGTATCGCCGTTTCCGGCGATGCGGTCGGCGCCGACAATGACGGCGTTAACCTTGCCTTCTTTCATAAGCATTCCCGCCATATTGTCGGTCAACAGGGTGACATCGATGCCCTCCTGCTGAAGTTCCCAGGCGGTCAGGCGTGCGCCCTGAAGAAGCGGCCGAGTTTCATCGGCGTAGACTTTCAACTTCTTGCCCTGCTCGTTAGCCACGTAAATGACGCCGAGCGCCGTCCCGATTCCGCCGGTGGCCAGGGCTCCGGCGTTGCAGTGAGTCAATACCCCGTCGCCATCGTGCAGAAGCGTTGCGCCAAATTCGCCCATCTTGCGACACATCTGTCGGTCTTCTTCATGGATGGCTTCAGCCTCGGACCAGAGAACGTCAAGAGTCTGTTTCAACGAGGAGGGGTTGGCATCGATGACTTTATCAACGAGACGGTCAAGCGCCCAGGAAAGATTGACGGCAGTCGGTCGGGCAGACTTTATCTCCTCGGCCAGCCGCTGGACATTGCCGAGGCTGTAATCGCCGGACTGCTTGACAGCTATGGCCAGACCGTAGGCCGCGGCAATCCCGATGGCCGGTGCTCCCCTGACTTCAAGCCGCTGAATGGCGGTGATCATTTCTTTGTAATCGTCAATGTCGTGGTAAACGAGGTCGAGCGGCAATCTGGTCTGATCAATTAGCCGCACGGTATCCCCTACTCGCTCGATAGTGTGTACTTTCATGTTCATTCACCCATCATTTGCACAACAAGGCGTCGGTTTCGGGATCGATTGTCAAACTCGAGAAACACCACCTGCTGCCACGTTCCAAGTGTCAGTTGTCGGCTCACGAACGGCACGGTGATATCCGGTCCCACTAACGCGGCGCGGACGTGGGAAAACCCGTTGCCGTCGTGCCAGGTCTCATCGTGATGATACACGTTGTTCGACGGGATTATTCGTTCGAAGAATTCCGGCAGGTCTTTCCTCAACCCGGGTTCGAATTCGACAGTGGTCAATCCGCCGGTTGATCCGGGCACAAACACCGTGATCGTGCCCGAAGAGATCTTCGAAGTTCCCAGGATACTCCGAAGATCAGGCGTGATGTCAACTACATCACCGGGACCTGTGGTATTGAAAGAGATTTCTTTGGTTTCAATCACTCGTTTCTTCGCCTTCTCGCGGAACCGGTTATTTGTACCGGAACCGCTTTACTTTCTTGGTCGAGGTTTTTTCCAACTCCTCGAGCTGTACTTCGAAAGCATCGATACGCTTGTAATCGGCCACCTGGCCGTTAACTTCGCGTATGACGCCGCCGAGAACTTCACGGATTTTCTTCATATCCGGCTGCTCGGGCAGCATTCCAAATTCCGCCTTAAACTGGTCAATATCCGGGACAATAACCGCAAATACATCTTCTCCCTGCTTGCCTTCTTTTCGCCGCCCCAGAACGACTGCCTCCATGACGTACAAAGATGTCACGAGGCGTTCTTCCAATTCCTCAGGGTAGACGTTCTTACCGGCGGCCGAGATGATGACGTTTTTCTGTCGACCGGTGATCCAGAGATGTCCATCCTTGAGTGTGCCAACGTCACCGGTGCAAAGCCAGTCACCTGAATACAGTTCTTCGGTAGCTTCTTTGTTTCCCCTGTAGCCCGGTGTCGTGCTGTCACCGCGAACGAGAATTTCACCGATACCGGCGGGGTTGGGGTTGTCGATCTTGATCTCGAGATTTTTCAAGGGTGGACCGACCGAACCGAAACGAATATCGCCCGGAAGGTTAACGGCCACTACCGGGGAGCACTCGGTGAGGCCGTATCCCTGCATGAGATTGAAGCCGAGGTAATTGAAAAACCGCGAAATTTCCGCCGGCAGGGGCGCACCGCCGGAGACAAACATGCGTATCGTACCGAGCCCGGCTCTTTCGCGCAGCGAACCGAACAGTCGACGGCCCGTTTCCTCGGCTCCAAGTTTCCACCCAAGGCCGGCAACCGTCCACAACGAACGGTAGAGGGCGCGGCGGTGTGCAGGGGCGTCGGCGATTCCCCGCCGTAACTTATGGTACATTTTCTCGAACAGGAGAGGTACCCCGGTCATGACCGTCACCTTGTTGAGAGCGATTCCGTCGAGAATGTCCCTCGATTTAAGTGACCTTGCGTATATGATGGTCGATCCCGATGTAATGGGAGCAAGAAAACCGCAAGTTGCCTCGAACGTATGGTGGAGGGGCAGAACGGATAGAAAAACGTCATCCTGGTTGAAGACCAGTGCTCCGCGAATGCCATCGAGGTTGGCGGTCAGGTTCCGATGGGTCAGTTCGACGGCTTTGGGTATACCGGTTGTACCTGAAGTATAAATCAGAACGGCTGGCGTATCCGGCCCGGCGGCCGGCGGAGTGTCGCCGTCGGAGGATAGTTGCAGCCAGTAGTTTTCCGAGTCAGGGGCGAACGAGAATATCTGCAGGTCAGAAGATATACCCGACAGGTTGTCCTGGAATTTATCGGAGGCGATGACCGTACGCAGACCGGCATGATTGATTATCCATGCAATTTCATTGTTTTTGAGGTTGGCGTCGATAGGCACAACCGTCTTACCGGCTGCTATTATGGCAAGATAGGCTATGGCCCATTCCGGTCGGTTCTCCGAAAGCAGGCCGATATCCGGCTGATCGTCGAACTGCGGACCGCCCAGGCCCGTGGCGACACCGGAGGCCAGATCCGCAACCTCTGTGTAGGTATAGGCTTGCCCGCGACCGCCGTCGGCTTTAAACGCAATCCGCTGCGCGTGCTTGGCAGCAGCCCCGAGAAACCTGGAAAATACGTTCTGCTGAGTTGTCTTGACAGCTATTGCCATGGACAAAAAGTAATTCAATTCGGACGGCGGTGAAAGCGAAAAACGCGGTTGCGGGAGCGGATGATGGACCATCGGGCTTTTGGTCGGGACCGGATCAGGCCAACAAAAAAGCCCCTGCCGGGGAGGCAGGGGCTCGCGAAGATTAGTCAAGGTTGTTCGGTATCTTACTGATTCATGGCTATTTCTTCGTCGACCACAGTCGGGGTCACGAAGATGACCAGGTCACGATTCTCGGTCCGCTTGTTTTTGTACTTGAACAGAAGGCCAAGCAGCGGAATATCCTTGAGAATCGGAACGCCGGCTACACTCTCGATTTCGTCCTGGGTCGTGAGACCACCGATAACGGCTGTCTGACCATTACCGACGATGACGTTGGTCTCGGCGTTACTGGTGTTGATAATCACGCCGTTCGGGTCGAACTGATAGGTCGAACGCTCCGGCATAAGGTGCATGAGGATCTGGTTGGCCGCGGTGATATGCGGCGTGACTTTCAGAATCGTACCGACTTCTTCGAACTTGGTAATAACGTTACCGGATTCGTCGAACTGTTTGACCGGCACCTTCTGCCCCATCTGGATCCGAGCTTCCTTGTTGTCAACAGTGGTGATTTCCGGATGAGCGACGATCTTGCCCTTGCCTTCCTGGACCAGCGTTGAGATGACGGCATCGACAGACCAGCCGTGGCTGAACAGGCCCACGGAATAGCGACCGACCGGATTGGTCACGCGGTCAGCGAGGACCTCGCCCGTCTGTGTGATTGTGCGGCCGGATTCGGCGGTATACGTTCCCTGGGCAGTCCAGTTGACACCCAGTTCGAGGAGACCGTCGGAGGAGATTTCCAGGATCTGGGTTGAAATCTTGATCTGCTTGGCGGGCTTGTCCAATTCTTTGATGTAGGACAGCACCCGGTCCATATTGGAGGGAACTTCCTGAATGATAATCGAGTTGGAACGCGGGTCACTGGTCGCTTTTCCGCGATCGGACAGCAACGATTCGACGGCCTTGACGATGTCATCGGACGTCGAGTTGGCGATGTTTACGATCTGCGTCTGGAGCTCGACCAATTGCCTTTGTTCGGCCGAGTGCTTGCGCATATTCGTCAATTCTTCACGGTACTGCTTCTCGGGCAGGACCCTGATATAGCCTTCCGGCTCATTGACAATGGCAAGGCCGTATGTCTGGCCGATAATATCCATTGCAGTTCGCCAGTAGACATCGTGAAGCTTAATGGTCACGGTGCCTTTGACATCCGGGGCGACAACGACGTTGACGCCGCCGTAGTCGGCAAGGAAGGTGAGAACCGAATGGATATCGGCAGCCTGAAACTGGAGCGTTTCAATCGGCTCTCCGGGATTCTTGGCCTCGTCGGCTATCACCGGGCAAAGCGAGGTCAGGAACAGAACGAGCAGTCCCAACAGCACGACAGGTTTCTGAGTCTTCGAGAACATATGCTTACCAACCTTTCGTTATCTTCACTTAGTATTCAATTTGCAGGGCGACCGTACGACTCCAGCCATACTCGAATATCTGGAAATAGACCCGGTCGGACTCTACGCGCAGCACGTAGCCGTTTTTGACCTTGTCGCCAGACTTAAGGATATAGCCGTAGCCATCTTTATCCTCGAATAGAGCTCGGTTCGACGAGCCCGCCTCGATGATGCCAACCAGCTTGAGTCCCTCGATGTTGGGTACCTGTCTTTCCAGGGGACTGTTATTCTGCTTGGTATCGTTAATAAGCGTTTCAAACGGGTCGCGCCGAGATTTGGCTCGATACTTGATGACCAATCGCTGTGGAAACTCGGCGACCATGGTGCCTTTAACTCCCGGGTGAGCCGGATTCCGGCGGAACCGCGAAGTGCTCCTCGACGAAGCGGCCGGACTCTCGGGGGGTTCAGAGGCCGACGCCGTGGTCTCTGCAGGAGCCGGTTTCTCGGCTACTTTTTTCTCGTCGGGCTTCTCGGCCGGTTGTTCCGCAGCGACCGAGGGCTTCGGCTGTTCGACCTTCGCCGGCTGTTGCTTCACCGGAGCCGGTTTCGTCTCAGTAGTCTTCTTTTCGGCCGGCTTCTGCGCGACTACCGGGGTTTCAGCCTTGTTGTCCCCGGCCGGCGCCTTCTGGGTCGTCGGAGCAGACGGCATGGTTGCCGGTCCGGCAGGCGCTGTCGCCACCGTGGCTTTTTTCTCGGCCGGTTTGTCTTTGGTGGTCGGGGCGGCAGCCGGCTTGTCTACTTTGGCTACCTCCTGCGTCGGCTTTGCTTCCGCTTTGGGCGCCGGTGTCCCTGATGTCGCCTTCAGCCAATCCTGCGACGACCATGTCGCAAAACCGGTTGTGGATTTATCAGTGAAGGACACAATAATTGACTTACCGTTCGATTCGATACGATACAGCGGCGGTCCGTCCATGTCGAACACCACGCGGACAATCTTTTCCGGGTTCACGGCGAACTGGCTCGTACGAATGGCTTTAATGCCACAGGCGGGCAAATCAAAAAAGCTTTGCGCGCCGAGGTCGTGGGTCGCCGTCAGAATGTCGACGATCAACCGGTGCGGTTTATCATCCTTGGGAATTTCCGTCTGGTGGGTAAAGCGCACCTGGCCCTCAACATCGATCCGCGCGACCGTGGTATTGTCCTGGTGAGACAACTGGATATTGGTCACCCTGGCCGCGTACAGCGGACCGGCGGCGAGGAGAATAGCCACGACAAGGTAGACAGTGCTTCGTTTCATCATTTCCTATCTCCTAAAGCGTGAGCTCCTTGAGGCGCTCTCCTTCCTTGACGAAGTAAGTTGAGAGGACGAAGGTAGCTGTTATCGTTTCTTTCTTTTTGCCGACCTCGGACGGACCCTTCTCGGAGGCAGCCTTGCTGGAAGAGATCGCGATGTTCTGGGCCTTGATATTCATGTCGGAGACATTGGCGATAAACGGGAAGTTCGCGACATAGCTCACGAACTGACCGAAATCGTGGTAAGTCCCGACCATCTCGACCTCGAACGACGCGATATTGTAGAAGGATTCGGTTCGGTTCGGCCTTGGGTCTATTTTGGTGATCTTGGTACCGGTCAGTGACGAGGCCGTATGCAGCTGCACGAGGATAGAAGGAATCTGCTTGACTTCCGGCAGCAGGGCCTCGATTTCGTCATACCGATCCAGGAGTTCGCTATATTCCAGTTGAAGCGCCTCGAGAGATTTCGCTTTCATCTCGACGTTTTTCAAATGGGTGGTGACGGTTTCGAATTCCTGGTTCTTCACGGTCAGCTGGTTGTCGTAGTTGGTGTAGACGCGCGAGTACCAGAAATACACGACGATGAAGAAAGCCAGTACGGAGATGGCTATCTTCTGATTCTTTGAATCTCTGAAATCCATTGAGCCACTCTCCTTAGTTAAGTTGCTTGTGACTGGTTGCAGACGGTTCGGCCGAGCCGCCGTTGGCCTGGGCGATCATCTGCTGCAGTTCTTCATCGGACAGATAATGCGCGTCGCATGAGACCACGAAGTTGTAGGCCCGTTCCTTGTCGGAGTTGAACTTGGTTTCCTTGGTCGAGACCAGTTCGACCTCGTCGAAGTAATCGGAGCGCATCATATTTATCATGAATGAGGCCAGTGCGTTCAGGGTAAAGGCGTAACCCTCGATTTCCACCGGGTGAACGTTGGGATCGACCCTGGGGGCGGCAGTTGTGTCGGCCGCCTGGCTATTGGTCTGACCCGCACGAGTGGCCTTTGCGGCCGGAGCGGGCGTCGGTGACGTCTCGCTGTAGTTGGCCAGCCAGACGAATTCGGGAACGTCGCCCGAGATGTCTTCCAGCAGGCGGACCCATACTGACCGATGGCGGTCGAGTCTTTCGACAGCGGCCATACGGTCCTGGATCTTCTCCTTGACGTCGGTGAGGGCATCGACCAGCTTGATATCCTTCTGGAGCATCGCGGCGCGCTGGCTTGCCTTCTCGATATTCTTCTCAAGATTGCTGAGCTGGTACATCTGGTAGAAGGTAATTCCAGCCAGCATCAGCACGACTCCCGCGGCGCCGGCGATGACGTACAGGCCGACCTTGCCAAGGGAGATTGTGCGTGACCCCTTGAGGTAATTTTTGGGAAGAAGGTTTATCTCTATCATGGCGAATTACCTCGCTTTCCGCATTGCCAGGCCCACCGCAACCGACAGCAGTGGCGCGATTTTTTCCGGCTGAAGGTACTGGAAGAGCTCCGGATCGTAATCTATATTTCTCAGGGGATTGGCAATTTCCAGGGGCACGTTGAGCTTGGACTGGAGGTATTCCGGCAGATACGGTATCAGGGCGCCGCCGCCGGAGAGCACCAACCAGTCGATGGTCTCGATTTTCGCCTGCGATTTGAAATAGGAGAACGCGAGTTCGATTCCCGAGACAAGTTCGTCGGTAGCGGAAATGATCGTTGCCTTGAGCATGTCCTGATCGATGGAGTCGCTCATTTCACCCTTGATCGTTTTGGCAGTCAACTCGGGGTTGAGACGGAACTCGCGCTGGACGGCATTGGCAATCTCGCGGGTGCCGGCTGATACATCGCGGGTGGCGTTGAACAGGCCGTCGGTCAGGTACGTAACATTGGTAACATCGTGACCAATATTAACGAGGGCGGTGACGCGCGACGGGTCAACTTCGTAGTTGGCCTCGTAGGCGTTCATGATCGCAAAGGCATCGTCATCGACCACAACCGGACGCAGCCCGCAGTCCTCGATCAATTCAAGGTACATCTGCAGGTACTCCTTGCGGGCCGCCACCAACAGTACGTCCATCTTGTTGATTTCCTCATCAGTCTTGATGATGTGGTAATCAAGGGTGACGTCATCGATATCGAAGGGCGCCCGCTGTTCGGTTTCGAACAGGATAGCCTGCTCGGCCTCGGGGCCGGTCTTCTTATCGATGGTGAACTTGTCGGTGATGACCCCGTGTCCGGAGATGGAAACGACGACATCTTTGATCTTCGGGTCGGTCTGATCGACCAGGGACTGAATATTGAAGATCACCGCTTCACGGTCTCTGATCTCGTCAGCGACGATGGACTCGGGTGGGAGTTCACGGATACCGATGGCGGATACCGCGTATCCACTCTTGTCATGGTCGAGCTTGACCAGCTTGACGGAATTGGCGCCAATGTCCAGTCCGACTGTGCTCTTACTCCTGCGTGGAATTAGCATATATCACTCTTTTTAGTACCGTTTAAGTCGAATTAACACCGTTTCATTATCCCATTTATCGGCATAACCGGCGACGAGTTAACGAACACTAGCAATTATTTCCTTTCCGCAGAAACGCCCCTGGTTCCTCATCTATTTATGTAATTAAATATCGGACTGAGCCCCTGAGGTCTTAACCGGAGAATGGACCTCGCGGTAAGATACTCGGGGACAATAAATTAGCCTCCCGGCCGGAGCACGGGAGGCTCGAAGGAGTTGATAATTTCCACAATTATCAATAATAGTGGGATTCGGAGTGCACCCTGCCGGTGGATGCCAAAATGTTTGAATCGAACAGAGCGATGACCTGATTCGCGTATGCCATGGAGTACACGTTACCACCGCCACTGAAGTCGGCCGATCCATTCGGGCGGAAGAAAAGCACGTTGCCCAGCAGGTCGGTCGCGATGTAGTTGAATTCGGACGGGAGCGTGTCAACGCGGACGGCACTGTCGATGCTGGGTTCATAGGCGTAGCTGCTATCGGCGCCGTCTCGGAAAAGCGTATACGTTTTCGCCGTGGGATCAAAGTATAATCCGTACTGAGCCTTGTCCGTTATGGCCATCGACCGTGCGAGTTTCAAGGTCGAGACCATATCGCGATTGGCGCTTTTGAATTTCATGCGATTGTAGGCGATTTCAAATCGCGGGGCAGCCATAGCTGCCACGATGCCGATGATGACCACGGTGATGAGAAGTTCGATCAGCGTGATACCGGCTTTGTTCTTGAGAATTCTGTTCATTATATCACCTGTTTTCTGCGTCTAAACTTCGTGCGGACCATATAATATCCGTCGTCCCGTAACTGGTTTATAACAAGGTTCAGCATAGATCATGCCTTTTCCGAGAAATAATGGACGGGTCGGGGCAAAGCTCCTATCTAACTGTCCGATAGAATATTATGGGGCGGGTTCGATGACCTGCCGGTCGTCCGTACCGAATGTATTCAGGGACTGCCCCGGTCAAGTATGGGATTTTGCCCATAGAAATAGGGTCCGTTCAAGATAGTGTTGACAATTCGACCGTTACGGTTAATTTAGACTTGGAGCCCACTGTACCGACCGGCTCATATATGTATACTCTCTAAGAGGAAAGAATTCATGCCAGTGCGACATCTGCGGATTTCAGTTACTTGTGCCTTCCTTTTCGCCGTGTTGATCAGCACCGCTGTTTTCGGCGAAAACACTCCTTCCATCCCGGCGCTCAGCGATGCGCCCGTGATTCGGGAAAAAGATCCCGAGGTACTTTCCTCCCGGGCTCGTGATTTCCTGGCCGATCGCGACGGGGACACGGTAAAAGTCTGGGTCTTCTTCACTGACAAGAATGTGAGGACTAAGGCCGAATTCGCTTCAAAGGCAGCATCGCTGAGCCTCAGCGACAAGCTCTCGAAAAGACGCGCCAAAATGGGACTGGACAAGATAGTGTTTGCAGATCTACCGGTTGTGGCGTCATATGTGGAGGCCGTGACCTCCAGGGGCGGAAAACTGCGACGAGTATCCAGGTGGCTGAATGCTGCGAGCTACGAACTGCCGGCGAACGCTCTCGATGCGGTGGCCGCCTTGCCGTTTGTGGCGGCGGTCGAGCCGATAGCCGGCTTCAAGGTGGACCACCCGGAAGTCCAGGATACTCGCCCGCCGCAGGTTCCCGAGGCTCAGGACGCCGAGGCACTCAATTACGGCCCGTCGTTAGGCCAGTTGAACCAGGTAAATGTCCCGGCGGTTCATTCACAGGGCTATCACGGCGAAGGGGTCACTCTGGCTATTTTTGACACCGGGTTCCGAAAGAGCCATGAGGCGTTCGCCCAGCATTATGCCGACGGGCGGGTGCAGGCTGAGTATGATTTTGTATTCAATGATTCAAACACGGCAAACGAGCCGGCGGACATTCCGGAACAATGGAACCACGGCACCTATATATGGTCCGTCTGCGGTGGATTGAAGGATGGCAAGATATACGGTCCGGCCTACCATGCCAATTTCCTGCTGGCAAAGACCGAGGATATGAGGTCGGAGACGCCGGTCGAGGAGGACAACTGGATAGCGGCGCTGGAGTGGGCCGATTCATACGGCGCGGATGTCGTCACGTCATCGCTGGCCTACGCGGACTGGTATACATACGAGGACGTTGACGGGCTGACGGCGCCCATCACCCTTGCCGCGAATACGGCCAGCGGTCTCGGTATTGTCGTCTGCAACGCCATGGGAAATGAGGGCCCGAGCCCGGGTACGCTGCATCCGCCGGCGGACGCTTTCGACATCCTGGCATGTGGAGCGGTGACGTCTTCCGGGTACATTGCCTCTTTTTCTTCTCGGGGCCCGACCTATGACGGCCGTACCAAACCGGAAGTATGCGCCCAGGGAGTGAACACCTACGCAGCGTATGCTACGGCAGATAATGCCTACGGGACGGTGAACGGAACGTCGCTTTCGACGCCGATTGTCGCCGGAACGGCCTGCCTTTTGATCCAGGCTCGTCCTGAGTTCACCCCCCACTTGATTCGTCAGGCAATTATCGAGTCGGCTTCAAATGCCGATTCGCCGGACAACAACTACGGCTGGGGAATTGTCAATCTCTCGGAAGCGTTTCGCTGGGGAGCGAATTTCTCTGCCGACACGACTGTCGGAGATGCTCCATTTTCGGTGCAGTTCAGCCCTCTGCCCACCCTGCCCACATCTGCCTACAAGTGGTACTTTGGTGATGGTGACTCATCCACGGCGGAGAATCCGATACACGAATATTCGGCGTCCGGGGTATACAGCGTATCGCTGACAGTTGAGACGGCGTACGGATCTGTCACAAACATGCGGAACGATTTTATAATCGCACTTGGAGATACCCTGGCGTTTGGTGTGGATTCGGCATTTGGCGGGCAGGATTTAATAACGCACGTCTTTCTGACAAATTCTCAGCCACTCAGTGAGATCTTCATACCTTTTCAGGCTGCCGATTCACCACTTGATCTGACAATCGACTCGATTCGGTTTGGAGACCGAACGTCTTATTTTGCGCAAATTCTATATTCGGAGTACGATGCGAGCAACAATCTGTTTGCTCTCTCCCTCCTCGCGGGAAGCGGTGCAGAGCCGCTCGAACCGGGTTCGGGTGAGGTCATGAGGGTGTACTGGTCGACCGATCCATGGTCAGTGAGCGGTCAGGAAAATACTATCGATACGGTCGCCACCCTGCCGCGAAAACTCGTCGTTTATTCACCGCAGATGTCCTATACTCCGCACGTACAGCCCGGGGAACTTCGTACTATCGATGTCGACAGGGGCGATCTGGATTACGATCATGTTCGAGGTCTCGCGGATATTACCGGCCTCATAGATTACGTATACTTGGATGGGCCGCCGCCGGTGAGTCTGGCTACGGGTGATATAAACGGCGACCGAAGCATCGATCTGGGGGATATAACCGGGTTGATTGGGTTTGTTTATCTTGGCGGGCCAGCACCGGTTGATCCGTAGATCCCGGGGCGGTCACGGACAAAATCATGGCCGGCTCCGGATGGAGCCGGCCTTTTTATGTTGCGTCTGCGAAGCATGCATCAAATGACGAACTTTCCGTTGGAGTAAATGATTTTTCCGTCGGCCTCGATCTCGCCTCCGTTTTTGAGATCACAGACCATATCCCAGTGAAGGGCACTGCGGTTCTTGCCGCCGGATTCGGCGAAGCCTTCACCCACCGCCAGGTGACAGGTGCCGCCTATCTTTTCGTCGAAAAGCGTATTCTTGGTGAATCGTTTGATACCGTAGTTGGTGCCTATGGCGAACTCTCCTACCGAGCGCGCGCCCCGGTCCATGTTGAGCATCGCCTGCAGGTAGTCAAGGTTTTTGGCGGCCGATTCAGCGACCACCCGACCTTTCCTAAATTCCAGGCGAACATCCTCGACATCGCGCCCTATGTACGAAGCCGGATAACTGAAGCGAATATGTCCTTCGATACTGTTTTCGATCGGACTGGTAAAGATTTCTCCGTCGGGAAAGTTCTCGGTACCGTGACAACTGATCCACTTCCGACCTTTGACGCGAAGCTTGAGGTCGGTATCGGCGGAACGGACGTGTATTCGGTGCAGGCGGTTGAGAATTTTGACCAGCCTCCTCTGCTCCTGCTCGACTTTGTTCCAGTGCTTGACCGGATCGGCCGCATCGATGTGGCCGGCGCCATAGACGAAATCCTCATAGTCGGCAAGCGACATGTCGGCATCCTGCGCGTCGGCGTGGGTCGGGAACTGAGTGCCGACCCATCGAGCTTCTTTCTTAGCGAAGCGCGCGAACAACCGCTTCGAGAGGGGATGCATGGCCTTGCGCTCCATCGCCTGTCGCTTCGGGTCCACGCCGGCGAGATAACGGGTGTTTTCGCTTCCCCATATATGAATAAGGGCGTCAATCTTGTTTACCTCGGTGCGTTTCATCGGCGGGATGTACTTCAACTGGGCATCGCCGGCGTATTTCAAGCGTATTTCATCCAGGTCAGGGATACGCAGCTCGGTGTACGGATGCGCGCCGACCTTAATGGCCTCTTCATAGACGGCCTTAATCAGGGGTGTGGTGACCGTTTCTCCCTGAATTTTCACGAGCTGGCCCTTCTTCAACTGTACCGAATAGTTGACGAGTACGCCGGCAAGTTTGGCAATACGAGGATCCATAGTTGTTCTCCGTTTTTCCGGATTGAGATCCGGTGATTTTCAGCGCAAGCGTCGCCAGTCGACGCCCTCGAATTCAAGCAGCCATTTCTTGGTTTTGAGGTCTCCCCCGTATCCGCCGAGACCGTGCGCTGCAACGACACGGTGACAGGGTACGACGAGGGCGATGCGGTTCTGCGACATTACATTCCCGACAGCGCGACAGGCCCTGGGATGCCCCACGGCCCGGGCAACCTCGCTATAACTCATGGTCTTTCCATACGGGATTGTGGCGACAAAGCTGAAGACTTTTTGAGCGAACTCGTTGGCCTGAATATCAAGGGGAACGGTGAAACATTTCAGGGCGCCGTCGAAGTACTTTCGAATTTGTTTCTCAGCCCTCAGATTCACTCTCCCTCCAAGTCCAATTTCGTAATCGCCGAAATGCGTGGCAATAAAGTCCTCGAAAAATGACGTTGACCGGCCCGGCAGAGTGGTCAGCACAAGTCCCCTGGTTGTAGCGGCGCTTCTAACGACGCCAAAGTCGGTGTCGAATGAATGAATAAACAGGCGGCTCATTTTGCTTTTGCGGATTTGCGATCAATCTCGGCCAGCAGACCGGGAAGCCACGCAATGTTCCTGATAAAATAGTCCGGTCTTGATTTGATTACATCTTCCCTGCTGGCAAAGGGTGACGAAACGGCGATGACCCTGACGGGAACGGCCTTCGCGGCAATAATATCGTTCACCGTATCTCCGATCACTATCGACTCGTCCGGACTCGACCCGAGTTGATCCAGTACGACATTGAATGCATCCGGCGCCGGCTTAACCCTGGTGACCTCATCGCCTCCGACAGCGACCTGAAAGTAGTCCTGCCATCCAAGCTTGGTGATAATGCCGTCGATATTCCGCCGAACCTTGGTGGTCGCGAGCGCCATCCGGTATTCGGCCAGGTGAAGCATCTCGAGAATTCCCCGGACTCCGTCGAGCGGCACGGCGGCGGCGACAACCGATGTATCGGCCCTGGTACGGAATTGGCGGTTTAACTCGGCGAAGGGATAATCAGTAAAGTCGCGAAACATCTGCTCCAGCGGTGAGCCGATATAACGTTTTATCTCTTCAGGCGACCGTGTCGGTTGTCCGGTTTGCTCCAGGGCGAAATTGACGGCGTCAATTATTCCCTCGGAGGAATCAATCAGGGTACCGTCGAGGTCGAAAATCAGATTCTTGATGGTCTTCATAACAGCGGTTCAACTTTACCGACTGGTCTCGTGAGAGGGATTTCGGTCGCTTTTTCTATTCGATTCATACGGATTGTAGCGATCAAAATAGAATATCGCCCCACCGCGGTCAACGGCAAATCACCCGTCAGAAGGATGTCATCACCGGCAGGTACAACCTGCGGATAGCCGTCCACGATAACGACGCCTTCGACAACTTGAACCTCCTCGTTCGGCAGACCAATAACAATTCCCAGTTTATGCCCCCCCGAATGGTCCGGGTATCGTACCACGGTGAAACGTTCGGGGAGACGATAATAGAGCGGCTGGTTCAGGAAGAAGAGATCGACCGAGTATGCGAGTCGGCTGGCCTTCACGATTTCACCTTTCTGAAATCCAGGCTTGAGATTGTAGTCGGGAATTCTGAAAACAGCCGGATGATTTCTGATGGCGAAATTGCCGAGTGCGCTGGGAACTGCGAGCTGATAGGCGAATCCCAGACAGAGTATGATCCAGAATCGTGATGGCGAGACAGAGATTGACGTGCGTTTTCTCTGGACGGTACGGGAGAGATCGACAAACGTGAATATGTAGAAAATCGCCGGCAGGAGCATGAGTATCCAGTACGCTATGCCGGGAAGATTTATGAGAAAGGACACAAAAAAGAGGGCGGCGGCAATAAGCATGATGAGGAAGATGAAGAGGCCAAACAGGTACTCTCTCCAGACGATGTGTCCCAACCCCGGGACGAGCAAGTTAAGCAGCAGGGCTGCAGGAATTGACTGTCTAAAGTGTTGCTTCACGCGTACTAATTAGTGTATAAGACTTGAACATTAAGTGGCAATTCCTTTGCACAATAGTATGGTTAATTCGATAAAAAGCAAGGTCTTAAGAGCATGCCGGCTATTCAGTAGACCGGGCGGTGAGAGGATTTGTTGCGTGAAATTGGACAGGCTCGTCATAACTTGCAGGGAATAAACAGCTTAGAGTGCCATTCGAGAACCGAACACGGGAAGTGAAACCAAATTGGCCGCATAAACGTTAAATTTACAACGAGATACGAATCGAACCAGGCTTCGGTCAAACTTGACAACATGGCAGCAGCGATTAGATTGCCGTAAACAACGCACATAGAATTGGAGAGAGTGATGTTTCGATTTACTGCTAAGCTTTTTGGTGCAACTGTACTCGCTCTTGGGTTGGTGTGGTTTGCCAGCCCCGGTGATGCTGTTCAGACATCCGGCAACTCGTCATCCATCCTCTGGGCTGACACCACCTATGCCAGCGATACCGTTCACATCAACGTCGACCAGGAAACATCCGAAGGAGACGCCTCGAACCGGGATACGAGGGACAATTTCCTTTCAGACGTAAAGAGCCTCACGCAGACCGCGTTCAACATTCGCAACCAGTACATGGAAGATCTCGACATGGATGCGATTATCAAGGCGGGCATTCGGGGCATGCTTTCCGATCTCGATAGATTCTCGGTACTCATGGAGCAGCAGTCCTATGATGCGTTGATGGAGAGCACACACGGCAAGTACGAAGGTCTTGGACTTCAGATTGACTCTCGTGACGACTATATCAGGATTATCAGCCCGATAGAGGGTACGCCCGCGTACCGTAAGGGGTTGCACGCCGGCGACGTTATCTGGGAGATCGACGGCAAATCCACTTACAAGATGTCATCCTCGGACGCCGCCAAACTGATGCGGGGGGAAGCGGGAACATCGATCAACCTGGCGATCAAGCGGCAGGGAATTCCGGATCTGCTCGATTTCACGGTTGAGCGAGCGGTGATCCAGCTGAAATCGGTCAATTACTACGGAGTGATTCCGGGAACGACAATCGGCTACGTTCGTCTCTCCCGGTTCGCCGAAGAGACCAGCCACGAGCTTCGCGAGGCGATAAATGACTTGAACGACCAGGGAATCACCGGTCTCGTCTTTGACCTGCGGTCGAACGGCGGCGGGCTGCTCGACCAGGCCAAGGAAACGGGCGAGCTGTTCCTGAAAGAGGGCAGCGAGATTGTCTATACGCGCGGCAAGTATGCCAGCAGCGAACGGCATTACAAGTCGGAGCGCGAGCCGATATTCCCGCCGGGGAAACCGCTGGCGGTTCTCGTGGACGAGGGTACGGCATCGGCGTCCGAGATTGTCGCCGGCGCCATCCAGGACTGGGACCGCGGACTGATTATCGGCGCGACAACTTACGGCAAGGGCCTGGTGCAGCAGATATTCCCGATCTCGGCCGATCGAACCATGGCGCTGAAACTGACGACAGCCAAGTACTACGTACCATCCGGACGCTGCATCCAGAAGCCTGAGCGCCAGAGCAAACATCCGGATGACGTCGCTCTCGAGGACAGTACGGGAGAGGCCGACTCGCTGAATGTCGCTGACCGCGAGGTGTACTACACTAACGGCGGTCGCGTGGTTTATGGCGGCGGCGGTATTGTCCCGGATATTATGATCGACCGCGAAACGTGGAAGCCGATCGAGATCAACCTCGAGCGCAAATCCATGTTTTTCGATTTTGCCATCAAGTATATTGCGCAGCATCCGGATGTGAAGCCGGATCTCGAGATCACGCCGGAGATCGTGGCGGAGTTCAGGAAATTCATCAAGGAAAAGGACTTTGATTACAAGTCCGCGCTCCAGGTGGCCCTTGAGGATCTCCAGAAGACGGTGACCGAGCAGGACAAGGAGGCGGAGTTCGGCGGTTCTATCGAGAATATGGAGAAGCTCGTTGAGCAGGACAAGACGAAGGATTTCGATCAATCGCTGGATTATATCAAGCGGGCGATCAAGCGTGAGGTCGCTCTGGCGGTAGCCGGTGAGAAGGGCACCTACGAAAATGTCATCCTGCCCACCGACAAGACCATTCGAAAGGCCGTCGAAGTACTCAGCTCACCGCAAGAATACGCCCGGATGATGCACGAAGGTCAGCAGGCCAAAAACGAGATGTAGCACTGCAACGGCAAAGCAAGAAAAAAGCGCCCGCATAACGGACGCTTTTTTTATCTTCCTGATTACTGCTGCGTGAGCCTATTCCGGGGGTTGAGTGGTCATTGGACTGGTGGTCGGTCCCCAACTTTTCAGCAACCATTGTTCCTTTTGAAGTTCGTACGTCAGGGTCGCGGGGCGATTCTCCTGGTCGGTGCTGTCCATGACGTAACAGTCGATGCGGGCTCGATTGTGGGAATAAACTATCTGATAGTTGCCGAATTTTTCGAAGGCAAAGGTGTCGGCCGGCCCGTAGACGTAATTGAGCAGCGAATCCACACCGCGATTGTCCTCCCGAAGTCTCGGGACCAGAAGCGAATCGATCTGCGCCGTGTCTTTTTCGAGTACGGCCGCCTGCAAGTTGTCTAGCTGCTTTTTCAGAATCGGGAAATAATCGCGCGGCGGCGGCTTCTCCTGCCCGCAGGCCACGAGGAAGATTACCGCCGCGATCGCGACAGTGACGGCAAAACGGACAATGATCATTCCAACTCCTCAAAGGAAAAGTGTCCCGACCCGCGATCGACAACGATTTTCTGTTCCTGAAGTTTAGCGAGCGTCCGCGAGGTCATCAGATTCCAGAACCAGTACTTCTCCCCTCTCATTAATTCGGGATGACCGTATTTCTCTGATATCTCTTTCAGCTGCTGTTCGGTTGACTGCAGAAATTCTTTTGTGCCGGGTTCCAGTCCCGTTAAGCCGGTTCTAACCAGAAGGCTGTCCATGACAAACGGCTCCGGAGCCTCCTTTTCGGGGCTGGCCCAGTTCCAGTTGG
The DNA here is from genome assembly GCA_964396245.1 of uncultured Ignavibacteriales bacterium. Classification (GTDB taxonomy): domain Bacteria; phylum Zixibacteria; class MSB-5A5; order GN15; family FEB-12; genus CAYNEO01. The sequence goes on from CAYNEO010000030.1 coordinate 37,394, forward strand.
TTTCCGGTCGCTTTACGGCGATTCGGCCGAAATCCCTCACGCATTCAACCGCGGGAATGCTGTCGCCATATGTTATGTGAATGCCCTTTGCGGCCCGCCATTGATCATAGAGGTTCGTGCCATTGAAGAATGCTCCGCCCTCTACTGCATACATATACTTCGGGAGGTAAGCGTCGCAATAGTTGGTGGCTTCGAATATTTCCAGAGGTCGTCCGTTGTTGATGAATTTTGTGCCGAGATCAAACCAGAGGAACAGAGCGGAAACCGTGGGATAGTAGTAGTAGAGCACGGAACCGCCGTGCAGAAAGTCATCGGCATTGGGCGGCAGGATTCCGGTCTGCACCATGCTGTCCAACACCCTCTTGTAGTTGGGGAAATTGTTTTTTATCAGGGTCACGAGCCGGTCAGAGGCCTGTTCGGCAAGCGCCTTGCCCGCCTCCGCTTCCGGCTGCATAATCACCGGAAAGAGAAGCTTGTACTGCCCGGTTGCTTTTGAGGCATAGCCTTGGTGCTGCATAACGGAAAGCCTGAACGTCACGAACGAGGTATCGCATTTGGCCATGTCGGCAATCTGGTCCGGTGTCTTCCCCTGGGCCATGAGCAGCAAAATCAGTCGCGAGAATTCTGTATCGAAATCCTGGTTATTCTCGACCATGGGAGGAAAAGTGACGGGTTCCTGGAAATACGGCAGAATATCGTCCGGAACATGATACGTGATCGTGAACGGCTGCTGGGCGATAATCTGATAGGGTAGGAGCACGTCTAGGGTGTCAACTACATCGTATATTTCGATTCGTACATGTGCCGTACCGTAATTACCGGGGATGATGACGTCCTGCTTGATTGTCTTGCTCATCTGCGGATCGAAGAAATAGTTTGTCCGGGTCTCACGGGAGGGATTGAGATAGGTACCCTCGAACTTGACGGAGTACCGCACCGAGATGATTTTCGGATAGTCGGTATTATTGGTGACGGTGAACGTAGCTTTCTGCGGACCCCAGCGAAGGTTCGGCATCTGGATTTCGCCGACGGTGATGTCGGGCTGCTGGGCGAAAGCGGCAGCAGTCGCGCCGAGCATTACGGTGACGAGAACTGCCGCCATCACGAACTTGCGAAGCATGAACTCCTCCTATCGTTTCATTCGACCGGCCAGTTGTCCGCAGGCCGCGTCGATATCCAATCCCCGGCTTTTCCGTACGGTCACTGCCGGCGCCCGTGGGTAGAGTTGGCGCCCGAACCAGTCGACCTTTTCATCGGACGGCCGATTGAAATTCAGGCCGGGAACGGGATTGTATGCGAGAATATTTATTTTGCAGGGAATGCCCCTGATCAGATTGCTCAGGGCTTTGACATCTTCCATGGTATCGTTGAACCCGTCGAAAATGATATATTCGAACGTCACGCGCGACCCGACCGTCTCGGCGTGATACCGAACGGCCTGCATGAGTCTCTCGAGTCCGAATGTCTCGGCGATCGGCATGATTTTGACCCGTTTCTCCTGCATAGCGGCGTGGAGCGACAGGGCCAGCTTGACCTTCATACCGGTATCAGCCAGCTTTTTGATCTTCGGGGTAACACCGGAAGTCGAAACCGTGATTTTCTTGGCGCTCATGCCGAGGCCGAGCGTGTCGGTCATAATGCGGATCGCTTCGACGACATTATCATAGTTGTTGAGGGGCTCTCCCATGCCCATGAAGACGACATGGGTGAAGCAGTCGTTACCATAATGCTCTCTCAGGTAGACCAACTGGCCGACAATTTCGCCGACCGTCAGGTCGCGGAGAAGTCCCATTGTACCGGTGGCACAGAAACCGCAGTTGAGAGCACAGCCGGCCTGTGAAGAAATGCACACGGTATTGCTGCCGCGCGTGTCATCGGGGATAAGGACCGTCTCCACCGGGTAATCGTCGGCCAGGCGAAACAGAAACTTCCGGGTACCGTCGGCCGACTCCTGCAGGAGCTGGAGTTGGAGCTGTTCGAAGGTGTAGTACTCATCCAGCCGTGTGCGGAGGTCCCTGGTGAGATCGGTCATGAGGTTGAAGTCGTACTGGCGGGTGTTGTACAGCCACTTGAACAGTTGTTTCCCGCGGAACGGCTTCTCCCCCATCGAGGCCATGAGCTGCTCCATCTGTGGTTTGGTATATCCGAGAAGATTCTGTTTCAGCATAGGTTTCAAATGTACGTCAAATTCTGAATTTGGCAAGTGGCAATATGTTACGCCGAATGTACAGACTATTATACACCCGGAGGACTGATGATATTCGGCCATTTTGCAGGCCAATCTGATTGACGCAGGCGGGCACAATCGCCTTGACATGAGGTTTCAGTACGGGTATCATTGAGCCGGATTCGGGGTGTAGCGCAGCACGGTAGCGCGCTTGCTTTGGGAGCAAGATGTCGGAGGTTCAAATCCTCTCACCCCGATTTTTTTGATTGAGCACTTTTGCTGACAGTGATAACGGACAGGGGGCGAAACACCAAAAACGATGCAATATCCGATAATCAAATTAAAGCAGGACGATACCGCGCCGGTACCGCCGCAGCACCCGTGGATTTTCTCCGGGGCAATCGACAAGGCCGGATTGAAGATACAGTCGGGAGAAATTGTATCGGTGGCGGACGCTGAAGGGAAAATTATTGCCACCGGTACATACTCGACCAAATCAATGATTGCGGTTCGGGTGTTCGAGTTTGGAAAGTCCACAATTGATCGCGAGTTCCTGAAACGACGAATCGAACAGGCGGATTTACGCCGGCAGTTACTCGGGTACGGTCCGGGGACCGACACGACAGCTTATCGCGTGGTATATGGCGAATCGGACGGACTACCCGGACTGGCGGTGGACCGGTTTGAAGATGTCTTTGTGGTTCAGCTTTCTACCGCCGGTATGGACCGATTTCGCGATGATGTTGTGGCCATTCTGAAAGAGCTGTTCTCGCCGGCCGGAATATACGAACGGAGCGATATCCCGACACGGGCTCACGAGGGGCTGGAGCAAGTCAGCCAATTGCTCGATGGGTCCATGCCGGAGCTGGTGACGTTTCTGGAGGGTGGCCGGAAGATGCAGGCCAATCTGGTCGAGGGCCAGAAGACCGGTTATTTCCTCGACCAGAAGGAATTGCGGTACTGGATCAGCCGGATGTCCTCGGGGCGCAAGGCGCTCGATTTGTTCAGTTTCAGCGGCGGCAACGGTATTGCGGCGCTGGCGGGCGGGGCAAGCGAGGTGACGTTCGTGGATTCATCGGAGCCGGCCTTGAGTATGGTGGAGGACAATGTTCGCTTGAACGGATTTGACGCAGAGCGGACGAAACGGGAGGCTTCCGATGTATTCCAGTGGCTGTCGTCGCGTCGGACGCCGGAATACGATATGGTCATCTGCGACCCGCCGGCGTTGATCAAATCGCGACGGCATGCGGAATCGGGCCGGAAAGGATATCACTTCCTGAACCGGGCGGCCATTCGGCTGATCAAGCATAACGGTCTGCTGGTGACATCGAGCTGCTCCGGCTTTTTCACCGAACAGGATTTCGAAATCACACTTCGGCGAGCGGCAGAGCAGGCAAATGTCGAGATGCGGGTGGTGAGACGGTTGTACCAGAGCCCGGATCATCCCATGGCGCTCAATTTCCCGGAATCGAAGTATCTCAAGTCGTTTATCTGTCAGGTTTACCGGGATTAAGCGGCTGTCTGTCCGAACTTTCTTGTTGAAATACATGGGGATTGTGGATTATCTTAGCGTTGCTGTCAGGAACAGACAGTCTCCTGTGCAGTTGTGACGAATAGATGATGCCCCCGTAGCTCATCCGGATAGAGCATCTGCCTTCTAAGCAGAGGGTAGCAGGTTCGAGTCCTGCCGGGGGTATTTCAAAGCAGTGAGCGGGGGGTGTCATGTCAAACGCGGGCGGGAATATGGATACATCACAAACAAGCGAGCTGGTCGGGCGGTGCGGGTTGTATTGCGGGGCGTGCGCTATTTACCGGGCCGAGCGGGATAACCCGGCGTATCGTCAGCGGCTGGCGAACCATTTCAATTGTGCGGCGGAGCAGGTCCGGTGTAACGGTTGCGGCGCGCTGACATCGAACTGCTGGGGCTGGGACTGCAAGTTTGTCAGTTGCCTTCGCGAGAAGGGTCTCGATTTCTGTTTCGACTGTCCGGAATGCGAGGGTGGTGAGTGCGAGAAGTACGAAAAATTCGCCAAGGCGTATCTCAACGAGGACGGTGTCGATCTTCGGGCGAACAACGACATGATCCGTTCGGGCCGGATGGCAGAGTGGCTCGAGGAATCTCGACGCCGGTACCGATGCGCGCACTGCAGCGGACCAATCGTGGCCGGGACGAAGAAGTGCCATCACTGCGGGCAGGCGGTGAGGGGCTAAGCGTGGGTTGCGGCGGCGTATTGGGAGTCTGATGCGCCGAGCACGGAAAGTATTTAAAAACGTACGGCACTTCTGAGGCAAGAGTGCCATACGTTGACCGGGGAATCTTTATCATAGGGGAAGAATCATGGCGACAATTGAAGAGAGAGATCTGTTTGCTAGAGAAATACTCTCTGTGATAGGAGATAATGCCGCGAAATTGCCGGTGACAATGCTTACCGGATTTTTGTCGATGAGCGGGCATCGGTACGGCAACGAGCTGATGATAGTGGGCAGGGCAGTAAACGGCTGGACGGAGGGTATATTGCCAAGCCAGCTGGCCCGCCCGGATTTGTCAGCTGCGTTTGCGGAAAAAGTCTACGACAGCGTTATGGGAAGCGGGAAATGCCCAATGACATGGGTAACCGACCACTGGAGCAACCCTGCGAAGAAATACAGCACGCAACGGTCTGCGTTTTGGAGAGTGATCCGGTCGGTTGTCAACAAGACCGGCATTGCAGATGTCAACAAGGTTGATTGGCCCTCTCATCTGGTGTGGTCCAACCTCTACAAAGTCGCCCCTGCCGATGGCGGCAATCCAAGTAACGCCCTGTGTGACATTCAGTGGGACGGCTGCTTCTCTCTGCTGAAGAAAGAATTACTAAATTATCGTCCAAAACGTCTTCTTCTGTTTACCGGATGGAATTGGGCAAGGTCATTTATGGAG
>CAYNEO010000031.1:0-41268 GCA_964396245.1 uncultured Ignavibacteriales bacterium
AGTATGACAAGAGAAACAATATTCTCACGTTGATACCTTATCCCGGAGATGAGGACGCAGGCGAAGAAGAAATACCGTTTGACAAAATGGCAAAAGTTATCGATGGTCAACACAGAATCGCCTCTTTTATGGACGAAAGCGGTCGCTGGTCCCTTGATCCAAGTTATCCTGACTTTGAGATAAATCTCTCCATATTCGTCGGCGCTGATATCTCCGAGCAAGCCAATATATTTGCAACAGTCAACTTGGCGCAGACAAAGGTAAATAAGAGTCTAGTATACGATCTCACAGAACTTGCACAGATGCCCAGTCCCTACAAGACCTGTCATAACGTGGCAGTTGCTTTGGATAAAGAGCCATCAAGTCCTCTATACTGCCGAATTAAGAGGTTGGGTACGGCCACGCCCGGGCGCACCAAAGAGCCGCTCACCCAGGCTTCATTTGTTGAGGCGCTAGTGAGATTCATAAGCGATGATCCCGTGCGAGATCGCAATGATCTGATCGAGGGTAAGAAGCTGAAGAGAGCGGGCCACCAAGAGCTCCAGAAACGCCCGTTCAGAAACATGTTTATCGCCGGTCGTGATCTCGACATTGCTGAGATCCTATTCAACTACTTCTGTGCGGTTCGTGACAAGTGGCCAAAGGGTTGGGAGGCAAAAGAGAGAACCGGCAATCTGCTTCCCCGTGCTAATGCATTCAAGGCGTTAATGAAGTTTCTTAAGGATGACGTCTATCTCAGTGTCGCCGGGGAGAATATCGGCCGGATTCCGGCAGTGAAAGAATTTCTGCCTTTTTTCGAATCCCTTACTTTGACCGACGAGGACTTCACTCGACGCAATTTTGCGCCTGGCAGCGGTGGCCAATCGAGGTTCTACCGTATGCTTAGAGGAGAGATTTCGCGTGAGGACATGCTCGATGGGTGAGTAGCAAGGGCGCGCCGTGGTCACTTTCAGTTCACGACTCCTAGGGAGCCGCTCTGTCGGATGCTCAAGGACACATCCTAGGTCGCCGTGTGTACTCTATAGATAACTCTTCAGATAACTTAGGGAAACACCCATGACCCTCTTCGAACTGGCGTTTGCCTGTTTCCTTTACGGGCATCTGACCAACTACGATAACTCGTATCTCGAGTTCATGAAACGCGTCGACTGGCGTCTCGATATGCACGATGCCGCCCACCGGCGTGCGCTACTGCAATGGCTCAGGCAGTGGGGATGCCGCCAGATTCATCCGGATTACCTCAGGCCCACCTCTGCGAGTCTGCTCCGATGGTACCGCGATAATCACAAAAGACTCCCCGCGTTCAGCAGAAACATCTGGGAGCTCTCCGATCGTCAAATATGCAGCACCGCCGAGGCCTACGAAGAACTTCGGCTCATCGAAGCGTCAAGAAGGAAATCAACCGGGAGGAAGACGCACGCTATCACCGTCGGCCCGACCGGCGCGGCCAAAATACTCTTCGCTCTGAGGCCGAAATCACTCGTCCCGTGGGATATCCCCATCCGCAGGGCCTTACACCACACCCAGGACGGCGACTCCTACGCCCGCTTTCTGACCGACCTCAAGGAAACCATCCTCCAACTGAAGGAACCTGCGCGAGAGGCCGGCTTCACCCTCGACGAACTCCCGCATCGTATGGGCCGCCCCCACTCGACCGTCCCAAAACTCATCGACGAGTACTACTGGGCCACCATCACCCGCAACTGGAAAATACGCACGCCGAAGCAACTTGAAAAATGGGTGAGCCCCTGAAACAGGCGAACACAAGACGGGTCGCACACAGCTTGGTGGGGGTTCCCTTCATCCGACCAGTACGGCAGACAAGTAGCCAGAGTAGGCCAACTCTGTCCCAGACCTGCCATTTGTTGCCTGCAAGATCCGCTCCATGCGTATAGCAGCTATAATCCAGTCACCCTGAGTTTGTCGAAGGGCCTCCTTATTCTCTTCATCCCTCTTGAGAGAGGTGGCCCGAAGGGCCTGTCCTGAGCTTGTCGAAGGGCCGGGGCGTGTTCTTCTTCCCTCCCAAACAAAAACACTACCAAACCGGAGGTGAATCCGACCTCGGTCCCCCTATATAGAGGATCGTACTATGCCTGTATCAGAAATAAATCGCGGTAGAAAACGGTGAAGACTGACGGACGGAGAGCACCGAACATGGAAAGACTAAAAATGAAGAAACGAACCCATTTCATGACACCCCATGAGACCGCCTATCTACCTGCTGCACAACACGGTACACCAACCGCCGCCCGCTCCGCTCCATTTCCCGAAATGGCTTTACATACACCCCTGTGTCGGCTAAACCACAAAAGAACGGCAGGTCTGTTCCAGACCTGCCATTCAACTGCCACTTTTATCGCCCCCCTATTCAACGTAGGAATTTCTTACGCCGGCCAGGCTCCGGTGTCGATCATGCTCCCGTTCGCGTCATATATGGTGAATTCACCGCTGCCGTCGGCATTCCAGTTCGAGCCGAATCGCACCACATTGTCAAGGTAATATGCGACCGATCCCGATCCGTTCACCTGCACCGTGGCGAAGACATGCACATTCGAGTTGAGCCCAAAGTGATTGACGGAAAACACCCCCTCCGGATCAGTCGACCACGACCAGTATGTAGCCGGACCGTTCTCTGTCATTGGATCATACAGATTGAGCATGCCGCTGTTAACAGTCTTCTCGCGGTAGCCGTCGAGCAGCACAAAATTCGCATACGTCTGCTCGCCGTCCGAGCCGTTGACCTTGACTTCCCAGTAGATCTCGGAGCCGGTGTCCTGAACGGTCAGCGTTATCGACAGTCCCCCCTGCGTCCAGGTATAGACGCCGTCCGCCGCCACTTTTGCGGCTTTCGCGCTCGGCGGCTGGAGAAAACCGGTGAACGCCGTAAAGGAATTCAACATCTGCAAATACAGCTGCGCCTGCGCCGCGCCGCCGCTCGGGTTAGCCGTTGCCGCCGAGGCCATTGCCGGCGGAATGTCGATTGTTACCGCCGACAGGTCGACCGCCGCACCACCCCCGTTGTTCGAATCGGTCGGACTGCTGTCGTCGCTGGAACATCCCCCCAGGATCACAGCCAGAAGGCTGAACAGGGCAATAAGCCGTTTGATCGAAGTACGCATCGTGAAGGCTCCTCTGCGCTTGTTTGGTTTTTAGACACAACCCCTGTGGGAGCAAATTCGGTAGATGGCGGATTAAATATATCCGCCTTAAATGGGTCGCGCAAGATAATAATGGACCAATTTAATCCAAAATTTTCTTGACAGGAAACCGCGGCGCCGCGTACTTATGACGAATTCCGGGCATAACCGGCGCCGAACGGCGCAAACCATCACCAATCAGGAGATTCCGATGAGTGACTCTCTATACCAAAGGCTGGGCGGCGAGGATGGCCTCAACGCTATCGTTACCGACGTTATCAAGAACCACCTCAAAAACCCCAAGGTCAGCAACCGCTTCCAGGACGTCGACCAGAACCGGCTTCATCAGATGGCGTTCGAGTTCTTTGGCATGGGCTCCGGCGGCCCCCAGAAATACAGCGGCAAGGACATGCTCACTGCCCACCGCTCGATGAATATCAGCGAGGAAGAATACCTGGCCGTCGTCGATGACATCATGGCCGCCCTCGAAAGCAACAAAATCACTCCGGAGACACGGACGGAAGTCCTCGGCATCCTGTACTCGCTCAAAGGCGACATCATCCGCGTCTGAGAAAGCGGCGCTGATCCTCGTAGCCGTAGAGTGCTGCCTCAACAGCACTACCAAACCGGAGGTGAATCCGACTTCGGTCCGCCTACATGCAGTGCCGTGCTTTTACCGGATGTAGATAGACTGTAAGAAGTGATTGAGGGATATTATGCGTCGTCGAAGCCGCCGTCGTTGCGGCGCTTGCGGAGATGGTCCTTCTTGATTCCCTGGACCCGGGCTTTCGCTTTTACTTCACGTAGCGGCTCATTCGGCCGTAACGGCAAATGACAAAGTCGCTGGATGGTCATCGCCTGGTCGCGCTCTGCCTCCCGGGCCTTAAGCGCCAGTATGCGAGTCTCCAACTCCGCCAGTCCCTTTTCGGTCGCGGGGAGGAACACGCTCCACAACTCCCGTGGAATACGCTCCAGCATCATGCGGACATTGTAGTAGGGTTTGAGGCTCTCGTCGGTATTGTAGTTCATTTCAATCACCGCCCTTTCACGAATGATCAGCCGCAGCTGATCCGCAAAAACGTATACCAACAGGACCTCTTATGTCCTGTATCATCTAATATAACGGTGACCGGGGAGACTGGTTCCGCCCAATAATGAACCGATGGGGACATGTTTCGCGCCGGGTTGGAGAAATGCGGGAAGTAAATCCTTGCGAGAAGGAATTAACGGGGCTGATCGGCCGACAGGTGGATTATTTCGTACCCTTGAAGTACCAGTGCCAGGGCTCCCGGTGATGGCCGTGTGCGACCGCCCTGGGGTAGGTCTCGAAAAAGCCGTATTCCGCGGCGTGAGCCTTAAGCCACTTGTATGCGGCTGTCTTCGCAAACGCCGCTTCGCTCGGCACGAGGTCGAGCGCGCGGCCGGTTTCGTGCTGGGAATATCCGGGAGGCGCCACCATGCTGAATATCTTCTCGATCGAATCGCCGGCCGCAAGACGGCGTTTGATAATCTGTCTCTGGAAACGCCCGGACCGGAATCCGGAGTCGGCAATGAGCTTGATTGAGTCTTTCCTGGCCGCCTGCGCCATCGCGACAAATGCATCGCGGGTCGGCCGGGTGACATAGATACGGGAATCCTCGAACGTCAAATCCTGCGGCAGTTGCGCCAGTGTCCGGGGATCGGCGATGACAGATGAATCGAGGCGATGTCCGCACCACGGTTGACCGACCCGGTATTCGACCGAGTCGATCGTCACTGTCTCTTGGCATTCACCGCCGTATGCGTTTAAGGACGCAAGGAACAGGAAAAGTAAAAGCGCGAGCCTCATCCGGTATATTTCAATTTGCTGTTGGTACTGGTGAGAATCGGCTCTTCGGACCGATAATCTGCCGCCACCACCTCGCCAATGAACAGCGTGTGGTTGCCGGTCTTCTCGGCCTGGACAATTTTGCAGTCCAGGAATCCGGCGACGCCGTTGAGTACCGGAGTCCCGGTCACCGGCGAATCTTTTATGTCTTTGTCCCGAAGTCTGTCGTAGCCGGACTCGGCCGGGCCATAGTACGTTTTCGCGACTGCTTCGTTACCCTTGCTGATCAGGTTGACGACAAAGGCGCCGGCTACTTTCAGTGCTGGATTTGACTTATGTGCCTCGTGAACGGCAATAGCCACCATCGGTGGCTCCGAGCTGACCTGGGTCAGCCAGCTTGCCGTAAAGGCGTTACCTTTTTCGCCTTTACCCAGGGTGACCACATACACCCCGTATTCGAGCTTGCGGAGTACTTTTGCAATGTCGGTGTTTGCCATGTGATGTTCCTTCTTTGTGATATGCAGAGCTTCAGCAGATCAACAATAAGCCCGACAGGAGGGTTCCGCAACCGAATTTCCGGGAGCCGGTCATTCGCTGAACGGCTCTTCTTTCATGAAATCCGGCAGGTAGTGAGACGGGCTGTCCAGTGCCTGTACCCAGCCACGGTAGAAACCGAGACGCCGGAATTCATCGAGCACGTCCTCATACTCCTCGGCAGTAAGAGTTCGACCAAGGTCAGGATCCGCCGCGACGAACGGATTCGGGTGATACTGCGACATCAGCGACACGTGCACGGCCGGTGAAAGCTCATCGGCGATGAACCGAAGCACCGCCTTGCTGTTGTCCACCTGCCCGGGCAGGACAAGATGACGGATAATCATTCCGCGCTCGATTGTGTTGTCATCGCGCAGAAAGATATTCGGCCCGCGCTGTCGGTACATCTCTTTCAGTGCCGAGGTTGCGATCTCCACGTATCGAGGCGTATCGGAAAGCCGTCGAGCGAGGGAGTCGTCCATGTATTTCAAGTCCGGCAGATAGACGTCGACCTGCTCTTCGAGTGACGCTATCGTCTCGGTGCGGTCGTAGCCGTTCGTATTGTAAACAAAAACCGGGTCGTGCCCACGGGCGCGCAACACGTTCATGATCACCCTGACCTGCGGCACAAAATGCGAGGGAGAGACAAAGCCGACCGAGGGAACGCCACGCTCCAGGTGTTTTTCGATAGTGCGAATTATACCGATAAAGCTGTCGGTGTCTTCCGCAGTCGCCTCGCGATTGCGGCTGATCTGGTAATTCTGGCAGTACACGCACTGCATGTTGCAGTGCAAGAAAAAGATGTTACAGATACCTCGCGTTCCGGAAAGAACCGGTTCTTCGCCCATGTGAGCGAATATTGAGGAAACGGCAAAGCCGACACCGCTCTTGCAGAAGCCGAGCTTATCGCTCGTACGATCGGCATGACAGTCACGCGGACAAATGGAACAATCCTCGAGTTCGTGAAGCGGCTCAAGGAGAGTATCCCAATCCAATTGCCGGAGGTGATCTGTCGGTCGAGAATCCATGTCAGTTATACGAAGCCCGTACCCTGCCGTTCGAGCGAGAGCGCGGGGATTTCCAGGTATGAAGTCAGAATTTTGTCATGTAAGGTGAGATATATCCCGGCGGCAGGGTAATTCCCAGCCCCTTCGGAATACTCCAGGCAGCGCCAAACGCGAGCACTATCCACAGGATATCGTACGGACTCACCATATCGGGAAGCTTTTCGAAAAATATCCTCAGGGCATCGGCTGACAAAGGCGAGAGGTTGCCGGCGGCATCCGTCCCGATTTCTCTGATCAGTTCTTGCTTGAAGGCATGGAAGAAGGCAAGGTACTTTCCGACCAGTATCCCCAACAGCGCCGAGACGGAGGCAATTACCTGCAGAGAAATCCCTTTCCGACCACCCGAGAGCCAGACAACCAGGTAACCGGCCAGAAAACCGATCCCCAGTGCGATAATTCCCAGCTCTTGTTTGGAGTGGATGGCTATCAATCCCCAGATGGCGCCCCCGCCTGCCGCTGCCAATAGCCCGCCGAGCAGCGCCGTTTGAATCGCCCCGGGAGTTACCGTCTCACGTTGAACGCGTTCGGCGATGCGCCGGTATTCAATATCTACCGCCCGCGACGCCTCCGTGCTGTCCATACCCCGATCTACGACCGAACGTACAATCGTGCTCTTGTCCGCGCCGGCCTTCATCTGCTGAAGCACGTAGTTGTGCAGGTTGGGCGGCGGGTTTTCCGTGTTTGACATGTCGCTCAGGCGACCTCCAAATGGATTTTGCATGCGTCAACCTCCCCGGGCAAATGGTGAAACTCTACGGATCGACAATTTGCTCTCGGTCAGATTTCCTGGGCCAGTTCGACAATCCGTTTATACGGTATGGCGGTCCAGCTCTGGGCCTCAAACGCGCCGTTCTGGAGGCTGATCATAGAAACCTTGGCGGCCACTTCCTCGTTGGGAGCCTCATAGATGTCAAGAAAATCGAACGGACCGAGAAGGCCGTAGTGGGCCACGAATTTCACGTCCGGGCACTTCTCCTTCACCTGTTCGAGCCATGCCCGGCCGATAGACGCCCGATCTTTCATTCGGGTTGTCACTTCGGGGGCAAGCTTGGTCATCAAAATGTACGTCTGCATGATTAGTCTCCCTGTGTCTGTTAAAGACATTTCAGCTTCTCTATTAAATATAACGCGAGAGTGTGATTGTTTGCAAGGCGAGACTTCATCGCGGTTTTAGCGGGTCAGCAATCTCTTGCCATTTTATCGGGCGCGAAATACCTTCTCTCACACAACCAATAAACCGGAGTGAAGATTATGAACCGCGAGTCCATACATCAGTTTCTCAAGCAGATTCAGCTTTTTGCCGACCTGACCGACCCCGAGCGCGGTCTGATCGCAGACAACCTCGAGGTGCGCGAATATGAACCGGGCGCCCTGTTGTTCGAGGAGAACAGCCCCCGGCTGCGTTTGTATCTGATCTACGAGGGCGAGATCGAGCTGTTCAAGCGAACGGCATTTGGCGAGGAGCGACGTCTGGCGTTCTTTCAGAAGCTGGACTTTCTGGGAGAAGGCGCCCTTCTCGACGATTATCCCCACTCGACCTCCGCCCGCATACTGGTAAAGACAACCACTCTCGCAATCAGCCGCGAGAGGTTTCAACACCTGTTCACCGAGCAGCCTGAAATAGCCGGGAAAATGCTCGCACGAGTTGCCCGCGTGATCTCACGCCGGATGCGAGCCGCCAGTACGCGGGTCGTCAATGTGGCCGCTCAATATGTCTCCGGCCGAACCCGACATGAACATGATCTTTTGGGAAGTCGCGAAGTCCCCCATGAGTATTACTACGGCATTCAGACCCTTCGCGCGATTGAGAACTTCAGTATCAGTGGTGTTTCACTGTCCCAGTATCCGCGACTGATAGAGGCGCTGGCTACCGTTAAACTCGCGGCGGCAAAGGCAAACCTGGACCTCAAGCTGCTGTCCAAACCGGTGGCTGACGCTATCGAGCAGGCCTGCCATGAAATCCTGAACGGGAAGTGGCATACCCAGTTCGTTGTCGACATGATTCAGGGAGGGGCGGGAACCTCGACCAATATGAATGCCAACGAAGTCATCGCCAATCGCGCCCTCGAGATTCTCGGGTACGAGAAGGGGGAGTACAGGTACTGCCACCCGAACAACCATGTCAACCTGTCTCAGTCTACGAATGACGCCTACCCGACAGCTCTCAAGATCGCGATCATAAACAGCAATGCCACCCTCGTGTCAAAGATCAGTGAACTGGTCGATGCCTTCCGGAAAAAGGCCGGAGAGTTCGACCACGTGATAAAGATGGGACGCACGCAGCTTCAGGATGCCGTACCGATGACGCTCGGGCAGGAGTTCGAGGCCTATGCCGTGACCATCTCCGAAGAGATCAGTCGACTCGATCAAAACGCCCAGCTGTTTCTTGAAGTCAATATGGGAGGCACGGCAATCGGAACCGGCATCAACGCCGACCCGGAATACAGCGAGCGGGTCATCAAGCACCTTCGCGATGCCACCGGACTCGACCTCGTTCTTGCAGCGGACCTGGTCGAGGCCACACAGGACACCGGCGCATTCGTAATCTATTCATCCGCCCTGAAGCGACTTGCCGTCAAGCTATCCAAGATTGCCAACGATCTCCGTCTGCTGTCCTCCGGACCCCGCGCCGGAATCAACGAGATCAATCTGCCACCGATGCAGCCGGGATCGTCGATCATGCCGGGCAAGGTCAATCCGGTTATCGCGGAGGTCGTCAACCAGATTTGCTACAAAGTGATTGGCAATGACCTGACAGTAACACTCGCCGCTGAGGCGGGACAGCTTGAACTGAACGTCATGGAACCGGTAATTGCGCAGAGTATCTTCGAGTCGATAGAAATGCTCAAGAACGGGCTCCTGACGTTCATACATCGATGCATCGACGGTATTACCGCCAATACCGACCATTGCCGCCGAATGGTGGAGAACAGCATCGGCCTCGTGACCGCTCTCAATCCGGTCCTCGGATACGAGGTGAGCACTCAACTCGCCAAAGAAGCGCTCGACACCAACCGCGGAGTATACGAACTGGCCCTGGAGAAGAATCTGATTTCCAAAGAAGAACTGGAAAGCCTGCTCAAGCCCGAAAATATGATCCGACCGCGACGAGATTGACTTTTTTGAGTGCATCGGAGGATAAATTTGGCCGTCACTCCGCCTCCTCGAAGAGGGGGCGGCTGACGAGCGGGAGGCCGTTCTAACCTATTATCTTACAATCGAATATCTCTCGAAATCGATCTCGTTTTTTGTTGCGTTCTGTTGTATAATTATGTACTGTATACCCTCACGGTGAACGGGTAAAAATACGCTAAAACAAAGGATTTTGGGCCAATGACCATAGATCGCCAAAAGATCGAGACCATCTTCCTTGAAGAGGAGATGAAGTCCTCGTATCTCGACTATTCGATGTCAGTCATTACCAATCGGGCGCTGCCGGATATCCGCGACGGCATGAAGCCGTCCAACCGGCGTATCCTGTTGGCAATGCATGAATTAAATCTCGTGCCCGGCCGGCCGCACCGGAAATGCGCCAAGATCGCCGGCGATACATCAGGAAATTACCACCCTCACGGCGAGCAGGTCGTCTATCCGACGCTCGTCCGCATGGCGCAGGATTTTGTCATGCGCTATCCGCTGGTCGACGGGCAGGGGAACTTTGGATCGATAGATGGTGACGAAGCTGCGGCGATGCGTTATACCGAGGCTCGTCTGACGCCGATTGCGGTTGAAATGCTGGCCGATCTGGACAAAGAAACAGTCGATTTCATGCCCAATTACGACGGCACGCTTAAGGAGCCGATGGTGCTGCCGGGCAAATTCCCCAACCTGATCTGCAACGGTATTTCCGGTATCGCCGTGGGTATGGCCACCAATATCCCACCGCACAATCTGAGTGAGGTCGCTGCCGGAATCGCGCGACTGATCGATGATCCAGAGACAACCGTTGAAGAATTGATCGAAGACATCCCCGGGCCGGATTTCCCGACCGGCGGCATCATCAACGGTCGCTCCGGCATTCGTCAGGCATACACCACCGGTAAAGGGCACATTCTCGTTCGTGCCAAGGTCGTTCAGGAGCATATGCGCAATGGCAAGAATGCCATCGTCGTCACGGAAATCCCTTACCAGGTGAACAAATCATCGCTTCTCTTGAAAATCGCCGACCTGGTGCGCGACAAGAAGATCGACGGCATCTCGGATTTGCGTGATGAATCCGACCGCGACGGTATGCGGATAGTGATCGAACTCAAGCGCGATGTGCCTGCTGAGGTTGTGTTGAACCAGTTGTATGCCCATACAACGATGCAAACGACGTTCTCAGCCATCATGCTCGGTCTGGATCACGGTATTCCGAAGATGCTCAATATCAAGGAACTCCTCCAGGCTTTCATCGATCACCGCCATGAGGTTGTCGTTCGCAGAACCGAATACGAACTTCGGAAAGCCGAGGAGCGAGCTCACATACTCGAGGGCTACAAGATCGCGCTCGATAATATCGACGCCGTTATCGAGCTGATCAAAAAGTCGAAAGATGTTCCCACGGCCCGTGAAGGGTTGATAAAGAAATTCAAGCTGTCCGAGATTCAGGCCAACGCCATCCTCGACATGCGACTCCAGCGGCTGACCGGTCTGGAGCGTGAGAAGATCGAAAAGGAATATCTCGATCTTATCAAAAAGATCAGTGAGCTCAAAGCCATTCTCGACTCGAAACAGCTCAGGATGAAGATCATCAAGGATGAAATCCTCGCCCTCGAAAAGAAGTTTGGCGACCATCGCCGCACGGAAATTCAGGATGAGGCGGAAGATCTCACCGTTGAAGATCTGATCGCCGAAGAGGATATGGTGCTCACGATTTCGCATCTGGGTTATGTCAAGCGCCTGTCGGTATCAGCCTATCGGCGTCAGCAGCGCGGAGGCAAGGGCGTCATCGGAATCGAAACGAAAGAAGATGATTTTGCCGAACACCTGTTCATCGCTTCCACGCACGATTATATCCTGTTCTTCTCCAACCAGGGACGATGCTACTGGGTGAAAGTGCACGAGATCCCTGTCGGCGGACGGATGGCCAAGGGCAAGCCGATTGTCAACATGTGCAGCATGTCCAAGGACGAGCACGTCACGGCTTTTTGCAAAGTCCGCGATTTCACGCCGGATAACTATATCGTCATGGCCACACGGCAGGGTATGATCAAGAAGACCAGCCTTGACGCCTTCTCGAACCCGAGAAAGACCGGCATCAATGCGATCCACCTGCCGGTGGAGGACGAGCTGATCGAGGTCGCCATCACCGACGGCACGTTCGACATTGTTCTCGGAACCCGTCAGGGCATGGCGATTCGCTTCCTCGAGGAAAAAGTCCGGCCGATGGGACGCACCGCTTACGGTGTCAAGGGCGTCAACCTGGCTACCGGCGATTACGTCATCGGCATGGTGGTCGTGAAACGCAACAGCACTATTCTGTCGGTTACCGAAAACGGTTACGGCAAGCGGACGTCTATCGATGACTACCGTATCACCAATCGTGGCGGCAAGGGAATCATCAACATCAAGGCGTCCGAGCGCAACGGCAAGGTGGTTTGTATCATGGAAGTACTCGATGAGGACGAATTGATACTCATCACCCGCAAGGGTATCGCCAACCGCCAGGCCGTTAAAAACATCAAGGTGATAGGTCGCAACACTCAGGGTGTCAGGCTGATAACGCTCGGCAAAGGCGACAAGGTCACCGATGTCGCCCGGGTGGCGAAAGAAGAATAGACCACACCGCCGTTGCGGCAGTAATAGCATAACGAGGCAGGAGTCATCGGCTCCTGCCTTTTCTTGTTGGTGAATACCACCAAAACAATTCATTATAGCCGGGTAATAGACGATTGCCTTTGGCGGCAAATGAAGATATTATGGGAGTCGGAATCCTGCAACTGGTGACACTGCAATAGGACAGCAAAGCAATGCCTTATCTCGGTGAATTCGCCGCTCTCGGAACCGCCCTGTGCTGGACATTTACTTCCATGTTTTTCACCGAGGCGGGCCGCCTGATCGGTTCGTTCAAGGTCAATAACATTCGATTACTGTTCGCGGTAATTATCTATGTAGCCATTCTGACTATTACGACCGGCCACCTCTGGCCCTCCAACCTCAATGGCCTTCAGTTCTCATGGTTGGCCCTCTCCGGTCTTATCGGTCTGGTCATCGGCGACGGTTTCGGGTTCAAGGCATTGGTGATGATCGGGCCAAGATTGACAACCCTCCTGTGGGCAACGGCGCCGATCATGGTAACAATAATTGCGTGGGTTTTCCTCGGTGAGCAGTTGCGCTTTATCGACATTGTGGGAATCGTTGTGACCGTCGCCGGGGTAGCCTGGGTGGTCTCGGAACGCAAATACAAAAATGCCGAGAGAGCCGGCGTGATGCGTGATCACCCGGACTCGGGAACGCGCACCAAGGGCATCATTTACGGCCTGATTGCGGCGCTGGGGCAGGGGACCGGACTGGTGCTGTCGAAACAGGCCATGCTCTATGCCGGCGGGTCGCTGGAAGCTTTCCCGGCCGCGTTTATTCGGATGCTTACTTCGATGGTCATGATCTGGATTATCAGCGGGATGCGTGGTCAACTCGGACCGACAGTGAAGGCAATCAGAAACGGAAAAGCCATGGCGCTGGCGGCCGGCGGCGCTATTATGGGGCCGTTCCTCGGGGTCTGGCTGTCTCTGGTGGCGGTTCGCATGATTAATGCCGGGGTCGCCGCCACGCTGAACTCAATGACGCCGGTGTTTGTCATTCCGGTCGTCATGTTTTATTATAGAGAGAAGGTATCCCTCCGGGCGTTTTTCGGTGCAGTGGTGGCTGTATCGGGAGTCGCCGTGCTGTTGCTGACATGACGAAATTGCTTGATTATTCAGTAATGCCGGAATTTCTGGCGAGGTATTTCAGTGGCTCGGGAATGCGCGAAGAGCGTCTCGTTGGGAAAGACCGTCTGTATGATTCCGGCTACTACGATATCGTCCGCTTTTTCGGTCCCGATGCTGTCCGGCCGTCACATATAGGGATAGCCATCACGCCGGGCAGATTCATCTTTACGGACGCCCGTATCAAAGAGTTTGCGGAGCGCGTCGCCGCGCTACTGCGGAGCGAAGGTCGGTTGTTTGACGGCCCCACGGTGATGAAACTATCCGGACTTGACCTGTACACCTATCCGCAAACCATGTCGGTGCAGGAGTGCAGCTACGATGACCAGGCGGGAAGTTGCTTCGCACTGGATTTGCCCGACCCATCGTTCAAGAAATGGGGTGGGACGCTTCGCGAGTACTATAAATCCCGGTATCCGACAACCGACCTGGAGCAAAATCCGCTGCCGATCTGTCTTGGAATCTGCGGTTACCTGCGTACAAAGGGCGCCGATGATCCGCGATTGCTTCAGGTCCGAAGATCGGGATGGCTTGCCTCCCTGGAAAACTCCTACGGCCCGTCGGTGGCCGGTTCAGTTGACTTTACCACCGACTTCTCACGGCTTTCCGATTTAATTGAGGGGTCGCTCGGTGCTGAAATAGCGGAAGAGCTCGGTCTGCAGGCGGGCGAATATGAGATCATTCCCCTCGCTTACGCGCGCGAAATATTCAGAGGGGAGAAGCCGCAGATTTTTTGTCTTATCGAGACTAATCTGACTGAACCGGATTTATCTGAACGCATATCGGCGCTCAAGCCGGAACGGCAGGAAATCCAGTCTTTTGATTTTGTCTCGATGACGCTTGATCGTGTCAACCGGGAGGCATGGTTGGAATCAATCAACCATGAGGCCCGGATGAACTACTATCTTGTTGAAGAATATCTGGAGACGGGAGGGTAAGGCGGGAAACGATGTAACCATTGCCTTCCGGTGGGGGGAGGATGCGTGGTCACGCCATATCCGAGAATCCGCCGTTTCGCCGGCGGCGCATATGATCTTTTCTCAAGCCCTGGATTCTCGTCTTGATAATCACTTCGCGCAGAGACTGATTCGGTCGCAACGGAAAACCACACAGCTTCTGCATCGACATCACTTTCTCGCGATCCATCTCGCGCTTCCTGTAGGCCACGACTCTGACCTCTAATTCGGCCAGATCCTTCCTGGTTGCAGGAAGAAAGATGTCCCATAATTCACGCGGAATTCCCTTCAACATCTCACGGATGTTGTGGAATGGTTTCAGCGCTTTGTCGATGTCATAACTCACTGTCAATCACCACCGTTCTTCGGCTATGCTGACCGCGGGCGGCCAGCTAATCTGCTAACTTACTGTCGTTCAATTGTTATAACACTGATAACAGGCGCCGAGGTTCCGTATCATAGATAATCCGCTCTGATATGTGTTCAGAAAAGACCCGCGAAGTCTTGATTTGAACTGCAATGAACTCCTTGAGTCCGGCCGACCGGTTTTCGTAGGTGCCACATTACTAACCACTTAAACTGCGACTATAGGAATGCTTTCACAAAGAATGATTTCTCTCCCGACGCGAAAAAAAATTCGGCCTTTTTCAAGACGACCGAAGATACAGGCAAAGAAAAACAGCCGCTTCGTGATAAAGCGGCTGCTCTTGTTTTTCTTGCCGGTCCGGTTGCCAATGTCAGATATCTACTTCGTCCGGATCGGTCGATGGTCTGGTGGCAGCTTCGGTCACTTCGGCAATTGCTTCCGGCTTACGATCTTTGAGCTTGCCTTTATACTTTTTAAGCTGGACCTTGACCTTGTCGACCGCCATCTCGATCGAGGCATAAAGATCATCGGTCTCGGCGGTGCCCGATAATGTCTCTTTGAACACTTTCACTTTCAACTCTGCCATGCGCCGATGTCGCTCTTTGTCAAGTATGAACTCTGCGGATATGATGTTCTCGAAATATCTGGTCAGTCCTTCCATCTCCTCTTCGGCCTTCTCTCGAATTTCCGGAGTCAGGTCGAAATGGCGGGCGGTAACCTTTTTCTGCATGGCCAGTTCTCCTTTCCATGCCACGTTCGTTAATATTCCGGGTTCTCTTCAAAAAAATGTTCTGTGAAAATGAATCGTCTTGTCCTGCTGGCAGATCGCATGACCAGGGAATGGGTCGTGGCGCCGTCTTTTCGATAGCGTACTCCGTTTAGGATCTCACCGTCGGTAACACCTGTTGCCACGAACATGATATTGTTGCCCCGCGCCAGATCTGCGGATTTGTAGACGCGCTCTCTACCGCCACTCCTATCATATTTAACGTAATTCTTGTCCTCCGGGTTCAGCGATATTAGTCTTCCCAGCAATTCACCACCGATACACCGCAGCGCCGCCGCCGCCAGGACGCCGGCATAAGCACTCCCGGTGCCAAGCAGGACATCGATTCCCGAGCCGGGAATGGCCGCCGCGATAGCCGCGGCAATATCGCCGTCAGGGATAAGGTGCAATCTCGCCCCGGTAGCGCGCGCCTCTGCGATGATATCCGCGTGACGATCCCGGTCGAGCATGACCACCGTTAAGTCACGAATTGATAGATTCTTCGCCTCGGCGACGCTATTCAGGTTCTCAGCGACCGAGGCACGCAGGTCAATTGCATCCGCAGCGTCGGTCCCGACTGCAATCTTGTCCATATACGTGTTGGGCGGGATATCGAATTGATCATGAGGCGCCAGGGCGATAACCGACATGGCATTCGATCGTCCGAACGCCACGGAACGGTTTGACTCAAGGGCATCGAGGGCCAGGTCCACATCGTTGGAACCGCCGTCACCAATCTCCTGGCCGGTGAAAAGCATCGACATTGATTCTTGATTTCCTTCCCCCATGACAATTCTCCCCGAAAAGCGAACAGCGTTAAGCGTGTGGTGCATGGCTTTGACAGCCACCTGGTCGGCCGCCTGAGCGTTTCCTTTCCCCATCCATCGCGCGGCCGCCAGAGCCGCCGCTTCCGTCACGCGTACAATTTCAAGTGCGAGGTTTCGATCCAAGGTTTTTCCGTCTCTTCCGACAGATTATCTATCCTATAGTACCCCCTGAAACAGCGCCGATATCGGGTCATGAAACTCGTTTTCTGAAACGAGCCGGCTTGATCTTCAATTCTTCGCGATACTTCGTCACCGTCCTCCGGGCCAGCTTGATGCCCTCTTTGTTCAGGATACGGTAGATTTCCTGATCGGACAGCGGCTTGGCCGGATCTTCATTACCGATAATGTCCTCGATTCGCTGTTTCACGGACCGTTTGGACATGTCCTCCCCGTTTTCTCGGGCTATGCCCGAGTTGAAGAAGTATTTGATCTCGTGTACTCCGAGCGGAGTCTGAACGTATTTTCCGTTACTCACGCGGCTGATCGTGGCGACATTCATCCCGACCTTCTGCGCGATATCTTCCATTATCAGGGGCTTCAAAAATGCCGGACCCTTCTCGAAGAAGTCCCGCTGTTCCTCGATGATGGCTTCCATCACCCGTATCATCGTGGTGCGTCGCTGGTTAATCGAATTCAACAGCCACCGGGCCTGCTCGAGTTTCTGGCGGACATATGCCTTGGTGTCTTTCGATGTCTTGTTGCCGCGCTTTATGAGCTGCTTGTAGCCGGAGTTAATGCGCAGTCGAGGAACGTTCTTGTCGTTGTGGAACACGACATAATCCTCACCGAACTTCTCTACGATCAAGTCGGGAATTACTGGCACCGCCGCCGGGTCGAATCGACCGTGGGTGGGTGTCGGGTTCAACGTGCGGATGAGTTCCATGGCTTTCTGCGCCTTCTCGAAAGTTACCCCCATCATCTTCGCAATCTGGAGGATCGATTTTCTCTCGAGATCGGAAATGTGTTCATCGACAATCCGATACGCCAGTGTGTTTTCCAGGCCCTTGTCCCGCAGCTGAATTAACAGCGACTCGCGAAGATCACGGGAACCGACTCCGACCGGGTCAAACCGCTGGATCATCTTCAGAACTCGAGCGATCTTCTCTTCTTCCAGCTTCAACTCGGCGGCCATCTCGGAGGAAGTGATCGAGAGATATCCATCCGGTCCGATATTCCCAATAATGTATTCGCCAATCAACTGCTCTTCGTCATTGAGCTTCAGAAGAGTCAGCTGCTCTTCGAGGTGACTGTACAGATTCTCTATCTGGGAGGCTGAGCCCTCAAATCTATCTTCTCTCCGTTCATACGGTTCCCGGACCTTGTACCCCTCTTCGTCTTCGTAGAGGTACTCGTCCCAATCGAAGTCGTCTTTGGATTGCTCTTCTTTGGTGTCACCGAGGTCGAATTCGGTCTCTTCAGCGCTATCCTGGGTCTCGTCCGGTTCGTCAACTTCTTCGAGGAGCGGGTTCGTTGCCAGTTCATGCCGCAGGGTCTGTTCCAGTTTGAGGATCGGCATCTGCAGCATCTTGAGTGACTGGATGAGCTGAGGTGCCAGATGCTGTGTCTGCGTCACCCGTAGTTGGAGTCCTGGTTTCATCTGTGAGCCTGTAGCCATTACCTTTAATCGTCCGTAGCAAAGCGAGTTTTCAGGTTCATATCAAAGATATCGGCCCTGAAAATCCGCGATTTACTAACGGCGGTTACTTCGTTCATTTATTCAACACTAATCGTTCGCCCCTTAGTTGAGGCGGAATTTCTCGCCCAGGTATATTTTCCGGGCTTCGGGGTCGTTCGCAAGAAACTCCGAACTTCCCGATTTCAGTATTTTCCCGTCGCACATAATATACGCACGGTTGCAGATTGATAACGTCTCTCGAACATTGTGGTCGGTGATCAGTACGCCCAGACCGCGCTCAATCAACCTGCCGATAATTCCCTGGATATCCTCCACTGCTATCGGGTCAATACCGGCGAATGGCTCATCAAGCAAGATGAATTTGGGTTCGTTGACCAGTACCCGAGTTATCTCGACTCGCCTTCTTTCACCACCCGACAGCGTATACGCCTTGCTCTTGCGAAGTTGCGTGAGGTCCAGCTCCTTGAGCAGCCCCTCTAATCGCTGTTTGCGTTCCTTGCGACTCAGGTCACGAAACTGCAGTATTGCCATGATGTTATCTTCGACGCTCAGCTTGCGAAATACGGAAGCTTCCTGTGACAGATACCCGATCCCCATGCGGGCGCGACGATACATCGGTAGCCGGCTTATATTTCGCCCGCCCAGAAAAACTTCCCCATGATCGGGCCGGATAAAGCCTATTATCATATAAAAAGTAGTGGTTTTACCGGCTCCATTGGGTCCCAGAAGACCCACAACTTCGCCCGGTTTGACGATGATAGAGACGTCATCCACAACCGCCCGTCGACGGTAGTATTTCACGAGATTTTTGGACTCGAGTACAACCATATTACTAATATATCACGGTTTAGTGTTGAAACAATTAAATTTTTATTTCCGCACGTTTTTTGCTGCTTTTTGCTCCTTTCACCAAAATATCCCTTTTGTCAGGGCCAAAATATTTTTACATAATAGCTCATTGGTTCATCGCTCGATACGCACCAGAAAGCAAGAGAGGTTTACACACCCATGAGAACAGGTTTTTTATTTGCCCTCCTATTGTTCGCTTATGCCGGTTGCTCCACCAGACCTGCCGAGAAGGCCAGCGACCAGTACCTGTCGGCAATGGACAAAGTGAATCGTTTTCAGGTAGCGGCTACTGATTCCGCTTTTCTCGATCAGATTCGCACGGAAGACAGCGCTGCATGGCAAATGTACGCCGGCGCAATCAAGGACGAGCGGCAGATGCAATACTTGGATGCTCTCAATCTGTACATGAGTATCAACGAAAAGTATGAAGATTTTTCTCCCGCATACCTCGCTGTGGCCCGCGTTTACGATCACCTCGGTTTCCCCTGGCTCGCGGTACGCGCGGCGGAAGCATATGCCAAGAGAACAGGAAATGGAAGAGAAGCCCAATTCGAATTAGCCCGGTATTACCTCTCTACCGGCCAATACGATAAGGCCCGGAAAGCCGCCGGTGAGGCCGCCGAGGCCGGGTACCAGGCCCCTGCGGACGCCGCCATGCAGGCCGAGGCGTTCTTCATGCTGAACGACCCGAAAGCGGCTGATGAGGCCTACGGCAGGGCGATTTCGTCCGACCGGGCTGATCCGCGTTTTTATCGAGCGGCGGCTGACTATATGGAAGCTAGGGGTATGATCGACTCCGCCATCAACCTCAGTCAGATGGCCGTCTTTGCCGATGGCTACGCCCTTGCCGACGCCCAGACACATTTCTTCCGATGCTTGCGAAACAAGTATTTCTACGATGCGCGGATAATCATGGACACCATTGCCGGACGAGATACCAGCACCGTGCTGAAAGCAACTATGGCGTACCGGTATGAAAAAGCGAAGGGCAATGTTACGATAGCTGCAGTGGATCTGCGTCGCTATCGTACGGCAGCGATGCAATATCCACTCAGTGGAGACCTCAATCAGCTTATCTTTAGCGCCGAGGTCCATAATGAAATGAGTGCGCAAGAGGCGATCGATCATCTGACGGACATCATGAACGGAGGTCAAATAAGCCGTCCATTCAGGACATTTCTGGAGTACCGAGTCATATATGGCTATATCGACATCAATCGCGGACTTAAGGCCGTCTCGCTTCTCGATTCTCTCTCGGGTGAGTTCGCCAAGGGTGATATCAATAAACTGCTCCGCCTGGTGCTCGCCTCCGGCAGTCGCAATGATACTCTCTATGACGACATGCGTAGCGAACTCCTCGATGACCACAAGAAGGATCCCGCCTTTCTGACCCGAATAGGAGATGCCCTTATGCATCCAGCCGTAAACAGCCGGGACAGCGCAGCTGAATTCTATCAAATGGCCCTCGAGACTTCTCAAGATTATCGCCGGGCCTTTGAGCGCCTGATCCTCCTGTACATGGCAGGCAAGGAGTATAAGAGGGCGCTCGGTATCTTTCGGACATATGAGCAATTTGCCGAACAGTCGCCGCTGATGGGTCTGCGGCGCGCGATCTGTCTGGCCGATGCCGGAGACATCGACAACGCCGCCACGCTGTTTACCAATTATGCCCCTGAGGTCAGCGGCAACTTGGTTCTTCTCAATCAATTCTTGTCGCAGCTTTACAGGCAATACGCTGTCGAGGAGGTCCTTCGTTTCTCAGACGAAGTGGCGGACCTGAGCCCCGACGACCCTGATGTACTCGTGCTTGCGGCTAACTGGCTGGCTGAATACGGAAAGTACGACAAGGTGGCTGATTTGGCTTCCAAAGCGCTCAAAATCGAGCCGGGCAATCCTGACGCCGCAACTCTGACTGCGTGGGCTTCATTCAATTCAGGCAAGAAGCAATCCGCCCTGAAACAGCTTGACTCGCTGCTGAAGGCGAACTCCGAGAATCCCGAAACCAACATGTATTACTCTCGGGCGCTTATGGCTGTTGGCAAAGATATGCCGTACGCGGGCAATTATGCGCGCATGGCGGCGGGAAGCCGGTTACTGGGAATGCGGGCGGTGGCCAATCTCTGGGATTACTATATGCAGCAAGACCAGTACAATTTCGCGGTCGGCACCGCCCGTCAGGCAGTGGCGGGATTTCCCGACTATCCGCTGGCTCACTACCTTCTGGGAAAGTCGCTCATTGCCTATGACCGGCAGGAAGAGGGTAGGGCCGAGCTAAAGAAGGCCATTGAACTCGGACTCGGCGGCGAAGACCTCAACGATGCACGCAAGCTGCTGGGAAAGCAGTAGACGCTCTGATTGGTCGCCTGACCGGTTGGACGACGTCCCCGGAAAGAGGTAGAGAGGCTCAAGAGAAGATGCGAATGGCAAACTGTGATGTTCTCGTGACAGGGGCCGATGGATTCATTGGCTCGCACCTGACCGAAGCGCTCGTCGCTCTGGGGTATCGGGTGCGTGCGATGGTATTGTACAACTCGTTTGACCGTCGGGGTTGGCTGGACCACGTGTCCGAAGAGACACTCGAAGCCATCGAGGTTTTTCCGGCCGATATCCGTGACGCCCATTATATGAACGCCGCGGTAGACGGTGTCCGAATTGTCTTTCATCTCGCTTCACTTATTGCCGTACCGTATTCTTACCACTCTCCCGATTCGTACGTGGAGACCAACGTCCGTGGCACACTCAACCTGCTCCAGGCCGCGCGGCGGGCCGCTGTTCAACGATTCATCCATACCTCGACCTCTGAGGTCTATGGCAGCGCGCAGTATGTCCCCATCGATGAAAACCATCCCCTGGTTGGACAATCGCCGTATGCGGCGTCCAAGATAGCTGCCGATCAGATGGCGCTGGCATTTCATCTGTCGTTTGATCTGCCGGTGACCATCGTTCGACCGTTCAACACCTATGGCCCGCGCCAGTCGGCCCGCGCGATAATTCCGACTATTATTGCTCAGGTGGTTTCGGGGAGAAACCCGATCAAGCTTGGCTCGCTTATTCCGCGAAGGGATTTCACCTATGTCGATGATACCGTTGCCGGACTCATCGCTGCCGCGGAACATAAGGAACGCGTGGTCGGCGAAACCATCAATATCGGCGCCGGGAGGGACATTTCTATCGGCGAGCTTGTCGAATTGATAGGGACCCTGACCGGGAGAAGTATCTCCGTCGAGGAAGAAGCACAGAGAGTGAGACCGGAGCAGAGCGAAGTGGTTCGTCTCCAGTGTGAAAACCACAAGGCCCGCGAGCTTCTTGACTGGGAGCCGCAGGTCGAACTGGCGGCCGGATTGGAGAAGACTCTGGCGTGGTTCTCAGACAAAATCAACCTGTCCCTATATGAATCCGACCGCTATGTTTTGTAAGGACCGACGCTGATGGAAGCAGTCATCCTGGCCGGGGGAAAAGGCACGCGCCTGCAGCCCTACACCAAAGACATCCCCAAACCGCTGGTTCCGGTGGGGGGTAAGATGATTATCGAATTCCTTCTCGCCCGTTTGCGAAAAGCCGGTGTTCGGAAGGCCTATATCGCGCTCGGGCATCTGGCGCAAATGATTGAAGCAGTACTCGGCGATGGCGAGCGGCTCGGACTGGAGATAGTCTATTCGGTTGAGAAGGAGCCGCTTTCGACGGTTGGACCGCTGAAACTGATCCCGGATCTGCCGGAGACTTTTCTGGTGGCAAACGGCGATATTCTGACCGATCTGGATTTCAACGCCCTCTACGCAAATCACCTGCAGTCAGGGGCGAAACTCACGGTGGCAACCCACCGTCGAACGGAAACCACCGACTACGGGGTTCTGGAGTTGAACGCCGAGCATCAGGTGACCGGATTCTATGAAAAACCGGTGAATGAACTGATGGTTTCGATGGGAATCTACGTCTTCTCGAAATCGGTACTCGAGCATGTGCCGTACGGGAAGAAGTTTGGCTTCGACGATCTCATGCTGACCCTGATGGACGCCGGTCAGCCCGTTAACGCTTTTGTCTATGACGGGTACTGGCTGGATATCGGAAGACCCTCCGACTATGAGATAGCCAATCGTGACATCGACAAGATATCAACTCTTCTGGAATGAGATACAGCATGATTCAGTCTCTTGACGGCCTGTCATAATCCGCATATCTTCCCGCCATGGCAAAAGTCACCACCTTTGTAGAGATAATCAAGGCCGAGTTTCCCGATGACCGCCTGACCTGGCAAAAGGCGATTCCGACATTTCATCCGGAGTCAGCCGAGGAGGCTGCCAAACTCGTTCGCCTGGCCAATAAACACCGCCAGTCGCTCTATATTACCGGTTTCGGTAACAATATCGACCCGGCAGGCAGGCCGTTTGAAGAGATGGTCGCAATCCGCACCGACCGACAGAATGAACTGCTTGTCGTCGAGGCTGAAGACTTCTATGTGATCGCCGGTGCCGGATACCCGCTGAAAGAAATGAATCTCCATCTCCACGATGAAGGTCTTTACATGCCGCACGCCGATCTGCCGTATGTCGGTTCCCTTGGCGGGGCGGTCTCGGTTAACCTGACCGGCGAAGTAAACGGTTATGAACTCCCCCTCAAGAAATATCTCATACAGGCAAAGGTCGTGACGCCTGAAGGTGAAATCATCAAGCCCGGCTCGATCTGCTTCAAGTCTGTCTCGGGGTATGACATTGTCAAAATCTTCGCCCCGTCGTGGGGTCTTTTGGGATTGTTGGTAGAACTATCATTTCGGGTGCTCCCTCTCAGTGCCGCGGGCGAGTACGCCGATATGGTTATGCAGGAAATCGACCGCGGCAGCTTCATTCACGCACTGGACGAGTCCAATGACGATGTCGACGCCCTCTATTCGCGAAAAATAAAACGTAAATTCGACCCCGAGAACATCCTGCCGATTGTCTGATCTCATAATTCTGCAGCTTATCACGCTCAATTAATGTTCCCGCGCAGTAATTTCCGCTGGCGCGCCACCTGACAAAATATGATAATACGTCCGAGTTTGAGCACGCCGGTATCGGTGCAAAATCCGATCGATACCATTCTTTGGAACGGAGTTGAAAGAGCGCTGATATGGAAAAAATCAAAAACGTCGACGCTGTCATAAATGCTCGAATGGTCCAACCGGGCAGCGTGATATATACGTCAGGCAACGCTGCCACACCGCAGGAGCTGCTGTTACAGCTTTCTCGTGATACCGAGATCACGGATGTAGAGTTGTGCAGCGTGCTGCTTCTGGGTGACCGCCTGAAGTCGTTGTTTTCGGAAGAATGCTGCCGCCGCATAACCCATCGCGTCATTTTTAATAGTTACCTGACTCGAGAGGCGGTCAATAATGGTTGGGCATACTACCACCCGTTGCACCTGCACGAAGTCCCGCAGTTTGTCAGAAGTGGTGTTGATCCCGATGTCGCCCTCATATCGGTGGCCGGTCCCGATCACGGCGGCAATTACAGCCTGGGCACCACCGTCGAAGGCGTACTGGCGGCGGTGCTGACAGCCAAAAAACGCGGCGGGATAGTCATCGCAGAACGCAACCGCCGAATGCCGTTTGTGCTGGGAACGACTATCCCAAGCAGCGCGATTGATTATCTCTACGATGCCGATTACCCGCTGCCATCGAGTCCCGTGCGAGATCCCGACGAAATCGCTATCAAGATCGGTGAGATTATCACCGGGCTCTACATCCACGACGGCTCGGGCAATGAGCCGGGCTCAACATTGCAATACGGTATCGGAGAAGTTCCTGAGGCCGTGACAACCGCCATACTCAAGAGAGGTCTGCGGGACCTCGGCATTCATACCGAGCTTTTTGCGGGCGCCATGGCCCGGCTTGTCAAGCGCGGAGCCGTTACCAATCGATGGAAAAAGAATGTCAATTTCGCTGTCTCATCGATTTTCCTTGCCGAAGATGAGGACGGTTATGACTGGTTAAATTACAACAGCTCCGTGCAGAGCCGCCCGAGCGACTACACCAACAGCGTCTTCAAGATTGCCGAGCAGCCGCGGATGGTCACAATCAACAGCGCCATCGGCGTCGACCTGCACGGTAACATATGGGCCGATTCGCTCGATGCTCGCAAGATTTACAGTGGCGTGGGCGGGCAGAGCGACTTCATTCGCGGCGCACAGTTTTCGGAAGGCGGGGTTGCCATCATCGCCCTGAAATCCCGTACCCGTGCCGGTATCTCCAAAATCGTGGATCGCGGGCCGGCGGGTATCACCACCACTGCTACACCGTCCGATCACGTCATACTCGTGACCGAAAACGGTGCGTTCAACCCGCGTGGACTCAGTCTGGGCGAGCGGGCTATCGGTATCGCTCATCTGGCTGCGGAACCGGAACGTGATAAGCTGCTCAAAATCATCCGTGACAACCCGGCCTTTCACAAGCCTGATCTGAGCAAATCGAAGGGAATACCCGGCTTCGTGCCATATGAGGAAGCGATGAAGCAGTTCTGACGTCTCGGGTTGTTGACCAGCCAGAACCTGCGTTGTATCATGTGAGGACACTTGGACGGCGGATTTGACCATTCGCGAGCCACCGTTATTCAGGAGACTGTATGCCGGAGTTTAGACAAAATCGCGCCACGAAAGAATGGGTGATACTTTCCCCTTCGCGTGGCAAGCGGCCGCATGACTTCAAACAGGACCACGCTGCCAGGAAGGACCTTCCTCCTTACAAGGACGACTGTCCCTTTTGCGCCGGGAACGAGAAGCTTACGACGGAGCCGGTGTACACGTACCCGGAATCCGGCCACTGGCAGGTTCGAATTGTGCCGAACAAGTTTGCTGCTCTTCAACCTGATCTCGGCGTGACGCGCTCGTGGGTCGGAACCTTCCTGTCGGCTAAAGGGTTCGGGATTGCCGATGTTGTCGTGGAAAGCCCCCTTCATAATGCTAACCCGGCCCTGATGTCTCTGGAGGAGATGGCTCACGTTCTTCGCGCTTACCGCTACCGCCAGAACGAAATCAACAAAGATAACAAGATCAATCTGGTCACGATTTTCCGCAATCACGGTCCGCGTGCGGGAACGTCCCTCGAACATCCGCATTCGCAGATCATCGCCACGCCCATCGTGCCACCGCATGTTCGGTACCCCATCGAGCAGGCCGTCCTGCATTTTGACAAGTACGGCTCATGCGTCTATTGCGATATGATAACCGAGGAATTGCGCCAGTCCGAGAGGATTATAATTGAAACCGATGCCTTCGTCGCGCTCGCTCCCTTTGCCGCCCGGTCACCGTTTGAATGCCGGATATACCCCAAGCGGCATATGGCCAGCTTTGTGTGGATCGACGACGAAGAGATCGTGGAACTGGCTTCGGTCCTGCGCGAGGTTCTCGGCAAGATATATTTTGGTCTCAATGACCCGGACTACAATTACATTATCCGCTCATCACCCATCGGTGATGAGAACACGCGTCACCTGCACTGGTATATGGTGATTATCCCGAAGATCACCACGCCGGCAGGGTTTGAGTTGGGTTCCGGAATATACATCAACACCGTTGCCCCGGAAGAATGTGCGTCATTTCTGCGGCAGACGAAAGTGACCCGGTGAGGGACAGCTGCCGGATCGGGTGCCAAGGAAACATTGACCGGCGACTATTGTTTAAAAAAGTGAGCGGCCGTCAAGATTGCCGCCAACTTACTAAAGAATCAGCCATCTGGAGTGATACATGACACGAGCAGCTGCAGGATCCAATGTCGCCGTACTTGGCGCATCCCCAAAAGAAGAACGCTATTCCAATAAAGCAGTGAAGATGCTGCTCGAGCACGGGCATCATCCCATCCCGGTCCATCCCGCCGGACACGCGGTCCATGGTATCACGGCACGCAAGTCACTGGGTGATATTGATCAGAAGGTCGATACCCTGACCATGTACGTTGGACCGAATATCTCCAGCGGGGCTTTGGATGCTATACTTCAGCTCAAACCGCGTCGGGTGATTTTCAACCCGGGCGCGGAAAACGAAGAACTGGCGAAGAAACTCGAGGAGGCCGGCATCGAGGTGGTTCGGGCCTGCACGCTGGTTATGCTTCGAACGGAACAGTTCTAAATTTCCCCGTTTCCCGGTATTTTCATTCAATTCTCCGACATACCTTTTGCTTGACTGAGGGGCGAGGTGCGTTTAGCTTGATAACACCATGTCGCGCAGCGGGTGAAAGGAGAACCCCGGGTGAATGCAGCTCACTGGCATCTTATTTTGAATCATGTCCCGGTTATCGGGACGGCTTTTGGTATTCCGTTTCTCATCGTCGGCCTGATCAGACACAACAACACCATGGTCCGATCGTCTTTCTGGATTTTCATCTTCGTGGGCCTCTTCAGTTTTCCGGTCTATTTCACCGGAGAGCCGACCGCGGAGATTGTCAGCCAGATTCCCGGTGTCTCGCAAACTGTGATCGAGGAGCACGAGGAAGCTGCGGAGACGGCCTTTGTCGGCGCTATCGTTCTCGGACTGCTGGCAGCCGTCGGATTGGCGGCTCATCGTATGCGAAAGCAGGTCGGCCGTGTTACCGTAGCGCTGGTGCTGATCTGTTCGATTATCGTGTTTGTTCTGATGGCCGGAGCGGCTAACCAGGGGGGCGAAATCCGTCATCAGGAAATAAAAAAGCAATCATCGCCAGGTTCAAACGAACAACTCGTTCCGCAGCAACCCGCAGATGATGATGATTGATACCCGAAGCGCTCGAAGGTGTTAGCGGAACAGGCGCCGTCACTCCGACCGGTCGTGATCCAGATGCACCAGCTTATCAAGTTTGGCGTTAATTGCCGTTACGGCGGTATCGACCATTTCCTCTACGTCAATCAGCGCTGAATTAAATACGATGTCATAGTAGTGGGGGTCGTCGCAGTCCTTATCAAACACCTTGCTGATGAATTCTCTCCGGGTGCGATCGGATTCATCGATCGTCTCCTCCGCCTCCAGACGGGGAATCTGCCGGTACATCATCAAGAATTCGATGCGCTTCTCCCTCGGGCAAACAACTCGGAAGTGGACGCCGCGTCTCGGGCCGAGGATGAAATTGCTGCCCCGTCCCACGACCACCACGCCGCCCAGGCGCGACATTGACAATATGGTGCGACACAGATGCTTCGTGTAATCGGAATGGTCCACCGCCTGACCGGTGAACATGGATTCGATCCCAAGTGAAAGTTCACTGCGAAAACGGTCATCGAGTGATTCGATGATTCGCTTGCGGTAACCCGACGACCGGCAGATACCGTCGATAACTTCCCGGTGAAGTCGCTGATAGCCGAGCCGGAGTGCAAGGCGGGAAGCAAAATACGAACCACGGCTGCCCGTCTGGCGGCTGACCGTGACAATCGGCAGCGGTTTGAATTCCTCCTGGGGTCTTTCTTCCTGCCTCCGGCGCTCAAGCTCCCATTTCAGCAACTGGCGATTAATTATGGCGTCGATTGACGTCAATGCTCTTACCTCCACTGAAATATACAATGATTTTGCCGCTCCGCAATGTCAATTATAATGCGAACCGGTAAAGGAAGCCACACAAACAAGTTTTCCCTTGTCATCATCGGCGCCGGGGATTATATTATCCATGTTCTACTGAGCACACCACTTCTCGGCTGGCCTAATTGACCTGTCGACTTGGTCTACCGCCCGAAGAGCGGCGACCTGGATGATACTGGGTACGGCGAGGCCCCCCTGTGCCGGGGACGACCTGCACGGGAGGGAGGACGAATTACGTTTCATAATCACACAGGAGGAGACCGATGCGCATTCATCGGATGTTTTCCGTGTCGCTGATCCTGCTATTAGCGGCATGCACTTCATGGGCGGCCACCATTCACGTACCAGGCGACCAACCCACAATCCAGGCGGCAATTGATGCGGCTTCCCAATATGACACCGTCCTTATTGCGGCAGGTGTCTACGACGAGCCGCTCAATATCGACACGCGAGCTGACCTGGTCATAGCAGGCACCGATGCCGCTACCACCATAGTCAAAGCGAGTACCACCTTACCCTGGGACATCGCGCCCTATGGATCGTCGCGACAGGCTATGGTGCGTATTGTTACATCCACCAACATTACGCTCCGTAACCTGACCCTCGATTGCGACCTGATTAAAGGCAACGACATCATGGGCATACTTTTCTGGGATGCGACCGGATCGGTCGAAAATAGCATCCTGCAAAACATGTCCGTCGCCGATGCCTCAGGAGGGTATTACGAGATCACAGCCTATGTCAGGGCGGTATCGTATACCGATATGGCACGGGCTGATGTGTCTTTCACGGGAAACACTTTTATCGATCCGGGGCGCGTCGGGATTGTCGCCCACGGTTTTGTCGATATAAACGTCGCCCAGAACACCTTCTACAAGACGACCGGCGACTTCGGTTACGCCATGGAAATTGGCTCGCAGTCGATCGGCTCGGTTTCCGCCAATACCATCTATGGATACAATACACCTGCCGCCTCCGACGGCAGCAACTCCGCCGGTATCTACATCGAAAACGCCTATACTGCCGGCACGGTCGGATTGACCAAAAGTGTCAGCGTCTCGGACAATGAGGTATATGACTGCCAGTGGGCTTTTTATGCCGGCAACGAGTTCGACGGCTATGCCGGGGATGTCGACATGCAGTTGACGGTGACCGGAAACAACTTCCATGACAATCTGGACGGCGCCGTGATTGTGACCGATGAGGATCGGGAGAACGGATCCTCGGTGAATGCGAATTTTGAGAACAATATACTGACTGACAATGGCGCGTACGGGTACTTCATTTTCAGCCGCGGCGATGGAGACATCACGGCCACACTCGAGGGCGATTTTGTCAACGGTCAGGATACCGGCATATATCTGGCAGACTACGCCACGACCGTCAGCGCGAGCAGCTATCAACTCACTGTAAGCGGTTGTGATCTGTCCGGAAATACAGCCTACAGCGTCGCAAATGACTACGCCGCCGTCACTGTCGATGCTTCCGGGAACTGGTGGGGAAGCTCCGATCCATCCGTCACGGCCGGTCTTGTTACGGGCGAAGTCGACTATACCCCGTGGCTGGCTTCAGGAAGCGACTCGGATCCCGGGTCAGTGGGATTCCAGGCAGATTTGTCATCGGTGTGGGTCGACGATGATTCGCCCCAATCCGGTACCGTCGGTCGCATTTCCGAGGGGATCGATCTCGTCTCCGGAAGTACCGTGAATGTCGCTCCCGGCACATACGAGGAGCAGATTCGCATCGATGCCAAGAGTGTCGATGTGGTTGGGGCCGGAATCGGCAACTCTATTATAGAGGCCGTGCCTGTCGCCAGTCGGACAACATATTCAGTGACGCAGTGGAACGGTTCGGCGCGGACGATCGACGCCTGTATCGGGGTTACCGGCCCTGCTACGGTGAACATTTCCGGCTTCACGATCGACGGAAAAAGACTCGGGCCGGACAATTTTTATGGGGTGCATTTCTTCGACGCCGACGGCTCCGTTGTTGATTGCCGCGTTGAAGACATTGTATATGACGGCAATCTGAGTGCTTCGCGGGTCACCAGCCTGGCGGCCACACACAGTTCCGGCCATACCTCCACGATTGAATTTTCCGGCAATGTGATCCCCAACTTCCAGAAAATCGGCATCCTGACTATGGGTCCCGGCATCAACTGCACGATCAACAATAATACCATAACCGGGGCGATAAATCCGTCGCTGGCCCCGAACGGCATGCAGATATCCTACGGCTCGAGCGGAACCCTCTCCGGCAATACGGTGACCGGCGTTGAATATCCGGGAACAGACTGGGCCGGCACCGGCATTCTCTTGATGGAATCAGGAGATATAACGGTAACCGGCGGCGCGGTAATCGGCTGCGAGGTGGGGATAAGTCACGTTCAGTGGAACTGGGTCTACACGCCCGCCGTAACGCCGGTTGTGGTTTTCGACGGGGTCGACCTTTTGTACAACCAGTGGGCGGCGGAAACCCACCTGGGCGCTTCCGGCGCCACTCTGGATCTTGAGATCAAGAACTGCTCAATCCTGAATTCGACCTATGTCGGTGTCGAACTATGGGGGAGTAATGCTGATCCGTACTACGGGCTATACGACGGATGGACAAATGGTACCCTCGACGCAAACATTCACGACAACACCATAACCGACGGTCAGGTTGGCGTCGAGCAGTATATCGAACTTACAACCGGCAACACGGTTAATTGCTCCATAAACGGCAATAACCTGGCGGACAATACCGCCTATGGCGTCTATAACGACTTTCCCGCGCTGGCCGATGCGACCGGAAACTGGTGGGGCGATCCTGCCGGACCGGTGGTTTCCACTGCCAGGTCGGCGGCGGGCAGTATCGAGCGGAGCCTGCCGGTTCCGTACAATGCTGCTGAGCTGCCAATCCCGGAAGAAATCACGGCAACCAGACCCTTTGCCAACGGGGCGGCCGCCGGTGCGAATGTAACGGCCGATGTTGACTATTCGCCCTGGTGGGGCGCCAATTATGTCGGCGATTCCCACGCCTCGGCGTGGATCTGGCACATGAACCAGAGCAACAACTCCACCATCGAAGAAGCGGTCGGTCTGGTCAAAGCCGGTGACATCATTCACGTAGCTTCCGGCACTTACCACAATGATATCCATCTGCTCGCCAAATCGGTCACCTTGATGGGCGCCTTCGCCGGCGTGGATCCCGCCGGTTCAACCGGCAGGGGAAGCGAGACTATCCTGACTCGAGATGATTCCTACGCTCTCTGGATCCAACCGCAGGCATCGGGAGCCGTTATCAACGGATTTAAGTTCGGTAGCTCAACGGCCGGATCGGGAAGGCGCATCTACTTAAATGACGCTGACGACGTAACGATCGAGTACAACATCATCCAGAACTCGACCGGTCACGGGATTGCCGTAAGCGGTCCGTCTGCCGGTTCGCCATCGGCCGACAGGGCAATGATCTCTCATAACACTATCGACAACTCTGCGTGGGAAGGGATCGTGAATTTTGGGGCGTCCGATGCCGTCATTACTGCGAACCACGTGAAGAATATTGACAATTTCGGAATTCTGACTTCCGGATCAGCGTCAATTTCCCAGAATGTGGTCACGCAGTGTAAAGACGGTATTCGCAACGATTACCCCGGGACCGGCGTTTCCGACCGCACTGAAATCACCGGTAACACGGTTTCTTACACAAAATACGCCGGGATAAACGTCACCGGCACGTATTCCTACGTCTTCAACAATACGGTCCACCACTGCAATTATTTCGGATCCGATGCTACCGGCGACTGGGATTACGCCTCGATACACCTGGAAGCGTCGGCGGCGAGCAGCACCGTAGAAGGCAACACCGTTTACGACGGCATCAACGGTATCCAGACCTGGGCGAACAATACCGTGATCTCGAACAACGACATCTTCGATATGGGTGTCACCTACGACAGCATCAAGTATGTGAGTGACCGTGTGTACAGAAACTCGGCAATTCTCATCGGCAGCAACTGGGGGACCGGTGATATTGATCCCTCGGGAGTTGTCATTCACCACAATAAGATACACGGCAACCATCACGGTTTGTTCTATAGCGAGGACTTGACCCGCGGCGTGATGGCAGAACTCAATTACTGGGGCGACACCACCGGGCCTTATAATGCACTACAGAACACTGCCGGCCTGGGCGATCCGGTGAGTAATAGCGTGGATTTCGATCCCTGGTGCAACGCGGACTTCAGCCGGTGCGACTTTTCACTTGGCTGCTGCGGAAAGTACACGGGCGGTTACACGGGGAATGTCGACTGCGATGCCGACGGAGATCGCAACCTAGCCGATATTACCCGACTGGTTGACCGTATTTACATTAGCCATAAGTCTCTCTGTTGTGAGGAAAACGGTAATACTAACGGCGACGTCGACGGGGACGTCGACCTGGCTGACATCACCAGGTTGATCGATCACGTATACATCAGTTATAATGAAACCGCCACCTGTCAATAGGCAGGGCGACTGATATACCGTGAAGAATCTGCGGTAACGAGCGGCCGAATACAGCATGTATTCGGCCGCCGTCGTTTTGCCGCATCCGTCGCAGGGCTAACTCAACGAGCCATTCATTCCGAGCCGCGAAATCGCTTTTCTCCCGGGCCGACCTTCCATATATTGCCATTCAACCGTTATGATGCTGAATAACCATTTACAGCTTGATTTTGCCCGGGACATAGACTTCAGCCGCATTCTCACCAACCCGATCCTGGATATCGCCGCACGGCTGTGGGATGAAGACCGGTACCAAGCGTTCAAGGTCTGTTACCGTTCCATGAGGCGTATCGATGACCTGGTCGATCATCGCAAGGAGCAGAACCAGCCGATCTCTGCCGCCGAACTGGACGACTTCACGAGAGCGCTCAGGAGCTGGCTGAAAACGGTGAGAAGCGGCAGCGGTTCTGATGATTTTCACCGGGAGTTCCTTGGAACCATGGAACGGTTTGCTATTCCATTATGGCCATGGGAACGGCTGGTCGCGGCAATGATCTATGACCTGAAGCACGACGGTTTTCCGACCCTGCTGCAGTTTGTCCGCTACACGGAGGGAGCCGCCATAGCGCCCGCGTCAGTTTTTATGCATCTCTGCGGTCTGGCGAATTCGGGCGACGCCTTCCGGCCACCAGAATATGATATTCGCTATGCGGCCAGACCACTCGCGCTCTTTTCATACTTTGTCCATGTCATCCGTGATTTTCAGAAAGACCAGTTGAACAACCTGAATTATTTCGCCGACAACCTGTTGCTTCGCTGCCATGTTGACGCGGCTTTGCTCCGCAAGGCGGCTGAAGATGGTCGGGTTGATTCGGCGGTCCGGGACTTGATGACTGCCTACAAGTCAATTGCAGACTACTATCGGCTGAAGGCGCGGGCACGAATGGACGAAATCAAGCCTCTTCTGGACCCCCGCTATCAGCTCAGTTATGAGATGATATACAGTCTGTACTTTCAGATCTTTGAAAGAATCGACCCGGTCGCGGGACATTTCACCACCGAAGAGCTCAATCCGCCGTCTGAGGAGGTTGCCGCGCGAATACAGTCAACTATCGAAAGTTTCACCCCGACAACAGCTTAGTTATTTTTTGGGAAGATTCTGGCGGGTGAGCTGATATTGCTATTAACAGGCCGCTCACCCGACGGCGAATACTGGAGAAATCAGGAATTGCCCGTGAATAGTAGTGTATAAGGAGAAGAGCCATGTCAGTGTCAACTAAAGCGATAGCTGCCGCATTGCTGCTTATCCCGGCGGCGACAATGGCCGACGATATTGCTGTTACCGTGTACAACAGCAATCTCGGCGTTGTCAGTGAGACACGAAGTCTCGATTTCCAGGAAGGCGTCAATCGACTCGCGTTTACCGACGTCCCCTCTCAAATTGATGCCGCCTCCGTTCGATTCGATGTGCTCTCGAAACAGGCTTCGGTCACGATCCTGGAGCAGAATTATGCCTTCGACCTCGTGAGCCCCGACAAGATTTACCAGAAGTATATCGACAAGGGCATCGAGCTCGTTGACAAGGACGGAAATATCTTCTCGGGTACGCTTCTGGCAATCAGCGGCGGTTCGGCGACTCTCCGGGATGACTCCGGGCAGATCAAGATAGTCCTGCTCAATAATATTGCCGAAGTCAACTTCCCGTCGCTGCCGGAGGGCCTGATTACCCGGCCAACCCTTTTCTGGCTCTACAACTCCAGTGCCTCCGGCACATTCGACAGTCGGGTGAGTTATCAGACATCCGGGCTGAACTGGAACGCCGAATACGTGGGAGTGCTGGACTCAGAGGAGAAAAATCTCGACCTGTCCGGCTGGTCATCGATAACCAACCAATCCGGCAAGACCTACAAGGACGCGAAACTCCGATTGATCGCGGGCGAGATAGGTCGGGCCCGCCAGCCGGAATACAGGCTGGCCAAGGGAGCGGGCGTCTACGAAGCGGATATGGCGGCAGGCTTTGAAGAAAAAGCCTTTTTCGAATATCACATGTACACGCTGCCACGCGCATCGACTATCGCGAACAACGAAATCAAACAAATCTCGCTGTTCGAGCCGGCCAGTACGCCGGTCAAGAAAGTCTATCTCTATCGTTCGGGCCAGGGGTCAAATAACGTCGAGGTTGCCATCACGTTCAAGAACTCAGAGGACGCCGGCCTGGGCATGCCGCTGCCGGCCGGCCGAATTCGAATGTTTAAGGCGGACGCCGACGGCTCGCTGATCCTCCTCGGCGAAGACCAGATCAATCACACGCCCAAAGATGAAAAACTCGATATCAAGGTAGGGAACGCTTTTGACATCGTGGCTGAGGAGCGCCTTGTTAATCGCACGAAAATCTCGACCAAGGTCGAAGATCAGGAATATGAAATAGAATTACGTAACCACAAAGATGAGGCCGTCACCGTCAATGTGGAAAAGATGCTGTACGGGTTCTGGGATATTACGCAGTCCAGCCAGGAGTATACCAAGAAAGACGCCAACACGGTGCTGTTTGAAGTGCCCGTGGAAGCCGATGGTACGTCGACAGTTTCATTCACTGTCAGATTTACTCAGCGCTGAGGCCCTGATCCTTTGATCCTTGACAACCTTTACGGCAACCGTTAGATTGGCAAACGTTTGTGAATGCTGTAACGAACTACCCAGGAGGATAGTTGTGAAGTCTGTACGAATATTGTTCATGTGTGTCGGAGTTGCGATCCTGCTCGGCGGCGTTGCCAAAGCACAGAAGATGCCGATGGATGTATATATCCGCACCGCTAAAATCGATATTCTCTCCGGAGACCCCGAGCGCTATCAGGAAGCCCTCGATTACCTTGACTCTCTCACGCACTATTACGGGCCGATTCCTGAAACGTACTTTTGGAAGTCGATGATTTATGTCGACTTCATAGACAAGACCGCGGAACTTGACAAGAAAAGTGAATACGTCGCGGAATTCGCTGCGTACGCCGACAGCCTCAAGCAGGCCTGCAGCAACGAGGAGATTAAGAAGAAATACCGTAAGAATTGTGAAAAAGGCGATGAATTCCTCCCCAAGACCGACTCTACTGCGGTCAAATACTGGCGCGAGTTCTATAATGCGGGTGTGAAGCATCTCGATGATATCAAAGTGATCAAGCAGGATATGAGCGAGCAGATGGACTCGGCGACGCAGGCGTTTTATGACAAGAAGCTCGAGGCGGCGCAGGATTCGGTCATCGACTATATGAGCCTGACACTCCTGCTCGATTCATCCGATTATAAACCGTATTTCGCGATTGCCACTATCTACGGGCAGCGTGGCGAATTGGATAAATCCTCGGAAATGCTTCAGAAGGCGCTGGACTACACCACCGACGAGACATCGAAGAGCCAGATTCTGATACAGATTGCGTACGATTACCTCAATGGCGGCAAATACTGCGAGTCCATTCCGTTCCTGAGACAGTATCTCGACCTGGCGCCGACGGATATCTCCAATATGTTTAATCTGGCCGCCGTGTACAATCGTTGCGGGAAGTATGACTCGGCTGTCGTCATTTACCGGAAGATGTACGATCTTGACTCGGCTAATGTCGATGCCCTCACCGGCATGGGCAAATTCTACAACCAGATGGCTCTCGAGTACATGGATTCCATGAAAACCGAGTCGAAAGCCGGGGATACTGCTGCCGCCAGACAGTTCACCAAAAAACGCGACATGGCTTTTGACTCCGCCAAGGTCTTTTTCAGAAAGGCGTTCGAGGTAGCGCCGGACGACCAGTTTGTCGCCGAAGAACTCGGAGTCGTCTGCTACGTGACCGAAGACTACGAGTGTGCCATCCCGGCATTCAAGAAGCTGACCGAGATACAGCCTGGCAATGCCGATAACTGGACTTCGTTGGGTGACAGCTACGTCAAGACCAGGCAGTGGGAAAAGGCGGCCAGGGCCTACGAAAAAGTCGTGGAAATCGAGCCCAACAATAAGCCGATATGGGAAAGCCTCGAGGCGCTGTACCATCAGCTCGGCGAAACCGAGAACGAAAAAAAAGCGCAGACCAAGCTTAAAGAAGGATGATCCAAAAGCGATCATTCTGCAAAAAGTGAAGGCAGGCGTAAGCCTGCCTTTTTATATTAAGTCATGCCGATAACGCGATACGCCATCATTGCCGTCCCGGGTCCCCTGAGACGCACCTTCTGCTACCGACTCACTGAAAGTATCGACACCCTGACCCAGGGGCAGCGAGTGAGGGTGCCCTTTGGTCGCTCTCGGAAGACGGGCTTCTATCTT
Source organism: uncultured Ignavibacteriales bacterium (assembly GCA_964396245.1). GTDB lineage: Bacteria > Zixibacteria > MSB-5A5 > GN15 > FEB-12 > CAYNEO01. Next base: position 37,143 of record CAYNEO010000031.1, read on the forward strand.
GGTCCCGGCGAACCGCCGAAAAATGTAGAGGTGCGCGATATAATCGACGTGATCGACGACATCAGCTATTTCTCTCCCGAGCTGTTCCGTCTTTGTATTTGGATGGCGGACTATTACTTTGCCAATCCGGCGGACTGCCTTACCGCCGCCTTACCGGCGCCTGTACGCACTCGAAGCAAAACGAAATTCGTATGGCGGCAGCCGGATTCAGAGCTGATCCCTGATTCGATTCGGACTGCCGCCCGCAATGGTCGCTTGCTATCAAAAAGCGTGGTCGACGATATCAGGCGAAATCATCGCGGTATACTCCATCGACTGCTCGAAGCCGGAGTGATATCCGAACGGCTGTCGGGTCGAATACCGAAGCGGCAGACGATCATCACCGGCTACACGTGCGATCCGGCCCACCTGAGCCCGGACTTTTTCAGGTCGAAGACGCCGCCGGAACTATTTGAGGGCGCGAAGAGTCGGGCCGAAATGAAGTCGCTCGGGTGGAGCGACCACTATATTCGCAAGGCAGTATCTCACGGATTACTTCAGCCGGTTCTTGATGATCGCGCCGCCGGAGTGCAGGATTTTGTGGAAGGTCGTCCGGATGTGGACAAGCTGGAACTGACAGCCGCACAACGTGAGGTATTTGAGCCTGTACTTAACGAGCTTGCAGGAGGTTTTCGCACTTTTCTGTTGCATGGTATCACCGGTTCCGGCAAGACTCTTGTCTATTGCCACCTGGTTCGTGAAGTGCTGGGGCGAAATCGGACGGCCCTGATTCTCACGCCGGAAATCTCCCTCTCTGGCATTTTGCTGGCCTACTTTCGCGGATTTTTCGGTGACCTCGTGACGGTTGTGCATTCGGCCATGACCGACCGCGAGCGACTCGAGAGCTGGCAGGGGATACGATCCGGCAAATATCGGATTGTGGTCGGACCAAGATCGGCGCTGTTTGCCCCTCTCGAAAAGCTCGGGCTGATAGTGGTAGATGAGGAGCACGACAGCTCATACAAGCAGGATGATCCGTCGCCCCGTTTCCATGGCCGTGATAGCGCCATTATGCGAGCAAGATTAAATAATACTCCCGTCATACTCGGGACGGCCACGCCTTCGGTGGAAACCTATCACCACGCTGTTACCGGCCGATATCAGCTCCTCACGCTCGATGAACGCCCCGGAGAGGCAACCCTCCCGCGAGTGCGTGTCGTGGATATGAGGACCCAGCGAATTGGCGGCGACCTGCCCTTTGTCTCGCTGCCTCTCAAGCAGGAAGTAGCTTCGAAACTGGAGCAGGGAGAGCAGGTCATCCTGTACCTGAACCGTCGCGGGTACTCGCCCTTCATCAAGTGCGGTGACTGCGGCCATGTCCCGACCTGCCCGCACTGCAACGTGAAATTGACATATCACAAGAGCGGTCATAAGCTCTCGTGCCACTACTGCGGCTACGTCAAGTACAACTACGAAGTCTGCCGCGAGTGCGGATCAGCCCATTTTCTCTTTCTTGGAGCGGGAACGCAGAAGGTCGAAGAGAACATCCCGCGCCTGTTTCCGACGGCACGAGCCGTTCGGTTTGACTCGGACACCGCCTCAGGACGCAGGAATGCCTATCAGCTTCTCAGGGAATTTGCCGAACGAAAGTATGACCTGTTACTGGGCACCCAGATGGTAACCAAGGGGCTCGATCTTCCCGGTGTGTCGCTGGTGGGTGTTCTGGCAGCCGATATGGAGCTCGACCTTCCGGATTTTCGCGCCGGGGAGAAGACCTTCGCGCGCCTGCTTCAGGTGGCGGGACGCTCGGGTAGAACACACGACAGGGGAGAGGTGCTGATCCAGACCTATTATCCGGAATTGGAGCTTATCGATGATGCCGCACGGCAGGATTATGTCTCGTTCTACAATCGCGAAATTGCCCTCCGGGAGTCGTTCCTTTATCCTCCTTTTGTGCGGCTGGTCAATTTCGTGATTTCGGGGAAAGAGGAGAACCTGGTTGAAGGTCACGCCATGAAATTTCGGGAGGCTCTTGCGGCAAAGGCTCGATCCGCGGGGGTGAAAATCCAGCTGCTTGGACCGGTACCATGCCCTCTCTCGTACCTCAAGGGTCGTTTTCGTCGACATCTGTTCGCCAAGACCAGGCAGATGCAGAAACTCGTTACTTTGTTAAGTGAATGGGAAGCCGAGGAGCCGCACTTCAGACTGCCCGCATCGGTAAAAGCGATTGTCGATGTCGATCCCGACAACATGATGTGAACATCGGGACATAAAAAAAACCGCCGCGATGCGACGGTTTCTATCTTGAAAAGAGGGTACTTCGGGGAGACTACTTCTCTTTCTTCTCCTCTTCGCCTTCTTCTTTCTTTTCGGCTTCGCCCTCGGCCTCTTCGCCTTCTGCGACAGCCTCTGCGGCTTCCTCGCCCTCGGCTGCTACCGTTGCCGCCTTGACAACTGTCGGCGCCGAAATAACGACGACTGTCCGGTGGCCCTCTTCGAGTACCCGAACATTCGGGATGTCGATATCTTCGACGTGCACGGAATCGCCGATACCCAGATCGGATACATCGACCATGACGTCTTCGGGAATATCCGATGGCAGGCAGGATATTTCTATCTCACGCAAAGTTGTCTGCATGATTCCGCCATCGGTCTTCACGCCACGCGGCAATCCCTTGAAATGAATCGGTATCGAGATGTGAATCGGCTTGTTCATCGAAATGGCGTGGAAATCGACATGAACGACTTTGCTCGTCACGGGGTCACGCTGGATCTCTCGCAAGACGACTTTGTTTTGCTGGCCGTTGACATCGAGATTGAATATCGATGCGCCGCCGCCGCGAGCCGCCTTCAGGGCAACCCGAAGATCTTTTTCATCTATCTCCAACGACATCGGCTCAATCTCCGGCCCGTACACCACCGCCGGTATTCTGCCCTCACGGCGAGCCCGTCGGGCGGGACCTTTTCCGCGATCCTGCCGTGCCGTTGCGCTGATTGCTACTTCTTTCATCTTCTGTCGTAAACCTCCAAAATAGGGGAGCGGAGTCGGTAAGTAGTTATAATGTAGAGACTTTGTCCTCAAACAACGACGATACCGAGTCCTCGTCGAATATTCGCTTAATGGCCTCGCCAATAAGCTCGGAACAGGTTAATATTTCAAATTTATCTGTCAACTGTTTTTTTGACTGATCAATCGAATCCGAGATAATCATTTTCTTGATCGGCGAGTCCTCGATTCGTTCGATGGCGTTTCCGGAGAGCACCCCGTGCGTACAGGCCGCATATATCTCTTTGGCGCCCTTGTTTTTAACTGCCCTGGCGGCGTTGCACAACGTACCCGCCGTATCTACCATGTCATCGCGGATCAGCACATTACGGTCTTTCACCTGCCCGATAATGTTCATAACCTCCGACTGGTTTGCCCGCGGACGTCGCTTGTCGACAATGGCAAGCTCCGCATCGAGAGCGCTGGCGGTAGCCCGGGCCAGTTTGATCGAACCGACATCGGGTGAAACAACCGTCAGATGTTCGAGGTTCAATTTCCGGACGAATTCGTTGAATATGACTGCCGAATACAGGTGATCGTGTGGCAGATCGAAAAATCCCTGGATCTGGCTCGCATGTAAATCCATCGTCATGATTCTGTCGGCGCCGGCAGTCGTTATGAGGTTGGCGATCAGTTTTGCCGTTATGGAAACACGCGGCTTGTCCTTGCGGTCCTGGCGCGCGTATCCGTAATACGGAATGACCGCCGTGATCCGCATCGCCGAAGCGCGCCGTGAGGCTTCGATGAGCATCAACAATTCCATGAGATTTTCGGCCGGCGGATTTGTCGGCTGAATAATGAACAGGTCGGCGCCGCGAATATTCTCGTTTATCTGGACGAAAACTTCTCCGTCCGAAAACCGTGACACGTTGCAGTCGGTAAGATCGACGCCGACATAGGCACCAATCTCTTTGGCCAGTCCGATATTAGCATTTCCAGTCACCAACCGAATTTCATCGCGAACTATCATCAGTCTACCCTTTGATGTTGACACAAGTGCGACAGCCCGGGTGGGCCGTCGCACAGTCCATCCACTCACCATTTACTGGGGCGCCAGGATTCGAACCTGGGAATGCCAGCTCCAAAGGCTGGTGTCTTACC